>JBBQFH010000001.1:0-238257 GCA_038321865.1 Gemmatimonadales bacterium
TGGTACTACCTCGGCCGGATCTACCTGGCGCAGGGTGACGTCGCCGGCGCGGACTCGTCGCTGCGGAAGACGCAGGAGCTCGCACCCGAGTGCGTGGGTGAGGTGACCAAGTTCCGGCGCGCGGCGTTCGCGCCCATCATCAATCGCGCAGTCGATTACGCCAAGAACAATCAGGAAGATTCGGCGATGGCCCAGTACCGGCGAGCCGCCGCCTGGTTCCCCTCGTCGCCCCTGGCGGCGTACAATCTCGCGGGCATGTACACCCAGAAAAAGATCGACGACAGTGCGCTGGTCTACTACGAAGCCGCGATCAAGGCGGCGACCGGTACCGACAGCACCAGCGTGAAGGTCCGCAACCAGAGTTCATACAACCGCGCCGTGCTCCTCGCCCGCGGATCGCATTATCCGGAGGCGGTGGCGGCGTTCAGCCAGTATCTGACGTGGGTGCCGGATGATGCGGATGCGAAGAAGGGTCTGATCGCGTCGCTCCGCGGCGCAGGCCTCGCGGACAGCGCCAGCGCGATGGAGAAGCGGCTGGGCGTCACCGCGGGCAATCCGGCCGGTGGTGCCGTTCCCGCCTCGGGCGCAGCGGTGGACTACAATGCCGCGGTCACCGCGTTCAACGAAAAGCGGTTCGCCGATGCGGTGACGGCGGCCAACAAGTTTCTCGCGGTCGAGCCGGCGAACCGGGACGGCCTCTACATCCGCGCCCGCTCGCTGTATGAGCTGAAGCGCGGCGCCGATCTGGTAACGGCCACCAACGCCCTGCTGGCGATCGACCCGCTCAGCGAGACGGCGGTGACGATGCTGGGCACGGCATACACCATGACGAAGAACAGTGACATGGCGGTCAAGACACGGATGCGACTGCACGCACTTCCCGTGTCGGTTTCGTCGGTATCGGCGGCCCCGATCGGCGGCGGCGTAGGGCTGACGGCAACGGTCACCGGGCGCGCGGCGACGGATGAGAAGATGAAGCCGATCGCCCCGGCCCCCATGGTCCTCGTGTTCGAGTTCATGAACAGCCAGGGCGCCGTCGTCGCCACCCAGGAGGCGACTGTCCCGGCGCTCAAGGCCGGCGAGCAGTACCAGCTGAAGCTCGAAGTGCAGGGGCAGGGCGTCACCGGCTGGCGCTATCACGCGAAGTAGCATCCGATCGGAGGAAAAGCGCGCCCGCCATCGGGCGCGCTTTTCATTGCCGCGCTCCCCGGCATCCGCGCCGGCGACTAGATTGAGACAGTCCCACCGTTCTGGAGGCAGCATGGCCGGTCTGTACACGGACGAGGCGCGGGCAGGTGGGCTGACCACGACCAGGGCGCCGTTTATCGAGCAGGCTCAGCGCGAAGGCCAGCTGTACATCCACCAGCCCTTCGAGCTGTACTCCGAGGCCAATCACGACGCCTGGCGGCAGCTTTACGCCCGCATGGAGGGCCGCTGGCGCAAGTATGCCAACGCCAGATTCCTGCAGGGCATCGACAACCTCTGCCTGGATCCGGAGCGGGTGCCACGCCTGGAAGACGTCAACCGGTTTCTCAGCCCGCTCACCGGCTTTCAGGCGAAACCCGTGAGCGGCTACATCCCGTCGTTTCTGTTCTTCGACAGCCTGCGAAATCGCGAGTTTCCCACCACGATCACGATCCGGGACGGGAGCACGCTCGATTACCTGCCCGAACCGGACATCTTCCACGACATCGCCGGTCACGTGCCGATGCATACGGACCGTGCGTTTGCCGACACGCTGGTGCGCTTCGGCGACTGCGCGCACACGGCCGCGGACATCGTGGCCGCCATACCGGACGAGGCGGAGCGGATTCGCCGGGTCACCAGCATTTTCAAGGCGCTCGCCCGATTCTTCTGGTTCACGATCGAGTTCGGATTGATGCGCGCCGAGTCGGGCCTCAAGGTCTACGGCAGCGGCCTGCTGAGCTCCTACGGTGAAATCGAACACGCCATCGAATCGCCACTGGTGCAGCGCTATCCGATCCAGCTCGAATGGGTGATCAACCAGTACTTCGAGATCGATCACTATCAGCCGCTGCTCTTCGTCGTGGATTCATTCGAGCACCTGTTCGAGCTCGTCGGGCAGCTGGAGCAGTGGATGCTGGATGGCCGCCTTGATAACGTCGTGGGAGGCGAGCCGGCGATCAGTGAGCCGGATCTGCGGAGTTTTCTGGAGGCGGCGGCGCGGCGCTGAAAGCGGTCACCCGCGTGCTTGACACCCGGACGCAGCCCCGGCACATTCTCACTCATCCGCGGGCGTAATTCAGTGGTAGAATGCCAGCTTCCCAAGCTGGACGTCGCCGGTTCGAGCCCGGTCGCCCGCTCTTACCATTCCATGGCCCTGCCGAGTGCACGCGCTCGGCGGGGCCGCTTGCGTTGGTTCAGGGTGGTTCGGCCCCGGATGGCGCCGAAAGGGGTATGCTGAGAGCGTGACCAACACATTATTCGATATGGATCCGACCCTGCTGGAGCGCGCATTGCACCGGCACTTCGGCCTCGACGCCTTCCGCACCGGGCAGCGGGAAGCGGTGACCGCCGTTCTCGCCGGTCGCGATCTGGTGGCGGTGATGCCCACCGGCGCGGGAAAATCACTCTGCTTTCAGCTCCCGGCGATGCTGCTCGAGGGCGTGACGGTGGTCGTGTCACCCCTGATCGCACTCATGAAGGATCAGGTGGACGTGCTGCGCGCGCGCGGAATCGCGGCCGGCGCCATTCACTCGATGATGCTGCCGGGCGAACGGGCGGCGCTGGAGCGGGACCTTGCCGCAGGAAAGATGCGGCTGATCTACGTCGCCCCCGAGCGGCTGGCGAGTGGGGCATTTCGCCGCGCATTGGTCGAGGCGCGGCCCGCGCGGCTCGTCATCGACGAGGCCCACTGCTTCAGCCAGTGGGGACATGATTTCCGGCCGGACTACCGTCGGCTCGGAGCGCTCCGCGCGGAGCTGGGCGTTCCCGCGTCCGCGTTCACCGCGACCGCCACGCCCGACGTGCGCGCCGACATCGTCGTCCAGCTCGGCCTGGTGGACGCGCTCGAGCTGGTCACCGGCTTCGAACGGCCCAACCTCACGCTCGCCGTCGAATCCTGCCGCGGCCGCGCGGAGAAGATGGACGCGCTCGACAGCCTCGTTCGAGACGCCGGACTGCCCGGCATCGTCTACGCCTCGACAAGAAAGAACGTCGAGCTGTGGGCTGAATTCCTGGAGGCACGCGGGCTCCGGGCCGGGCGCTACCATGCCGGCCTCAGCGACGAGGAGCGCATTCGCGTGCAGGATGATTTTCTGGGGGGCCGCCTGGATGTCATCGCGGCCACCAACGCGTTCGGCATGGGCGTGGACAAGCGCGATATCCGGTTCGTGGCGCACGCCGACCTGCCCGGAAGCGTGGAGTCCTACTATCAGGAAGCCGGCCGAGCTGGGCGAGATGGCGAGGCGTCTCGGTGCACTCTCCTCTTCTCGCCCGCAGATGTGCGGACCCAGGAGTTTTTCCTGTCGGGATCCAATCCGTCGGCCCTCGCCTTCCGGCGGGTATGGCGGCTGCTTGGCACCGGTGCCGACGAGGAGGAAATCGAACGGGCGGCAGGACCGGACTCTGCCGAGCGCATGGCCTTCGGCACCGCAGCCCGCCTGCTGCGCCGCTCAGCGGAAGCCGCTGGAATTGCGCTCGGTGCAGATGAGCCGCCGGTCGATCTTGCGTTGCGCACTGAGAAAGCCAGACGCGACCGCGACCGCCTCGACACGATGGTGCGCTACGGGTTTGCCCGGGGATGCCGCACCCGCTTCATCTACGACTACTTCGCCGGCGGCGCGCGGGGCGGGGCCGAGCCCCGGTGCGGCGTGTGCGACGTCTGTCTTGGCTGGCGCCGGGGTCGGGAGCGTGAGCTGACCGACGCCGAGCTCGAGCATGTGCGGGTCGCGCTGTCGGGGGTCGGGCGGCTGTCGGGACGCTTCGGGGTCGAGCGGATTGCTCAGATGCTGGTCGGCAGCGAGTCACAGGAGATCACCAGCCGCGGTCTCGATCGCGTTCCCACCTTCGGCCGCCTCAGCGGGCTCGGGCTCGACCGGACCAAGGAGCTGCTGACCGTGCTTGCGGATGCCGGGCTTATCCAGCGGCAGGGGCTCGAGGGTGGACGTCCCGGCGCCTTCGTGCTCGCCCTGACCCCCGAGGGACGCCGCGTTGCCCTCGGCCACGACCGGCCGACGCTGGCGCTTCCCGCAGCAGGCGTGGCCGGCCGCCGGAAGCGGCCCAGACGCGCCCCAGGAGGGGCCGAGGCTGAAGCAGGCGCCGATGGCGGGCTGCTGGCGCGGCTCAAGGCCTGGCGTTCCGAGGAGGCCAGGCGGAAGAGCGTGCCGCCGTATGTCGTGTTCCACGACAAGACCCTGATCGCCCTGGCGACCGCCAAACCACGGAGCCGGGAGGGATTGCTGGAGGTCTCGGGGCTGGGCGCCGCAAAGCTGGAGGCGTACGGCGATGCCCTGCTGGCGCTGCTGGTCGGGTAGCCGGGCGGAGCCGACCTAGAAGCCACTTTGCGTCTGATGGTCGAAGTGGGCTCTGGGCTTGCATTTAGCTCGCCAGGAAGCGATCTTCTACGGTTTCGTGACCGGGTTGTCCGGTCGAGACTTCCGCCTTCGCGGGGCCGCATGATCAAGGTGACTGCCGTCCATCCCGATTCGATCGCCGCGGAGCTGGGTCTCGCGCCGGGAACGGAGCTCATTTCGATCAACGGCCGGGAGCTGGAGGATTTTCTCGACTGGGAGTTCCTGAGCGCCGAGGAGCGGTTCATCCTCCATGTGCGTGAGGCGAACGGCGCCGAGGTGGAGTACGACATCGAACGGCCACTCGACCGGCCGATGGGGCTCTCGCTCGAACCGGTGCGCATCCGGCGCTGCGCCAACCGGTGCGATTTCTGCTTCGTGGATGGCCTTCCCGAGGGACTGCGCGAAGTTCTGTACATTCGCGATGACGACTATCGACTGTCCTTTCGATACGGCAACTTCGCGACGCTCACCAACCTCAAGCCGCATGACGTCGAGCGCATCATCGAATATCGCCTGTCACCGCTGTATGTCTCGGTGCATGCGACCGATCCGGTGACGCGCCGCTATCTGCTGCGGAACCCTGCGGCGCCGGCGATCATTCCCCAGCTGCGCCACTTTGCCGATCACGGCATCGTCTTTCACACGCAGATCGTCATGTCGCCCGGCGTCAACGACGGCCCGGTGCTGGAAGCGACGCTGGCGGATCTCTACGACTTCGGCGACGCCGTCATGGGGTGCTCGGTGGTGCCAGTCGGCCTGACGGAGTTCAGCAAGCATCACCTGGTGCGGGAGCCCACGCCGGAAGAATGCCAGGCCGCGATCGTGCGCATTGAAGCATGGTCCGCCAGGGCGCGCCGCGAGCGGGGCATCACCTGGGCGTTCGGGGCCGATGAGCTGTACATGCGCGCGGGAGTCGACCTGCCGCCGGCGGAGATCTACGACGGGTTCGAGCAGGTGGAGAACGGTGTCGGCGCGGTGCGCTGGCTGCAGCGCCAGATCGAGATCGGCGCCGAAGGACTGCAGGGATGGGAAGGGCGCCGGATCGGCGTCGCCACGGGAACGGCGATGGCGCGCCTCATGCCGCAGGTACTCGCGCCGCTCACGCGCATCACCGGCGCGCACTTCGAGCTGATCGCGATCGAAAATTCACTGTTCGGGACGACGGTGACCACCGCCGGGCTGATACCGGGCACCGCGTTCCAGCGCGCGCTCAAGGGCCGTTCCGATCTCGACCTGGTGCTGCTGCCCGCGGAATCGGTCAACGACGAAGGGTTGTTCATGGACAGCATGAGTCTCGACCTGCTCGCGGCGAGTGTGCCGGTCGAGTTGCGTTTGTCGAAGTCATTCACCGACGCCCTGGAAGCGCCGGTGGCCGCATGAGCCGCCCCACCGTCGCCATCGTCGGCCGGCCCAACGTCGGCAAGTCCACGCTGTTCAATCGGCTGATCGGCGGCCGGCGCGCCATCGTCTCGGATCAGCCGGGCACGACGCGGGACCGCCACTTCGGGGAGGGCGACTGGGACGGGAGAAAGTTCTGGCTCATCGACACGGGCGGCCTGGTGCCCGACTCGCACGAGTCCATGGACCGCGCCATCCGGCAGCAGGTCGAGTTCGCGCTGGCCGAATCGGACGTGATCGTGTTTCTGGTCGACGGACGCGAGGGCCTGATGCCGGTCGACAGCGCGATCGCCGAGCGCCTCCGCAAGGCGGGGCGGCCGGTCCTGCTCGCCGTGAACAAGCTCGATGATCTGGAGCGCTCGACGGCGCAGTACGGCTTCTACCAGCTCGGCTTCGGCGACCCGATCGGCGTGTCGGCGTCGATCGGGAAGGGAACGGGAGACCTGCTCGATGCGATCGCGGGCCGCCTGCCGGAGCACAGCGAGGGAGAGGACGACGAGCAGATCAATGTCGCGGTGGTCGGACGTCCCAACGCGGGCAAGTCCTCGCTCGTCAACCGGCTGCTGGGCGAGGAGCGGCATGTCGTCGCCGCGGAGGCCGGCACCACGAGGGATGCGATCGACTCGCTCTTGCGCTATCATGGAAAGACACTCAACTTCATCGACACCGCAGGGTTACGTCGCCGCGCTAAAGTGGAAGATGACCTGGAATTCTATTCGACGCTCCGCACCCAGCGGGCGATCGAGCGCGCCCAGGTCTGCGTGCTGGTGGTGGACGCGCTCGTCGGACTCCACAATCAGGATCTTCGGATCGCGACCGAGGCGTGGGACAGCGGCTGCGCGCTGATCATCGTCGTGAACAAGTGGGATCTGATCGAAGAGAAGGATGCGAGTACCTCGCGGCGCGGAGAGGAGCAGCTCATCGCCAAGGCGCCGTTCCTCCAGTATGTGCCCTTCCTCTACGGCTCGGCGCTCACGGGCCAGCGGGTGCGCAAGGTGCTCGACCTGATCCTCGACGTCGCCGCCGCGCGGGAAGTGCGGGTGGGGACCGCCGAAGTGAATCGGGTGCTGGAGGCGCTGATCGAGCGCAATTCTCCGCCGCAAAAACCGGGAGAGGAGGTCAAGCTGCTCTACGCATCACAGATCAGCATCGCTCCGCCGACCTTCGCCATCGTGACCAACCGGCCAGACGATGTGCCCGAGTCGTATCAGCGGTACCTGACCCACGGCTTCCGGGCCGAGTGGCCCTTCAGTGGTTCGCCTCTGCGCCTCAAGTTCACGCGGCGCGGCGCGCGGCGCGCGTGAGCGCCGCACTCGTTCTCGCCGTCTGCTACCTGCTCGGGTCCATCCCAACCAGCTACGCGGTGGGACGCATCGCCCGCGGCATCGACCTGCGCGAGCATGGGAGCAGGAACCTGGGTGCTACCAACCTGTACCGGACCCTCGGCTGGAAGTTCGCGATTCCAGTTGCCCTGTTCGACATCGCGAAGGGCGCGGTCCCGGTCCTGGTGCTCGCGCCGCTGGCTTCGCCGTCCCGCCTGTTCGCGCTGGCCTGCGGGCTCACGGCCGTGATGGGCCACGTGTTTTCGGTATTCGTCGGATTCCGCGGCGGCAAGGGCGTCGCGACCGCGGCCGGCGTCATGCTCGGCCTCGCGCCGCTCGCCATCGCCGCGGTGGCCGTGATCTGGCTCGGCCTGGTGTTCGGAACCGGATACGTCTCGCTCGGGAGCATCGTGGCCGCAGCGGCGCTTCCGCTGGCGCTGTGCCTGATCCGCCCGGGCGACTGGGTGCTGTTCTGGGGCGGTGTGGCGGTCGCGGGTGCGATCATCTGGCTGCACCGCGCCAACAGTGCACGCCTGCTCGCCGGCACGGAGAACCGCTTCGGCCGCCGCTCCGCCGCCCCGCCTGCATGACCACCGTCGGCGTGCTCGGGGGTGGCAGCTGGGGCACGACGCTCGCGGATCTCCTGGCGCGGAAGGGCCACGATGTGCGGATCTGGGCCTACGAGCCCGAGGTCGTAGACGCGATCAACGCGGATCACGTCAACCCGGTGTTCCTGCCAGGAGCCGCGCTGGCGCCCTCGCTTCGAGCGACGGCCGATGCGGGAGAGGCGGTCAGCGGCGCCGACGTCGTGCTGTCCGTCGCACCGAGCCATGCGGTGCGCGCGGTCATCAGCTCGATCCGGGATGCGATCGCGCGCGACACGCTGATCGTCAGCGCGACGAAGGGATTGGACGAGACCGAGCTGACGCTCATGTCGCGGCTCATCGGAGGACTGCTGCCGGCGGCCCGGCTCGCGGTGCTGTCCGGTCCGAGCTTTGCGCAGGAGGTGTATGAGGGCCAGCCGACCGCCGTCGTGGCCGCGGCCGCGGACGCCGCCACCGCGCGCGCGGCGCAGGCGATTTTCGCGACGCCCCGGTTCCGGGTCTACTCGAACCAGGACATGGTGGGCGTCGAGCTAGGTGGCGCGCTGAAGAACGTGATCGCGATCGCGGCCGGCATGCTGGAGGGGCTCGGGATGGGCCACAACCCGCGCGCGGCGCTCATCACGCGCGGCCTGGCCGAGATCACGCGCCTCGGCGTCGCGATGGGGGCCGACCCGATGACCTTCGCGGGCCTGGCCGGAATGGGCGATCTCATTCTCACAACGACGGGAAGTCTGAGCCGGAACCGGGCGCTCGGTGTCGCGCTTGCGGAAGGACAGACGCTCACGGAATACCGGACCGCGCATCGCAGCGTGGCCGAAGGGGCCAACACGTCGAGAGCGGCCGCCGCTCTCGCATCCCGCATGGGGGTGGAAATGCCAATCACCGAGAAGGTCTGTGGGATTCTGTTCGACGGACAATCCCCGCGTGAAAGCGCCCGCGAGCTGATGGAGCGCGACCTGAAGGCGGAGCAATGGCGATGACGACCGCGCGCCCGGTGCAGGAGTTCTACTCGATCGGGGAGGTCTGTACCCTCACCGACCTGAAGCCGCACGTGCTGCGCTACTGGGAGAGCCAGTTCAAGTTTCTGAATCCCGCGAAGAACCGCTCCGGCAACCGCGTCTACAAGGCGCGTGAAGTGGAGCTGATCATGCTGGTCAAGCATCTGCTGTACACCGACAAGTTCACCATCGACGGTGCCCGCCAGCGCATCGACCACTACCGGCGGAGCGGTGAGCTCAAGCCCGCGGCACGGCGGGCGCTCGAGGCCGAGACGATGCAGGAAGTGCGAATGGGCCTCGACGAGGTGCTGGCACTCCTTGAGGGCCGGGCGGTGCCGACACGGGCTGCGCCGCCCGAGCCGTGAACATCCTCGTCAGCAACGACGACGGGATCCTCGCGCCGGGCCTGGCGCTGCTGGCGGACGCGTGCCGCGGCGTCGGTTCGGTCACGGTGGTCGCACCGGATCGGGAGCAGAGCGGCACCTCGCATTCGCTCACGCTGCACCGGCCGCTCCGTCCCGCCCGGCGCCCGGACGGCGCATTCCAGATCGACGGCACCCCCACCGACTGCGTCATGCTCGCCCTGGGCGCGCTGATGCCCGACGCGCCCGACTTCGTGTTTTCCGGCGTGAACCATGGCCCGAACATGGGCGAGGATGTGCTGTACTCCGGCACCGTCGCGGCGGCGATGGAGGCGGTGATGCTGGGCGTTCCCGGGATTGCGGTGTCGTTCGCGGGGCACCAGCCGGAAATGATGGCCACGTACGGCGAGGTGCTCGCGACATTGGTCCGGCGCATCGTCGGCGTCGACCACTATCCGCGCGACATGTTGCTGAACATCAACCTGCCGCGGGTCCCCGCAGCGGAAGTGCGCGGCATACGGGTCACCAAGCTGGGCAGCCGGTTTTTTTCCGAATCGCTCATGAAGATGAAGGACCCATGGGGCAGGGAGATCTTCTGGATTGGCGGCGGAACCATCACCTGGACCGGAGACGAGGCGTCAGATCACACGGCGGTCGCGGAGGGCTACATCTCGATCACGCCGCTCCACATGGATCTCACGCACTATCCGCAACTCGAGACGGTGAAGTCATGGCGTCTGGAGGGGTAGGGCCGGCGGACGGCTTCGGGGGATACCGGAGCCGGCTGGTTGCCACACTGCAGGAGAAAGGCATTCGGAATCTGTCGGTGCTCCACGCCGTGGGTCAGGTGCCGCGGCACCTGTTCGTTCCGGCCAGCGTGCGGCACCGGGCATACGAGGATGCCGCGCTTCCGATCGACAGCGGCCAGACGATTTCCCAGCCATACATTCAGGCGCTTTACCTGGAAGTCATCGGGTTGACCGGCGGTGAGAAGGTGCTGGAAATCGGCACCGGTTCGGGCTACCAGACCGCGCTGCTCAGCCTGCTGGCCGCCAGCGTCTTCAGCGTCGAGCGGATCGGTACACTTGCCCAGACGGCGCGCGCCGCCCTGGATGCGGCGGGCGCACGCAACATCTCGGTCTTCGTAGGAGACGGGACGCTGGGGTGGCGGCCGTATGCCCCCTACGATGCGATCCTGGTCTCGGCGGCATCGCCGGACGTCCCTCAGCCGTTGATCGATCAGCTGGCGCCGGGCGGACGCATGGTAATTCCGATCGGCGACCGCCACGTGCAGACACTCACCGTCGTCCGCCGCGAGGGGGAGCAGCTGTCGACCACGACCGCGGGTGACGCCCGTTTCGTCCCCCTGCTCGGACAATTCGGCTTCAGGGACCCATGATCGGGCACTTCATTCACTGGCTGATCGCGACGATCGGGGCGCTCGGCTATCCCGGCCTCGTCGCGCTCATGGCGATCGAGTCGTCGGTGCTGCCGCTCCCGAGCGAGCTCATCATGCCGCCGGCGGGTTATCTGGCGGCCAAGGGCTCGATGAGCGCCCCTCTCGTAGTCCTCGCCGGCACGCTGGGCAGCGTGCTCGGCGCGCTGGTGAACTATTTCGTCGCCGTCCGGGTGGGCGAGCCGATGCTCCGGCGATACGGCCGGTATGTGCTGATCACCCCGCCGGCGCTCGACCGTACCGCGGCATTCTTCCGGCGCCACGGCGAAGTCAGCACGCTGGTCGGGCGCCTGCTGCCGGTGATCCGCCACCTGATATCCATTCCGGCCGGCCTCTGCCGGATGTCGCTTGGGCGGTTCGCGGCGTTCACAGCCATCGGGGCGGGGATCTGGTGCACCGTGCTCACGATGATCGGCTGGGTCATCGGCCGGCACGAAGGCGAATTGCGTGAGGCGGCCGTCCACGGGTACACGGTGCGGGCGCTGACATGGATCCTGCCTGCGGTGGCGGTGCTGCTGATCGCGTACGTCATCTGGTATCGGCGGCGGGCCAAGCGACCGACGTGACTGCGCACCGTTTCCTGGTGACCGGCCGGGTGCAGGGGGTGGGGTTCCGCTGGTTTGTGGGGCAGCTCGCCAGCGGGCTCGGCATTCGGGGTCACGCGCGCAACCTGCCGGACGGGAGTGTGGAGGTAGTGGCCGCGGGCCCGGCGGAGGCGATCGAGCAGCTGGCCAATGCGCTGGCCGCCGGTCCGCCCGGCGCGCGGGTGGTGCGGGTCGAACGAAACGCTGGCCCGGAGGAGGGCACAATTCCCCCGGGGTTTGTGACGCGGTAGATTGTCGCCTGCCGCCCCCGTAGCTCAGGTGGATAGAGCAGCGGTTTCCTAAACCGTTGGCCGGGCGTTCGAGTCGCCCCGGGGGCATGAGCGAAGCCAGGTTCGATAGCCGGTTGTAGGCGTGCCCGATCCTGTTAAATTTCGCCGGGTACGTCAGAGAGAATCATCCACCTTCTCGGGACACGCATGGCGACGACCGTGGAACAAACCAGCACGCCGCAATCTCCGGTTCCAGCCGCCTCGCTGCCGATCCATCGGCGGCTCGGACAGCGGGGACTGCTGATCGCGGGCGGCGCCGTGGTCCTGGTGGCGCTGGTCGCGTGGGGATTCGTCGTCAGCGGCAGCCGGAAGACTGAGTACGGGGCCAGGGCGCTGGACGAGGCCCGTTCAGTCGCGGAAAGCGGCAACCTTCCGCAGGCGTCGGCGGCGCTGCAGCGCGTGATCCAGGCGTTTCCCGGGACGCCGGCCGCGGAAGAAGCGGTGCTGACGCTGAACCAGGTCCGGCTGATCAACGGCCAGAGTGAACTGGCGGCGGTCAACCTGAAGGAATTCCTGGGTGCGAAGCATGACCCGGCCTACGTGACGGCGGCGAACGCCATGCTGGGCGCGGCACTCGAGAACGCGAACCGGACTACAGAGGCCGCCGAGGCGTACAAGGCCGCGGCGGGCGCGACCGACGTCGATTATCTGAAGGCAGAGTATCTGGTGGATGCCGGGCGGGCGTATGGCAATGCCGGCAAGCTGGCCGAGGCCCGGGCCGCGTTCCAGCAGGTGGCGGACAAGTATCCCAAGACCACGAGCATGACGGAGGCGCAGGTGCGGCTGGCGGAGTTGCAGGCCGCGCAGCCCTAGGCGTCCGGGGGAATCGGCGGGTCGGTGGCCTCGCGCGTCTGCGCGGGGCTTTCTTGTGTCCGGGGGGCAGTCAGGCGGCGTGGGGCTGCCTGCCTTTGTGGTGCATTTAACGACGTATAAGATATGTTATGTTAAGTTGCCGTGGGGATAACTGTGGAGAACCCGGCTTTCCATCGGTTCCCCATCGGTATCACGCTGTCAGGAAGAGGTTTACAACGGTTGGCGGAGACCGTAGATCAGGCGAGCACACCCTCGAACACCAGCCGCCCTTCGCCGCCGAGCCAGACATCCCGCATCACGCCGGCGTCGAGCCGCCCCGCTACGGTCAGCAAGGCGCCGCCGCGCGAGACGAAGCTCGCCGGCAGCGTGGCCTGCCCTGCCGCCGCCATGGCCGCCGCGGCCGCCACTGTGCCGGTCCCGCAGGCCAGCGTCTCGCCCTCGACGCCGCGCTCGAAGGTGCGGATCCGCCAGGGCAATCCCGGGCTCGGTGGCGCGCTCACGAAGTTCGCGTTCGCGCCCGCCGCCCCGACCGCCGGATGATGCCGCAGCTCGCGGCCGCGACGCGCCAGGTCGACCCGGTCGACGTCCTCCACCTGGATGACCAGATGCGGCACCCCGACCGTGGCCAGCGCGAACGTCCGCTCGCCGGCCTCCGGCACGATCGTCGGCACCGGCCCCGGCACCGGAAAGTCAGCCAGGTTGACCTCAGCGCGCTCGCCTGGGTCCAGTGAGCGGGTACGATAGGTCCCGGCGTCGGTGACCAGCCGCATCGCCTCAGGCGGCGCCATGCCCAGGCGCGCAGACAGGCGCGTACTGCAGAGCGCCGCGTTGCCGCACATGGCCGCCCGTGAGCCGTCCGAGTTGAAGAAGGTCATCCGGACGGACCCGGCATCCATCGGCGTGAGAACCACCAGCCCATCCGCCCCGACCCCGTGGCGCCGCTCGCAGACCCGGACGATCTGCTCAGGCGGCCAGTCCCCCGGCGGCGACACCCGACCGTCCAGCACGATGAAGTCGTTGCCGGAGCCGCTCATCTTGAAGAACGGCGTTGCCATCAGAGCCGCCCGACCAGTGTCCGGAGACGAAGCCACCAGACCATCCAGATCGCCTCGCGGACGATCCGCTTGTTCATCTTGCTCTGCCCCTCGATCCGGTCCGTGAACACGATCGGGATCTCGACCAGGCGGAACCCCTTCCGCCAGGCGCGGTAACTCATCTCGATCTGGAAGGCATACCCGTTGGAGCGAACCCGTGAGAAATCAATCGCTTCAAGGACCTGTCTTCGAAAGCACTTGAAGCCGCCAGTCGAGTCGGTAATCGGGAGCCCCGTGACCCAGCGAGCGTACTGGTTGGCACCGATGGAGAGGAGCAGGCGCGACATCGGCCAGTTGATGACGTTGACCCCGGACTTGTACCGCGAGCCGATCACCAGGTCGGCCGTTTCGGCCGCTTGGAGGAACTGCGGCAAAAACTTCGGATCGTGGGAGAAGTCGGCGTCCATCTCGAAGACCAGGTCATACCCGTGCTCGAGCGCCCAGCCGAACCCGGCAAGATACGCCTTCCCCAGCCCCGCCTTGGCTGTCCGGTGCAGGACATGGACACGCGGCTCCGCCGTCGCGAGCTCGTCCGCGATCGCGCCGGTGCCGTCGGGCGAGTTGTCGTCCACCACGAGGATCTCGATGCGCGGATCCTGCTGCAGGATCGGGGGCACGATCACCGGCAGGTTCTGCCGCTCGTTGTACGTCGGCACGACGACAAGTACGCGGTTGGTCACGGCGACGGCTGTCTCCGGCCCCGCGCCGGCCGGAGCGGCGAGGGACGACGCGGATGAAGGGACCGGCGGCGGGACGGCCGGCTCACTCGTGCCCATGATGTGGAGTTTCTCGTTCAGCGCGCGCGGCGCCAGAGCGGCGCCGCCAGGAGCATGGCCGTCCCCACGAGAGCGAGCCAGGTGATGAGACGCCCGGTCTGATAGGCCGCGCTCACGAAGTCGAGCGCGACCGTTTTCGCGCCCGGCGGCAGCGGCACGCTGATCAGCGCATAATCGCCACGGAGCGTGGACACCGCCTTCCCGTCCACCAGCGCCCTCCAGTCGGGATACCACGTTTCGGCCACGAGCAGATAGGTTGGCCGCGGGTCCGCGCCGGCGAGCGTGATCCGCATATGGCCGGGCGACCACGACGTCACGCCGGCAGTCGCCGACGCAGCCGCCGGCAGCGCGCCTGTGATCGGCGCGGGAGCGACTGAGGTCGACTCGGGATACAACACCACTCGGCCGACCGGGAATCTCGTGTCGTTCACGGTAGTGATGATCTGGTCCTCCGGGATCTTGAGCGCACCGGAGACGACGCGGGCGTACGGCGGGACGCTGTCGCGCTCGTACAGCATCCCGCTGTCGCCGGGTGTCACCGCGACCGGGCCCAGCACGCGGTGGAACCCGGGGATGTCCTGCGCGGCCTCCGAGCGGATGACGACGTAGCGGACCGCCCACACGTCCCACAGCGCGGCGTTCGTCATGTTCCGATACTCGTTCTTGCCGCCCCAGAGATCGTCGTAGAATCGTTCTTCATTCCCATGATAGCCGAACGTGGACTGCACGCGCTTGGCCATCAGGAAGGACCCGGGATAGACGGGGGGCAGATTGACGGTGTTCGAAGGCGCCGCATCGAACACGCGGAACGGCGGCCGCTCCAGCCGGAGCCGTGCCGTGATCGCATCATCGGCGAACAACTGCTCGGCGGAGCCGCTGTAGTGGAAGAAGAGCCGGTCGATGCTCCACAGGTCGCCGCCGATGAGCAGGGCCAGCGTCGCGGCGGCGACCGCGCCACGAAGGCGCCCGGCGGCGATCGCCCACAGCGCGCCCCCGCCGACGATGGCAAGCACGAGCAGCCGCAGCGATCCGCCGACCAGGGCCGGCGCGTTCGCGGCAGCCCGCTCCGCCATTCGCGGGTCGACCATCGACTGCGCGACAGACTGGAGGAGGCCCGCGATTCCCAGCACGGCGAGCAAGCCGAGGATACCGACGCCGATCACCGCCCTGCCCGGCCGCACCTCACGGCGGAGCAGCCGGTCCACGCCGAACGCCGCGAAGATCGACACCGGCAGTGCCACCAGGAAGAACGCCATGCCGGGGGCGCGCACCTTCTTCATGCCCGGCATGACCTCGTACCAGAGGCGATAGAACGGCGTATGCCCGCCAAAGGCGATCAGCAGGAACAGGATGGCGATGCCACCCAGCGCCCACACCGTCCGCCGGCGCGACCGGTCCACGAGGCCGATCGCCGCGAGCGCGACCACCGCGACGCCGAGGTATTCGGTATGCGACTTGAAGAAATTGTTGCCCCAGTACGCGTCCAGCAGGCCGTTGAACTGCGGCAACACGGTGACCAGGAGCTCGGTCGGCTGAAAGGCGTAGCTGGTGGCGTACTCCCAGCCGCTGCTCGGCCCGGTCGACGCGGCGCGGGCGGAGAACGGCAGGTAGTGCAGGAAGGGCAGCAGCTGGATCGCGGCGATCCCGACGCCCAGCAGCACCGCACCGAACGCGAAGCCGAGGTAGCGCGGCCACCGCTTGCCTTGCGGGCCGTCCGCCGCCCAGAACACCAGATAGAGCGTCCAGATTCCCGCTGCGAGGAAGGCGTAGTAGCTCATCTGCGGGTGGGGGCTCAGGAGGCAGAGTCCCACGGTCAACGCCGTGAGCCCATACCCCCACACCCGGCCATCGCGCACCGCTCGAACGAGCGCGAAGAACAACAGCGGCGTGAGCGCCGAGACGAAGAGCTTGCCGTCGTGGCCCGGGCTGACCATCGATGCCAGGATTCCGGTGAGCTCGTAGGCGAGCCCGCCGCTCAGCGCCGCGGTCCAGCTGACCTTGAGCGCGCGCAGTAGCAGATACGCGAACACGCCGGCGAGCACCAGGTGGAGCGCGAAGCCGAGTCCCATCGCCGTCCCGACCGGCATCACCAGCCGGAGCCACGCGGTCGGGTAGAAGATGTCGCCATGCATGGCCCCGACGAACGACATGCCGCCGAACAGGTATGGATTCCACAGCGGCACGCTGCCGGTCGCCTTGAACATCTCGGCGCCGAAGAGACGGAAGGAATACCCGGCCGTGTACTGGTCGCTCGCCATGCCGCCCAGAAACTGACCCTGGAGGACGGGCCAGGTGAGCAGCAGGACGACGGCCAGATACACTCCGGCGGCAATTAATCCCGGGTAGCGGGGCTCAAACGGCGGTTCCACAGCGGCGGGATCAGGGCTGCGCACGCGTGCGCTCCGGTGAAGTGAGGAGAAACGGGGCGGCCGCCCCGAACTGGGCAACGGTCAGCAGCAGCCGGGACGCGAGCGCGAGGGCGAGCGCCGTCGGCCCACCGACCGTTCCCTGCAGCATGCTGGTGAACACGGTCTCCCGGACCACCAGGCCGTCGGGCACGCCGAACGCGAGGAACCCGGCCAGATAGGAGGCCGTGAAGGCCCCGATGGCGCGAGGGATCGTCAGCTCGGGGACACCGAAGAGGCCGCGCGCGAGCAGCCACAACGCGACACCGTAGCCCAGCCACGCCAGCACATTCGCCGCTGCGCCGAACAAAACCCTGTCCAGCGCGGGAACATCCCCGGTCGCGAGTTCCACGCGCAGCAGCCGGAGCGCGCGACGCACGAACGGCGGCCACATGAGCAGTGCCACACCAGCCGCGCTGGCCAGCGCGAGGAGCAAAAGAATCAACCGGGCATCGGGAAATGCGTGCTCGAGCAATGACACGCCAGTCAGGCCAAGCACGCCGGCACCGGTCCCCACCGCCAGGCCCTGCAGCAGCACGGATGAGCTGGTCGCCGCCCAGGGCGCGATGCCGGCGCGCTGCGCCATCAGCGCCATGCCGGCGATCGCCCAGATCTGCCCCGGAACGTACTTGCCCAGACTCGATACGGTCCAGATCCTCGCGGCTGGGGCCAGCGCCAGGTGCTGACCCCAGCCGGTGAGCATGACGCGCCACGCCTGGACCAGCAGGGCATACATCAGCCACGTCAGCAGCAGCGATGCGACGATCAATGCCGGCCGTACGTGCCACTCGACCGGCTGCGTGCTCAGGCGGGACCAGTTGCGGACGATGCTCCGGCCGGCAACGATCAGAATGACGACCGCCAGCCCCCACGGCAGCACGCGCCAGCCCCACCTAGCCACGGAGCGCCTCCCCATACCAGCGCTCACACGCCTCGGCGACTCCGTCGGGACTCAGCAGCGTGCGCCAGGGCTCCCCTTCGCGGGATGCCTGCTCGCGAGCGTCCGGTGACTCGAGCAGCTCCAGCGTCGCGCTGGCGAGGGCCGCCGCGGCGGGGTTGCACCGGCGCCCCGCCCCGCCTTCCGGCACCACATCAAGCACGCCGCCTCCATCGTGGCACGCCACGACCGGCACACCGCACATGAGTGCTTCCGCCGCGGCGAGCCCGAAGCCTTCGCCACGGGCGGGAAACAGCATGACGTCCGCCGCCATCAGCCAGGCGGGCACCTCGGCCGGCGCCACTGCGCCGGCGAACCTCACGAGGTGATCGACGCCGCGTTCACGGGCGAGCCGCTCCAACTCCATCCGGGCCGGCCCATCGCCGACGATCGTGAGGCCAAGCTCGCGGCCGCCGTCACGCAGCGCCGCGATCGTCGCGATCGCGAGATCGATCCGCTTCTGCGCGTTCAGGCGGCCGATCGTAATGACGCCGCCACCGCCGGGCCCGGGGCTGTAGCGCCCGGTCTCAACGGGCATCGCCCGGATGTGATCGCCGGGGATCGGCCGGCCCACCGCGCCGGCGATGCGTTGAGCCATTGCGCTGGACACCGTCGTCACGACGCTGGTGCGCCGGAAGACGGGACGCGCAAGCATCCGGGCGAAAGCGGAGCGGTGCAGAATCGCGACATCGGTGCCGTGGCAGGTGAGGACGGTTCGCGCCGGGGCGGGACTCGCCCATCCGGCCGGGACCCACCAGTGCGCATGGATCAGGTCGGCGCCGGCCGCCAGCTCGTCGGCGGCGGCACGGCGCATGGCCCGCCAGAGCCCGCGAAAAGCGAGGATGCCGGCCGGGCTCCGGAGCGCCGAGACCACGGTGCCTCGATAGGCGATTGTTTCGTGTGCAGCGGACGCGTACCGCACGCGCCGGATCCGGACCCCTGCCCGGGATTCGTCGCCACCCGTGCCGCCGTCGCTGGGCGCCAGCACCGTCACCTCGGTGCCCCGCCGGACCAGCGCGGCCGCCAGCGTTTCCAGAAAGGCGCCGGACAGGTCGCCAGCGGCCCGCGGATAGTTGTGGGTCAGGAAGGCGACCCGCACGGGTCAGCGTCCGACATCCCCGCGGTCCACGCGGGCGGCCTGCCGCATGAACTCGCGCTGTTCCTCGCGCATCCCCGCCACCAGCTCGCCCACGAAACCGAAGCCGAAGAGGGAGATGCCGGAGATCACCATGACCTCGACGAGATTCAGCAGCGGGCGGAAGCCACTGTTGAATCCGAATCGCAACACCAGCGCGACCAGGCCCGCGAGCAGGCCGGTCGCGAACAGAATGCCACCGGCCACTCCGAAGAACAGCATCGGCTTCCGGCCGAACCGCAGGAGAAACCAGACTGAAAGCAGATCGAACACGCCGACCGGAATGCGCCGCCAGGTGAACTTCGATTCCCCAGCCCGGCGGGGGTAGAGCGGGACCGGCTGTGACGCCAGGCGGTACCCATCGGCGGCGGCCACCACCACCATGAACCGATGCCAATCCGGTCGCATCGGGACCCCGTCCATCACTTCGCGCCGATACGCCTTCACCGAATTGAGATCGGTCACGCGCACCCCAAACAGCCAGCGGCAGAGGCCGTTGTACACGCCGGAGACGAACGCCTTCTCGTACTTGCCCTGCTTGGTTCCCGTGACGATATCCGCGCGCCCTTCGAGAATCGGACGCACCAGCGAGGGGATGTCAGCCGGCAGATACTGAAGGTCGGCCGGGTAGAAGACATACACGTCACCCCGGGCCGCGTCGCCTCCCGATCGGAGCGCCTCGGCAATGCCGGCCTGGCGCCGGTGGCGCACTGAC
Source organism: Gemmatimonadales bacterium (assembly GCA_038321865.1). Taxonomy (GTDB): domain Bacteria; phylum Gemmatimonadota; class Gemmatimonadetes; order Gemmatimonadales; family GWC2-71-9; genus JAICUF01. Next base: position 19,426 of record JBBQFH010000001.1, read on the forward strand.
CTGAGGAACGGATAAAGGACGGCGAGCTCGGCGAGCACCGCCGGGGTGTCGTCACGCGATCCATCATCCACGATGATGACTTCGAAACTGAAGCCCGCCGGCGTCAGCGACTCATCGCAAAGCCGGACGAACTCGGGCAGGTTGGCGGCTTCGTCCTTGGCGGGCACGAGTACGCTGACGTCCACCGCAGACGCGGCGGGCAGGGTCATACGCGCTTCCGCATGCGTGCCGGGAGGATACCGAGCTGGTCGCGGTACTTGGCAACGGTGCGCCGGGCGATCTGAATCCCCTGCTCCTGGAACAGGTGCACGATCTGCTGGTCGGTGAGGGGTTTTCCGGTGTTCTCCTCGCCCACCATCTTCTCCAGCTTGGCCCGGATCGACCGCGCACTCGCATCCTCTCCCGAGGAGGTGGACAAGGCGCTGGAGAAGAAGAACTTCAGCGGCAGCACGCCCCTGGGGGTCTGCACGAACTTCTCGTTGGTCACCCGGCTCACGGTGGACTCGTGCATGTTGATCACCTCGGCGACTTCCCGCAGCGTGAGCGGCCGGAGATATTCGATGCCCTTCTCGAAGAAGTCCCGCTGCCGGTCCACGATGAAGTTCATGACCTTGAGCATCGTCTGCCGACGCTGCTCGATCGCCTGGATCATCCAGTTGGCGCTGTTCATTTTCGAGGCGATGAACTCGCGATTCTCCGGCGTCATTTTTTTCTTGTCGCGCGCGACTTCCTGATACGACCGGCTCAGCCGGAGCCGCGGCATGCCCGTGTCGTTCAGGAAGACATGATACCGCCCGTCGATCTTGTCCACGATCAGGTCGGGAATGATGTACCCGTCACCCCGGTTGGAGTGCTTGAGGCCAGGCTTGGGATCGAAGCGGGCCAGTTCGTCGGCCGCCGCCTGCATCTTGGCCGGCTCGACTCCGAAGCGCTTGGCCAGGTCGTTCCAGCGGTGCGCGATCAGATCGTTGAACGCCTCCGAGACGAGGCGGTAGGTCAGCGACGTCGAATCCTTCTGGTCAGCCAGCTGCAGGAGGAGGCACTCACGCAGGTCACGCGCGCCCACGCCGGCCGGGTCGAGGTGCTGGATGATGCCGAGCATCTCCTCGACGTCGGCCATCGTGTACAGGGCCGCGTCCGGAATCTGCCGGCTCTCCTCGCTGTCGTCGTCGTCCGGAACGTCCTCGGCGAAGTGGCCGGAGACCAGCTGGTTGACGGAGCCGAGGATCTCCTCGAGCGACGCGCCGAGATAGCCGTCATCCATGATGTTGCCCAGAAACTCCTCGCTCAGCAGCCGCTGGCGCGGTGTCAGGGTGAGGAGCTGCAGCTGCTCGCGCAGGTGATCGGAAAGATCCTTCACCTCGACCGAGACCGGCTCAATGTATTCCTGCTGCTCGAACTGTTCGCGGGTGCCGCCGACTTCAAAGCCGTTGAGCAGGATCTCTTCCCAGTCGACCTCGTCCTCTTTTTCCGCCTTCTCCTTTTCCTGCTCGCTCGTCTTTTCTTCCGGTGTTTCCTCCTCTTCCGGCTCGAGCAGCTCAAGGAACGGGTTGGCCAGCAGCTCCTGCTTCAGATGCTGCTGCAGATCCATCATGGGCATGTAGAGCATGTCCATGGCCTGATAGAGCCGCGGATTGATCCGCAGCTCCTGCCGAAGCCCCGTGTGCTGCGAAAGACCGGTTTTCACGCGACTGCCTCGAGTCGCGACCGCAGTCGCGTCGTGAGGGTTGGGCCGAGGTACAGCTGCGCGACCCGGTCGTTGTACACCAGGTCACGTACGCTGCCCGAGGCCTGCACTTTGCCTTCGAACATGATGTAGGCTCGATCCACGATATCCAGCGTCTGCTCGACATTATGGTCGGTGATCAGGACGCCGATGCCGCGGTGACGCAGCCCGGCGACGATGGTCTGAATGTCATGCACCGCGATCGGGTCCACCCCCGCGAACGGCTCATCCAGCAGCATGAACCGCGGCTCGGTGACGAGCGCACGGGTGATCTCCAGCCGCCGCCGTTCCCCGCCGCTCAACGCGTATGCCCGGCTCTTGCGCAGGTGGCGGATGGACAGCTCGTCCAACATCCGCTCGAGCTCGCGATCCCGCTCCCTGGCCGGCAGTTTCCGCGTCTCCAAGATCGCGAGGATGTTCTCCTCGACCGTCATCCGCCGGAAAATCGAAGGCTCCTGGGCCAGGTAGCCGATCCCGCGGCGGGCGCGCACGTACATCGGCAGGCCGGAGAGGTCCTCCCCGTCGAGCAGCACCCGCCCGGCATTGGGCCGGATCAGTCCGGTAATGAGGTAGAACGTGGTCGTCTTCCCGGCGCCGTTCGGCCCCAGCAGCCCCACGATCTCGCCCTGCTCGACCCGGACGCTGACGTCGTCCACAACGCGGCGGCCGCGGAAGCTCTTGCGCAGGCCGTCACCCTCAAGCACGCTCCGAGGTCCTGTCGGTGCCCGCCGCACCGGAGTCTGCAGGTTGTGCCGTGCGACCGCAATCAACGCCTCGAACGACTCGACCCGGTTCCCCGCCGCCGCCGGCCACCAGTCACCCTGGGCCTGGATCGCTTCCCAGCCAATGCTGCTGGTGTCGTCGATCCACCCCTCGCTGGCCAGGCGCGGCAACAGCGACGCGCCGAGGTGGGTGCGGACTTCATCTTCCGAGAGCGTGGGCTCCTTGCCCCTGAGGGCGTCGCGGTAGCAGATCATGAACGTTTCACGATACGCCATGAGCAGCTCTGGCAGGCCCAGGGCACCCCACTGTCCGGCGGCGCGCACGATCGCCGCGAGGGTGAGCGGAACCGATGGATCGCGCCGGGTGACGGCGCCGAGCCATTCGCCGCTCATCGCCGCGCCGGAATCGGTGTCGTCCGCGGCGCGGTGCTGGCCGTCTGCGGCTCGATCTGGACCCCGTCGGCATGCCCGCGGACGTCGACTCGCTCCACCGCTTCGGCGCCGGACTTCTTCATGGTCATCGTGATGGCGTCGCCGCGAACGTAGCTGAGTGACGGCGCCCGGCCGGGCTTGTCACTCCGCTCCTGGTGCAGCGACCGCGCCGAATGCCGGGCCCGGACCACGTCGAGCGCGGTCCGTGTCGTGCCGGACGAGTCGCGCTGCACGAACGCCGCGACGATCGTATCGGCCTCGAGCCAATCCCGGTTGCGCGTGACCGAATCCACGGCGCCTCCAACCCAGCCGCGTCCGAAGACCCGGGCCTCCGTCAACAGCTGCTTCGGCGTGTCGAAGGCGAGCGAGTCGCCCCGGACTTCGTAGCGCTTGCCCGTTGCCACCGGCCGGGTGGTCCGGCCCCAGGCGAACATCTGCTCGACCTTGTGCTGCTCAACCGCGACGCGGATCGTATCGGCGACCAGATCCCACTCCCCCTTGATCGCGTGGGCGTGCTCCTCGGCGCGAACGGAGCGCACCTGGCGTCCGGCCAGCTGGAAATCGATGCGGGTACCGCTGACGCTGAAGCTGTCGGCTCCGAGCCCGCGAAAAACCGGCCGGCCCACCAGCGTGCCGTCGTTCGCCTTCCCGGTATCGAGACGAATGGAATCCGACCGGGCCGCGATGTCGCTGCGGTCGATGGTGACGCGGCCGCCACCCCATACGCGGTCCTCGCCGAGCGCATGCAGCCGGTCCGCGACGATGACGTAGGGCTCCCGCTTCTCGCCGGCCGAGTCGCGCGCGAAGTAATCCACGTGCGGACGGCCGGAGGCAAGCACTTCGAAGGTATCGCGCACGCCGCTCACGCGTCGGAGATAATCCACCGACGGACCACGGATGGTCGAGCCGCTCGTGAGGCTCCGCGACACCACGTTTCCACGCGCTTCCCAGCGTTCGGCCACCTTGCGGTATGTGACGCGATCGGCGTCCACGCTCACGGTGGAGTCGCGATACCGCATGCGGCCGATGAACTCCACGTCACCAGAGGCATACGCGACGACGCTATCGCTCGCCATCGTGACGTTCTGGCCCAGACACTTGAGCCGCACCCCGCCGCCGGCGAAATAGCTGGTGCTGCCAGCCGCGTCCACCCGGCGCCCCGTGTCCCCGACGGAGATGATCTGGACTCGGCAGGGTTGCGCGTCGGGAGTCTGACCCGAGAGGGCACACGGCAGGAACACGCCTGCCGCGGCGAGGAGGGCCCGGCGACTCCTCATTGGCCCGGCAGGAGCAGGCTGTCCCCGGCGACGCCCCGTGGGCGGCTGACCGCCACGTTCTTGAAATCAGGGTCGGAGCGGAAGCCGTCGCCCTCGAGGTGTTCGCTGCCCCGTTCCAGCGTGAAGTGCTGGTCGGTGCTGATCGTGTTGGTCGGCTGGTCATACTGGATGGTGCTGCTCTGCAGCCGGCGGCCGTCGGGAGCCACCATCAGTACGTGTCCCGCCGCGTGCATCGAGCCGTCCTGCCAGCGGTAGGACGCGCTGTCGGCCGTCAGCGTGGAGGCCTCCGCGCCGTTCTTGTCGTAGAATACCGCACGCAGGTGCCGCAGCGACGTCTGTTGCGTCGGCTCGAAGAACAGTGCGGTATCGGCCTCGACATGGCTCCGCCGGAGCCCATCGCTGTTCAGGTAATGCGAGAAGCCGACCAGCAGCTGATCCGCGCTGTCGGGGGCCTGCACCGTCGCGGTCGGATGCGCGCCAGCGCCGCCACAGCCGACGATCAGTGCCGCACCGCCGACGGCAGACCGCCAGCCGATCCGCTCGGTCACCGCGCGGCCTCCGCGAACTGCGGGTGAGTCGCGGCGCGCGTCCCCCCCTGCCGGCGGATCGCCGCCGCGATAAACGCGGCGAACAGAGGATGCGGGCGCGTAGGCCTGCTCTTGAGCTCCGGATGGAACTGGCATCCGAGGAACCACGCGTGATCGGGCAGCTCGATGACTTCGACCAGTCCGCCGTCCGGCGACTGGCCCGACAGTCGCAGTCCGTACTCGGCGAGCACGTCGCGGTACGCGTTGCTGACCTCCCACCGGTGCCGGTGCCGCTCGCTGATCTCCTGCGTACCGTACGCCTGGGCGACCTTGGATCCGGGCCGGAGCCGAGCGGTGTACGCACCGAGACGCATGGTGCCGCCGAGACTCGAGACGTCGCGCTGAGACTGCATGAGCGAGATCACCGGCGTCTCGCACTCGGGCTCGAATTCGGTGCTGTTGGTGTCGGGCAGGCCGCACACGTTCCGCGCAAACTCGATGATCGCGACCTGCAGGCCGAGGCAGATCCCGAAGAAGGGCAGCCCGTTCTCGCGGGCCCAGCGGATGGCCTCGATCATGCCATCCACCCCGCGCTCGCCGAAGCCGCCAGGAATCAGCAGCCCGTCGAAACCCGACAGCAGGTCCGCGGCGGCAGACTGGTCGCTGAACCGGTCGCTGGCGATCCACTCGACGTTCACCCGGGCGTCGTTCGCCGCACCACCGTGAATAAGCGCTTCGTTGACCGACTTGTACGCATCATGCAGGTCGGTGTACTTGCCGACCACCGCGATGCGGACGCTCCCGGCCGGACGCAGGATACGCTCGGTGAGCGTGCGCCAGGCGGTAAGATCGGGCTCCTTCGTGTCGAGCCGGAGCCGCTCGCACACCTGACGGTCGAGCCCCTGCTCCAGGAAGCGCACCGGAATTTCGTAGATCGACTTCACGTCGGGGCTCTCTACCACGCAGCCGAAATCCACGTTGCAGAAGAGGGCAATCTTGCGCTTGATCTCGGCGGAAAGCGGCTGCTCGCTGCGGCAGATCAGAATGTCGGGCTGGATGCCGATCTGCATGAGCTCCCGCACCGAATGCTGGGTCGGCTTGGTCTTGAGCTCGCCCGCAGCCGCGATGTACGGGACCAGCGTCAGGTGGATGAAGAGCGCATTGTCCCGTCCGACTTCCTGGCGGAACTGGCGGATCGCCTCCAGGAAAGGCAGCGATTCGATGTCGCCGACCGTTCCGCCGATCTCGGTGATCACGACGTCGTGACCTGGTGCCGTCCGCCGGATGGCCAGCTTGATCTCGTCAGTGATGTGCGGGACCACCTGCACCGTCGACCCGAGGTACTCGCCGCGGCGCTCCTTGCCGATGACGGTCTGGTAGATGCGTCCGGTGGTGATGTTGTTCTGCTGGGAAAGCGAGCGGTCGATGAAGCGCTCGTAGTGCCCCAGGTCGAGATCCGTCTCGGCGCCGTCATCGGTGACGAAGACCTCACCGTGCTGGAACGGTGACATCGTCCCCGGGTCGACATTGATATAGGGATCGAATTTCTGCATGGTGACCGACAGTCCGCGCTCCACGAGCAGCCGTCCGAGCGATGCGGCGGCGATGCCCTTCCCGAGCGACGACACGACCCCACCGGTGACGAAGATGTATTTGGTCGTGCTCGGACTGTTCGTCATGGCCTGCCTTTGGAGAGCGTGCCAATGCCTCGCACCCGGGGCAACCGGTGGTGCGCCCGTGTCGGCGTGGAGCGATTGTTCGGGGAAACGGACCGGGGCGGCGTGACCTCAACCGCGTTGGGCACTCGCATCACCCAACGTAATCAGGGACGCCCACCGTGTCAAAAGTCATGCCGGAGGGATTGACAGGACTGGGCGATGTGCTAAGCCGCTTCCCGCAAAGATGTTACAAGAAACGCCCGAAGCAGGTGCCTGCCCTGCTCCGTGCCGATGGACTCGGGATGGAACTGGACGCCATGTACGGGCATTGACCGATGCCTGAGGCCCATGATCTCCGCGCCCGCGGCGCGGTCAGCGGACCAGGCGACGACCTCCAGCTCCGCCGGAAGCGCCTCGGCCGACACCAGGAGCGAATGGTAGCGCATGGCGGCGAACGGTGACGCGATCCCGCTGAAGATCCCGGCGCCCGAATGGGCGATGAGCCCGGGCTTGCCATGCATGAGGCGGTCAGCCGCCACGATCCGGGCGCCGAACGCCGCGCCGATCGCCTGATGGCCGAGGCAGACGCCGAGGATCGGGATTTGGCCGGCGGCGGCCCGGATGAGCTCGACGCAGATACCCGCCCCGGCCGGTGCGCCCGGTCCCGGTGATATGATGATGGCACCCGGGCGCAGGGCCAGGGCGTCGGCGACGGTGATCGCATCGTTCCTGACCACCAGCGGCGGGTACCCCAGCTCGCCGGCGTACTGGGCGAGGTTGTAGGTAAAGCTGTCGTAGTTGTCGACGAGGAGCAGCACAGCTCAACGGCCCGGGGCTGCCCGCCGGATTGAATCAGCTCGCTGATGCCAGACCCGCCGGACCGAGTCCGCAGTCTGTGCGCCGGCCTGTCGCACCTGCTCCTGGCGTCCGGAGGCGTTATTGACGGCGGTGTCTACCGCGGCCAGAATCGAATCCGCGAGCCGGTCGCCCCGAGATTCCGTGGTGTCGGCCGCGGCATCATGATCCTTCGTCATATCTTCGACTGCCTGGCGCGGCAGCAGCAAGGGAAAGCTGTCCGACCGGCCGCGGAGCGCCACCGTGCCGAACGGCACCAGCGACTTGCCCGCGGTATCGCCCGCAGCCGCGCAGCGGAAGGAGGTGTGCTCGTTGACATGTTCGAGACTTTCGACGACGAGGATGCACCGGGACAGGCGTTCGCTGGTCACCGAATCCGGCAGCTGCACGGAGACCGAGAGATGCGACGGCTTCTGTGCGGCGGACCGGAAGATGGTCAGCCGTCGCACCGACCCGAGGCGCACCCCATCAAGGTTGAACGGAACGAACGACGGCAGGGGAATCGAAATGGGGCCGGTTCCGTCCACTACGTCGTGTACGACGGTGTGGCCCCGACGGACGGCGCTTACTCCCAGCATTCCGATCACGAAGATGCCGAGCGCTCCCAGCAGGATCTTGATCCAGTAATTCCGCATAGCCGCCCCCCGAAAAGGTCATGCCACATGTTTCAATGAGAGACGTGCCTGACCGGGCGAAAGTTTCAGCCGGGACCCGTTTCGGATCCACGTTAAGTTATCAGACTTACGTCCCAGCCGCTAAAGGGGTTAGGTCATGACGAGCCAGGGAGAGCGGGAGTGATCGAGGTTTTGGCGCTGACGAAGCTGTACGGGGGATTCGAGGCGGTGCGGGACCTGACCTTCACCGTCGCGGATGGCGAAGTGCTGGGGGTCGTCGGTCCCAACGGCGCCGGGAAGACCACGACCATCCGCACTATCGCGGGGATCATCGCCCCGACGAGCGGGACCATTCGTGTCTCGGGCTACGACATTCAGACCGAGTCGGTGGCGGCGAAGTCCGGTCTCGCCTTTCTCCCCGATGAGCCGCATCTCTTCGAATACCTGACGGTGGAGGAACATCTGTTGTTCGTGGGACGCCTGTATGGGGTGGCCGACACCCGGGAACGGATCGGACCGCTGCTGGCGGAGCTCGAACTGGATGCGAAGCGGCGGGCACTGCCGGGAGAGCTTTCGCGCGGCATGAAGCAGAAGCTGGCGATTGCCTGCGGGCTCCTTCACCGGCCGACGGCGCTGCTCTTCGACGAGCCGCTGACCGGCTTGGATCCGGTGGGCATCCGCCGCATGAAGGAAACGATCACCCGACGCGCCTCGGAAGGCGCCGCCGTGCTACTCAGCTCGCATCTGTTGCATCTCGTCGAGGAAATCTGCACGCGTGTGCTCGTCATGCAGCGCGGCCATCTGATCGCGCTCGGTACGGTCACCGAGATTGTGGACGCGCGACCGGAGTTGGCGGGGCTGTCGCTCGAGAACCTGTTCCTCACGCTGGTGGGGGGGCACGCGACCTGATCGACGCACTGCTGTATCTGACGAAGCGAACGCTGGTCAACCGGGTCCGGGCGCACGCCCTCCGGCTCAGAACGCCACGCTACGCGGTGACTCTCGGGTTCGGGCTGCTGCTGCTGTGGACGTTCGTCGGGCACCGGCGCGGCCCGGTGCCCGACTCTGGCGCGGGCCTGGCCCACTATCGTGAGCTGCTGACCGCGGCAGGTGCCGCCTGGGCGCTCGCATGGACGTGGATCTTCGGGGCTGAGCGCGCCGCGTTGGCGTTTTCGCCGGCCGAGGTTGCCTTCCTGCTTCCCGCACCGATCCGCCGGCGGTCACTGATCCAGTTCAAGCTCCTTCATGCGCAGGGGCGGATTCTGGGAAATACGCTGCTGTGGACCCTGCTGCTTTCGGCAAACAGCTTCGGTGCGCACGCCTGGATGCGTGCCGTGGCCGCCTGGGTGCTGCTGTCCACACTCAGTCTCCACCGGCTCGGCGCTTCATTCGTGCGGCACTCGCTGTGGGAGCACGGCGCGGCGGGATTCCGCCGTCGAATCCCGACGCTGATCGTGCTCGCCGGTGTGGCGTCGCTCGTGATCGCCATTGCGGCGCAGGATCTGCCGGCCCTGGTGCAGGCGTCGCGAGGCGGCGGCCTCGCGCTGCTTGCCGCGCTGAATTCCGCCAGTGAGCGGCCGCTCCCGGCGCTGCTGTTGTTCCCGTTCCGGGTGCTCGTGCGCCCCATTGTCGCGCACGACATATCAAGCTGGGCTCGCGCGCTTGGCCCCGCGCTCCTGGTGCTGCTTGCCCACTTCGTGTGGGTGCTCCGGTCCGACACGGCGTTTGAAGAGGCGGCTGCCGAAGAGTCGTTCCGGCGCGCCAGTGCCGCGATGGGCGGTACCGCCGCGGCGCTCCCAGCCCCGGGCGCCCAGCTGTCGGGCCCGCCGTTTCTCCTCGCGGCAACGGGTTGGCCAGCGACGGCGATCTACTGGAAGAATCTGATCGCGGCCGCGCGGGCCAGGCGCATCCGCAACACAGTGCTCGCCGCCGGAGGCACCGCGGCATTGCTGGCGTTCCTCTCGATACGACGGACCGGCCCCTTGCCCTCCATCATCGGGGCGCTGGCCGCGACATGGGCAGCGTTGTCCCTGGTGATGGGACCGCAATGGGTCCGCAATGACCTGAGGACCGACCTCGCTCGACTGGAGCTCCTGCGAAGCTATCCACTCCGCGGCGCAGCCATCGTCGCCGCAGAGACGGCCGCGGCAGCCACGGTGCTGACGGCGGTGCAGGTCATGCTGATTGTCTTCGCCTATAGCGCGACACTGGGGGATCCGGGCATGGAGCTGACGCTGGCCGGCCGCACTGCCCTGCTCGCCGGGGCGGTGGTGGTGCTGCCATTCGTCAACTACGCCGGATTGCTGCTGCAGAACGGAGCGGCGCTGCTGTATCCGGCGTGGGTGCGGATCGGGCCCGGCCGGTCGACCGGCGTCGAGGGGCTCGGGCAGAACATGCTCGGCATGCTGGCCTATGCCGTCGCGCTGCTGGTGATGCTGCTGGTCCCTGGCGGGGCTGCGGTCGGCGTCTGGCTTGTGCTGCGCCCGATCGCCGCTGGCGCGGCAGTCGTGGCAGCGATCGGTGCGGGGGTCGGCCTGCTGGCGGTGGAAAGCTGGCTCCTGGTGCGGCCACTTGGGCGGGTCTTCGAGCGTATCGACATCACGGCGGCCGGAATCAGCCGGGACTGAGCGTCACTGGTTTCCAGGTGGTACGCGACCAGCGCTCCTGTACTGCCGGCTCCCACGACTGCGACGTCGCATTCGAGGTTGCGATCGAGATCGGGATACGCCGGCGGCTGCTCGCCGTCCTCCAGCAGCCACACAGAAGTACCTGACGCAAGATCGATGTGCTACCCGCGCGGATGAAACTGCTTGTGCACGGATCGGAGATACTCACGATCGACGTGCGTGTAGATCTGCGTCGTTGACAGGTCGGCGTGCCCCAGCATCTCCTGTACCGCGCGCAGGTCCGCCCCGCCTTCCAGCAGATGGGTGGCGAAGCTGTGGCGGAGCGTGTGGGGGGTGACACGCTTGGAGATGCCGGCACGCATGGCCGCCTGCTTGACGACGCCCCAGGCGCCGACACGGGAGAGCGGCTCGCCGCGGAAGTTGAGCAGCACCCTTCCCCCCGACTTGCCGCGGTCGAGTTCCGGCCTGAGGGTGTGCAGATAGACCGAGACGATGCCGATCACGCCCCGCCCAATGGGCACCAGACGCTCCTTGCCACCTTTGCCGAATACGCGCACCAGCCCCTCGTCAAGCACGAGGTCGGTCAGCGTGAGCCCGCACAGCTCGCTCACCCTGAGCCCGGCTCCGTACGCGAGCTCCAGCATCGCGCGGTCGCGCCAGGCGAGCGGCCGGTCCGTCGCCGCGGCAGCCAGCAGTGATTCGACCTCGGACACGCCGAGCGTGTCCGGCAGCGTCCGCCAGCGCCTGGGAGTTTCGAGCCGGTCGCTGGGGTCGTCGCGCAACGCTCCCTCGCCGACCAGGAACGCGAAGTAGGTCCGCACGGCGGAGACGCTGCGCCGTATCGTGGCGGCGCTGAGCCCGAGATCCTTCAACAGAAATACGAACTCGCGCAGCAGCGGCCGCGAGAAAGCGGCCGGCGTGTGGATCCCCCGGCTGAGGCCGAATTCCCCGAGCCGGCGGAGGTCGCGCAGATAGGCTTCCACCGTGTTCGGGCTGTTCCCGGCCTCGAGCGACAAATAGTCCCGGAATTCCCGCAGCAGGAACTCACGCTCCACCTGCGCACGCACTGCCGCGGTCACGGCCCCTGACCCGCGGCCACGCGCTCGCGCGCGGCGTTGACCTGCTCCGGATCGACGCCGAGAAGCGCCGCCGCCCGGCGGACGAGGCCGGCATCGGCGGCCCGGGGCGCCCCTTCAAGCGCGACCTGCCAGATGCGCTCCACCAGTGCGATGCGCCGTTCGGCGCCAAACCGTTGCTCGATTCGCTCGCGGTACGCCTCGAATCGCGATCGCTCCGGGTGCTCAGCGGCCAACGGTGCCGAATGCCGGGACGCGAGTGCCCAGCGCGTGCGCAGGCGCTCCTCGACCTGCGCGCGCTCCTCCATGGTGAGCGCGGGGTCCGCATAGGCGATCTCGAGCAGCAGGACGGCGGCGGCGCGGCTGGATTCCTCGTCCTCGCCGGGAACCGTCCCCGGCGTGGCGTCGAAGGCTCCGTGCACGGCGGACCAGACCGGTTGGCGGCTGCGTCGCCTTCGGCGCAGCATGAGCCACACGAAGAGGACGAGCGTTGCCAGGCCGCCGGCGATCGCCAGTGTGCGATTTGCGCGCTGCAGAATGGCTTCGACGGTGGACCACTCGGCTCCGAGCGCGGTGCCCAGCGCCGTGATCGCCCCGTACCAGAGTGCCGACGCGAGGGCCATGGGAATGATGGCGCGCGCCGGCGGGATTGCGGCGAGGCCCGCGAAGGGGGCAACCACGGCGCGAAACCCGGGCAGGAATCTCGCGATGAAGATGCCGACCATCCCGAATCGCAGGTATTCCCGCTCGATCGTGGCGAGCGCACGAGGTGCCAGCAACCGCCGCCCGGCCCGGGAGGCGAACAGGCGGCGCCCATACCGACGGGACAGCACATAGACGCCGATCGCCCCCGCCATGTTGCACGACCAGATGACAAGAAAGACGCCGATCGGCGTCGTGACGCCCCGATGGCTCAGGAACGCACCGAGGGCAACGATCGCGTCGGTAGGCAACGGAGGAATGACGTTTTCGACAGCGGCAAAAACGCCGAGCACCACGTAGACGGCAGCGCTCGGCAACCCGGCAAGCCACTGCAGGAGCGATTCGATCAGCGCTCCTCCAGCGTGGCCACGGCAATTACGGCCAGCCCTTCGCCCCGGCCAAGGCAACCCATGCCCTCATTGGTCTTCGCCTTGACGCCGACGTCCCCGGCCGACAGGCCGAAGACCTGCGCGAGGGCGGCGGCCATCGCGTCCACGTGTGCCGCGAGCCTCGGCTGTTCGGCGATGATGGTCACGTCAGCCTGGACCACGCGAAACCCGCGCTCCCCCACCCGTGCGGTCGCGAGGCGGAGGAGGTTCATCGAATCGGCGTTTTCCCATTGCGGATCGGAATCGGGAAAGAGGCGCCCGATGTCGCCGGCCCCCGCCGCGCCCAGGACCGCGTCAGTCACGGCATGGGCAACGGCGTCGGCATCGGAGTGTCCGGCGAGGCCAAGTGGATGGGGGATGTGCTGGCCGGCGAGAATGAGTGCCCGGCCGGCGACGAAGCGATGGGAATCGTACCCGATGCCGACGCGGCTCATGGCGATCTCACGCCGCGGCGGTGGCCGGCTCCTCGATGAAGCTGTAGTCCTGGCGCCGGCGGCGGACGTCATATCCGGCGTCGCGAATCGACCGCTCCATCTCGGTGATGGTCGCCCGATGTGTCGTGCCGGCAGAGGAAACGACATTCTCCTCCATCATGAGGCTGCCGAAATCGTTGGCGCCGAACCGCAGCGCGACCTGACCCACCTTGAGCCCCATCGTCACCCACGACGACTGCAGGTTCGGCACGTTGTCGCAGATGATCCGGCCCATTGCCAGCGTGCGAAGATAGGTCACCGCGTCAGTCTTGACGCTGTCGGCCATGCCGGTGCCGTCGGGTTGCAACGGCCAGCAGATGAACGCGGTGAATCCGCCCGTGCGAGCCTGGAGGTCCCGCACTCGAAACAGGTGCTCGATGCGGTCGGCGCTGCTCTCCCCCAGACCATACATCATGGTCACCGAGGTCTTCATCCCCTGGTGATGCGCCTCCTCCTGCACCCCGAGCCACTCCTCGGTCTGGGCCTTCTTCCGGGCCACACGTGCCCGAATCTCATCCACGAGGATCTCGCCGCCGCCACCGGGAATGCTGTCCAGTCCCGCCCCGCGCAGCTCACGGATGACTTCCGCCACCGGCAAGCCGAAGCGCTGGCCAAAAAAGACTACCTCTGAAGGCGAAAACCCGTGAATGTGGATCGGGTGGTTGCGCTTGATGTAGCGCATCAGGTCGAGATACCACTCGAACGGGATGTACGGATTGTGCCCGCCCTGCAGCAGGATCTGAACGCCGCCGATCGCCTTGCACTCGTCGATTTTCCGGCCGATCTGCTCGTAGCTCAGCACGTAGCCCTCGAGATCCTTCGGGCGGCGATAGAACGCGCAGAACTTGCAGTCCGCCGTACAGACGTTGGTATAGTTGATGTTCCGATCAATGATGTAGGTCACCACATTCTCGGGATGCTGCCGCCACCGCTCGGCGTCCGCCAGCTGGCCCAGCTCGAGCAGGCTGGCCGTCTCGTACAGCTCGACGTAATCCCGGAATTCAGGTGAGCCGCGGTCCACGACAGTCATCGAATCCCCTATGCGGCGGTGATGAACGAGAGGGAGCCATCGGGCACCAGGCCATCCTGCGCCAGGCGCCGGAAGAAGTCGGTCAGCCCCGCCAGATGGCGGTAGGAGAGGCGGTAATCCAGATCGCCGAGATAGGAACGGCACACCTCCTCGGCCACCCCGGTCGCGCTTGCGGCATCGGCCGAGAGCTCGTCGAGGTGGGCCAGCCCCCACGCGCAGGAGGCGAGGAGGCCCGCGTGCAGCTCCTGAACGACAGGCGTGGGCGCAGTCCGGCGCGCCGCCCACACGGCGAAGACGAAGGGCAAACCAGTCCAGGCCTTCCATTCAGCGCCCAGATCAATCCTGTGGGGATACACTTCGCGCGCGGTGAGCATCAGGGCGGCGTCACCAATGACCAGGACCGCGTCGTGCGGAAACTGCGCGAGTGAGGCGAGATCGCTCGCCTCGGCACGCACGGTAGCGAAGCGCGGAGCCACTCCCCAGCGGTGCCGGCAGAGCAGCTCGAGCAGCAACACGGAGGTGCGAGAGGATGCCGTGAGGAGCACCGTCCGGCCATCGAGCTCGGATACGGGCCGCCGGGAGAAAAGCGCCACGCTGTGCACCGGGCCATCGCAGGTGATGGCGAGATCGGGCAGCAGGTGATACGCGGCCGCATTCCGGGCATACTCGACGGCCGAGACGACGCTCACATCGAGCTCACCGGCCGCGAGCAGATCATTGAGCTCCGACGCCGTGCCGGACACCAGCTCAGCCGGCACGGACACGATTCCGCGGTCGATCGCGCCGTAGACCGGATAGCAGTTGATCCACGCGATTCGGCCCAGCCTCATGCGGCGTGGACCACGGGCAGCGAGCGGGGCCGCTCGTTCGGCATCGGCGGCGGGGTCGGCTCGTCAAAGGTGTCGCGCACCGCACGGTACAGGCTGTCACGTTCCACCGGCCGGCGACCGGCATCGCGGATCAGCTTCACGAGCCCGAGATACGGCATGTGCATCTGGGTGCGCGCGCCGGCTTCGTGGTAGACCCGTTCATAGATCACGGTACCCTCGACATCATCGCAGCCGAACGCCAGCGCGACCTGCGACATGAACGGCGTCACCATCGGCCAGTGCGTCTTCACGTGTGGGATGTTGTCCAGATACAGGCGGCCCACGGCGATCGCCTTGAGGTCCTCGTAGCCGGTGGTCGCGGTGCCCACCCGCCCCAGCTCCTCACCGAGCTCATTGTTTTCGGTGTGATACGCCAGGGGGATGTAGGTCAGAAACCCGCCGGTTTCGTCCTGCAGGGCGCGCAGCATTCCCAGGTGCTCGATCCGGTCCGCGGCGGTTTCGATGTGACCGTACAGCATCGTGCAGTTCGTGGGAATGTCGAGCTGGTGCGCCGTCCGGTGCACACGAATCCATTCCTCGCCGGTGAGCTTTCGCTCGGCGATGGTCGCGCGGACGGCGGTGCTGAACACCTCCGCCCCGCCCCCGGGAAGGCTGGTGAGCCCGGCCTCCTTCAGGGCGATGAGCACGTCGCGCTCGGTCGAGCGCTCGATCCGGGCGAGGTGGGCGATCTCGACGGCTGTCAGCGCCTTGATGTGAACGTGCGGATGGCGCTCCTTGAGACCACGAATCATGTCGGTGTAATAACTCAGCCGCAGCTTGGGATGCAGCCCGCCGACGATGTGGAACTCGCGCGTCGGCGATCCCTCGGCCTGTTCAGCCTCGAGATACACCTCGTCGAGTGAGCGCGTGTAGGCGCCTTCCTCCTTCGGCATGCGGGCGAAGGAGCAGAAGGTGCACGTGTTCCGAAGAATGCAGACATTGGTCGGATTGAGATGCTGATTGGCGGAGAAGAATACGCGGTCGCCGTTGGCACGCCGGTTGGCGTAATCGGCCAGCATGCCGAGCCCCAGCAGGTCGCTCGTCGCGTACAGCGCGAGCCCATCCGACGCTTCGAGCCTCGTTCCGGCCAGCACCTTTTCCGCGATCGGCCGGAGGGCAGGATCGCGCAGGCGCGCTATGTCGACTTGGCCCGGCATCGTGGCTCCTTGAAGGATCCGTACCTGAGAAATCTACATGACCGCCGCCGCCGGGGCTACGCGATCCCACGCGGAAACGCCCCTCCGCGGGCACGGAAAGGGCGGGACGAAACGACCTTCCCCGCTCCACAGCCGGCTACGTCCAGGCGCGCACGGCCAGGGTGGCATTATGGCCCCCGAACCCGAAGGAGTTGCTGATCGCCACCCGGACCGGCCGGCTCACCCTGTGATTGGGTGCCGAGTCGAGATCGCACTCCGGATCGGGCGTGAACTGGTTGATCGTCGGCGGAATCATGCTGTCCCGGCACGCCAGGAGCGAAACTCCGAATTCGAGCGCCCCTGCGGCACCGAGCAAGTGGCCCGTCATCGACTTCGTGGACCCGAACACGAGGCGGCGGGCGTGATCCCCGAAGACCGCCTTTACCGCCGCCGTCTCGGCGATGTCGCCCTGATCGGTGGAGGTACCGTGCGCATTGACGTACCCGACATCCTCGGGATTGATCCCGCCGTCGGCCAGCGCGGCGCGGATCGCCCGCTGCGCACCTTCGCCGGCCGGTGCCGGCGCCGTCATGTGATACGCATCCCCGCTCGCGCCATACCCCAGCACTTCACCCAGGATCACAGCACCACGCCGCTCGGCATGCTCGAGGCTCTCGAGCATGCCCATCCCGGCGCCCTCACCAAGGACGAAGCCGTCGCGGTCCTTGTCGAACGGGCGGCTGGCGGTTTCGGGCGAGTCGTTGCGGGTCGAGAGGGCGCGCATGTTCTGGAAGCCGGCGATGGTCAGCCCCGAGATGGCCGCCTCGGCGCCGCCGCAGAGCATGGCGTCGGCCTTGCCATCCTTGATCATCGTGTAGGACTCGCCGATGGCATGAGCACTCGACGCACACGCGCTCACCGTGGCGAAATTCGGTCCCTTGGCGCCGTATCGGATGGAGACGAGGCCGGCGGCGATGTCGGGAATGAACATGGGGACGAAGAACGGGGAAACGCGGTCAGGGCCCTTGGTGAGATAGATCGAGCACTGTTCCTCGAAGGTCCGCATCCCGCCGATACCGCTGCCGATGACGACCCCGGTCCGATCGGGTGATGGAAACCTTCCCTCGAGTCCAGCCTGGGTCACGGCCTGCTGGGCCGCGCCGAGCGCGTACTGGACGAACTGATCGTACCGCTTCGCCTCCTTGCGGTCCATGTACAGCAGCGGATCGAACCCCTTGATCTCGCAGGCGAACCGCACCTGCAGCGCCGACGCATCGAACTTGGCGATCGGCGCTGCGCCGGAACGGCCGGCCAGCAGCGCGCTCCAGGTGGAATCCACGTCGTTGCCAACCGGAGTGACCAGGCCGAGTCCGGTGACGACGACGCGCTGCGCCAAGTTACTTGCCGATCTTCTGGTGGAGATAGTTCATCGCGTCGCCGACGGTGCGAAGCTTCTCCGCGTCCTCGTCGGGGATATCGATGTCGAACTCCTTCTCGAAGGCCATCACCAGCTCGACCGTGTCGAGGCTGTCCGCGCCCAGGTCCTCCATGAAGCTGGCCTCGCCGGTCAGCTTCTCGCGCTCGACGCCGAGTTCCTCGACGATGATGTCCTTGACCTTCTCTTCCACGTTGTCCATGTCGTCCTCGATGGATGATTGAGGGCCTGAGTCAGAAAACCATCCCGCCGTCGACCACGAGCACCTGCCCGGTCATGTACGCGGACAGGTCGGACGCCAGGAACAATACGGCGCCGGCGACGTCCTCGGCGCGGCCCAACCGGCCAAGGGCGATCGCCTGTAATAAGGAGGCGCGCGCCTCCTCCGGCAAGGCACTGGTCATGTCGGTGTCGATGAACCCTGGGGCCACGCAATTGGCAAGCACATTGCGGCTGGCGTACTCCTTGGCGATCGACTTGGTGAAGCCGATCAGGCCCGCCTTGCTCGCGGCGTAGTTGGCCTGTCCCTTGTTGCCGATCAGGCCGACCACGCTCGTGATGTTGATGATGCGGCCCGTCCGGCGCTTCATCATGCCCTTGATCACAGCCTTGGTGGTATGGAATGCGCCCTTGAGGTTCGCGTCGAGTACCGCATCCCAGTCCTCGCCGGAAAGCCGGAGCAGGATGTTGTCGCGAGTCAGCCCGGCATTGTTCACCAGGATGTCGATCGGCCCCAGCCGACGCTCGATCTCCGCCACGGCGGCATCGACCTGCCCCGCGTCCGCCACGTCACACCCCACGCCGGCCACGCCATCGCCGAGCGAGGCGGCGACGGCGGCGGCGGTGGCCGCATCCCGGCCGCTGAGCGCCACGCGAGCGCCGGCGGCGTGGAGCGTACGCGCGATGGCCAGCCCGATCCCCCGCGTCCCGCCCGTCACGAAGGCGACGCGGCCGCCCAGCGAAATGTCCGTCACGCGAGGAACCTTTCGAGCTCGTCTGCCGTGCCGAGCGACAGGGTGTCCGCCCCGGGCAGAATGCGTTTGATCAGGCCACTCAGGACATTGCCCGGCCCCACTTCGACGAAGCGCACACCGGGATCCCGCTGCGCCATCACCCTTACCGACTCGACCCATCGCACCGGCGCGGTGACCTGGTCGAGCAGCAGGCGCTTGGCGTCCACACCCGTGGTCACGGGCTCGGCGCTGGCGTTGGCGATGACCGGGAAGCGTGGGTCGGCGAAGGGCACATCCCGCAGCGCCTCCCGCAGGCCATCCACGACCGGTGCCATTAACGGCGAGTGGAACGCTCCGCTCACCTTGAGCGCGATCACGCGCTTGGCACCCAGCGCCTTGCACCGCGCACCCGCCCGCTCCACGCCGGTTGGATCCCCGGAAATGACAGTCTGATCCGGTGCATTGATGTTCGCGGCGACAGCGAGTCCCTCTTCAGTGGAGAGCGCGTCGCACGCGGCCTGGACCTGCTCGGTCGGAAGGCCCAGGACAGCGGCCATCGCCCCGGGCCGGGCCAGGCCCGCCTCGTACATCTCCTGGCCCCGCCGGCGAACGAGTGCCGCTCCGGCCGCGGCGGAGATCGAACCGGCGGCGACGTAGGCGCTGTACTCGCCAAGGCTGTGTCCGGCCGCGGCGGTCGCGCCGTCCAGCAGGCGCGGACCGGCGACGGCGAGGACCGCCGCGGAATGGGCCAGAATCGCCGGCTGTGCGTTGTGCGTGAGCGTGAGGTCCGACTCCGGCCCCTCCCACATCGTCCGGGAAAGATGGGCGCCAAGCGCGTCGTCCACGGCTTCGAACACCGCCCGCGCGGCCGGAAAGCGCTCCGCCAGGTCACGCCCCATGCCGACCTTTTGCGCGCCCTGGCCCGGAAACACCAGAAGAGTCACCAGCGCACCACCGCGCTCGCCCAGGTGAAGCCCGCGCCGAACGAGACGAGCAGCAGGAGTGATCCCGACGTGATGCGCCCCTCGGCGACAGCCTGATCCAGCGCGAGCGGGATCGATGCCGACGACGTGTTGCCGTATCGGTCGACGTTCACCATCACCCGCTCCATCGGCATGCCGGCATGCTTCGCGGTCGCTTCGATGATGCGGATATTGGCCTGGTGTGGGACGAGCAGATCGATCTGGTCCGCCGTCACGCCGGCGCGGCTCAGTGCCTGGTCGCAGGCATCGCTCATGGCGAGCACCGCCGCCTTGAACACCTCGCGCCCCGCCATCCGGATGAACTGGGTCCGCTCGCGGATCACCTTGTCGCTGATGGGATCGCTCGAGCCGCCACCGGGCCGGTTGAGCAGGTCACCAAGGCGTCCGTCCGACTTGATGAACGTGCTGAGCAGCCCGCGAGCGCCCGGCCCCCCGGCGGTACGGCGCAGCACGACCGCACCGGCGCCGTCACCGAACAGGATCGCGGTGGAGCGATCCGTCATGTCGGTGATCGCGGTCAGCTTCTCAGCGCCGAGCACCAGCGCCGTCTCGCTCTGGCCGGACGCGATGAGCCCTTCCGCGATGGTCAGCGCGTAGAGGAAGCCGGGGCAGGCCGCGTCGACGTCGAAGGCGGCCGCGCGGTGGGCGCCGAGGAGCGCCTGCAGATCACATGCGGTGGACGGCAGCAGGCGGTCCGGGCTTGCCGTTCCGAGCACGATGGAATCGAGGTCATTCGCGCTGACGCCCGCTCGCTCCATCGCGATCAGCGACGCGCTCCGACAGAGCGATGCGACCGTGTCCTCGGGGCCGGCGTAGCGGCGCTCGCGGATGCCGGTCCGCTCGACGATCCACTGGTCGGACGTCTCGAGCGAGGCCTCGAAGTCGGCGTTGGTGACGATGCGGGAGGGAACGGCGATGCCGAGACCCGCGATCTCGGCAAACGGCCGCGGAATCATGCCCGGACGGGCTCGCGCTGAGCCATCTCCGCGCCGATGTGCTGACTCAAGCCGGCCCGGACGGCCTGAACGGCCACGCGGATCGCGTTCTTGATGGCGTTCCCCCCGGAGGCACCGTGGCAGATGATGCACACGCCGCGCACACCAAGCAGCGGCGCACCACCGTATTCGGAGTAGTCGAGGGTGCGGAAGACGGTCCGGATGTCGTCGCGATCGAGCACCTCGGGCGCCTGACGCTTGACGAGCCGCACGATGAGCCGGGCGACCGACTCGTAGAACTTCAGGACGACGTTGCCGACGAAGCCGTCGCAGATGACCACGTCGAGCATCCCGTACTTCTCGTGGCCCGCGAGGATGTCGCGGCCTTCCACGTTTCCGCGGTAATTGATGCCGGCCCGGGCCTTGAGGAGCTGGTGCGCCTCCTTCACCACCGCGTTGCCCTTCTCGTCCTCGGCCCCGACGTTGAGCAGGCCGACGGAGGGGTTGGGACGTCCGAGGATGTCCCGCACGTAGACGGTGCCCAGCACCGCGAAGCAGACGAGCTCGCGGGCCGAGCAATCCACGTTGGCGCCGCCATCAAGCACCAGCACGGGCTCGTCGGCAGTCGGAAAGAGCGTTGCGACCGTCGCACGCTCGACACCGTCGTGGAGGCCCAGCAGGAGGGTGGATGCGGCCAGCACCGCGCCGGTGTTGCCGGCGGACACGAAGGCGTCGGAATTCCCGGCCTTCTGCCGGGCAAGACCGACCACGATGCTTGAGTCGGGCTTGCGGCGCACGGCCGAGAGCGGCTTCTCCGCCATGCCGATGACCTCGGCCGCGGGCACGATTTCCAATCGTGAGCGGTCGACGCCGGCGTGCCGGAGCAGCTCTGCCTCGATCACGTCGGGCCTGCCGACCAGCTGAACGACAAAATCGGGGAATTGCGCGATCGCCTGAAGCGCGCCCTCAATTTCAGCTTGAGGAGCGTGATCGCCCCCCATCGCGTCCACGGCGACGCGAATCACGTTCAGCTGTCCTCGACCTCGACCACCTTCTTGCCGCCGTAATAGCCGCACGAATCGCAGACGCGATGCGCGAGCTTCGGCGAGCTGCACCGGGGACAGGCCTGGGGCCGCACACTGGCCGCGACATCGTGGCCGCGCCGGAGGCGCTTGCGGGACTTCGAGGTACGACGCTTAGGTACCGCCATTGGGTCCTCTAACGGGTTCGGCAGACTCTGCGCAGTGGCAGGCGCCCGCATTCAAATCTGCGCCGCACCTGGGGCACAGCCCTGCACAGTCTTCCCGGCACTCCACGTACGGGCGTGCCGCCAGCACCAACTCTTCCCGGACCGCCTCACCGACATCGACATGCGTGGCGCTCTCGGCGAGCGGATAGACGCTCGGATCGTCCGCGGCATCCGGATCGCTGCTGAACAGCACATCCATGCCTGCGTCGATCACCTGCCGGACCGGCGTCAGGCAGCGGCGGCATTCCGCGTTCACCGTCGTCTGGATGCGGCCGCGCCAGAGGTATTCGCCCTCGGCGGTCGCCTGAAGCGCCCCGCCGACGTTCACCGGTTCGGCCAGTTCGAGGCCAAGACCCTCGAAGAGCGGGTCGGCTGGGTCGAACTGTCCTGCGGTCTCGACCGGACCCCGGCCGAGATCCCGAATATCCACCTTGAGCATAGCCCGTTAACGTAACTAGGACAACAACTTGGGTCAAGTCGCCGAAATATCCGCCAACTCGCTCTCGGTGAAGAAGAAAGCGATTTCCCGCGCGGCATTATCGTCGCTGTCCGAGCCGTGCACGGCGTTTCGACCTATCGACTCGGCGTAGAGCTTCCGGATGGTGCCGGCCGCCGCCTCCGCCGGGTCGGTCGCGCCGATGACAGTGCGATAGTGGGCCACCGCATCCGCGCGCTCGAGCGCGAGCGGAAGACAGGGACCGCTGGTCATGAACTCGACCAGTTCGCCGTAGAACGGGCGGCCGCGATGCACCTCGTAGAACGCGCCCGCCTGCGCCGGCGAAAGCCGTACCAGGCGCGCTCCCCGCACGATGAATCCCTCGCGCTCGAGGTGCGCCAGGATGGCGCCGCTCTTGCCGGTGGCCACGGCGTCAGGCTTGATGATGGCCAGCGTACGATTCCGTGCCATGTCGAATCCCGTTCTACCTGAGTTTGGCCTGCAGCAGCGCGACGACGTCGATCGGTCGCTTCATGACTGCGATGCCCGCAGCGGCGAACGCCTCCATCTTCTCCTCGGCGGTGCCACTCGAGCCCGAAATGATAGCGCCGGCGTGACCCATCCGGCGGCCCTTCGGCGCCGTCTGACCGGCGATGAAGCCGACCACCGGCTTGGTGACGCTCGCCTTGACGAACGCCGCGGCGTGCTGCTCGTCGGTGCCGCCGATTTCACCCAGCATGACGATGGCATCGGTCCCGGCATCATCCTGGAAAGCTCCCAGGCAGTCGATGAAGTTGGTGCCGATGATCGGGTCGCCGCCGATTCCGACACAGGTGCTCTGGCCGAGCCCGTTCTTCGTGAGGTGGTTGACCACCTCGTAGGTGAGCGTGCCGCTCCGGGATACCAGCCCCACACGGCCGGGCGCGCAGATGTTGCCGGGGATGATGCCGACCTTGCTCTGGCCCGGGGAAATGAGGCCCGGGCAGTTGGGCCCGATCAGACGGGCGCCCTTGCTGCGCACATACGGCATGACGCGCGTCATGTCCATCACGGGGACGCCCTCGGTGATGCACACGATCAGCCGCAGGCCCGCGTCCGCCGCCTCATAGATGGCGCCGGCGGCGCCGGCGGGCGGCACATAGATCACTGAGGTGTTGGCGCCGGTGTCGCGCACCGCATCGGCGACCGTGTTGAAGACCGGTACCTGGCCCTCGAACCGCTGGCCCCCCTTCCCCGGCGTCACGCCGGCGACGACCTGGGTGCCGTACTCCATCATCTGCTTCGCGTGGAACGAGCCGTCCCGCCCGGTGATGCCCTGAATGACCAGCCGCGTCTCGCGATCGATGAAGATGCTCACGCTGCCTCCCTGGCCAGGGCGACCACCTTCTCCACCGCCTCGTCCATGTCGTTGAGTGCCGTCATGCCGGCCGCGTTGAGGATCTTCACGGCTTCCTGTTCGTTCGTACCGGTCAGCCGGATCACCAGCGGCACCTTAAGCTGGATCTGCTTCGTCGCGGTCACGATGCCGTTGGCGACGTCATCGGTCCGGGTGATGCCGCCGAAGATGTTGAACAGAATCGCCTTCACGTTGGGATCACTGGTGATGATCTTCAGCGCGTTGACCACCTTTTCCGGGTTCGAGCTGCCGCCGATGTCGAGAAAATTCGCCGGATCGCCGCCGTAGTACTTGACCAGATCCTTCGTCGCCATGGCGAGCCCGGCGCCGTTCACGACGCAGCCGACGTTGCCATCGAGCTTGATGAACGTGAGGTTGGCCCGGCGGGCAGCGACTTCGCTCGGCTCCTCCGCCGACTCATCCCGCAGCGCGGCAAGATCGGGGCGCCGGTCGAGCTCGTTGTCGTCGATGATGATCTTCGCGTCCAGCGCCAGCACCTGTCCGTCAGGCGTGGTCACAAGCGGGTTGATCTCCGCCAGCGAGGCGCCGTTGGTGGTGAACGCCTTCCAGAGCTGTTCCATGATCTTCGCCGCGGTGCGCACCTGCGCGATATCCTGATAGAGCGTAAAGGCGAGCGAGAGCGCCTGGTGCGGAAGCAGCCCATAGACGGGGTCCACCGGGAGCCGTGTGATCTTCTCGGGTGTCGTCGCCGCGACCTCTTCGATGTCCACGCCGCCGGCCGCACTCACCATGAATACCGGGCGCTGCGTTTCACGGTCCATGATCAGGCCGACATAGCTCTCGGTGGCGATCTGGGCCGCCGGCACCACGAGCACCTTCTGCACCGTCAGGCCCTTGATCTGCATGCCAAGGATCCGCGATGCATGCTCCCTGGCCTCCGCCGGATTGGCCGCGAGCTTCACCCCCCCCGCCTTGCCGCGCCCGCCGACGTGCACCTGCGCCTTGATCACGACGGTGCCGCCCAAGCGCCGGGCGATGGCCTCGGCCTCGTCGGGGGTGGCAGCCACGTCGCCGTCGAACTGCGGAATGCCGACCGCCTTCAGCAGGTCGCGGGCCTGGTACTCATGCAGATTCACGTTTGCCTCACTATGGTGGTTCCGGTCTCGCCCCTGAGCGCCGCCGGTCCATCCGACAGGCGCGCGATCACGGCCCGCTCGCCCCCGTCTCGCACGAAACTCGCCGCGGCCTGCACCTTGGGCCGCATGCTCCCGGCCGGGAGGGCTCCGCTCTCCAGCATCTGATCAGCCTCCGCCAGCGTGAGGCGGCGGAGCGGACGCTGCCCGGGCGTGCCCCAGCCTTCGTACACGGCGTCCACGTCGGTGAGGATCAACAACACCTCGGCACCGAGCTGGCGCGCGAGGAGCGCGGCCACGAGGTCCTTGTCCACGACGGAATCGAGACCCTCGAGCCCGCGAAGCCGATCCCGATACACCGGCGGGCCGCCGCCGCCGGCGGCGATCACGATGACGCCCTCGCGAACGAGGCGCATGACCAGCGGTGCCTCGACGATCTCCTGCGGGCGGGGGCTCTTCGCCAGGCGCCGCCACTGCCCCGCGCCATCCTGGCCAATCGGAACACCCGCGGCGCGCAGGCGCTGAGCCCGGTCGGCGGAGAGAGCGTGTCCGATCGGCTTGCTCGGGGTGGCCAGCGCGGGATCGGCGGGGTCGACCAGGGTCTGAGTGACCAGCGTGACCACGTCTCGACGGACTCCGGCCCGGGCGAGCGCGTTCTGCAGGGACTGCTGCAGCATGTAGCCGATCCAGCCGGCGGTTCCCGCCACCAGCACACCGAGCGGCAGCGGCTCCGCTACGGACTCCGCGAGCTCGTTTCTCGCGAGCTCGTCACCAACCTGCGGGCCGTTCCCGTGGACGATCGCGATCTGCCACCCGTCGCGGGCGAGTTCCACGATCGGCGCGATGCTTTCGCGGGCGTGGCGGAACTGATTCGTGATCGTCGGGCGTTCGCCCGCACGGGCCAGCGCATTTCCGCCCAGGGCGAGGACCGCCGTTCGCATCACGAGGCGCCTCCGCCCGGTGGCGAAAAGCGTAGCAAGGTAGCCCGCCACCGGAGGGCGAGCAAGCTCATCGGTGCACCGAATCGGCGCGTGCGCCGAGCGCCAGCCGCAAGGCATCGAAGGCGCGTCCGAACGCGGCCCAATCCCCCCGCCGGAGCGCCTCGTCCGCTACCCGAACCCAGCGCTGGGCCTCAGCGATCGTGCCCCCGCCGGCTCCGGGTGGGAGCGGCCCGCTTGCCCCGCGAAGGTTGTCCCAGGCCGCGCCGAGCGTGCGGCCCGCGCCCAGCCGGTCCCCCACCGCGATGGTTTCCCACGCGATCACCGGGCGCACGTCGGGCCGCACGGCGATGTGGGACTGGGTCGCTCCGATCCCGTCGGCCGCCACCCAGAGGTTCACGGGCCGGGCCTCGAGTCGCGACCCCGCCGCGGTGACGGAGTCACGCAGCTGATCGTAGGTGGGGAACCGGTTCCACCGCGCGGAGAGGACCGCGAGTGTCGGCAGGCTCACCGCGCTGTCGATCGTGATGAGCTCCAGCCGGTCACGCCCGGAATCAGCGCGGCCGCGCAGGACCGAGGCGATCCTCCGCCCGCCCCGGTGGAACGCGGCCAGCAGCTCGATGCCGCCGCCATCGGCACGCCAGGCGACCTGCGGCTGCGCCGGATCGAGCGGGTTCTCGGCCGACCGCGCCGCCAGCGTCCCCGGGCCACCGGCCGTGCGTTCCAGCGTGAGCGCCTGCAGGCGGAACAGGTCCGCCGGATAGCGTTGCACCGCCGCGACCGCCGGAGGCAGGGCGCCCGGGTCCTCGATCAGCCCGCCGGCCATGGCGGTCCATGCTGCCGCCAGCGGACCGCCGCCGCTCCGCTGGTAGATATGCGTCTCGCCGGACTCGGCATCCACCGTTCCGAGATATCCCGCGCGGACGCTGCTGGACACGCCCTTGCGCCACTCCAGGGGCTCCGCCAACGGAAACGTCTCCGTGGACACGTAGCCGTCGGCGAGCCAGAGCAACCGCCCACCGACGATCGCGGCCCACGCCGATGACCACTGCGCGAACGGCGCCAGCCTCGTGAGCCGATCGCCGGGCTCGCGGTGCCACGCCACCCGGTCGCCCTCCGGTACGCTTCCGAGCAGCTCGGGCGCCTGCAGCGCCCACGCCAGCAAGATCCGGCGCAGCGCGCCGCCGAGCTCCGGACCGGACGCCGCCGAGTCCAGGTCATACGGCGCGGCGCCCGGCCGCACGGCATGACGGGAGACGTCCAGAAACGGATACGGCGTCGGATACGCGACTGAATCACCGCCGCGGTAGTACAGCGGTCCGCCCGCCGCGGTCAGCCGATCATCCGCGAGGGCGACGATGCCGGCGGTCTGACTGGTCGCGCGAAGCACGAGCCAGACCGGGTGAATCTCGCCGCCGGCGCTGATCAGCCCCGCGTCGGTTGCCACGACCGATCGGGTGTCCTGGGCGACGGCACGCGGCGCGCTGCCCGCGTCCCATCGCGGCGTCCAGCGGGCCGGCGCGGCCGACAGTCCGGCGCGCACATCCGCCACGACCCCGTCGGTGCCGAAGGCCACCTCGCCGAAGTGCCGGGAAACCGAGGGACTGACGGCGGGCGTATCGCTCCGCGGACCGAAGAGTGGGAGCAGCCGATGTCCGCCAACACTGGCGATCAGCAGGACCACCCAGCCTGCGGCGGCGAGCGCGTGCCGAGGGCGCAGCGCCCAAAGCGCCGAAAGCACCGCCACCATCAAAGCGGTGCCGGCGAGTGCCGGAGCCACCAGGGTCGTCAGATCGAAGAGCTGCCGCGACGGCACGCCGTTGGCTGCGGCTACCAGCTCATACGGCTCCAGCAGGTAGCCCCAGGCGAGACACGCGGCGAGGGCGCAGAGGAGCCAGCCGATGTGGGCGCGCGCATGGTCGTTGATCGCCACTCGCCCGCCCAGCATGCGCACCGCGCCGATCACGGCATAGAGGGCGATGACGGCGGAGAGCGCCACGAGCACCGACCGGAGGGTGAATGCATGCAGCGCGCGCCAGAGCGGCAGCTGGGCGACGTAGAAGCCGGCATCGAGGTTCAGCAGCGGCTCGACGAGTCCGTAGCTCACGCCCCGCCATGCGAGCGCCACCGTGGGCCAGTACTGCGACGAATCGAGGCCGACCAGCAGTCCGAGGATGAGTCCCACGCCGACCGCGCCGGAGACCAGGAGCCCGGGCGTCACCGTTTCGCGGATCTCGAGGTTCCCGACGTGCCGAGGCACCTGCACCGATCCGACGGCCCGGGTGACGAACAGGAGATTTCCCACGAACCACGCCGTCGCGCACAGCACGCCGGCCACGTCGAGGGCGAGCTGAAGGAGGTTGAGCCGGGTGAGGAATTCGGATGCCGCAGGCGACACTTGCGCCGCCCACCACCGCTCCGCGAGGAACGCGGCCATCCAGCGTCCCGCGAACAGCAGGAGCGCGACGGTGGCGAGCGCGAGGGCGAGGCGACTCCGGCGCGACAGCACCGCGCTACGCCCGGATGCCCTGCTCCGCGAGCCAGCCCATGACCTCGGACCGATAGGTGTCGAGTTCCGCCTCGGTCTCGGCTTCGAAGCGAAGGACGACGATCGGCTGGGTATTCGACGCGCGGAGCAGGCCCCAGCCATGGGGAAACGTCATGCGAACGCCGTCGATCGTGTTGACCGGGTAGCGCTCGCCGAAGTAGGTGGCGGCCCGCGCCACAAGCGCAAATTTTTCGTCATCCGGACAATCGACCCTCATCTCCGGAGTCGCCGCGGTCCGGGGAAGGTCGGCGAGCAGACGGGCGATGCCGACGGCACCGCGGGACACGATCTCGAGCAGCCGGGCGGCGGCAAACAGGGCGTCGTCGAATCCGAAATAATCGCCGCCGAAAAAGATGTGCCCGCTCATTTCACCGGCCAGCGGCGCATCGAGCTCCTTCATCCTGGCCTTGATCAGGGAGTGCCCCGTCTTCCACATCACCGGCTTGGCCCCCGCCTTCGTGAGCGCCGCCGGCAGGACCTCCGAGCACTTCACGTCGAAGATGACCGGCGTGTCCTTGCCGAACCGCTGCACCGCGTCGCGGCCGAAGATGACCATCAGCTGGTCGCCGAAGAGGATCTCCCCGGTCTCGTCGACGGCGCCGATGCGATCGCCATCGCCATCAAACGCGATACCAAGCTCGGCGCCCTCCCGGCGGACCGCCGCCTGAAGGTCGCGGAGATTCACCGGCACGGTCGGATCAGGATGATGGTTGGGAAAGGTCCCGTCGGACTCGCAGAAGAGTCCGGTGACCTCAGCGCCCATCCCCTGCAGCGTCTGCACCGCGATCAGACTCGCGACGCCGTTGCCGCAGTCCACGACGACACGCACCGGCCGGTCGAGGTGGTTGCGGGCGAGGATGGCGTCACGGTAGCGCCCCAGGATCGAGCTGTCGGCGCGCTCGGAGCCGGCGCCCTCTCGCCACTGCTCGGTGACGATCGATTCCCACAGCGCGACTATGCCGGCACCGTGCATCGGGTCACCCCCGAGCACCAGCTTGAAGCCGTTGAACTCGGGCGGGTTGTGCGATCCTGTCACCTGACAGCCACCGTCTACCTCGAGCATATGCACGGCGAAATACAACGCGGGCGTCGGCAGCATTCCGACATCGACCGCTGTGCCGCCCGCCGCCGCGACGCCCTGGCGGAACGCGTCTGCGAGTGCGCCGCCGGAAGGCCGGTTGTCCCGCCCCACCGCGATGATCGGGGCGCGGTTGAGCGCGCTCCAACCGGCGGTCGCGAACGCCTGGCCCAGCGCGCGGGCGAACTCAGGCGTCAGTTCGGAGCCGACCAGGCCCCGAACGTCGTATTCGCGGAAGATCGACCTGGGGACGTTCATCCTACTTGACCGGAACCGCCGGCCGAGGCGCTTCGGACAGGCTGGCCCCGCTGCGAAGCACACCGTTGATCGCGGGGGCGGGCCAGAGCCCGAACAGCGCGACCGCGGCGACCGTCACCGCGACCGCGACCGCCGCGGGTCGCAGCAGGCGGCTCCGTCCCGCCAGCCCGTCCTCGGCACGGGCCGGCTGCATGTACATCGCCATGATGACCGGCAGGTAGTACCCGGCGGATACCACGCTGCTCAGCACCAGCACGACCGGCAGAATGAAGTGACGCTCCGCGATCACGGACTGGAGGATGTACCACTTGCCGATGAAGCCGAACGTGCCCGGGAAGCCGAAGAGCGACAGCATGCAGATGGTGAGCGCGAAGGCGGTCCACGGGCGCCTGCTCGCGAGACCGGCGATGTCGTCGTTGGTGACATCGCGCTCGCCCCCTTCGCCGAGCGTCCCCAAGATCCCGAACGCGGCCAGCGTCGTGAGGCCGTAGGCGAAGAGGTAGAGCAGCACCGATCCGGCACCGAAACGGGTGCCCGGCCACACCGCCACCAGCAGATAGCCGGCGTGGGCCACGGAACTGTAGGCCAGCATTCGCTTCATCGATCGCTCACTGAGCGCGATCAGGTTCCCCACGACCATCGTCGCGATCGCGAGGACCGCCACGACCGGCTGCCACAGGCTCATCGCGGACGGGAAGGCCTCCATCAGCACCCGCGTGAGCGAGAGGAACGCGGCGGCCTTGACGCCGGTCGCCATGAGGCCGGTGATCGGTGTCGGCGACCCGTCGTAGACATCGGGGGCCCACATGTGAAAGGGCACCGCGGCCACCTTGAATGCGAAGCCGATCAGGAGCAGGGCCAGCCCGAGCTTGGCCATCAGCGGCGTCGGCCCGCCCGCCAGCTGCGCGCCGATGAGCTGCAGGTTGGTGCTGCCGGTGGCGCCGTAGACCAGCGCGATCCCATACAGCAGGAACCCGGAGGCGAACGCGCCGATCAGGAAGTACTTCAGTGCGGCCTCAGCCGAAAAGATGCTGCGACGGTCGAAGCCGGCCAGCACATAGACCGCGACGGACATCACCTCGAGGCCGAGGAACACGACGATGAGGTCTTCGGCGCCGGCGAGAAACATCATCCCCACCGTCGCGAGTAGAATGAGCACGTAGTACTCAGGGGCCAGAATGCGCTCGCGTTCGACGTAGGCGAGCGACAGCAGTACCGTCACGACCGACGCGATGAGAACGATGGCGTTGCCGGCGAAGCGAAAACCGTCCACCGCCACCATCTGGGGCAGTCCGTCGGGCGCTGCCCCGGCAGCCCAGAGCCAGGCTTGCGCCGCGCCGGCGGCGAGCAGGCCGATCAGGCTGAGCCAGCCCGCCAGGCGGCTGTCGGCCGCGGTCTCGTGACGCCAGGCGACGACGAGCAGCACCACCAGCGCCCAGGCCGACAGGACGACCTCCGGCAGCAGCGCGATCGTCACGCCCATCGGGGTGGTCATGTCCAGCGGGCTCATGGTCGAACCGCCGCGACCGGCTGAGTGGCTGGCAATGCGGCCGGCTGCGTCGTGATCTCGACGAACCGGCGCGCGGCCGGCTCCATGCGTCGGAGCACCGGGCCGGGAAAGAGACCGAGCCAGACCATCCCGGCAACCAGCGGCAGCAGCACGAGCAGCTCGCGGGGGTTAAGGTCACGCAGCGTCTGGTTTTCCGGGTTGTCGAGCCGGTTGAACAGGACGCGCTGGACGGCCCAGAGCATGTAGGCGGCGGCGAAGATCACCCCGCTGGTCGCGATGACGGTCGCCGTGCGGTGGGTGCCAAAGCTGCCGAGCAGGACCAGGAATTCCCCGATGAATCCGTTGAGCCCCGGAAGCCCGATCGAGGACAGCGCCACCAGCGTCAGGATCAGGCCGAACACGGGAACCACGCGCGCAATGCCGCCGTACGCCGAAATCTCCCGTGTGTGGCGCCGTTCGTAGAGCATGCCGATCAGGAAGAAGAGTGCCCCGGTCGAGAGCCCGTGACCGATCATCACCATGAGCGCACCCTGCACCCCCTGCACCGTCCCGCTCCAGATTCCCAGCATGACGAAGCCGAGGTGGCTGACGGAGGAATACGCCACCAGCTTCTTGAAGTCCGGCTGGACCATCGCGACCAGCGCGCCGTAGATGATGCCGATCACCGCGAGCACCACGACCAGCCGGCTGACCGCGGGACTGAGGGCCACCGCGGGGAAAAACGGCACCGCAAAGCGGAGGAAGCCGTAGGTGCCGATCTTGAGGAGCACGCTCGCCAGCAGTACGCTGCCGGCGGTCGGCGCCTCGACGTGGGCGTCGGGCAGCCAGGTGTGGAGCGGGAAGATGGGCACCTTGATGGCGAACGCGAGCGCGAACGCCGCGAAGATCCATGGCGCGGCGGATCCGATCTCCCCGGCATGCGCGAGAAGGTGATCGTAGGAGAACGAGAGCACGCCGCTGACGGCCGCAACCTTCCACACCATGACCAGGATCGCCACCAGCATCAGCAGCGAGCCGAAGATCGTATAGAGAAAAAACTTGATCGCCGCGTAAAGGCGGTTGGCGCCGCCCCAGATCCCGATCAGGAAGTACATCGGGATCAGCACGAGCTCGAAGAAGACGTAGAAGACGAAGAGATCGGTGGCGATGAAGCACCCGACCATACCGACCGCCTGTGCGAGCAGCAGCGCGTAGTAGGCCCGCTGGTGCTTCGTGATGTACGTGAAGCTGGAGAGCACGGCGAGCGGCATCAGCCCGGTCGACAGCAGCACCATGAACAGGCTGATCCCGTCAAGACCAACACTGTAGTTGACGCCGAATCTCGGGATCCAGGGCACCGACGACGCCAGCTGCATTCCGGCCGCCGGCACGAACGCCCACCAGAGCCCGAGCGAGATGATGAACTCGGCAACGGTGACCACCAGGGCGATGCGCCGTGCCGCGGCGACCGGCGCCAGCAGGATCGGCACGATGCCGGCCAGGGGCAGCAGGATGAGGGCGTGCAGCGCCCACTGCGAATACGCGATCGAGCGGAGGAAGTCGCTCATCGTGCTGTCAGCCGATCACGGCGCGCAGGACCCACAGCGCACCGACCAGGAAGAGAACGACGTAGATCCCGACCTGACCGGTCTGGAGGCGACTGCCCACCCACCCGAGCCCGCGGGACAGCCTGGCGCTGCCGTTCACCGCCAGCCCATCGACGATACCCTTGTCCACCACCCCCCAGAGCAGCACCCGCGACGTCCACACCAGCGGGCGCACAATGAGCGCATCGTAAATCTCGTCCACGTAATACTTGTGAAAGAGCACCCGCCAGAACCCGGTGTCGGGCGCGGCGGCGGCGGCCGGAACGAGCCGGCTCCGCCTGGTCACGGCGTAACCCCAGATGAGCCCGATGACCCCTATCGCGACCGCCGCGCCGATCAGCAGGAGTTCCGTCTGTCCATGTGGTGTCTCCAGACGGAAGTAACCGGTCGCGGGGGCGGTCACCGGCTCCAGCCAGTGTTCGAGCGCGGCTCCGCCGCCCCAGAGCGGTGGGAAATTAATGAGGCCGCCGACGGCGCTGAGCATGCCCAAAACGACGAGCGTTCCGGTCATGATCGGCGGCGCCTCGTGCAGGTGACCGCGCTCGGTATCGCCGGAGCGATTCTCCCCGAGGAAGGTCATCGTGAGGAGGCGAGCCATGTAGAACGCCGTGAGCAGCGCCGCGAGCAGCCCCATCCCGTAGAACAGATAGAACACCGGCTGCTCGGCACCGCGGGCGAATGCGCCGGCCAGAATCTCGTCCTTCGAGAAGAAGCCGGACAGGGGCGGAACGCCCGAGATCGCCAGGGTCGCGATCAGCATCATTGCGAAGGTCCAGGGCATGTAGCGCCGCATGCCGCCCATGTTGCGCATGTCCTGGGCATCCGCGTGCGAGTGGGTGGCGTGATAGGCCTGGTGCATCGCATGGATGACGCTGCCCGCACCGAGGAACAGCAGCGCCTTGAAGAACGCGTGCGTGATGAGGTGAAATACGCCCGCCGCGTACGCCCCCGTGCCGACGCCGAGGAACATGTAGCCCAGCTGGGAGACCGTCGAGTATGCGAGGACTTTCTTGATGTCGTATTGGCGCAGGCCAATCGTCGCGGCGAAGAGCGCGGTGACGGCCCCAATCCCCGCTACCACGGTGCTGGAGACCGGCGCCATTGAGAACAGCACGCTGGTTCGCACGACGAGATACACCCCGGCGGTCACCATCGTCGCGGCATGGATCAGGGCGGAGACGGGCGTCGGGCCGGCCATGGCGTCAGGCAGCCACACGTAGAGCGGAATCTGGGCCGACTTGCCGGCGCATCCGAGGAACAGGAACAGCGTGATGGCCGTGACGAGGCCTCCGCCGGCGAGCCCCGGATTGGTCTGCGCCCAGCGGACGACACCGGGGAAGTCCAGCGTGCCGCTCGCGTTCCAGACGAGGAACATCGCGATCAGAAAGCCGAAATCTCCAATCCGGTTGACGATGAACGCCTTCTTGCCGGCATCGGCATTGGCCTTCTCGCTGAACCAGAAGCCGATCAGCAGGTAGGAGCAGAGACCAACCCCCTCCCAGCCGATGAACATGACCGGCATGCTGGAGCCGAGCACGAGCACCAGCATGAAGACGACGAACAGATTGAGGTAGGCGAAGTAGCGGGCATAGCCGTCGTCGGCGCGCATGTACCCGACGCCGAACAGGTGGATCAGCGCGCCGACGCCGGTAATCACCAGGAGCATGACGGCCGACAGCTGGTCGATCTGCAGGGCGAAATCGATGTGCAGGGTGTCCACCGGCAGCCAGGTCCACAGCCTGAGGATATACGGCACCCCGGGTGGCGCCTGCCGCAGCTGCAGGAAGATGGCCGCGGCTATGCCGAAGGCGCCGGCGACCACCGCGGGCCCGACCACGCTGACGATGCGCTTCGCGCCCGGGTTCCAGAGCGAGATGGCGCCGTTGACGAGGAACCCGGCGAGGGGGAGCGCGATCAGCAGCCAGGCCATCCCGACCGCGCCGGGCAGCGCGCCACCGGTCGCGGCCGGAGACTGCAGCAGATGAGTCATCAGCCCTGCAGGAGGTTGATGTTCGCCAGATCGACCGACTGACGATGGCGAAAGATCGCCAGGATGATCGCGAGCCCGACCGCGGCCTCCGCGGCCGCGACCGTCATGACGAAGAAGACCATGACCCAGCCGCCCACGCCGTGAACCTGCGCCAGCGCCACGAATGTGAGGTTGACCGCGTTCAGCATGATCTCGACGCACATGAAGAGCACGATCGCATTGCGTCGCAGCAGCACGCCGGCCACGCCGAGGCTGAAGAGAATCGCGCTGAGGCCGAGCGATGGGCCGAGGAACCTGACCGATTCCATCAGATCCTCCGTTTGGCGAGCACGACCGCCCCGACGAGCGCCGCCAGCAACAGGATCGAGGTGATTTCGAACGGCACCAGGTATACCCGGAACAGCGGCTCCGCGATGCTCTGCACCAGGTTCTGCGACGCCGCCCGTTGCAGCGCGGCACCGGCCGGGAACGCCGCCGCCACGTCGGTGGTGCCCGCCAGGTGCGTCACTTCCGATGCCAGTCGTTGGGGCGTATAGCGCCAGATCGCCGTGAGCTCGATCGCAAGCAGGCCCACCACGACCAGCGAGGCTGCGATCGAGGATGGCCCCCGGAGATCGTTCGTCTTGTGTCCCAGGTTCAGCAGCATCACCAGGAACAGGAACAACACGAGCACGGCACCCACGTAGACGAGCACCTGGAGGGCACCGATCAGTTCGGCGTTCAGGATCACGTAGATTGCGGCGAGCGAGAACATGGTGGACATCAGCCAGATCGCCGACACCACGGGGCTCCGCTGCAGAATGCACATCGCCGCACCCAGCACGGCCACGGTAGCGAACAGATAGAAGACGAAGGATTCCATCACTCGCCCCGCGGGTCCGTCGGGTCCCACAGCGTGGAGACGGCGTGGGTCTGCGACGAGAGCCGCTCCAGGTCGTAGACGAAGCGGCCGCGGCTGTATTCCGAGTTTTCGTAGTGCTGCCCGACGTGGATCGCTTCCTCGGGGCAGACCTCCTGACAATATCCGCAGAACACGCAGCGGAATTCGTCGATCTCGTAGATCAGGGGATACCGATTCCCCTGCTCGTCCTCGCCGGGGACGAGCTTGATGCAGTTCGCCGGGCAGACCTGCGGGCAGAGCCCGCAGGCCACGCACTTCGAGCGCCCCTGTTCGTCGGTCAGCATCCGGTGCGTACCGCGCCAGCGCGGCGAAAGCGTCCACGTCCCGCGATCGTCCCGGGTGCTCCGCTCCTCCGGATACTGCATCGTCACCTTGGTCTGGAACATGTGCTTGAAGGTGAGCGCGAGCCCCTTGAACGTCGCCCGGACGTAGCTGACCTCGCGCTCGGGGCGCGTCATCACCTTGACACCGATTGCCATCAGCTCGCCGCCCGGACGCCGCGATCGCGTCCGACGAAGGTTGGCCGCACGGGATCGGGCTCGAGCCGCTGCCGGCGCGACTCGGATCCCGACACGATGGCACCCCGGTCGAGGAGCCAGAACATGATTACGCCGATGATCAGGCTGATCACGGTGAGCGCGAACGCGCGCGTCGTCACGCTGGTGATGCCCATCAGGTGCTGCAGCGCGTAGATGGCGCCAGCAATGACCATGATATAGGCGAGCGCCAGTGGCATCAGCACCTTCCAGCCCAGGGCCATGAGCTGGTCATAGCGGAAGCGCGGAAGGGTCCAACGGATCCACATGACGAAGAAGATCCAGAAGAACGTCTTGATGAAGAACACGAGGTGGCTGAGGACAACCCAGTACCAGGTGCCGCTTTCGTCCGCCCGCGTGAATGGAATGTCCCAGCCGCCGAAGAACAGCGTGGCCACCATCGCGCTCACGGTCACCACGTTCGCGTACTCCGCAATGAAGAACATGGAAAACTTCATCGCGCTGTATTCGGTGTGGTACCCGGCGATCAGTTCCGATTCCGCTTCCGGCAAGTCGAACGGGAGCCGATTGGTCTCGGCGAAACCGGAGATCAGGAAGATGAAGAACGAGATGAACAGGGGGCCCACGAACCAGAGCGAATGCGCCTGCTCCGCGATGATGGCCGAAAACGAGACGTTGCCGCTGAGCAGCAGTACGGGGATCAGACTCATCCCCATGGCGACCTCGTAGCTGATCATCTGGGCGCTCGCCCGGAGGCCGCCCAGCAGGCTGTACTTGCTGTTCGACGCCCAGCCCGCGAGCGCAATGCCGTACACGCCCATCGAACTGATCGCGAGCACGAAGAGGAATCCGACCGGCAGATCGGCGACCACCATCGGAAGCATGCCGTGATACGCCACCCGGCCGAAAATCGCGTGAAACACTGCGCCAAGCACGTGGCCGACGAGCGGAATGCGCGCAATTTCCTGTCCGAGATCGTCGAAGTTCAGCCGCAGCGGCGCCGCAAAAGGAATCACCGCCGAGAGCATGAGTGCCGGGATGAACGAAAGCGCGGGAGCGAGCAGGAACAGTCCGCGATTCGATTCCTTCGGGAAGGTCTCTTCCTTGAGGATGTTCTTGAGGCCGTCCGCAGCCGGCTGCAGCAGGCCGGCCCAGCCGACGCGGTTGGGCCCCCGGCGGTTCTGCATCCAGGCCGAGACCTTGCGCTCCATCAGCGTGAGCAGCGCCACGCCGACCAGCATCACGGTAAAGACGATCAGCATCTTGATGACGCTGAACAGAATGAATCCCTTGAGTTCGGGACTCATCGGCCGCCCTGTCCTGCGGCTGCCGTCGCCGCCAGCACCCGGCCGCCGAAACCGAGGTCGCCGTGGGTGAGACCCGCGAGTTCGGGGTACGCGGAGCCAAGCATGGCAAAGGCTTCCGCGGCCGTCGACGGCGCGTCGGCGTCGGGTCCGGGACCGGCAAGGACTTCGCCGGCCACCCACCAGGCGGGCCGCGCCATCCCCGGCTGCGAGCGCGCCTGCTGATAACGCTGCACCCGCCGGTCGCGATTGACGTAGGTGCCGTTCTCTTCGGCCATGGTCGTGACGGGCAGCACCAGCGACGCCTCCCGAATCCAGTCGGCCGCCACCGTGCCGAGCACGACGACCTCCGCGCGGGTCTCCCGGATTGCGGCGACGGCGGCATCATCCAGATCAGCGTCGAGCACGATGACGAAGGCGGCCGAGGCAACCGCCTGCACCGCCGCCTCCCAGTCCCGGTTGTAGCCGACGAGCTCGGCGCCGTCCGCGTTCGGCGTGCGCTCGCGCCGGAGGGCGAGGTTCGGGATACCTGACAGCGGCGCTTCCTCCCCGAGCGGCACCTGCACCGCGGCGGTGACCTGGAACGGCTCCAGCAGCCGGCGGACCAGCCCGAGCGATTCGACCGACATGCGGCCTGAGGCGAGCAGCACGGCGGACCCGGCCGCGTCGCGCAGGATGCGGCCGAATCGGTCCAGCGCGGTGTCCCAGTCGGTGGCCGCGTGGCGATGGCCGTCGTAGACGAGCGGCGCCTCGATGCGGTCGCCGCGGTTGAGCCAGCGGTAGTCCATCCGGCCATGATCGCACATGAAGTGCCGGTTGACCTCGAGATTCGGCCGCGGGCGGAGCCGCACAATCACGTCGTCGCGGGTATCGATCGACGTGTTGCAGCCCTGCGAACATCCCGGGCAGACGCTGGCCGTCTTGTCCAGGTCCCACGCACGCGCCTTGTGCAGGAAGTCCTTCGACAGGAGCGACCCCACGGGACAGAGGTCGACGACGTTGCCGGCCCACGGGTGATCGAGCAGCTGCTCGCTCGCGATCCCGATGTAGGCCCTGTCGCCGCGCTCGGACACGTTGAGCACCGGCGTCTCGGCGACATCGTCCATGAAGCGGACACAGCGGGTGCAGAGGATGCAGCGGTTCGCCACGTACAGGATATCGGGGCCGAAGTCCTCGACCGGATTGTAGCGCTTCGCATACTCGCTGTAGCGCGTGCCGGCACGACCCTCCTGAAAGGTGTAGTCCTGCAGCTCACACTCGCCGGCCTGGTCGCAAATCGGGCAATCGAGCGGATGATTGATCAGGAGGAACTCGAGCACGCCCTGCCGCGCCATGCGCGCCGGCTCGCTGTTGACGTGCACCACCTGCCCCTCGGCCACGGTCGTCACACACGCCGGCATGAGTTTCGGCGCCTTCTCCACCTCGACCAGGCACATCCGGCACACCGCGGGCGACGGGAGCGACGGGTGGTAGCAGTAGTGGGGCACGAGGACACCCACCTGCTTGGCGGCCTCGATGATCGTCGTCCCCCTGGGGACGGCGACCTGGGCGCCGTCGATCGTTACGTTGACCAGTTCCTCAGCCATTCAGTCCTCTCAGACGCCCGCCGCGGTGGGGTGGCGCGTGCCACTCATGTATGCCTCGAACTCGCCGCGGAACTTCTGAATGCCGCTCACCACCGGCGCGGCGCATGAATCGCTCAGCACGCAGATGGTCTTGCCGGTCATGTTGTCCGCCAGGTCGAAGAGGAGCTGGAAATCGGCCTCGCGTCCCTTCCCGGCCAGGATCCGTTCGAGCACGCGGGTCGTCCACGCCGTGCCTTCGCGGCACTGGGTGCACTGGGCGCACGATTCGTGGGCGTAGAACTTGGCGAGTCGCCAGATCTGGTAGACCATGTCGGTGGTGTCATCCATGACGATCATGCCGCCCGAGCCCAGCATCGAGCCGGCCGCCACGATCCCCTCGTAGTCCATCACGCAGCCCTCGACCTCGGCCACGTTCATGATCGGCACGGAGGAGCCGCCGGGAATGACGGCCTTCAGCGTGCGGCCGGGACGCATGCCCCCGCACATGTCGTAGATAAGCGCCTTCATCGGCGTGCCCATCGTGATTTCATAGTTGCCCGGACGCTGGACGTGTCCGCACACCGAAATCAGCTTGGTTCCCGTGCTTTTCGGATTGCCGAGGCAGAGCGACTTGTACCACGCCGAGCCGCGCATGAGGATCTGCGGCACCGCGGCGAGGGTCTCGACGTTGTTGATCGTCGTGGGGAGCGCGAACAGCCCGGCCTGCGCCGGAAACGGCGGCTTGATGCGCGGATTGCCGCGCTTTCCCTCGATCGAATTCATGAGGGCAGTCTCTTCGCCGCAGATGTACGCGCCGGCGCCCCGATGCAGGATCATGTCGATCCGCTTCCCGCTGCCGAATGCGTTCGGTCCCAGCGCGCCCTTGGCGTACGCTTCCTCGACGGCGGCCGTCATGACCCGCCAGGGCTCGGTGAATTCGCCGCGGATGTAGATGTAGCAGGTCTCGGCGCCGATCGCGTATGCGCCGATGGCGCACCCCTCGAGAAGGGCGTGCGGCGTCCACCGCATGATCTCGCGATCCTTGAAGGTGCCCGGCTCCGATTCGTCGGCATTGCAGACGAGATAGTGCGCCTTGCCGTCTCCCTTCGGCATGAAGGACCACTTGAGCCCGGTCGGAAAGCCCGCGCCCCCGCGCCCGCGGAGTCCCGACGCCTTCACCTCCTCAATCACCGCCTCGGGCGTCATGCCCAGGGCCTTCTTCAGCCCTTCATAGCCGCCACGCTGAACCCAGCCATCGAGGCTGCGCGCTCCGGCGTCGCCGAAATACTTCGAGAGAACGACGTTCTCCTGCTCATGACTCGGGTGCGGATAACCCATCAGGGGTACCTCGAGAGAATCTCGGAGATTCTCTCCGGCGTCACATTCTCGATGAAGTCCGTGTCGTCGACCAGAATCGGCGTCGGGAAGCCGCAGGCCCCCAGGCACTCCACCTCGATGACCGTGAAACGGCCGTCAGCGCTTGTCGTCCCCATCTCCCCGCACCCCGTTTCCCGGAGCAGGGCGCGGAGCGTGTCTTCGGCGCCGCAGAGCCCACAGGGAGAGGTGGTGCAGACCTGGATGAAGTGGCGTCCCACCGGATGGGTGTGATACATCGTATAGAAGGTGACAACACCCTTCACGTAGGCCGGCGTAAGATCCAACACCGCGGCCACTTCGCCGATCGCCTGCTGGGAGATCCAGCCCCGGTTCTCCTGTACCATCCAGAGCGCGGGCAGCAGGCACGCCTGTTTGGTCGGATAGCGCCCGAACAGCGTCTGGAGACGGCTGAGCGTCTCGCCGGTGAAGACGGGCTCGTAGGCATCGTCCGAGTGGTGTCCGCCGGCGTGACCACCCGGCGAGAGGACATCGAGGCTCATCGGTCGATCTCTCCCATGACGATGTCCACGCTCGCGTTGATCGCGATGACGTCCGACAGGAGCGCGCCCTCGCACATCTTCGGCAGGCTGGCGAGGTTCAGGAACGACGGCGGACGGATCCGCCACCGGACCGGCTTCGCGGTGCCGTCCGACACCATATAGTACCCGAGCTCGCCCTTCGGATTCTCCACTCCGAAGTATGCCTCACCCGCTGGGGGCTTGACCCCTTCCATGACCTGCTTGAAGTGGAAGATCATGGCTTCCATGTCGCTCATGGCGCGGCTCTTGGGAGGCAGCACCACGCGGGGATCGTCCACGTTGATGGGGCCCGGCTTCAACTTGTCGAGCGCCTGCTCGAGGATGCGGGTCGACTGGAACATTTCCTCCAGGCGAATGCGGTAGCGATCGTAGATGTCACCGTGCTCGCCGACGGGGACGTCGAAGTCGTAGTCCTCGTATCCGAGATAGGGCCGATCCTTCCGCACATCGTAGTCCACGCCGCTGGCCCGGAGCATGGGGCCGGAGAGCGAGTAGTTGATCGCCTCTTCCCGCGTCAGCACGCCGACGTTCTGCGTCCGCCCGATCCAGATGGCGTTCCGCGTGAACATCGTGTCGACTTCCTTGAGCGTATTGGGAAAGGTGCGGGTGAAGTCGCGCAGCGCCGCGTCCCAGCCGTCGGGAATGTCGGCCATCATCCCGCCGACCCGGGTGAGACTCGTCGTCAGCCGGGCACCGGTCCAGGCCTCCTGCA
Source organism: Gemmatimonadales bacterium (assembly GCA_038321865.1). Classification (GTDB taxonomy): domain Bacteria; phylum Gemmatimonadota; class Gemmatimonadetes; order Gemmatimonadales; family GWC2-71-9; genus JAICUF01. Next base: position 60,823 of record JBBQFH010000001.1, read on the forward strand.
GGTTGTACACCCGCTCACGCTCCTGGAACGACCACAGAAACGGCGTGAAGGCTCCCAGGTCGATGCCGGTGGTGCCCAGCCAGACGAGATGGGAGATGATGCGACTCAGCTCGCAGGCGATGACGCGCAGCACGCGGCAGCGCTCGGTCACCTCGATGCCCATCAGCTTTTCGACCGTGAGCGCCAGGCAGACATTGTTCGCCATCGGCGACAGGTAGTCGGTCCGGTCGGTCAGCGGAATGATCTGATTGTAGTGTCGGTACTCGCCCAGCTTCTCGAAGCCGGAGTGCAGATACCCGATGTGCGGGATCACGCGCTTGACGGTCTCGCCCTCGAGCTCAACGACGAGCCGGAGGACGCCATGCGTGGCCGGGTGCTGCGGGCCGATGTTGACCAGCATGTGCTCCGCGCCGAAATCCTCATCGAAGTGCGCGCCCGCGGGCTCGGCGATGCCGAGCGGCACCCGCGTCACGCGGCCCTCGGCGTCGAGCCCGGGTGTGGCGAGATCCAGTTCAACAGTGCGCGTGCTCATTTGAGAAATCCCCGTTCGCCGCGCGCCAGCCGTTCCTGCATGTCCTTCGGCAGCTCGTCGAAGGCGTCGGCGATCGACAGTTCTTCGAGGGAGTAGTGCGCCTCCGGATTGGCGGCGAGCGCCTGGCGCGTCTGCTCGGCCCTGCTGAAATGCCCGCGCAGCGGGAAATCCTTCCGGAGGGGGAACCCCTCGGCATAGGTCTCCCACATGAGGATGCGACGGAGGTCGGGATGGCCGGCGAAGCTGACGCCGAACATGTCGAAGACTTCGCGCTCCAGCCAGTCGGCGCCCTTCCACAAGTCATACACCGAGCGAACGCTGAGGGGGAGCCGCTTGTCCAGCGCGATCTTCACCCGGAGGTCCGCCCGCCGCGCCAGCGAGCGCAGCTGGTACACCACTTCGAGCGGCCGCTCCGGGTCGCGGTAGTCGACCGCGGTGATATCGGTGAGATAGTCGAACGCCTGCGCCGCATCGTCCCGCAGCCACTCCAGCGCCTCATGCGCGTCATCGTTTGCGACGTAGACGATGGTATCGCCGCAGGAGACGAGGTGGCGCTCGACGGCGGCACCGAACCGCGCGCGGAGCGCGGCCACCGACGGCGAAACCGGCGCGGCGCTCATGACGACGACCGCGTCTGGTGCACCGAGTTGCCGAAGGGCTCGGACAGCTCGTCTACCCGTTCGGCCGGCAGGAAGAGGCCGGTGGCGCTGACGGGCTGCTCGCGGCGAATGTTGTCGTCCACGATGCTCTCGCCCCGGATCTTCTTCTGCAGGAGCATGATGCCGTACATCAACCCTTCGGGCCGCGGCGGACACCCCGGCACGTAGACGTCGACCGGCACGATGGTGTCGATGCCCTGCACCATGGAATAGTTGTCGAAGATGCCGCCCGAGGACGCGCAGGCGCCCATCGAGATACACCATTTCGGCTGCGGCATCTGGTCCCAGATGCGGCGGATGACCGGCGCGAGCTTGAATGGCAGGCGTCCGGCACAGATGAGGACATCGGCTTGGCGCGGCGAAAAACTCTGGCGCTCCATGCCGAAGCGGGCCAGGTCGAAGCGGCTCGCCGCAGTCGCCATGTATTCGATGGCGCAGCACGCCGTTCCAAACGGCATGGGCCACAACGAATTGGAACGCGCCCAATTGGTCAGAAAATCGAGCCGGGTCGTGACCCAGTTGGGCGACATCTCCGACACGACCGTCGTGTCGCTCCCGGTGCCGGACACTAGTCCCATTGCAGCGCCCCACGCTTCCAGACGTATACGTAGCCGACAGCGAGGATCACCACGAAGACAAACATCTCGACCAGCAGCAGCCCAGCGATGTCGGTGAGCTGGCGGAATGCCACCGCCCACGGAATCATGAACACGGCCTCGATGTCGAAGATGATGAACAGCATCGCGACGAGGTAGAACTTGACGGAAAAGCGCTCCCGCGCGTCGCCCAGAACCGGCATGCCCGACTCGTACGGCGCGACCTTGGTGGCCGTGCGCTCTCCGTAGGACAGGATCTGGGACAGGCCAAGCATGAGGATCGCGTTCGCCACGACAAACGCGATGAGCAGCAGGATCGGGATGTACGGTTGAAGCATGCGTGTTCCGACTCGTGAGAATTTTCACAAGGAACGCGGGGGAAGTTAATCCGGTCCCGGAACCGTTTCAACCCGCGATGCCGCCAGCACATATCACCCCCGGTGCGTACTATATTCTCGGCTCGGGAGGCCGGCGATTCACCCTGACTTTCGAGGATCCCCAACCCGCATGTCCATCAAATCCGATCGCTGGATCCGCCGTATGGCGCGCGACCATGGGATGATCGAGCCGTTCACCGACGGGCAGGTGCGGGCCGGCGCGATCTCGTACGGCGTCTCCTCCTACGGTTACGACATGCGGGTGGCCCCCGAATTCAAGATCTTTACCAATGTGCTGTCGGCGATCGTCGACCCCAAGGCGTTCGACGCGAAGAGCTTCGTTGAGTTCAGCGGTGACGTCTGCATCGTGCCGCCCAACAGCTTCGCCCTCGCTCGGTCGGTCGAGTATTTCAGAATCCCCCGCAATGTGCTGACGATCTGCGTCGGCAAGTCCACCTATGCCCGCTGCGGCGTGATCACCAACGTCACGCCCTTCGAGCCCGAGTGGGAGGGCTATGTCACGCTCGAGATTTCCAACACCACGCCGCTTCCGGCGAAGATCTACGCCAATGAGGGCATCTGCCAGGTGCTGTTCTTCGAAGCCGACGATGACGACGTGTGCGAAATCAGCTATGCCGACAAGAAGGGCAAGTATCAGGGTCAGGTCGGCGTGACCCTCCCGAAGCTGTAACCCCGTGTCTTCCCACCCGCCCCGAGGCCCAATGTTCCGCCTGACTCTGGCGCTCGCCCTGACGGCTGCGCCGCTCGCCGCGCAGCAACCGACCACCCCGCCCACTCCGACCATGCCGGGTGCCGCCGCGGCACCCCGCGCCGCCGCGCCGCAGCTGCGCGCGCCGGTCGCCGATACGGGCATCTTCAGCCCTGTTCCGCTGCCGGAGCCCAGTCAGGTTCGTTCGGCGGACGGATCCCCGGGCCCACGCTACTGGCAGCAGCGGGTGGACTATACCATCAAGGCCAGACTCGACACGACGGCCAAGACGCTCACCGGCACCGAGTCGATCGGCTACACGAACAACTCGCCGGATACACTGCGGTTCGTCTGGATGCAGATGGATCAGAACCTGTTCCGGCCGGGCGCGACCGGATCGCTGCTCAATTCATCCGACAGCCGCTTCGGTGGCGCCGGATTCCAGGGGGGCTTCGAGATCGACCGGATCACGCAGACCGCCGCCGCAACCGCGCGAAAGGGCGCCCGGGCCGGCAGCACGACGTCCGGCACGCTCCGGACCAGGCTGGATGAGACCATGATGTATGTAGCGCTCGCGACCCCCGTGGCCCCGGGCCGTTCGACCACCATCGACATCGCATACCATTTCAACATCCCCGAGCACGGCGCGGACCGGATGGGCCGGGACGGCCCGCTCTACGAGCTGGCACAGTGGTATCCACGCATGGCGGTCTACGATGACGTGCACGGGTGGAACACCCTGCCCTACCTCGGCCAGGGCGAGTTTTACCTCGAATACGGGGACATCAATTACGAGGTGACCGTACCGGCGGGATACATCGTCGCCGGCACCGGCGTGCTGCAGAACTCGGCCGAGGTGCTGACCGCGGTGCAGCGGGCCCGGCTCGCGCTCGCCGCGCACGCCGACACGACGGTTGCGATCATCACGGCCGCCGACCTGACGTCGGGCGCGGCGCGGCCCTCCCGCGGCGGCATGACCACGTGGCGCTTCAACGCGAAGCAGGTCCGGGACGTCGCCTGGGCGGCATCACCGGAGTTCATCTGGGACGCGTCGAACTGGCAGGGCGTGATGGCGAACGCCTATTACCGGCCCAGCGCCGTAGCCACATGGAAGGATGCGGCGAAGATGTCCCGTTTTACCATCGAGGAGTACAGCCGGCGCTGGCTGCGCTATCCCTATCCGCAGATATCAGCGGTCGAGGGGCCGGTCTCGGGAATGGAGTATCCGATGGTCGCGATGGAAGCGCGGTCGCGGACGGCGGAGGAGCTGTTCAATGTCGTCACCCACGAAATCGGCCATATGTGGTACCCGATGATCGTGGGCTCGGACGAGCGGCGATACGCCTGGATGGACGAGGGGTTCAACACGTTCATCAATTCATTCTCGGAGGAGGACTACTGGAAGCGGTCCGACAGCCTTACCCGGAAGGGCGAGGCGCAATTCGTGTTCCGCCTCGACCAGTCGGGCACGGCGCAGCCGATCATGACGCCGGCCAACCGCTACCAGAACAACAACAACCTCGGCTCCCTGGCCTATGTGAAGCCGTCGATCGTGCTGCTGGCACTGCGGAACAAGGTGCTCGGAGCGGAGGTGTTCGACACCGCCTTTGCCGAATACACGCGGCGCTGGGCGTTCAGGCATCCGCAGCCCGCTGACTTCTTCCGCACCATGGAGAGTGTGTCGGGACGCGACCTGTCGTGGTTCTGGCGGGGCTTCTTCTTCACCACCGACGCGCTGGATCAGGCAGTCGAAAATGTGCGCCAGACCGACAGCGGCGTCGTCGTGCTGCTCCGCAACTTCGGCCCCGCCGTCATGCCCGTCGAGCTGGAACTGACCTTCAGTGACGGCACCAAGCAGGTGGTCCGGTACCCGGTGGAGATCTGGTACGCGGGGGATCGATATCTGGCCCGGATTCCGACTCCGAAACGCGTCGTCCAGGCGCGAGTAAACCCGGATGGTTTTGGACCGGACATCATTCCCGCCGACGATATGTGGAAATCGGCCCCGTAACCGGCTAGCGGCTCAGCGTCTCCCTCGCCCGGACAACCCGGGCGGCGGCGGCGCCGACGCGCGTGGCGAGCTCGTGCAGTTCCAGCTGGGCGCGCGCCGGATCGTTGTCGCGCAGCGCCTCCCCGACACCCGGAAACGGCATGTCGGAATAGCCGTTGTCGCGGTCTGACGCGATCACCAGGTTACGCATCCGCGGACGTCCGCGAAGTCCCGTTGGACGTACCATTTCCTGCTCCACTCCCCGCAACACCTGGTTCACCCGGGCCAGCCGCGCCGCCGGCAGCGCTCCGCGTGCCAGCGCGGAGTCGCGGGCGGCATCGAACGCCAGACCCGCCCGCTTCAGGCCCGCGATGGCCGCGTCGAGCGAATCGAAGCGGAGGCCGGACCGCTTGGCCGCCGCCGATCGGGCGAGCGTCCCCGAGAGGCCGGCCAGCCGGTCCGCGAGCGCCGCATCGTCATAGGGGACGATGTCCGCATTGCCGAGCCGGGCCAGCAGCACCGCCGACAGGCGTGCGGCCGCCGCGGCACTCAAGAAACCCGGATCGCCAAAGCGGTCCTGGAAGGCGTACGTGTCGTACGCTGAGTGGTACCCGCCGCCGGGGCCGCCGAAGCCGTACTCGATCGCCGGGATCCCGAGGAAGTTGTAGAAGCCGCCGAAATCGCTGCCACCGCCGAGATCACCAAGCCGCACGTCGCCGGTATCGGCAGGGGGACGCGCCCGACGCCACGCCGCGTACACGCTGACGGTGTCACCCGGCTGCGTCACCGTCGTGCTCACATCCCGGATCAGCCCGTGCAGCGAGGCGGTGCCGCCCGCGCCGAACTGCCGGCCGTCGGCGGCGTCATCCTGATTGAGATACGCCACGGCGCGGGCGCGCAGCGTGTCCTGCATGAGCTCGGCGTACTCAGTCGAGCCGACCAGCCCCCATTCCTCTGCGTCCCAGGTCGCGAAGACCAGGGTGCGTCTCGGCCGGTGACCGGCCTTGACCGCGGCGCCCCAGGCGCGCGCGGCCCCGAGGACGCTGGTGACGCCACCGACGTTGTCCCGTGCGCCAGGTCCCCAGGCGTCACGGTGGCCGCCGATCAGCACCATTTCGTCGGGCCACGCGCTGCCCCGAATCACCCCGAAGGTGTTGGTGATCGTCTTGTAGGCCTGCTCGCCGCTCTGATGCCAGAGCGCGACGCGGGCCGTCACGCCATCGCCCCCCACGTGATATCGAAAGCCAAGCCCGCCCTGCCATGCCTGTGATGGCAGCCCCGCACCGCGCATCGGCGACAGCAGCAGGGACGCATTCCGGTAGCCGATGGGCACGACCGGAATGCGAGAGACCGCCAGCGAGTCGAGCGGGAGACGCCGGGCGCCGGCGGTCGATGGCCACCCCGGCGTCGTGGGGTCGCCATCGCCGTTGAAGACACTGCCCCGCTGGACGCCGTCCGGGTTCCGCATGGGGCCCACCGGATAGACGTCGCCACGGACAAAGCCATCGTCCTGCGGGTCCGAGTACAGGAGGAGCGCACTGGCCCCGTGCGCTTCGGCCTCGCGCGCCTTGATGCCGCGAAAGCTTCGTCCATATCGCGCCAGGACGATCCTGCCACGCACGTCCACGTGGATGGAATCCAGCGCGGCGTAATCGTCCGCCAGGCCATAGTTCACGTAGATGACGGGGGCCGTCACGTCGCCCGAGCCGGCACTCCCGTTCATCGCGGGCCACGGCTTGCCCTGTGTGGTCGGATCGTCGGGCAGTGCCGGTTCCTCGAGTGCCAGCCGCACGCGCGACGGCGTGATGATCTCGACGATCGTCGAATCGGGGTACGGCATCCAGACCCGGAAGTTGAGCCGGCTGGTGTCGAGTCCCGCCGCCTTCATCTCGCGAAGAACGTATGCCGCCGTCGCCTGCTGTGCCGGGGTGCCGGCGACGTGCGGAACGGCACTCAGCGTGCGCACGTCCACTCGCGCCCTCGCCGAGTCCGGCACGCTTCGAAGCAGCGATTCGAGCGTGCGCTCCGCAGCGCCGGACGCGATCGAAAACCCCGCCGGCACACCTTGAGCCAGGAGCGAGGTCACGGAACATGCCAGCAATGGCAGCACCAGGCGAAGCAGACGCACGGCAACTCCTCTTAGAGGTCGGCAGGGCATGCGATGGGTGCAGTAGAATGGGTGGGAAGTGAGAGTTGGGAAAGCCCGGCCGAGCGGGGCCGCCGCCAGGACGAGACCTTCTTGCCTCTCACCCCCCACCCGGAAAGGAGGTCAGGAAGTTGCCGCCGTCACGTCGAAGATCATCATCGCCGGGCTGGCCGGATCCTTGGCGGCGAAGACGTATCGGCGGCCGTTGATCGTCGCAAAGGTGCCGGTGTGGAGTCCGGTCGGCACGATGTAGCTGGTGGCGAAGGCCGGGTGAGCCGGATCAGCCAGGCTGTACAGGTACAACCCGCCGAGCGAACCGCCCTCAGCGGTGAACAGCAGCCACTTCCCGTCGGCGCTGACCTCCACGTCACTCACCGTGCCGATGCCGGCGGTCTTGATCGAGTCGGCGATGGATGGGGCGCCGCTCGCGTCGAGGCGCCAGACCTTCAGCACGTTGCCCGCCGCGCTTCGGGTTCCCCACGTGCCGGTGTAGGCGAACCCATTCTGCACCCAGAGATCGGAGCTGAAGCGCTCCGGTACGTTGTTGCCGCCGGCAATCCTGGAGAGCGTGTTCCCCTGCAGCTTCAGCTGGTAGAGCCCGGTGAGCATGTCGATCGCATAGAGCGACCCGTTCCAGAGCTGCACCCCCCAGGTGTATGTGTTGCCCGCGCCGCCGGGCCGAATCTCCGAGATGACCCGGCCGGACAAGTCTCCCGTCAGCGCGCCGGACACGTCGAGCGCTACGACTCCACCGTTGTAGAACGCGGCGAAGAGAATCTGTGCCGGCTCATCCATCCAGAAGTTATGGACGCCCACGCTGTCGCCGGCGATCGACGGGTGATGGTAAAAGGCGACCTCGTGCGGGGCGGCGAGATTGGAGACGTCGACCACGTGAATATCCCCGGTCGACCGGCTTCCGATCCCGCCACTGGGCCCTTCCTGGCCGATGAACAGGTAGCGCTTTTCGCCGCTCACCGGGTTGTGGAACCACCATCCATTGTGAACATTCGGGCCGTCCACCGAACCAGCGGTCGCGGTCACAAAGCTGCTGACCAGCTGGGGACTCTCTGGCGAGCCGCCCCGAATGCCGTTGCCGACGTCGTAGATTCGCAGCCCCGTGTTCCACAGGAACGCGAAGGCAAGCCCATCGCGCACGAAGGTGTCATGCGCACCGTAATCGGCCGGTACCGCGATGGTCTGAAGCAGCACCGGCGCCGCCTGGACGAACGGCTGCGCCGTCTCACTGAAGGTGACCGGCGAGCCGGCGAGGCCGGTGACTGCCGCACGGACCTGCTGCGTTCCGGGTGCCGCGCCCAGGGTGACCGTGACGCTCGCCAGGCCCTGGCCATCGCTGACCGAGCTGGCCGCGGACACCGAACCGCCTCCACTCACGACCGACCACGCCACCGTCACCCCCGCGACCGGCTGGTCCAGCGCGTCCAGCACCGACACCCGGAGCGGCAGCGGCAGCACAGTCCCGGTCGTGCCGCTCTGGCCACCGCCATCCCCGGCCACCAGCCGCGCGGCGGTGCCGCCAGGTGACACGCTGTCCTTCCCGCAGGCCGCAGCCAGCAGGAGGGCGAACCCGAGGGCCGAGTGCAGGCGGGCTTTGGCCAAAGCCTACTGCCCTCCGCCACCGCCGCCGCCGGCCGCTACCGCCGTCAGCGTGAACGTCTGCGGGGAACCGCTGAGTCCCGGCACGGAAGCCGTGATCACCTGCGGGCCGGCCTGGCCGTAAGTGAAGTTGACGGATGAGACGCCCGCGGCGCTGGTCTCCTGCGTGGTGACCGAGGTCGCGCCACCGCCCGAGGTGACCGCCCACGTCACCGTCACGCCGGCCACCGGATCGTTGGCCGCATTGTCCACCCGAACCCGAAGCGGCGCCGCGGCCACGGCGCCGACGGCGCCGGTTTGCGGCTGGCCATCCAGCATTACCATCTTGGCCGGCACCGTCGGATCCGCCGGATTGGACTTGTTGCAGGCGGCGACGATGACGCCAAGCGCCAGCAGCCACATCATTCCATTCACTCGCATTCGTGTCTCCTAGTGTTGCATGTGGGAGTCCGCGCCGTGTCCGCCGGCGTCATTTGCATCCATTGACCCGTACCTGCCCATCCGATGCATGGTGGCCCCCCAGCCGAGCCGAACAGCCACGTTCACCGACCAGATGCGATCCCTTCCATAGAAGCTAGCGGGGTCGAAGCCTGCCCCGTCCAGGGATGTGACGCTCGCCAGCGCCGCCTCCAGCTGCGGCTCGATCTGCACGCCCGACACCGGCAGCCGGATGGAATATCCCGCCGTCACGATCGTCCATCGTGTGCGCCCAAGCACCGAGTTGTCGAGATGCGGCCGGACGGACCGATAGGGGTCGAGCAGGCGCTGTTCCTCCGGCCGCTCAGTTCGCTCGACCCGCCACAGGAGACGCTGAGACCCCGCCGACCATGCACCCTCAGCGAGCATACTGTGGTACACGAAGAATCCGGCCGCCTCCGAGCTCCGCTCCCATTCCGCCATCAAATAGGTCGGATGGGCGTCGGCTCGGCTCTCCCAACGCGCGGACCCGCTCCACTTCTCCTGATCGGGACCGCCTCCCGGCCGATGCTCCGGCGAGTGCACGTGGGCGATCGAGCCCTGCAATTCGAGCCCGGCCAGCGGCGCGAAGGTCGCCCTGGCCGACCAGGAATCGCCGAAGCGGCCGATCAGCGGCCATTGGCCCGGCCGCTCGGGCTCATCCCCGTTGAAGATCGCCGCCTCGAACGACACCGGGCCGGTCCGGAACGCACCGATCGCGATCGCGCGCTCCAGAATCTGCGCCAGATGGTGGTTGACCGGGTAGCGGATGAGGGGGCGGGACATGGGGTCGTCCGTCCCGAAGGGCGCGAATCCCTTCCCTGCGCTGAGCGACAGCCGTGCCTGCCCGTCCAACCGGCCGAGCAGATCGCCGGCGGAGACGATCAGCTCGTGCACGTAGGTGTGGGGATGCCGGCGATCCACAAAGCCTTCACCCCAGTCCCCGGGCGCGAGCTCGCCGTTCGGAATGGTCAGCCCTTCCAGGTTGCCGGTGCCGGTGAGCTCCAGTCTTCCGCCCGCAAATCCGGCATGGATCATGACCGTCGGCTGCACAACGCGAAACTCGTCGGCCGTCCCGCCGCCCGGTGCCGCACCGACGTGCGTATAGAGCCCGATCGCGTGCACGCCGACATGCAGATAGGGGTCCTGGGCCATGCCCGGGGAGGACAGCACGAGCGAGCCGAGGGCGACGCAGACGAGGTGGCGCAGGAGGGATCCTCCGGACTGCAGGGCTAGCCGGTGACCTCGCTGCGGGCGATGGCGCTGGCTCGAACGTAGTCGCGGTTCATGCGGGTGATCGTGTCGATGCTGATCTCCTTGGGACACGCTTCCTGGCATTCGCCGAAGAGGCTGCAGCCGCCGAAGGACTCCGCATCCATGCGCGCGACCATGCGCAGTGCCCGGCGGTAGCGTTCGGTTTGCCCCTGCGGCAGCAGACCGAGGTGCGCGATCTTGGCTGCAGTGAACAGCGAGGCCGACCCGTTCGGACAGGCCGCGACGCAGGCGCCGCATCCGATGCATTGGGCCGCATCCATGGCGATCTCGGCCGCGGCCTTCGGGATCGGAATGGCGTTCCCGTCCGGTGCGCCGCCGGTGTTGACCGCGACGTAGCCGCCCGCCTGAATGATCCGGTCCAGCGCGCCGCGGTCGACCACCAGATCCTTGATGATCGGGAAGGCCCGGGAGCGCCATGGCTCGACGTGGATCTCGGCACCATCCTCGAAACTCCGCATGTGGAGCTGGCAGGTGGCGGTGCCCTTCATCGGCCCGTGGGCCACGCCATCGATCATGAGCGAGCACGAGCCGCAGATCCCTTCACGGCAATCGTGATCGAAGGCAATCGGCTCCTCCCCCTTCGCCGTGAGCCGCTCATTCACCACATCGAGCATTTCGAGGAACGACATGTCCGGCGAAATGTCCGGCGCCTCGTAGCGCACCATGCGCCCGGGTGCGGAGGGCGCCGCCTGCCGCCAGACCCGCAAGGTCAGGTTCACGGCGACCTCCTCACTTGTAGCTCCGCTGCGCGAGATGCACGTACTCGAAGTCGAGCGGCTCCTTGCGCAGCACCGCCTCGCGGCCCTCGCCTGCGTATTCCCACCCCGCCACGTAGGCGAAGTGCTCGTCGTCGCGCAGGGCCTCCCCGTCCCCGGTCTGGTGCTCCACCCGGAAGTGCCCGCCGCACGACTCCTCGCGGTGGAGGGCGTCACGGCACATCAGCTCCGCCAGCTCGAAGAAGTCTGCGACCCGACCAGCCTTCTCGAGGGCCTGGTTCAGCTCCGCATCGCTGCCGGGCACGTTCACGTCGCGCCAGAACTCGTCCCGGAGCACCGGAATCCGCTCCAGCGCCTCCCGGAGGCCCTCAGCCGACCGCGCCATGCCGCAGTGGTCCCACATCAGCTTGCCGAGCTCGCGGTGAAAGGAATCCACGGTCCGGCTGCCCCGAATCGACAGGAATCGCTGCGTGCGCTCGCGCACCTCGGCCGCGGCACGCTCGAATGCCGGATGGGTGGTGTCCACCGGGGCCGGGCGTGCCGACGCGAGGTAATCGCCGACGGTGTAGGGCAGGACGAAGTAGCCGTCCGCGAGTCCCTGCATGAGCGCGCTCGCACCCAGGCGATTGGCGCCATGATCGGAGAAGTTGGCTTCGCCGATCACGTGCAGCCCGGGGATGGTGCTCATCAGGTTGTAGTCCACCCAGAGTCCGCCCATGGTGTAGTGCACCGCGGGATAGATCCGCATGGGAACCCGGTATGGATTCTCGTCGGTGATCCGCTCGTACATCTCGAAGAGATTGCCGTACCGCTCCCGGATGCGTGCCTCGCCCAGGCGCGCGATCGCATCAGCGAAGTCGAGATACACGCCGTAGCCCCCCGGACCGACGCCGTAGCCGTTGTCGCACTGCTCCTTGGCCGCGCGGGACGCGACGTCCCGAGGCACGAGGTTGCCGAAGCTCGGATAGCGCCGCTCGAGGTAGTAGTCACGTTCCGCTTCGGGAATCTGGCCGGGCGGGCGGTCGTCACCCTTCCGCTTCGGGACCCAGACGCGCCCGTCGTTCCGGAGCGACTCGCTCATGAGCGTGAGCTTGGACTGATAGCTGCCGCTGACCGGAATGCAGGTCGGATGAATCTGGGTGTAGCAGGGGTTGGCGAACGCCGCGCCACGCTTGTGCGCGCGCCAGATCGCGGTGGCGTTGGAGCCCTTCGCGTTGGTCGAGAGATAGAACACGTTGCCATAGCCGCCGGTGCCGAGCACCACGGCGTCGGCCGCGTGCGACTCGATCGCTCCCGTCACCATGTCGCGGGTGATGATGCCCCTGGCCTGCCCGTCGATCACGACGACATCCAGCATTTCCGTACGCGGATACATCGTCACGCCGCCGCGGTCGATTTCCTTCTCCAGCGCCTGGTACGCGCCCAGGAGCAGCTGCTGGCCGGTCTGCCCGCGGGCGTAGAAGGTGCGCGAGACCTGCGCGCCCCCGAACGACCGGTTGGCCAGGAGCCCGCCGTACTCGCGCGCGAACGGGACGCCCTGCGCGACGCACTGGTCGATGATGTTGACGCTGATCTGAGCCAGCCGGTAGACGTTCGCCTCGCGCGAGCGGTAGTCCCCGCCCTTCACGGTGTCGTAGAACAGCCGGTAGATGCTGTCGCCGTCGTTCTGATAGTTCTTGGCGGCGTTGATGCCGCCCTGGGCCGCGATGGAGTGGGCCCGGCGGGGCGAGTCCTGGAAGCAGAAGCACTTCACGTTGTAGCCCAGCTCGCTCAGCGACGCCGCCGCCGAGCCGCCGGCGAGCCCCGTGCCGACGACGATGATCGTGTATTTCCGCTTGTTGGCGGGGTTCACCAGCTTCATTTCGAAGCGGTGCCTGTCCCACTTCTGTTCGATCGGCCCATCGGGCACACGAGACATCAGGTCCATGCTCACCTCACCCAGCCGGCGGCGATCGCGACGGGAACCGCCGTGAATCCCAGCCAGAGCGCCACGCTCAGCATCAGCGCGATCCGGCGGTGCAGCGGGTGCGCGGTCGCAGGCGCGACGCCCAGCGTCCGGCTCGAGCTCCAGATCCCGTGATAGAGATGCAGCCCGAGCGCGACCATCGCCGCGACATACACCGCCGTCACCCAGGGAATGTGAAAGCTCGCGACGGCATTGCCGTAGACGTCGCCCGGCACGAAGATGCCGGCCGGCCGAATATTACCGGTCGTAAAGTGCAGAATGTGGAAGGGAATGAAGAGGAGCAGGAGCACTCCGCCGACCCGCATCGTGCGCGATGCCAGGGTGGACACCTGCGGCAGGCGCCGGGCATAGCCGACCGGGCGCGCGGCGCGAGCCCGCATCGTGAGCTGCCACGCCATCAGCACGTGCACCACCACCGCCACGATCAGCAGCAGCCGCTCGGCCAGCACCACTTCGGCCAGCGGCCCGTGCAGCATGGCCGCATAGTTGTTGATCTTCTCCGCACCCTCGAAGATCTGCAGATTGCCCAGCATGTGCAGAATCAGAAACGCGATCCCGATCAGCCCGGAGACGGCCATCAGGAACTTCTTGCCGATCGTGGACCGGTAGAAGCGCAGCATGCTCAGGCGTCGACAGCGGCCTGCGTCACGCGGACCGCCTCCGCGGACTTGATCAGATCCTCGCGCTCGGTCTCGGTCAGCGTCACCTGAATGATGCTCTCGAGCCCGTTTCGGCCGACCTTGCACGGCACGCCACAGAAGACGTCCTTCAGGCCGTATTCCCCCTGCAGCCACGCGGAACATGGCAGGACGCGCCGCTTGTCGAGTGCGATCGCCTCCACCATCTGCACCGCGGCCGCGCTCGGCGCGTAATAGGCGGAGCCCGTCTTGAGAAAGGCGACGATTTCGGCGCCGCCGTTCCGCGTGCGCGTTACGATGTCGTCGAGCCGCTTCTGGTCGATCAGCTGGGTGATCGGGATGCCGGACACGGTGGTGTACGAGATGAGCGGCACCATGGTATCGCCGTGGCCGCCGAGGACCATCGCCTGGATGTCCTCAACCGATACGTCAGCGGCTTCCGCGAGAAAGGTGCGATAGCGTGCCGTGTCGAGCACCCCGGCCATGCCGAGCACCCGCTCACGCGGGAATCCGCTGGCCTTCATCGCCACGTAACACATCACGTCGAGCGGGTTCGACACCACGACGATGATCGACTTCGGTGCCACTCTCGCGATCTCCCGGGCCACCGACCGGACGATCCCGGCATTCGTCCGCACCAGGTCGTCACGGCTCATGCCGGGCTTCCGGGCGATTCCCGCGGTGACCACGAATACCTCGGCGCCGGCCGCCTCGTCGTAGCTCTGACTGCCGATCACCCGCGTGTCGAACCCCTCAATCGGGCCGGACTGCCACTGGTCGAGTGCCTTGCCCTGGGGAATCCCATCCGCCACGTCGATCATCACGACCGTGCGCGCCAGGCTCTTCTCGGCCAGTCGTTGCGCCGCCGTCGCGCCCACGTTCCCCGCACCGACCACCGCCACTTTGCCCAGCATCGAAGTCCGCTCTCGCGTTCAGGTGAATGCCGCCGTTTCGATCAGCAGGTGCCTCTGCGTGATACACGCGAGACGGCGAAAGGTACCGGCTGAGGTACCCTAATCCAAGCCGGCTGCCGCGGCGCCACCCGTCTGTCGAAGCCCTTCGTACAGCACGATTCCGACGGCAGTTGCCAGATTCAGGCTGCGCAACCCGCGTTGCATGGGGATGCGAAAGCATTGCTCGGGATGCTTCTCGAGAATCCGGGCCGGCATCCCTTCCGTTTCGTTGCCGAATACCAGACAGCTGTTGCCCCGAAACGGCGCCTCCCAGAACGATCTCGAGGCGTTCGCCGAGAAGTAGAGGCAGCGCTCCCGCGCCACCGCATCCCGGAAGGCGAACCAGTCGGCATGCGGCCACAGGTCGACGTGGGGCCAGTAATCCAGCCCCGCCCTGCGAACGTCGGCATCGTCGATGGAGAAGCCGAGGGGGGCGATCAGGTGCAGCGGCGAGGCGGTCGCCGCGCAGAGCCGGGCGATGTTGCCGGTGTTGGGCGGAATCTGCGGCTGGATCAAGGCCACGTTCAAGGCCATCAGCCCCCCCGCGTGTGCATTTCACGCCGCGGGTCTGCCCGAAGCCCCTCGACACCATACAGGGCGCCTCGCTCGCCGAGTGCGGCGCGGGCCTCAGCGCCTCGATCGGTCCGCTCACGCCACGTCTTCCCGATCAGCACCGCCAGCTCAGCGTCCGATGCCCCGTCGCGCAGCGGGCCCCGCAGATCGACTCCCCGCTCCGCGTACAGGCACAGGAGCCAGCTGCCGTCCGCCGTCAGACGGCTCCGATCGCAATTCCGACAGAAGGGCGCCGTCGTGGACGCGATGATCCCGAACGTGCTGCCGTCAGTCAGCTCGAAGCGGTCGGCAGGGGCGCGGGATCCCGGATCGCTGAGGGGTCGGGGTGCACCGAGCCGCTCGCTGACGGCGGCGAGGATTTCACGCCGAGGCACCACCTGGTCCATACTCCACCGGGTCGCCCCGCCGACGTCCATGTACTCGATGAAGCGCAGCTCGGCCCGGTGCGCCCGGGCAAATTCGAGCAGCTCCACCACCTCATCGTCATTGAAGCCGCGGATCAGCACCGTGTTGAGCTTGATCGATTCGAAGCCCGCCGCGCCCGCGGCCTCGATCCCGGCGAGCACGTCGGCGTGACGTGCGTTTCGGGCGAAGGCCAGACTCCGATCGGCACGCAGCGTGTCCAGGCTGATGGTGACACGCTTCAGCCCCGCGGCGCGAAGCGCCGAGGCGTGCTCACCGAGCAGGATGCCGTTGGTGGTGAGGGCGAGATCCGCAATGCGGGCATCCGCGGCGAGCCGGGCGACCAGCCGCGGCAATTCGTGCCGCAGCAGCGGCTCCCCACCGGTGAGCCGCACCTTGTGCGCGCCGAGGCCGGCGAAGACTCCGGCGAGCCGGGCAATCTCCTCAAACGTGAGCAGCGATTCCCGCGGGAGCCAGGTGTACTCGCGCTCAGGCATGCAGTACCCGCAGCGCATGTTGCACCGGTCGGTGACCGATATCCGGAGGCTCCCCAGCGGGCGGTCCAGGCGATCGCGCACCGCGGTCACTCCGCGCTCGCCGCGGTCGGTACCGTGCCGCCCGCCGTCGTCGGGTCGACCCATGCCTCGGAGCCGTCCTCGTAGCGCTCCCGCTTCCACACCGGCACGCGCACCTTCACCGCTTCGATGACGTAGCGGCACGCCTCGAAGGCCGCTTCGCGATGCGCAGCTGTCGCCACGACGGCCACCGCTACGTCGCCTATCTCCAGCGACCCCAGCCGATGCGTCAGCCCGACGCTCGCGGGCCAACGGGCTTCGGCCTCGGCCACGATTCGTGCGCATTCCTCCTCAGCCATCGGCTCATAGGCCGAATATGCAAGTCCCGTTACGCGGCGCCCGCCATGATGATCGCGGACCAGACCCACGAATGTGACGCTGGCGCCACGCTCAGCCGACTGGAGGCCGCTTCCGAGCGTCGCGGCATCGATCGCACTGTGGGACAGATGGGCCATCTCAGCCGCCCGCGAGTGGCGGCAGCACCGCAATCTCGTCATGCGAACCGAGGCGGGTGGCCGCGGACGCCTGCCGGAGATTCACCGCGCAGAGCGGATGCGGGGGCAGCAGGTGCCCATTCCGGCGGGATCGCAGCGCGGCGACCACGCTGGCCACCGTCGCCGGCTCAGCCAGGATGAGCTCCAGCGCGTCGGTGCCAAGGATCTCGGCATAGCGCGCGAAGAGCAGTACGCGAACTCGGATGGTGGGTGGTGATGATACGGTCATGGATGGCCTGGAAAACGGAACGGGGCCGCATGGCGTTGCGGCCCCGCCGGAGAACGGCAAGCGCCGCCTCAGTGCCCCGACGCGGCTTCCGACTGCGGATGCTCCGCGGACGGCTCGACCTCGTCAGCCACGAGCGCCCGCAACTCCTTGCTGGGCTTGAACACCGGAACCGGCCGGGCAGCTACCTCCACCGGATCGCCGGTGCGCGGATTGCGCGCCATGCGGGTCTTGCGCCGCCGGATCTTGAAGGTCCCGAAGCCGCGTACCTCGATGTTGTGCTGCTCCTTCAGTGCATCCTTCACCGCGTCGAGGAACGCGTCCACCACGCGGGCGCAGTCCTTCTTCGAAATCATGGGCCCCGATGTGCGGGCTATGGACGCAGTTACCTGTTCGACGAGATCGGCTTTGGTCATGCATCCCCCAGGAGGGTCACATTGAGGCACCCGAGACGGTGTCCTGCAGGCCGATAGTACGAGCTTACCCCTTGAGTGTCAAGGGCTTGGGTGCGCCGGACTCCCGGCACGCGCGGTGACCGATCGCAGAAACTCGGCGAAATGCGGATAGGCGTCGTGCGGACCGGGGGCGGCCTCGGGATGATATTGCACGGAGAACAGGGGCAGCCGGCGGTGCCGAAGACCTTCCACGCTGCCATCATTGAGGTTGAGATGCGTCACCTCAAGGTCCGGTGCACCCGGGATGCCCTGCTCATCCCCCACGACGGCGAAACCGTGATTCTGGGTGGTGATGAGCACGTGTCCGCTTCGCAGGTCACGAACCGGGTGGTTTCCGCCGCGATGCCCGTAGGCCATCTTCGCGGTCCTGCCGCCATAGGCAAGCCCTATCAGCTGATGGCCCAGACAGATGCCAAATGTCGGGAGGCCGGAGCCGGCCAGGTCGAGGATGGTCGGAAGGGCGTAAGTGACCGCCGCCGGATCTCCGGGGCCGTTGGACAGAAACAGTCCATCGGGCGCCAGGCTCCGCACGGCGGAAGCGGGCGTCTCCGCGGGTACGACGGTCACCCGGCAACCGGACGCGACGAGCATCGTGATGATGTTGCGCTTGATGCCGTAGTCGAATGCCACGACGTGGGGCCCGGAACCTTCAGTGTGCGCCTCGGCGATCGAAGCGCGGGACGCAAGGTCGAGCCCCTCCATCGACGGTGAGGCGGCGAGCCGGGCGGTCAGATCTGAATCGGGCTGGAAGCCTTCCGCGATGACACCCCGCATCGAGCCGCGCTCGCGGAGATGCCTCGTGAGGCGGCGGGTGTCGACCCCCTCGATGACGGGCACCGAGGCGCTTTCGAGCCATTCATCCAGCCCCATGGTCGATTGCCAGTTGGACGCGTGCCGCACCAGCTCGCGAACGACGACACCGCTGACCTGTGGCTGGGCCGACTCCATGTCCCCCGGGTTCACGCCGTAATTCCCGATCATGGGCGCGGTCATCACCACGATCTGGCCGAGATAGCTCGGATCGGTGAAGGTCTCCTGATAGCCGGTGAGGTTCGTCGTGAAGACCACCTCACCGAACCCCGGCGCAAGCGGGCGGCGCGTGGTGCCCGCGTACCATGTGCCGTCCTCCAGCAACACGAAAGCGGGGTGATCCGTCATCCGGTCACCCCGCCACGATTGACTGGCCTCACTGCGCCGGCTTCGATTGCGGTGCCGGGGTCGGCGGTGTCTTCGCCGTCGTCGCCGCTCCACCGGTTCCAGCCGGAGCCGTCGCGGCTGGGGCCGGACTGGCCGGGGCGGTCGTGATCGGCAGCGGTGACGTGGTCGATGCCGGCGCCGGCAGATTCCGGAGGCGTTGCTGGAGATCGCTCGTCGCGGCCGCGCGGCCGGATGACATCAGCGAGAGGAACAGCGAGAGAACGAGAAAGGCCCCGCCGCACCACCAGCTCATCCGCGTCAGCAGCGTGACCGATTGCCGGCTGCCGAGCACGCTGTCGGTCGACGTGCCGCCCAGCGAGGCCAGACCGCCGCCTTGACCGGCCTGCAGCAGGACCACGGTCGCCAGCAGCACGGCATCGAGGATGAGGAGGGTCAGAATCAGGTAGTACATATCGGCCTATCTCCGGGGCAAGTCGCAAGTTTAGCCGGGCCGACACCCGGAATCAACCGCCCAGCTGAATCAGCGCGGCCCATCCATCGGCATCGAGGCTGGCCCCGCCCACAAGCACGCCGTCAAGCTCCTCTTCCGCCAGCAGCGCCTGCACGTTGCCAGCATTGACGCTGCCGCCATACAGGACGGGTATCCTGCCGGTGACACCGACCGCCGCGAGCTCGTCCCGAATGATCCGGTGGACGGCAGCCGCATCGGCCGGTGTGGCGTTCTTTCCCGTGCCGATGGCCCAGACCGGCTCGTATGCGATCATGAGTCGCGCGAGCTGCTGGCCCGGCTGACCGGCGAGCGCCGCGCGCAGCTGCCGCCGCACGACGGTCTCCGTCGCGCCCGCCTCACGTTCGTGCAGCAACTCGCCCACGCACAGCATCGGCGCCAGGTCGGACGCGAGCAGCGCGGCGACCTTGAGCCGCGTCTCCGCGTCGGTCTCCCCGAAGACGTGGCGCCGTTCGGAGTGACCGACGAGCGCGCCCCGCGCGCCGCTCTCCCGGGCCAGCGCCACCGACGTCTCCCCGGTGAAGGCGCCCTTCGGCTCCCAGTACACGTTCTGGGCTCCGACCTGCACGCCATCGTACTCGCTGAGCGCCTCCGCGGTGGCCGCAAGCGAAACGGCCGGCGGATAGAACCACAGCTCGCGCGCCGGCGCCGTCCGGGTGAGGCTCCTGAACCGGCGCACAAACTCGCGGGCCGCCTCCGGCCCGTGATTCATCTTCCAGTTCGCGGCGTAGATGAGGCGCCGCATCAGGCGTCGTCCAGCGCGGCCACGCCCGGCAGGATCTTGCCCTCCAGGAACTCGAGCGACGCGCCGCCACCAGTCGAGACATGGGACATCTTGTCGGCCAGTCCGGCCTTGGCGACCGCCGCGGCCGAATCACCCCCACCGACGATCGTGACGGCGCCGCGCGCGGACGCATGCGCCATCGCATGGGCGATGTGCATCGTTCCCTGGTCGAACGGCGGTGTTTCGAACACGCCCATCGGCCCGTTCCAGACGACGGTGCCCGCCGCTTCGATCCGCGTCGCAAAGTCCTCGGCGCTGAGGCGGTCCACGTCGTACATCGCCCACCCAGGCGGAATCGCATCCCGCTTCACCGAACGCGTCTCCGCCCCCGCGTCGAGGCGCTGGGCGACCACCGCGCCGGACGGGAGCACGATCTTCCGCCCGCCCTTGGCGAGCAACGCGCTGGCCATGCCGACTCGATCCTCCTCGACCAGCGACGTTCCGGTCTCCAGCCCCATCGCCCGGAAAAAGGTGCACGCCATGGCGCCGCCGATCAGGATTTCCTCGACCTTGGGCAGCAGCGCCTCGATGAGGTCGATCTTGCCGGAGATCTTCGCGCCTCCCAGCACCGCGACGAACGGCCGCTTCGGATGGTCGAGTGCCGACCCGAGGTACTTGAGCTCCTGCTCCATCAGGAATCCCGAGACCGCCGGCTTGAGCAGGTGGGCCACGCCCTCGGTGCTCGCGTGCGCGCGGTGGGCCGACCCGAACGCGTCGTTCACGTACAGGTCACCGAGTGCGGCGAAGATCGCCGCAAGCCCCGGGTCGTTGCGCTCTTCGCCCGGCTGGAACCGGGTGTTCTCGACGATCGCGATGCCTCCACGGGCCAGCCCCCTGGTCTGCGCCACCGCCGAGCCGGCGGTCGGATCCTCGATGAACGTGACCGGCGCGCCCAGCAGCGTTTCGAGGGCCCGTGCGACCGGCCGCAGCGAGTACTTCGGATCCAGGGCGCCCTTGGGGCGGCCCAGGTGGGAGAGGAGGATCACGCGGGCTCCGCGGTCACGGAGGTACCGGATCGTGGGAAGTGCGGCGCGGATCCGCGTGTCGTCGGCGACCACGCCGTCCTGCAGCGGCACGTTGAAGTCCACGCGCACCAGCGCGCGGCGCCCCTCGAGCCCCCCGCGGTCCAGCCAGGTGAGCGTGCGCTTCACGAACGCGGCCCGATGTAACGCATCAGGTCGACGCAGCGCGCCGAATATCCCATCTCGTTGTCGTACCAGGACGTCACGTTAACCATCGTGCCGTCCACCACGTTGGTCGAGAGCGAATCCACCGTGCTGGACATCAGATTGCCGACGTAGTCGATCGAGACCAGCGGCTCGTCGCTCACGGCGAGCACGCCCTTGAGCGTGCCGGCGGCGGCGCTCCGGAACGCGGCGTTCACCTCTTCGGCCGACGTGCCCTTCCTGACCTCGGCGCTGAGCGCGACGGTCGACACGTCCGGGGTCGGGACGCGGAGCGAGACCCCATCGATCTTGCCCTTCACCTCGGGAATCACCAGGCCGGTAGCCTTGGCGGCGCCGGTGGATGTCGGAATGATCGACATGGCGGCCGCGCGCGCCCGGCGGAGATCCTTGTGCGGCAGGTCGAGAATCTGCTGATCGTTGGTGTAGGAATGGACGGTCGTCATGAACCCGTGCACGAAACCGAAGGTATCCAGGATTACCCGAACCATCGGCACCAGGCAGTTGGTGGTGCAGCTGGCGTTCGAAATGATGTGGTGCGCCGCCGGATCGTATCTGTCGTGATTCACGCCATAGACGATCGTGATGTCATCGTTCTTGGCCGGCGCCGAAATGATGACCCTGCGCGCTCCGGCCTGCAGATGGAGCGCCGCCTTGTCGCGATCGGTGAAGTGGCCGGTGGACTCAAGCACGATGTCCACGCCAAGCTCCTTCCACGGAAGTTTGGCCGGATCCCGCTCGCTCAGCACCTTCATTTCGTCGCCGTTGACGACGATCGAATCGCCCCGGGTTTCGATCGTCCCGTCAAAGCGGCCATGGACCGAGTCGTACTTGAGCAGGTGGGCGAGGGTCTTCGTGTCGGTGAGGTCGTTGACCGCGACGACGTCGAAGTCCGTCACGCCCATCGCATTCGCGGCGCGAACGACATTGCGGCCGATACGACCGAATCCGTTGATCCCGATCTTGATTGCCATCTCGTCCCCGATGTGCGAGAAAGAACTATCCTACCGTCTGATGCGCCCGGGCGAAGGTGACCCCCTGGACCTCCGCCGCCCCCGCCGCGAGCAGGGCGGTCGCCGCCTCCGCCAGGGTCGCGCCCGTGGTGAATACGTCGTCCACGAGCACCACCCGCCGGCCGGCGGCACCTGCCGATGCCGCAAAGGCGCCGGCGACGTTGGCCTGACGCTCTTCGGGTGTGAGCGCGGTCTGGGTCGGCGTTTCCCGCCGGCGTGACAGGAGCCCCGGCCGTACCGCTCCCCCCGTTCGGGCCGACAGAGCCGCCGCCAGCGCACCACTCTGGTTGTACCCCCGCCGGCGCAGGCGGCGCGCGCCGAGCGGAATTGGAATCAGATCGGGTCGTCCGGTCAATGGCGCGAGGCCGCGCATCGCTTCCGCCATCGCTTCGGCGGCCCGCCACCAGCCGTCGTATTTGAGATGATGGACGGCGCGACGCGCCGACCCGTCGAGCCAGACGGCGCTTCGCGCCGTGGAGAATCCGGGAGGCCATCCCCCACACAGGCGGCAGGCGAGCCCGAGATACACCGGATCGCCGCAGCGCCGGCAGAAGGGCGGAGCCACCGGCTGCCAGCGTGACCGGCAGATGCCGCAGATGAGCGCGTTGTGCTCGATGATGGCGATCGCCTCGTGGCACAGCAGGCATTCGGCCGGGAGCAGCACCCGCTCGATCCGGCGTGCCAGCACCGCGAGCTCATCCCAGTTCGGCATCGACGACCTGGCGCATGACTGACACGGGCGCCTGAACGCCCGGCCACCAGCGCTCGAATGCGGCAGTCCCCTGGCCCACCAGCACGGTCCTGCCATCCTCCGCCCGCAATCCGCGGCGGCGAGCTTCATGCACCCACAGTGTCCGACCTCGCCGATAGACGAGGTCGAGGGCAGCGACCGCGCTCGGCGCCAGTGCGAGCGGCAGCGGGTCACCGTCCTCCGCGTCCAGACCCAGCGGCGTCGCATTGATGCAGAGGACGCAGTCGTCGGCGAGGGCGCATTCGGCGCCGATCGAACGGGCCCACGCGAGGAACTGCTCCGCCCTGCCGGCCTCGCGCGAGCGCACCCAAACCGGCGCGCCGAGCCGCCTGGCGGCACCGACCGCCGCGCGGGCGGAGCCGCCCGTCCCGGCGATCATCCAGCCGCCGGCGGGAACGTCGAGCTCACCGACGGCGGCCACAATCCCAGGGACATCCGTGTTGTCACCGACGAGTGCACCGTTCTCGGCCCAGAATGTGTTGCATGCCCCGAGCTCCCCCACGAGGGCCGAGGCACGATCGAGCGCGTCCGCCGCGGCGGCCTTGTGGGGAACGGTGACGTTGCCGCCTCCACCCGCATCGGCAAGGCGCCGCATGAGCACCGGAACCTCGTCCGCGCCGCAGCGAATGGCGGAATAGGTGCCGTCGAGGCCGAGTGCCGCGAACGCGGCGGTGTGCATGCGGGGGGAGAGTGAATGACCGACCGGATCGCCCAGGACCGCGAAGGGCCTGCTAACGCCGCTCACCGATTCGCTCGGCGTGAATGCGCGCCGCGACCGCGTCAAGCAGGGCGTCGAGCTGGCGGTAGGTCGTGCGATACGCCTCGAGTTCCAACCCGAATGGATCGGCCACCTCGCGGTCGGCGCCGGCTCGGCCCGCGTATTCGCCGAGCAGGTGTACCCGGGCGCCGCCGCCCAGCTCGTGAAGGCGCTCACGCTGTTGCTCGGACATGGTGAGGATCAGATCTGACGAACGGGCCATCTCCGATGTGACCAGCCGGGCCCGATGTTCGGAAAGGTCGAGCCCGTTCTCCATCGCCACGAGCAGGGAGCCCTCCGACGCCGGCGCACCGTCCCACGCGCCGGTTCCTCCCGACGTCACCCGGACGTTGCCGAGTCCGCGCTCGTCGAGCGCGCGCCGGAGGATCGCCGCGGCCATCGGGCTCCGGCAGGTGTTGCCGGTGCAGACGACGAGCACCTCGGGTACGTGCGCGACGGTCACGGCGCGAGCCGTCCCGCCGCCCGGCGCAGCTCGGCGCGAGGCAGCGCGCCTTCGCGGACCAGCAGCGGCACGCTGGTCGTGCAGTCGACCAGCGTCGATGGCGGGACGTTGCCGAGCGTACCCCCGTCGAGCACGAGCAGAAGCCCGCTGTCCACCGACTCGCGAAACAGGTCGACCAGCCCGGCCACGCCCGGTGCCGTCGCCCCGCCCGGACGATTGGCCGAGGTCGACGTCAGCGGCAGCCCCATCTGCTGTACCAGCGTGGCGATGCCGGCATGTGAGGTGTGGCGCGCCGCGATGCCGCCTTCGACGCCGCGCAGCTGTTCGGGAAGCCGGCCTTCACCACCAGGGAGCACGAGCGTGAGCGGTCCGGGCCAGAAGGCATCGGACAGCGCCCGCGCCGAGGCGTTGAACGTCAGCCCCCACTGCTCCGCCATCGGCCGGCCGGACACCAGGAGCAGAAAGGGCTTCTTGGGGGGACGGCCCTTGAGCGATGCCAGCGCAGCGAGCGCCGCCGGGTCCGGCGCGGATCCCAGCCCGTAGACGGTTTCCGTCGGATAGCCGAGCAGTCGGCCGGCCCGAAGGTGCGCTTCCACGATCGGAATCGCGGCGGCGATATCCTCCGGAGTGCGAAACGGAAGGATCATGTCGGATGCGTTGCCCAGAGCTCCGCGAGCGCGAGATCGTCGGAGCTGGTGATCTTGAAGTTGCGTGCCGAATCAGGCACGAGCCGCACCACTCCGCCGGCCCGCTCGACCAGCGCGGCGTCATCGGTTGCGATGTCGTCGCCGGGACATGCCAGACGTTGCGCCGTTTCCAGCAGGGTGCGGGGAAATCCCTGAGGTGTCTGTGCCCGCCACAACCGTGCCCGCGGCACGGTTCGGGCGATGGTGACGCCATCCTCCGCACATTCCTTGAGCGTATCGCTCACCGGGACGGCAGCGACGCCGCCGCGGCCGGCCCGCGCCTCGGAGATCACCGCATCAATCACCGCCCGGCCGACGAACGGCCTCGCGGCATCGTGCACCAGGACTACGGTACAGCCGGCCGGCAGCGCCGCCACGCCGGACGCGGCCGAGACGGCCCGGTGCGCCCCGCCCGCCACCACGCTTAGCGAGCCGCCGGCGAGCGTCGCCAGCCATGCTGGCGGGTCTGCCGCATGCGCCGGCGGCAGCACGACCGCCACGTGCGCCACCTCCGGATGGGCGGCGAACGGCCTGACCGCGCGCAGCAGCATCGGCACACCCGCGATCTCCCGAAACTGCTTGGGCGTGCCGCCGATGCGATGCCCGCCGCCGGCCGCGACGATCACGACGCCCACGTCACGCGGCAAGGGCGCGCACCAGCTGTTCGATGTGATCGAGCCCAACCAGCGAGATCCCCGGAACCTGTACCGCGGCACGTGTCGAGCCGAACACGCGCCGGAAGCCGAGCCGCGCCGCCTCGACTGCACGACGTTCAAGGCCGGCGGCGGGGCGGATCTCACCGCCGAGTCCAATCTCGCCGAGAAATATCACGTCGGCCGGTGCCGGACGGTTGTAGAGGCTCGACAGCAGCGCCGCGGCGACGGCCAGGTCGGCGCCGGGCTCGGACAGGCGCACGCCCGCCGTCACTTGCACGAACACGTCCAGGTCGGCGAACGAGGTGTCCGCCCGCCGCTCGAGCACGGCCAGCAGCACGGCAAGCCGCTTGGGGTCGAACCCGGTGGCGACCCGCTGGGGCGTGCCGTACCCGGACTTGGCGGCCAGCGCCTGCACCTCGACCAGGACGGGACGGGTGCCCTCCATAAGCGCCGTCACGGCGCTTCCGCTGATCGAGTCGGAGCGCGCCGCGAGGAAGATGGCGGATGGGTTCAGCACCGCGATCAGGCCGTGCTCGGTCATGGAGAAGACGCCGAGCTCGTCGACTGACCCGAAACGGTTCTTGGTGGCGCGCAGCAGCCGATAGTCCAGCGTCGCCTCGCCCTCGAAGTAGAGCACCGTGTCCACGATGTGCTCGAGCGTCTTGGGACCGGCGATGCCCCCGCCTTTCGTCACATGCCCGACGACGATCACCGCGGTGCCGGTATCCTTGGCGTAGCGCATGAGCTGTCCGGAACACTCGCGCACCTGCCCCACGTTGCCGGGCGCGCTCTCGAGCGTGTCGGTGTACACCGTCTGAATCGAGTCAATCACCACCACGTCGGCACGGACGCTGAGGGCGGCGTCCAGAATCGCTTCGAGCCGGGTCTCACCCAGTACGTGCACCGCCCCGGCATCCTCCACCAGTCGCTCGGCCCGCAACCGCAGCTGATCCGGGCTTTCCTCTCCGCTGGCGTACAGCACCGTCCGCCCGCCGTGCTCCAGTCGCGCAGCGGCCTGCATGAGCAGCGTGGACTTCCCGATGCCCGGCTCCCCGCCGATCAGCGTCATCGAGCCCGGGACGATCCCCCCGCCGAGCACGAAATCGAATTCATTGAGGCCGGTGTACCAGCGGGACAGGGGCTGCGTGGCGATGTCGCGCAGCCGCGACGGCGCGACGGAGGATGAGGGGCGCCGCTCGACCCGAGCGGCGGAGGTGCGGGCGTTGGCGGACGCGACGACAAGCGGCTCTTCGGCCACGGCGTTCCAGGCGCCGCACGCCTCGCAGCGACCCGCCCACTTGGGATGATCGTGGCCACATTCAGTGCAACGGTAGACGGAGCGCGCCTTCGCCACGCTAGTCGGACCCTTCCCGCTCCGTCCGATTGTCGAAGCGCGTGAACTGCTTGTGAAAATACAGGTCGAGCGTTCCCGTCGGTCCGTTCCGGTGCTTGGCGACGATCACCTCGGCGATCCCCTCGTTGCTGTTGCCGTCGGCATCCTCCCTGGCGTACATCTCCGGCCGGTGGATGAACAGTACGACGTCGGCATCCTGCTCGATGGCACCGGAATCGCGCAGGTCGGAGAGGATCGGCTTGCGCTCGCCGCCACGCTGTTCCGACGCGCGGGAAAGCTGCGACAATGCCATCACCGGCACCTCCAGCTCACGGGCGAGCGCCTTGAGCGACCGCGAAATGTCGGAGATTTCCTGCACGCGATTCTCCGAGTGCTCGGGGCTTCGCATGAGCTGGAGATAGTCGACGATGATGAGCTTGACGTCGTTCTCGACCTTGAGGCGCCGCGCCTTCGAACGCATTTCGAGCAGCGTGAGCGCGGGGGTGTCGTCAATCCAGACCGGACAGCTCTGGAGAATGCCCGCCGCGCGGGCCAGACGGGTGAAGTCGAAGTCCTTGAGCTCGCCGCGACGCACCGCCTGGCTGTTGACCCTGGCTTCCGCCGTGAGCATGCGCTGGACGAGCGATTCCTTCGACATCTCGAGCGAGAACACCGCGACGCCATGACCCTCCACCGCCGCGTGGGTCGCGATGTTCAGACAGAATGCCGTCTTTCCCATCGAGGGGCGGGCGGCCACGATGACCAGATCGTTCGGCTGAAATCCGGTCGTCATCTCATCCAATTCTGCGAATCCGCTGGGCACGCCGGTAATCGCTTTGCCGCTCTTCTGGAGCGTTTCGATGCGCTCCATCGTGGGCCACAGCATCTCCTTGATGCGGGTGAACCCCTCGTCCCCCCGCTGCTGCGAGATCTGGAAGATGCGGGATTCGGCGCTGTCGAGGAGCTCGTTGGCCGTCGCCCTGCCGTCGTAGGCCTCCGTGACGATCGCGGTGGCGCCCTCGATCAGCCGCCGGAGGATCGCCTTGTCCTTGACGATCTTGGCGTGAAACTCGAGGTTGGCGGCGGTGGGGACCGCGTCCACGAGCTCGGCGAGGTATTCGAGGCCCCCGGCTCCGTCGAGATCACCCCGGCGCATGAGCTCGTCGCGCAGCGTGATGTGGTCGATGACGGTGCGCTGTTCGGTAAGCGCGAGCATGGCGCGGAAGAGGCGCCGGTGCGCCTCCCGGTAGAACATGCTGTCGTCGACCAGCTCCGCCGCGCGGAGCGCGGCATCCTGGTCGAGCAGCATCGCGCCGAGCACGGCCTGCTCGGCTTCACCGCTCCACGGGGCCGCCCGGCCCACGTACGGGTCAGCGATCGAGAAGCTGTCGGGCGATACGGACGTCATCCCAGGTCGACTTCTTCCAATTGGGGTTACGCAGCAGCGCCGCCGGATGGTACGTCACCACCACGGGAATGCCGCTGAAGCTGTGGACCTTGTTGCGCATCTCGGTCAGGCTCTTCTTCGCGCCGAGCAGCGATTCGGCCGCCGTGCTGCCGAGGGCGAGAATGACCGCCGGCCGGATGATGGCCAGCTGGCGCCAGAGATACGGAATGCACGAGGCGATCTCGGCCGGCAGCGGCTTCCGGTTCTGCGGCGGGCGGCACTTCACGATATTCGTGATGTACACCTCTTTCCGCGGAACCTCAATAGCGTCGAGAATGCTGTCGAGCAGTTGGCCCGCCGCGCCCACGAAGGGGCGCCCGGTCGCGTCTTCGGTGGCACCCGGCCCCTCCCCGACCAGCACCAGGCGAGCCCGCGGGTTGCCTTCGCCGGGCACGGCATGCGTGCGGTGGGGGCAGAGCGTCTGGCAGCATTGGGTGGTCCGGATCCGCTCCGCCACCTGCTCGAGCGTCGCCAGGGCTCCGAGATCCCCCAGCACGTCCATCGGCGGCGAGTCGCTCTGCAGCCCCGGCCCCGGCACGGGCGGTGCTCCCTTGCGCCACCGGCCATCGCCCACGGGCATGCTCGTCCGGCTGCTCGCCATCGTCGCTTCCTTTTCTCCAGCCGGCTCGGCTGGACGGAGCGCCTGGCTCAGGATCACCTCGGCTCCGCCGAGCTCGATCTGTTCTCGAAGATAGCGGCGGAGCTGGTCAGGCACTCCGCGCCTCCACTTCGTCCAGAATGGCGTCGGCAACCTCGCGCTTGCCCAGCAGGGGGAGGGCGCGCTCGCCGCCCTCGCGATCCAGCAGCGTCACGCGATTGGTCTCGACCTCGAAGCCGGCGCCGGGCTCGAGGGCGTCGTTTACGACGATGAGGTCCAGTTCCTTGCGGGCCAGCTTGGCCCGGCCCTTCGCCACCGCGTCACCTGTCTCCAACGCAAAGCCTACGATCACCGAACCCGGCATGCGTGCGGCACGGGTGCCGGCGAGAATATCCACGGTCGGCTCGAGGTCGAGCGTCAGCGCTCCGCCGCTGCGGGCGACCTTGCCGGTGTTGGGCGCTCGCGGGCGGTAGTCCGCCGGCGCGGCAGCCATGATCAGGACGGCCGCCGTCTCCAGCTCCTGGCGCACCGCGGCCTCCATTTCCGCGGTCGTCTCCACCCGGCGCATCGTCACGCCGACCGGAGGCGGAAGCGTCGAGGGCCCCGTGATGAGCACGACTTCGGCCCCGCGCTCCCACGCCGCCTCCGCCAGCCGGTAGCCCATGCGGCCGCTCGAGCGGTTGGTGATCACGCGCACGGGATCGATGGATTCGCGGGTGGGACCGGCGGTGACGATCACGCGCCGGCCGGTGAGTACCCCACCCCGGCCCAACAGGCGCGCGGCATGCGCGAGGATCGTCTCCGGCTCGCTCATGCGGCCGGGACGATCCGAAGGTCCCTCGGCGAGAGCCCCCACCTCAGGCCCCACGATGTGCACGTCGCGCGAACGGAGCAGCCCCAGGTTGGCCTGCGTTTCCGGGCGAGCGAACATCGCGTCGTTCATGGCGGGGGCGACGAGCAGCGGCGCCGTGCGCGCGAGCAGCAGCGCCGTCAGCACGTCGTCGGCGACGCCCTGGGCGAGGCGGGCGAGGAGGTTGGCGGTGGCGGGTGCCACCACGATGAGATCGGCGCCCTGCCCCAGGTGGATGTGCGCGAGCGCCTCGCCGGGCGCCCAGAGGGAGCGCACGACGGGGCGCCCGGTCAGCGCCTCGAATGTCACCGGCCGTACGAACTCCGCGGCCGCCTGGGTGAGCACCACATCCACCCGGGCGCCGGCTTCGGTCAGCCGCCGGGCGAGAAGGCAGCTCTTATAGCATGCGATCCCGCCCGACACGCCGAGAACGACGTGCCGGCCGGCCCACGACATCAGGCCTCGGAACGGCGGCGGCGGAGGAGCTTGTAATTCAGGTCGCCTTCGACCAGCGCATCGAGTGCGCGCGTCGTCAGCTTCTCTTCACTGGCCGCGAGCTGGTCCTTGGGAAAGTCGTTCAGGTAGCGGGCGAACTTCGCCGCGACCAGAACGCCCAGATATTTGTTGCCCGCCATGTGGGCCACTTCGGACGGCGTGGTGATGCGCATGCTGACTCCCCTGGACTCGGTTGCCTAGCTGGTCACTGGAAATTTCGCGGTCTCTTCGATCACGTCGCGGCGGAGCCGTTCGATCAGCGCGGGCAGCCCGTCCTGCCGGCACACCCGGCGGGCCTCCGCATCGAGAATCGCCGCCACCTGGGCCACGGCGGCGAACAGGTCCTCATTCACGACGACGTAGTCGTACTCCGACACGGCCTTCAGCTCGTCGGCGGCGCGCGCCACCCGCTCACGGAGCGCGGCCGCCGTCTCGGTGTTGCGCCCCGTCAGCCGGCCGACCAGCACCGATGCCGATGGCGGAAGGACAAACACCTGCACCGAGTCCGGCATGCGCTCCCGAACCTGATGCGCACCCTTGATCTCGATGTCCAGCACCACGGTCTTCCCCAGCGCAAAGAGCTGGTCGACCTCGCGTCGCAGCGTGCCGTAGAGCTCACCGCCGTAGGTCGCCGACTCCAGAAACTCTCCCGCCGCCTCTCGCCGAAGAAACTCCGCGCGCGAGAGGAAGTGATAGTCGGTGCCATCCCGCTCGCCGGGGCGCATGGGGCGCGTCGTCGCCGACACCGAATATCCCAGGTCGTCCCGCGCAAGAAGCAGCTGCTTGGCGATCGACGTCTTCCCCCCGCCCGACGGGGACGACAGCACCAGCAGGAACGGCTTCACTCGAGGTTCTCGAGCTGCTCGCGGAACTTTTCCAACTCGCCCTTCATCGCGATCACGTGCGCCGTGATGGCGGCGTCATTGGCCTTCGAGCCCATGGTGTTCACTTCCCGGCCAAGCTCCTGGGCCAGGAATCCGAGCTGCTTGCCGGCGGGGCGATCCGCGGCCAGCGCCTCGCGGCATGCCGCCACATGCGCGGCGAAGCGCACCAGCTCCTCGGTGATGTCGAGCTTGTCGGCGATGAACGCGATCTCCTGCGCAAGCCGGTTCTCGTCTGCGGTGCGACCGTCCAGGAGCTGCGCCACCGAGGTGCGCAGACGATCGCGCTCCCGGACCAACCGCTCCGGCGCCAGCGCCGTCACCGCCTCGGCGCCCTCGCCCAGGCGGTCGAGCCGATGCAGCAGCTCCGCCACCAGCGCCGTTCCTTCGCGCCTCCGCATCGCCCGGCACTCGGCGGCGGCCTGCGCCACGATCGGCTCGACATCGCTCCACGCCGTCTCCGATGTGGGTGCCCCGGTCCAGCTCAGCACTTCCGGCTGCCGCGCGATCAGATCCAGGTCGACTCGCCCGCCGAGTCCGAGCATGGTCTGCAGCCCCTGCAGCCGGTCGGCAACCATGCGGGCCCGCTCGATGTTGACCGTGAGCTCCGGTTCCCGCTCGGCGGTCTCCAGCCACCGCACCTGGACGGCGAGATGCCCCCGGTCGAACTCCTGACGCAACCGCTCGCGGAGATCGGGCTCCAGCGCCGCCAGATCGCTCGGCAGCTTCGCGGCGAGATTGAAATACCGGTGGTTGACCGTCCGGATCTCGACCCGGAGCCTGCCGTTCGCGGTCGGTCCCTCGGCGGCACCGAAGCCGGTCATGCTATAGGCCAAGCGATCTCCGCCGATGGGGAATAGCTCGGAAAGTTAGTCTGGCAGAAGGGGTTAGTCTAGCCCGATCAATTGAGGAATTCCCAGCGGATCCCGAAGGCGTTGCTGTACGACGGCATCTCGAAGCCGGGCACGTAGACATGGGTCGATCCGGTGATGTTCCTGGCATCCCAGTAGAAGGTGAGCCGGCCGATTTCCATCTGCACCAGGCTCCGCAGGAAGTTGCCGGCCGGCAGGAGGACGGGTCCGCCCGCCGGATCGACGCCGAGGCTGCCCGCCGACCATCCCTCGACGCCCAGCTGGAGCTTCAGCTCGAAGTAACCGCTCGGGAATTCCCGCAGAAATTTGGATCGGATGGTGCCGTTCGCCATGTAGTGCCGTGGCGGCTGGCCTTCGACGGGCGCGCGCGGGTTGCTGAGCCAGCCATCGAGCACCAGCCAGCGCCACGGGGCGAGGTGGCCCGCCACGGTCAGCCATTCGGTCCGCCCGTGGGCGCTGATCGTGGCGATGCCCGGATACGGCTGGTAGGCAAACGGCTGGTAGGCGTTGCCCCGCGAGTATGTGGCCTCCGCGCCGATCCAGCCGCGCTCAAGTGCCGCCGAAAGCTGCACGTCACGAAGCAGCTGGGCCGTATCCGTGATGATGGACGGAGCGGCGACCTCGCTGCCGGCGCGCACGGCGCCGCCGATGGAGAGTCCCAGCGGCAGCGTGAGGGAGGCCCGCGCGCCGGCCCACCGGGTCGTGCGGCCGCCGAAGTGATGCTGGAACACCGCCTCGCCGGATGCTGTCAGCAACGCCGTCGGCGACCAGCCCAGCCAGGCGCGCGAGTCGAACGAGGTCCACGCCCCCCGCCGGAACGCCGATACCCCACCCGTAAATGCCGCCGCGCGAATCGACGCGACGCCGCCGAGCTGATTGACTTGCTGGGTGATCCCGGCGCTGTCCCAGCCGCTTCGGGCATACACGAGATCGAGCCGCGGTCCGCTGCCATCTGCCTGCTTGCCGAACGACGCGCGCAGCTGGGCATCCGTCCGCTTGCCCTCTTGGCGTTCCCCGGTGCCGCCCAGCGCGGCGCTGAACGCATCGCGGTCGGTCGATGTCCGGACCAGCTGATATTGCAGGCCGAAGGTGGCCGACGGCACGTAACTGCCCTGCACCCACAGCCCGTTGCTCGTGAAGTTGCCCACCCCGCCGCCACTCGCCGGGGCCCGCACGTAGTCCCCTGACGCGACGACACCGAAGCCCGAACGGAAGCGCTGCTCAATCTCCCCGCCATAGGTCGCGAGGCCGTCGGACCCGGTGCCGGCGGCGATGCGTGAGCGCGGGGCGAGCCGGTCATGACGACGGGTGTACAGTCGCACCTCAAGCCGCCCAGGCCAGCGCTCCACCTCGACGCGATCGAGAAAATTCAAGGGAAACAGCGACGGATCCACCGCCAGGCTGTCCGGGCCCATGGCGACGTACGGCATGCCGTCCAGGAGATACTGCACGGACGTGGATCCGCGGCCCTGGAAGTTG
Organism: Gemmatimonadales bacterium; assembly: GCA_038321865.1. Lineage (GTDB taxonomy): Bacteria > Gemmatimonadota > Gemmatimonadetes > Gemmatimonadales > GWC2-71-9 > JAICUF01. The sequence continues at coordinate 94,090 of JBBQFH010000001.1, forward strand.
GCGGGCTCCGGACGGCCCCTCCGTCCCCCGCGCCAGATGAACGCGCCCGGTATGCGCGCGACCAGGTCGCCCACAGTCGCCGCGTTCACCCATTCGATCGAATCGCGATCGAACACCGTGCGCGCGAACGTCGGCTCCGGCCCCGCGTCGGCCAGCCTCGGCAAGACCGGCAGCTGCACCTTCGTTCTCGCCTCAATCTCGGCGTACCGCTCATCGGCGCTCTGGGGTCGCTCGCGGGCGCGCTGCGTGCCGTCGCCGGCAACGGTGGTGTCGGTGACACGAGTGCTGTCGGCCGGTCGCGGCTTCCGCCGGGCCTGCGTCGAATCCTGTGCCGCCGCCGCGCCGGCGCCCAGCGTTAGCAGGGCGGCGGCGAGGAGAATCCTCGTCAGAAGCTCAGCCCTGTCGGCCAAGCACCAGCTCGGTGCAGAGTCGCACCCCGACGCCGGTCGGCCCCTTCACGCGGGACGGATCGTCCCGGTCGCTGTAGGCCGTGCCCGCGATATCCAGATGCGCCCAGGGAAACTCGTCGGCGAACTCCCGGAGAAACCAGCCCGCCGAGATGCTGCCGGCCGGCCGCCCGCCGCTGTTCTTCATGTCGGCAATGTCGGACTTGATGAGCTCACGGAACTCGTCCCAGAGCGGCAGGGGCCAGACGCGCTCTCCAGCCCGCTCGCCGGCGGCGCGGATCGATTCGATGAGCTTCTCGTCGGTGCCCATGACCCCGCTCGCGGTGTGCCCGAGCGCGATGACGATGGCACCCGTCAGCGTGGCGAGATCCACGACGCAGGCGGGCGCGTAGCGCCGCGCGTACGACAGGGCGTCGCAGAGGATCAGCCTGCCTTCGGCATCGGTGTTGATGATCTCGATCGTCTTGCCGAGGTGGCTCTTGATCACGTCGCCCGGCTTCATGGCGGTGCCGGAGGGCATGTTCTCGGTGCTGGGAATGAGGCCGATGACGTGCACCTTGGGCCGCAGGCGGCCCAGCGCCTCGAAGGTGCCGAGCACGGCGGCGGCACCGGACATGTCGTACTTCATGTCTTCCATGTTCTGCGCCGGCTTGATGGAAATGCCGCCCGTGTCGAAGGTCACTCCCTTGCCCACGAGCACGATGGGCGCCCCGGGTGCCCCCTTGTATTCGAGCACGATGAACCGCGGGTCCTCCGCGCTTCCCTGGGCGACCGCCATCAGCGTGCGCATCCCTTCGGCGATGATGGCCGCCTTGTCGAGGATGGTCACGGCGATCCCGTGGCGCTTCCCGATCTCGACGGCGATCCCCGCGAGATAGCTTGGTGTGCAGACGTTGCTCGGCAGGACCTGCACCCCGCGCGCGAGCGACTGTCCTGCAGCGAGCGCGGCTCCGACCCGATGTCCACGTTCGAGCGCGGCCTGATCCTCCGGCGCCAGGACGTCCACGTGCTCGAGGATCGCTCGCTTGTCCTCCGGCGGGAGCTTCATGTCCGTGAAAAACCACGCGCCCTGGCCCAGGCCCTCGGCGATCGACTGGCCCGCGTCCACCGCCGCCACGCCGCCACGCGAGTCCGCGCCTAGATGGATCGCGGCGGCCGCCACGCCGATGGTCCGGGCCCGCTTGGCGCCGATGGCGGCAGCGCGACGGATGCTGCCCCGATCCACGTCGGCCGGCTTGCCGAGGCCTACGAGCAGCACCCGGGCTGCAGGGCCCCCGGGATAGAGCAGCGCAGTCTCATCCTTCTTGCCCGTGAAATCACCGGACGCGAGCAGACGCCCGATTGCGCCGCCGCATGCGGTGTCTACCGCACCGATTGACGCCGGCATTGGTCCCTGCGGGACGGGGAGGACGAGCAACGGCGTGGCGAACGCGGCTGGGGCATCCGGGCGGACCGCACTGTCGAACGGCATGGGAACTCGGCACGAGAGGGAAAAGACGAGCTGTGGAGCCGCAAAAGCTAACCGGACGGCGCACCCGAACGAAACTCCGGATGCGGGCGCTCGCCGGGAAGCCGAAGCCGGCGGATCGCCGCCACGCCCGCCGCCGGGCCCACTGCCAGCAGCGCGAACGCCCAGCGCCATCCGGCGTGCTCGACGAGCAGCGGCACGAGCTGGATGGTGACGATCGTAAGCAGGAAACCGAGCGAGGTCTGCAATGTCAGGGCGGTGCCGACGGCGTGGGACGGCGCGACCTCCGTCACCATGGCGCTGAACTGGGCCGAATCGGCGACCACGAAAAACCCCCAGACAAGTGCGAGCGCGAACACCACCGGGAGCGGCCCGCCGAATACCGCACCCGCGGCGAGCGCACAGGCCCCGCTGATGATCATGGCGCGGATCACGACGGCCCGATACCCGATTCGCCCGGCCGCGCGTCCGCCCCAGATGCAGCCTGCACCGCCGGCCGCAATCACGGCGAATCCTGCAAGGTCCAGTACGCGCGGTGAGGCGGAGGATCGCGATGCGGCGGCGCTGGCCGCGAGGAATGCCGGCACCCAGGTCCACATGGCGTAGAGCTCCCACATGTGGCCGAGATAGCCCGCGGTCGCAAGGCGGGTCTCCCGGTGCGCGGCCACCTCGCCCGCCAGTCTCCACGAAAAGGCGCGGCGCGGAAACGGCCAGGGTCCGTCCCGATACCCGACGGCGACCAGCAGCGCCGCCACGCCCGCGGCGCCCGAAGCAAGCAGCACGACCGCCGCCGGCGTGACGGCTGGGAGTGCGTGGAGGAGGTAGGGGGTCGCCTTCCCGATCGTGAGCGCACCGACGATCGTGCCGATCGCGAGCCCGCGTCCGGAGCGAAACCAGGTGGCCGCCATCTTCATGGCCGGAGGGTAGACGCCGGCGAGACACACGCCCGTGGCGAACCGCCAGCCCAGCGCCCCGCCGAAGGACGACGCATGCCCGAAGGCGACATTGGCCATGGCGCCCGCGGCCGCCGAGGCGACGAAGTAGCCGCGTGACGGAATGATGTCGGCGAGATTGAGGAGCGCGGCGGCCGCGGTGCCGGCGACGAAGCCGAGCTGCACCGCGGTCGTGAGCCATCCGACCGCTGAACCCGAGAGCTCCCACCGGAGCCGCAAGGCAGGCGCAATCGCATTGCCGACGAACCAGAGCGACATGCCCAGCAACTCGGCCGCGGCGAGCAGCCCCAGCATGCGCCAGCGGCGGCCGTCCTCCTCAGCCATGCGGCTCGGCGGCCTCGCTGGCACGCTCCCAACGCGCGAAGGCGCGCTCCAGTCCGGCGCGCGCCGTCTCCAGATCAATGCCGACCCGGGTGGCCTCACGCGGCCCATCCGGCGTGGCGTAGAGCGCCGGATCCTCCAGTCGAATCCGCAGCGCTTCCACCCGCGCCTCGGCCTCGGCCACCGCGGACTCGGCATCCGCGAGCTCGCGCCGGACGCTTCGCGCCGCCTGCTGCTCGTCCCTGCGGCGATCGTCCGCCGGCCGGGTCTGCTTCCGCTCGCGCACGCGCCGGGAAGACTCCTCCTCCGCCGCCGCGACCGACGCCGCATGGGCGCGCTCGACGCTCGCCGTCTCCCACTCTTCGAACGTACCCGGAAAGTCGGTGATATGACGATCGTGCAGCACCCACACCCGCGTGACCAGCGCACGGAGCAACGCGCGGTCGTGGCTGACGAGGACGACGGTGCCGCCGTAATCCTCGAGCGCGTCCTCGAGCGCCTCGATCGACTCGACGTCCAGGTGATTGGTGGGCTCGTCGAACACCAGCAGGTTGGCGCCCTCGAGCATCATCATCGCGAGCGCCATGCGCGCCTGCTCTCCGCCGGAGAGCGACCCGGCGCGACGCAGAACCGAATCCCCGGAGAAGCCGAAGCGGCCCAGATGTCCCTGCACCGGCCCGCGCCCCCAGGCCGGCCGCAGGTCACTGATGACCTCGTACAGGCTGGAGTCGGACGGAAGCTGCCCGAGATCCTGGCGGTAGTACGCGATCCGGATCGACTCGGGAAGCCGCACCTCGCCGCCGTCGGCCGGGCGCTCCCCGACGAACGCCTTCAGCAGCGTGGACTTGCCGGTGCCGTTGGCGCCGACCAGCCCCACGATCTCCCCTCTTCCCACTCGAGCGCTGAACCCATCCAGCAACACGCGGTCGCCGAACGCGACGTGCACGTCTTCCGCCACGAGGACCTGATCGCCGCCGCGCTCGGCTGCCTCGAACGCCACGGCCATCGTGCCATCGGCACCGGGCGGCGGACTCAGGCGGTCCACCCGGCTCAGCCGCCGCCGGCGCCCCTTTGCCTGACTGCTGTTGTGCCCGGCGATGTTGCGCCGGATGAAATCCTCCTCCGAGGCAATCACCTTCCGCTGCTTGTCGAAGGCGCGCTGCTGCGCCATCCGCCGCTCGGCGCGCTGTGCGATGAAGGCCGAGTATGCGCCCACATAGGGACTCGCCGTCTTGGCCTCCACGTGCAGCACATGGTCCACCACGCGCTCGAGGAAGTCGCGATCGTGGCTGATCACGAGCACGGTCGCGTCGAGAGACTTGAGGTAGTCCTCGAGCCAGGTCGTCGTTTCGAGGTCCAGGTGGTTGGTGGGCTCGTCGAGCAGCAGGACGTCCGCCGGCGCGACGAGCTGGCGGATCAGGCCCACGCGCCCACGCTCACCGCCGCTGAGTGTGGTCAGCAGCCGGGTCCGGGCGTCCTCGGGATCGAACCCAAGCCCATGCAGCACCGCGTCGATGCGCGGGGTGATCGTGTACCCGCCCTCGTGCGAAAAGCGATCGAGATCGTGTGAATACCGCGCGAGCATCTCCGGCGTGCAGGCATCGCCGGCCACACCGAGGGCGGTCGCCTGCTCCGCCAGCGACTGCTCCAGCGCCAGCAGCTCGGCGAAGGGGCCGGCGGCCGCCTCCCAGACGGTCAGCGCGTCGCCAAAATCGCGGTGCTGCTCCAGCACCGAGACCCGGGAGCCCGGCGCGCGCGCGACCGTCCCGCGCGTCGGCTCCGACTCGCGAGTGATCAGGCGGAAGAGCGTCGTCTTGCCACTGCCGTTCCGCCCGATGATGCCCCAGCGCTCGCCTCGCGCCACGGTGAACGTGACGTCGGACAGGAGAACGGTCGCACCGAACTCGACCGCCACTCCGGACATCGAAAGCTCCGTCACATCATTTCCCCAGCCAGGTGCGCCACTCCGCCTCCGCTACGCCAATGGTAAGCCGCTGCTTCTGGCGCACCAGCGGCAGCCGAAGCAGCAGCGGCTCCTCCGCCAGCCGGTCCAGCCACCGGTCGTCGCTCAGCCGCGCGGCGCCCAGTCCAAGCTCGGCGAACCGCCGCGCGTCGCGGTCGAGCAGCGCCGCCACCCCGAACTTTTGCGCGAATCGGCGCAGCTCAGCCGGCGACGCAGGCCGTTCGTCGAGATCGACAAAGTGCGTCTTCACACGGCGCTCCGCGAAGAATCTCAGGGCCTTCCGGGTCTCCGAGCTCTTTTTCGTGCCGAAGATCTGGACGTCCATCGCGACAATCTAGCGCAGCGTGGAGGGGACGACCGCGTCGCCGATGTGCACCGTGCCCCGCGTGAGGTGCACCGCGTTCTGCCCGAAGAGCGCACCCCCGGCGCCGCGGCGGTAGCCCGCCAGCGTCCGGAGCGGTTCGCTGCCGGTGCCGGCGGTCTCCTGGTCGATCGTCGTGACGACGCAGCGGGCACATGCCTTTGCCAGCGCCAGCCGTTCGGACCCGATCACGACGGTGTGCCAGGTGTCCTCGGCGTACGGCGGCACGCCCGCGACCACCAGGTTCGGGCGGAACCGGGTCATGGGGACCGCGACGGCCAGTCGGGCGTTCAGATCGGACAGCGAAGCTTCGGAGAGGATCAGAAATGGAAAGGCGTCGGCGAAGCTGACGCGTCCGCCCGGCTCAGCGCGGGACGGCTCGATCGGCCGCCGCGACTCCTCCGGCATCCGGACGAGGTGAAGTGGCGCGCCGAGCAAAGTGGTCCACCAGCGGTTGGCTTCGGGGCCGCAGGGCTCCGCGATCACCTCATCCCGCCAGACGGTCACGGGGAGGCGGCGTGGATCGCCGCCGGTGACAGGGACCTCCAGTGGTGAAACGCCGGGTGCGTCGAGGCGCAGCATCGCGGCGGTCAGCGTCGGACGAACCAGCGCCAGCCGCGGATAGTCGCGCTGGGTGATCACCCGGCCGCCGGCATCCACCACGGCCCAGCGGCGATCGTGCTGCAGGCCGAACTCATCGAGGTCCCACGCCTGCGGCCGGATCGCCCCCGCACCCTTCACCGGGTACACGAACAGCCCGGCGAGACGCGCGTCGCCGGTCAAGCCGCGCCTGGCCTCCGGGGTCCGCCGCCGCGTCGTCCCTGTCCCGCGGGCGAACCGGGACGCCCGGCGGGCGGCCTCCCACCCGCCGGGCGCGCGGGATGGGCCGGTCGGCTCGCGGGCTGCGAGCTCCCGTGCCCCGCCTTCCGTTCTGCCTTGGCCTTCGCGCGGGCCCGCTCCTCCGCCTTGCGCGCGCGGATGGCCGCGATGCGTTCACCGATCGGGACCTCGAAACGCTCCTGCGGCCGCTGGCGGTAGTCGAACTCCGGCACGGTCACACGCGGCAGCCGCTTTCCGATGGCTCGTTCGATCGCGCGGAGCTCGCCTTCCTCCTCCGGTGAGACGAACGTGAACGCGTCCCCGGTCGCTTCGGCGCGGGCGGTGCGGCCGACGCGATGGATGTAGTCCTCGGGGACGTTGGGCACGTCGAAATTCACCACGTGACCCAGCTCCTCGATATCGATTCCCCGGGCGACGATGTCCGTCGCGACCAGCACCTGCACCTTGCCGCTCTTGAATCCCGCCAGCGCCTCGGTGCGCTGGGCCTGCGAGCGGTTGCCGTGCATGCGGGCGTTCGGGATGCCGTGACGGTCGAGAAAGTCGGAAAGCCGGTTCGAGCGGTGCTTCGTGCGCGTGAATACGATCGCGTCCTTCACTTCCCCGCGCTTGAGCAGCTCCAGCAGCAGATGCGACTTGAGATCCTGGGCGACGGGATAAATCGCCTGGGTGATTCCGATCGCCGGCGCCGCCTTCCGCTCCAGATTGATCGTGGCGGGATTCCGGAGCATCTCACGCGTCAGCTCGAGGATCGGTGCCGGCATGGTCGCTGAGAAGAACAGCGTCTGGCGTTTCGCCGGCAGGTGCTTGAGCACGCGCCGGATGTCAGGCAGAAACCCCATGTCGAGCATGCGGTCGGCTTCATCGAGCACCAGAATCTCCAGCCCTTCGAGTTTCGCGTACGGCTGGCGCAAATGGTCGAGCAGACGGCCCGGTGTCGCAATCAGGACGTCGACTCCGCTGCGGAACGCGTGCTCCTGCGGGCCCATGCCGACGCCGCCGAAGATCGCGGCACCGGAGAGCGGCGTGTGGACCGCGAGCTCGGAGAGGTGCTGGGCGATCTGGGCCGCGAGTTCGCGGGTCGGGGTCAACACCAGCGCGCGCGTCGTTCCGCGCTTCCTGGCCATCAGCCGCTGCAGGATCGGCAGCACGAACGCCGCGGTCTTGCCGCTGCCGGTCATCGCGCAGGCGAGAATGTCTCTCCCTTCGAGCGCGGGCGGCATCGCCTGCTCCTGGATCGGCGTCGGGCGGGTGAAGCCAAGCTCGCGCGTACCGCGAACCAGATCAGGATGAAGGCCGAACGTGGAAAACGGCATGCGGTGGTCGGAGCCTCGGCTGTGAGCTGATCGCGGTGCTGCGTGATGCCCGAGACGAGAGTCGAACTCGTACGGGGTCGCCCCCGGCGGATTTTGAGTCCGCTGCGTCTGCCATTCCGCCACTCGGGCCCGGCGAGGCGTAAACCTACCGGCGGGGCGGGACGGAAACAACTCGATTGCAGCCGATTAGGTTTCCGCTGCGCGCGCCGGCGGTCGGTGCGCCATTCCGCCATTCTCGAGGCCCCCGTGGCAGCTTCCTCCCGCTTCTTCCATCCGTGGCACGACCTGCCCACCGGGCGCGACGTGCCTGAGGTCGTGACCGCCGTCATCGAGATCCCGACCAACGAGCGCAACAAGTACGAACTCGACAAGGAGAGCGGCATGTTTCGCCTCGACCGCGTGCTGCACAGCGCGGTGCATTACCCCGGTGATTACGGCTTTCTCCCCCGCACCCTCGGCGACGACGGCGATCCGCTCGACGTCCTCGTCCTGATGACGATCCCGGTGTTCACGGGTTGCCTCGTGGATGCGCGCCCGATCGGCCTGTTTCACCTGGTCGATCACGGCCAGGCCGACGAAAAGGTCCTGGCGGTCCCGGTCGGCGATCCCTATTCGGAGGGCCTGCACGACCTGGGCGATATCTCCCCGCATTATGTCCGGGAGATCGAGCACTTCTTTCAGGTTTACAAGGATCTCGAGGGCAAGGATACGCAGACGCAGGGATTCGAAGGCGCAGAGGCCGCCAAGCGTGCGATCGAGCGGAGCATGGTCATGTACAAGGAAAAGTTCGGGACCGCCTGAGCGGTCCCGAACCCATCCGGAGCGTCACGGGCGCCGTCGCTGCCTGAGCGGAGCTGGTGCGGCATCGCCGGTGATCTGCAGCCGCCGCTGCGCGCGGATCTCCTGGGCCAGCGTCAGCAGCCGCTCCCGCAGCATGAAGAACTGGGCGCGCTGCACCGGGTTCAGAAACCCCGCAAGCGCGTGCATCTCGTCGCGGTAGGTCTGGACGTAGGCGCCCTTCACGTTGATCAACGCATCAGTCAGCCTTGACACGCTGTCCGGATTGGCGGCGATCCCCGGCCGGAGCTGGAACGCCATCGCCTGGCGCAGCCGACGCTCCTGCTCCTCCACGCCGCGGCGCTGCTCGCCGAACTGGCCCGCCGTCGCACGCAGGCGCTGCAGCTGCTCGTCCGTCAGGCCAAGCTCCTCCTTGGCTCTGGCCGCGAGGCGGTCTTCGATCTGCAGCCTGAGCTGTTCGGCCCGCTGCGGGTTCAGTCCATCGGCCCCGGGGTCCTGCGCCGACGCCCGCGAGGCAGCTCCCAGCACCAGCGCCACGGCCAGCAGCAGACGTCGCATCAGACTCCCCCCGCGCGCAATACGCGCTCCAGTTCGTGATCGCTCAGGTCGCCGAGAGTCGGGGCGGCCACCGAGCTCCGCTCCGACAGTGGTCCATCGAACGCTTCCAGCACATCCGTGAGCTCGCCGGCGCTCAGCCGATCGAGTTCCGGTACCAGCAGCGCTGACTGCGCGGCCGCCGGCGCAACGCGACGGTCCGTCTGGTCCGGAGCACGCCCGGTCCAAACCACCAGCGCGATTGCCGCCGCTGCGAGCAGCGTCGCCACGGCGGCGGCACCGGAGCCCGGCCTTGGGGCAGGCTCCGAACGCAGCCGGGCCATGACGCGGGCGCTGACGCGATCGGCGTCGAGCGCCGTACTGGCGCCCGTGCCGAGCGTCGACGCCGTCTGCACCAGCGCCCACTCCGCCCGGCAGTCGGGACACGCCTCGAGGTGAGCGAGTTCCTCGCCCGACCACTCGCTGCGCCCGGCCGCAACCGTCGGCATCCGATCGGAAAGGCCCGCACACTGGGTCATTGCATCAGCTCCTTGAGCTTCCTGACGGCATGATGGTAGTGCACCCGCGCCGCGCCCGGCGTGGTGCCGAGTGCGCTGGCGATTTCGGCGTATTCGGTTCCCCCCTGCACCCGCAGCAGAAAGACCTCGCGCTGCAGCCTCGGCAACCGTGCCAGCCCGTTCCGCATCCGTTCGTGCGCATCCGACGCTGCCAGATCACCCTCCGGATCGGCGTGGTCCGCGATATCACGATCTTCGATCGACAGGATCACCCTGCCCTTCCGGCGCCGATAGTCGTCCCTTAGGAGATTGCCGGCGATCGTGAACAGCCAGCTCCGGAAGGAAGCATCACCCCGCCACCCATCGAGTTTCCGGAAGGCCCGGAAGAACGTCTCCTGCACGAAGTCATCGATATCGCTGCGCCCGGCTCCGGCGCTGTAGAGAAACCTGGCCAGCGCCGCCCCATGCCGGGTGACGAGCTGCCGGGCGGCACGCTCGTCGCCAGCGCGATAGGCGCCGATCAGGAAGGCATCCGTTGGCTGCCCGGTCTCGGTCATCGCGCTCATTCGGTGTGCAGACGACTCCGCGGCCGGCGCGTTAAGCGGCGTGTTCCCCGGTGCAGGACCGGCTATAATGCGCATTGAAGCGCTGTTCGGCCACCCGAGCCCCGGAACGCGCATGCCGAATCCGCGAATCATCGCTCATCGAGGGGCGTCCGGCCACGACTACCAGAACTCGCCGGCGGCGTTTTGCCGGGCCGTTGCGCTCAACGCCGACGGGATCGAGCTGGATGTCCACGGGACCGCCGACGGCGTGCTCGTGGTGCATCACGACTCGGTCCTGCCCGGGCTCGGCCCGATCGCGACGCTGCCGGCCGAACGCGTCCTCGGCTACCTCCTGCCGAACGGGGAAGCGCTCCCATCGCTCGCGGCCGCGCTCGAGCTGATCGGTGCGCTGGATGTATGGATCGAAGTGAAGGCGCTGGACCCGGCCCACGATGTCAAGCTGCTGCGTGTGCTGGATGAGGGTCCCGCCCCCACGCGCTACGCCGTCCACAGCTTCGATCACCGTCTCATCTCCCGCCTCGGCGGCCGGCGTCCTTCGCTGGTACGGGGGGCCCTGCTCGCATCGTACAGTCTCGATCCGCTGGCGCTGCTCGACTCGCTCGGCGCGGCGGTGCTCTGGCAGCAGTGGGACCTGATCGACGACGGGTTGGTGGACCGCCTGCACCGGGAGGGTCGGCGGATCGTCGCATGGACGGTGGACGAGCCGGTAGAGATCCGGCGGCTGGCCGCGCTGGGCGTGGACGGCATCTGCGCCAATCTGCCGGACCAGGCCCGTGCGGCGCTAACCGGCCCCTGAACGTCAAGGCGCCCGGCAAACTGTTGCCGGGCGCCCGTCTGCTCTACTCCGCCGGTCCCGATTGGGCCGTCGCCGGTTCGGCCGGCGAGGAAGGCGAAGGGTCCGCCTCTGCCGCTGCAGCCCCGGCACCCCGTGCTGCCGCCGCCTCCTGCTCGAACCTCGTGATCTGCCCTTCAAGGTCATCCAGGCGGAGCATCAGCGCGTCGATGCGCGCCGGCTCGGCCGCACCCGATCGTTCGCGACGGTAGACGAGGAGGCCGAGGTCTCGGGCCACCACGTCGCGCTGGCGCTTGACGCGCACGAGCTCGATCTGGGACTTGCCTTCATCCAGGGCGGACTGCGCCCGCTTGCCGAACGCCTCCAGCTCCTGGTTCAGTCGATCGAACAGTGTTGACATCGCACAGACTCCTTCTCGAGGGAACGGTCGGGGACGGCTTCCTGACGAGCGCAGGGTCCCTGACGTTTCACCCTGCAATCTGACCGGCCTCGGTGGAGGAATCAACTCCCCGAAATACAAGAGGCGCCGGGAACACCCGGCGCCTCGATTACTTGAACCCCCGGGGTGTCAGCTGGCGGCGGCGGCGGCTGGCGGATAGACGGACACCTTCTGCCGGGTCTTGTCCTTGTGCTCGAACTTCACGACGCCGTCGACAAGCGCAAAGAGCGTGTCGTCATTGGCCCGGCGAACGTTTTTCCCGGCATGAAATTTCGTTCCGCGCTGGCGCACGATGATGTTGCCCGCGATTACGACCTCGCCGCCGAACTTCTTGACGCCGAGGAACTGCGGATTGCTGTTGCGCCCGTTGCGGCTGGAGCCGACGCCCTTTTTATGTGCCATGGTTCCCTCAACCGACCGTGACGTCGGTAATGCGGACTTCGGTAAACTTCTGACGATGGCCGGTCTTTCGGCGATAGTTCTTGCGACGCTTGAACTTGAAGACGTAGATCTTCTTTTCCTTGCCGTCGCCCACCACCTCGGCCTGGACCGAGGCGCCCGCCACCAGCGGCGCACCCGCGCGGATGGTCGTACCATCGGAGGACAGCAGCACTTCGTCGAAGGTGATCTTGGCGCCGGGATCCGCGTGCATCAGCGGAAGCCGGAGCGTCGCACCCTTCTCCGCCCGGAACTGCTTGCCCAACGCGCGAAAGATTGCGTACATGGTGATCCGTAGCCTGAGTGAGTCTGAACGTCAGCCCTCAAACCTAAACAGCGGCATGCCTTAGAGCAAGGGCGGCGCTAGGCCACCGCGTACAGCTCGGTCACGTCCCGCCCGGCCGGGCGACTCATCATCCGGAATTCATCCAGACGCATCATCGGGTCGTCCCTGAGCTCGAGGTCCAACCCGGTGATCTTCTGCAGATTCTGCAGCATCTTCGGCTCCTCTTCCAGCAGATAGAGCGCGACCTCCGGATGGAGCCGGACCGTCAGCTGCCGCTCCCGATGCTCGTGGCCGGCCCGCTTCAGCGACCGCTCGAGGCGCCGCGCGACCACTTCCGGCGTGAATACCCGTCCCGAGCCGGCGCAGGTCGGGCAGTCGCGCGTGAGCGAGTGCCAGAGCGATGGGCGGACCCGCTGGCGCGTCATCTCGACCAGGCCCAGCTCCGACACCGCGAAGGCCTTGGTTCGAGCCCGGTCGCGGCCCAGGTGCCCGCGCAGTTCCTGGAGGACCTTGTCGCGGTTGGAGCGCGTCTCCATGTCGATGAAATCGCAGACGATGATGCCGCCGATGTCACGGAGCCGGATCTGCCTGGCGATCTCGCGGGCGGCCTCGAGATTGGTGCGAAGGATCGTCTTCTCGGGATCTTTCTTGCCGGTGTAGCGCCCGGTATTGACGTCCACCGACACCAGCGCCTCGGTCGGCTGGATGATGATGGAGCCGCCGGTCGGCAGCTCGCAGCGCGCCTTGAAGAGATCGCGAATCTCGGACTCGATGTCGAACTTGTCGAAGAGCGGAGTGGCCTCGGCGTACAGATGCACCCGACTGATCAGCTCGGGATCGATCTGCTGCAGGTAGGACTCGATCTCGTTGTACAGCTCCTTCGAGTCGACATGCAGGGCGTCGACCTTGGTGCTGAACAGGTCACGGATGATGCCGCGCGTGAGGCTCGTCTCCCGCTGCAGCAGCGCCGGGGCCCGGCGGACGAAGGACTGCTTCCGGTTGATCTTCTTCCACAGTGTCAGGAGCGAGTCGATTTCGCGGCGGAAATGGTCCTCCGTCACGCCTTCGGCGACGGTCCGCACGATCACGCCGCCGGAATCCTTCGGCAGCATCCCGGTCACCATCTCCCGCAACTTCGCGCGCTGCTCCCGGCTCTCGATCTTCCGGCTGACGCCAACCTTGGATCCGTAAGGCATGTACACCAGGAAGCGGCCGGCGAGCGAGATCTGCGCCGTGACGCGGCAGCCCTTGGTGCTGATGGGCTCCTTGGTGACCTGCACCGGCAGCGTCTGACCCTTCTTGAGGATGTCCTGGATGTTGGGAATGGCCCGGCGGGGTGACACCTCACGCTGGCGCGCTTCCGGCTTTTCGGCGGCGGCAGCGGTGCGGCCGCGGCGGCGGCGCTCTCCCCGGCCCCAGCCGCCGCCATTACCGGGCTGAGTTCCGCCCGCGTCGTCCGACTCGCCGTCCACGGTGGCCGGCTCATCGATCGCCTCGACGTCGTCCTCGTCGTCCTCCTCCTCGTCCTCAGGCTCTTCATCCTCATCGGGCTCGAGCAGATCGGAGGCGTGGAGGAAGGCGCTCTTCTCCAGCCCGATGTCCACAAACGCCGCCTGGATGCCCGGAAGCACGGCCTCGACGCGGCCGAGATAGATATCGCCGACGGTGCGGCGGTGGTCGGGGCGGTCGTAGAGCAGCTCGACCAGACGATCGTCTTCCAGGATGGCCACGCGCGTCTCGCGCTGGCTGCCGTTGATCAGGATCTCGCGCTTCACGTCGCCGTCCTCGGCCGCGCGCGGACCACTCACCCGGGTGAGTGGCCCGCGCCACTGGCTGTCGTTTCGGTGGGGTGTTCATGCCGCGCGCCGTCCCGCCGGCAATACACCCCAGCGGGTGGTATCCGGCGGAGACGGCGCGCGCGCGTCGTCGGCGTTAATTATATGCGGCGGTGGGATTTAGGGCAACTTAGCCCACGAGGTCACCCAGGATGTGGCGGCCGATGACGATCCGCTGAATCTCGCTGGTGCCTTCGCCGATCTCGCAGACTTTCGCATCCCGCATCATCCGCTCGACCGGGTAGTCCGTCGTGTAGCCATAGCCACCGAAAATCTGGACCGCCTTGGTGGTGTTCCGCATCGCGAGCTCCGAGCAGTAGAGCTTGGCCATGGCCGCCTCCTTCTTGAACGGCTTGCCGTTCTGCTTGAGCCAGGCGGCGTGGTACCGGAGATGGGTGCCCGCTTCGAGTTCGAGGGCCATGTCCGCCAGCTGGAAGCTGATGCCCTGGAAGCTGCCGATGGCCTTGCCGAACTGCTTGCGCGTCCCGGCGTAGGCGAGCGCCTGCTCATAGGCGCCCTCGGCGATACCGAGCGAAAGGGCCGCGATCCCGATGCGCCCCGCATCGAGCGTCTTGAGAAAGTTGACGAATCCGAGGCCGGGCTGGCCGAGCACGTTCTCCTTCGGCACAATCGCATCCTCGAAGATGAGCTCGCGCGTGTCGCTCGCCCGCCAGCCCATCTTGTCCTCCTTCTTCCCCGCCCGGACGCCGGGCGTCTTGGCGAGCGCTTCGTCGTGCCCGACCCCGACCTCACGGGTCCGGTCGAGATCCACCGTGTCCTTGGTGACGATGAAGCTGGTGATGCCCTTGCTGCCGCTGCCAGGCTCGGTCCGCGCCGTCACCGAAAAAATTTCGCCGACGCCGGCATGGGTGATGAAGATCTTGGAGCCGTTGAGGAGGTAATGATTGCCCTTGTCGACCGCGGTGGTACTGGTGCCGCCCGCGTCACTGCCGGCTCCGGGCTCGGTGAGGCCAAATCCGCCCATCACCCGGCCCGAAGCGAGCAGCGGGACGTACCTCTGGCGTTGCTCCGGGGTCCCGAACTCGACGATCGGAGAGGTGCCGAGGTTGGTGTGCGCGCTGATGGTCAGCGCGTGACTCGCGTCGACCTTGGCCAGCTCGTGGATGGTGATGTAGTAGGCGAGCTGGTCGAGGCCCGCTCCGCCGAGTTCCTCCGGCCAGGGAACGCCGAGCAACCCGAGATCGCCCATCTTCCGGATGTTTTCCCAGGGAAAGGTCGAAGTCCGGTCGAGCTCGCGGGCGACCGGCTCCACCTCGGTGCGGGCGAATTCTCGAACCATCTCGCGGACCTGATGGTGCTGTTCGGAAAAGTAGAGTCCGTCGTCCATGGTCGCTGTCTGTCCGCGTTGAAGGCCGCGCGGCACAGGGGCACTCGCCGCGGCGCGGAATATAATCAGCGGACGGGCGGGTGACCCCGTGTGATGCAGCGGTCGCAGCCCGAGCAGGTACGCACGGCCTCCCCGAAGTACCCGATCAGCGCTTTGCGCCGGCATCGGTTGGCGATGGCGTACGCACGCATCGTCGCGATCCGCCGCTCGGTGGCGGCGCGCCTGGCGCTGACCCGCTTCCAGTCGGGGTTTCCCCGCTCGGGGTGGAGCTCGAGCCGGAGCCGATCGGCCGAGTCACGGACGTTGGCAGGCACGCGCGCGGCGTCCTGCCGCCCCGACCAGATGGCTTCAAGCAGGCGCCGCGGCGGAAAAGTGACGTCGAGTTGGCGGCGGTGGAGCGCTGCATCGTCCCGATGGAACAACAGCACGCACCGAGCCGGTGCGCCATCACGGCCAGCGCGACCGGCCTCCTGATAATACGACTCGGGCGTCGGCGGCATTGACCAGTGGATCACCCGTCGAACGCCCGGCTTGTCGATCCCCATGCCGAATGCCGATGTGGCGACGATGACCGTGACCCGGTCCCGCATGAAGCTGTCGAGCACGGCGCTGCGCGTGCCCGCGTCGAGTCCGGCGTGATAGGGGGACGCCGCATGGCCCCGGTGCCGCAGCGCGAGTGCGAGCGTCTCCGTACTCTTCCTGGTTGGAGCGTAGACGATCGCGGTCTCACCTCGCACCAGCAGACCGTCGAGCGCGGCGAACCGCTCCCGTTCGTTCCGAACGACGTGGACGCCGAACCAGAGATTCGGCCGGTCGAAGGAATCCACAAACGCGCGAAGCCCGCGACCCACGCCAGCGCCGAGCCCGAGCACATGGATGATGTCACGCCGGACCGCGGGTGTCGCGCTGCCGGTGAGGGCGATCGTCTGCGGGTTGCCGAGCTCGGCGCGTGTTCGGCCGATCAGCCTGAACTCCGGCCGAAAATCGTGTCCCCACTCGCTGATGCAGTGTGCTTCATCCACCGCCAGCAGGCCGACGCGACCACCGCACGCCATCAACGTCGCGCCGACCCGTGGCAGCCGCTCGGGTGACGAATAGAGCAGCGTCACCCGCCCCGCCGCCGCGTCCCGGAGCGTCAGCTCGGCGGCTTCCGCCGGGAGCGCGCTGTGGACCGCCGCCGCCGCGATTCCCCGTCGCCGGGCGCCGTCCACTTGATCCTGCATCAGTGAAATCAGCGGGGAGACGACCAGGCAGACGGCCTGTCGGACGAGCGCGGGCACCTGGAAGCACACCGACTTGCCGCCGCCGGTCGGCAGCACACCAAGCACGTCATGGCCCGCGAGCACGCCACGCACGACCTGCCCCTGCACCGGCCGGAAATCGGAATGCCCGTAGTGACGGCGCAGCAGCCCTTGGGCGAGATCGTAGTGAGTTGGCACGGGGCACGATGCGCGCTGTGGCCGACAAGACTGAACCCTTCCATCGCCTCGGGGGGCCTTGGCACCGCAGGGCGTGCGGCGATTCAGCGCTTGGCGATCGTGAGGGGATCAGGGGACCCAGCGAAGTCCCATCACCACCGGAAGGATGTCGAGCGAAGGCTGCCCGGCGACATGGATGAGTCGCGCCTCCACGAACAGCGCCGCCTGGCCGAGGCGAAGGGCGCCGCCGGCACCCGCGTGAATTCCGAAGCGCGTACGATAGGGTGCCAACGGCAGGGCGTCCTGGACGTTGTAGGCACCTGCACCGCCGAGCACGTAGGGAACGAGCGCGCGGCCAGCGGGTCCTATCCGGGCGGTGCCGCCGGCCGCGAATACCAGCACGTTGGTGGCCGGAAATGCCACGCCGAACGCGTTGGCGCCGCGGATGTGCAGGTACGCGGCGTCGAGACGAATTGCGAGCGCCGATCCGGCGCGCCGAAGCGTGAGCTCGCCCTGCGCAATCGGCCCGTGCCCGTAGCCGCTCCGTGCGTCGCCGAGGGCCGACGCGATTCCCGCCGCCCCCCCGAACCCAACCCGCAACAAGGACTGAGCGATGAGGCGGTGCGACGGTGCGGCCAGGACGAGCAGCGCGAGGCCGAGCGCGCGCAGACACCGGCAGGCGAAAACGGCGCGGGCTCTCTCGAGCACCGCGCCGTTCGTTTTACTCACCCACCCGAATGGGCGGCGCGGAACAGTCCGAACGGCTCAGCCGCCGAACTTGACGCCCACGTTGAGCTGCAGCGCCTTGCTTGTGCCGGAGCCGCCGCCATAGAAGAACAGATCAAAGGTCGCTTCCCCGAAGAGCACCGCACCGCGGTTCCGATGCTGGAAATGATAGTCGACGCCCGCGCCGGCCTTCGCCATCGGCTTCGTCAGGCTCGGCACGTGCACGATGCCGCCGCCGGCGAGGAGATACGGGTGCAGCATCGACGTCGGGCTGTGGAACGTATAGACGATGTCGGCAGTGCCGAGGATCGACGTGCCATTGTTGCTCAAGACCGTGCCGTCGACCCGGAAGCTGACGGGATTGTGCTCCTTGCCGCCGAAGCCGACCAGACCCATGCCGCCGAACGACGAGCCTCCGCCGCTCTCCAGCGAGAAAAGCCCGGTACCCGCCACGCCGAACGTGACGCCTTGAGCGTGCGCGATGGACGGCGCGGCCACGAAGCCGGCCAGCAGCAGAGTCGCGATAGTGGTGCGCATGCGCTTCATGAGCTGACCTCCTGAATGAGTGGGATGTGCCCGTACCGGGCTCATGAACATCTTGCGAGTGGTCCGAAAAAGCAAACCGCCCCGCAGATGCGGGGCGGTTTCCATGGCAACGAAACGCTTACTTACCGCCGAACTTGACGCCGAGGTTGGCCTGAAGCGCCTTCGTCATGCCGGATCCGCCGCCGTAGAAGAACCCGTCGAAGGTGGCCTCGCCGAACAGCATCACGTTGCCCATCATGTAGTCCGCGCCAACGCCAGCCTTGAACATCGGCTTGGTGAAATTCGGAACGTGGGTCACGCCGCCGCCCGCGAGGAGGTACGGGTGGAACATCGACGACGCCGCCGTGACGAACGTGTAGACGATGTCGGCCGTGCCGATGATCTGCGTCGCGCCCTTGTGCGTGACCGTACCGTCAACCCGGAACCCGATCGGGCTGCCGGCCTTGCCGCCGAAACCCACCAGCGCCATGCCGCCGAAGGCCGAGCCGCCGCCGCTCTCGAGCGAGAACAGGCCGGTGCCGGCCACACCAAAGTGCACACCCTGCGCGTTCGCGCTCGACGCGCCAACGACCGCCGCCAACGCGAGAACCGCAACACCCTTCAACATGCCCTTCATGTCACTTCCTCCTGGATACCGGTGAACGTGGTCGAACGTGTTGAATGAGGCTTTCTTAGCCTACCCGCCGGCCCGGCGAGTTCGTTTGCGCCTCGCAGGCTCTGCCAAAGTAGCGAATTTTGTCGGCGGCGCAACGACCAGCTTTGATACGCCCGCATCAAATCTATACACTTCAATGCTTTAACAACAATTGCCGGCCGGGAACCGACTGTCGTGAAGGCGCAACGAAGCCACCTGTCGCCGCCGACCTACGCGCGGCGGGCGCCATTCGTTTCGATCTGCACGGTTCAGCCGTCTCGCGGAAGGCCGGTGCCGGACTCGTCTGACTCAGAGGCGCGGCGAGCCCGAATCCTCATCACCACCGCGCCCGCGAGCACGGCTGCGGCGACCCAGCCCAGCGGGCTGCTGCCGAGCGCGACCGCGGCTGCCGCCAGCAGCACCCCCGCCCCGCCGAGCCACAGCTTCGCGTCGGTCATCACGGGCCCTTCAGAAATCGGCTGATCGCCTCGCGAAATTCCGCCGTACTCCGGGCCAGTGCATTCGCCCGGGCACCCAGGGCAATCCCTTCATCGAAGGAACGACCGTCCAGCTCGAAGAAGAGCCGCTTGGTCAGTGCCAGCGCCGATGCACCCGACGCCGCCAGACCCGCCAGCAGGGTCGCTGCCTCCTGGTCGAGCGAGGCTGCAGGAACTATACGCGAGACCAGTCCGAGACGTTGCGCCTCGCCGGCGTCGAGCGTGCGGCCGGTGAGCACCAGCTCGAGCGCCGCCTTTTCGCCGGCATGCCGCCGGAGCAGCGCCATTACCATGGCCGGCACGAATCCGCGCTGGATTTCGGGATAGCCGATCCTGGCCGTGTCCGCTGCGAGCACTATGTCGCAGGCGGTGGCCAGTCCGGCGCCACCGGCGAGGGCACGGCCCTGCACCACCGCGACCACAACCTTGGGCAACGCCCGGAGCCGCTGGAAGATCGATCCTAGCCGCAGTGCGTCCTGTTCATTGGCGGCCGCGTCGCGGTCGGCCGACGCGAGCAGCTCGTCGAGGTCGGCGCCGGCGCAGAAGTCGTTTCCGGCGCCACGGATCGCGACGACCCGTACCGCGGGATCAAGCTCGGCGCGCTCCAGCTCGCCGTGGAGACGCTCGATGAGCGCCGAGCTCAGCGCGTTCCGCTTCGCCGGCCGGTCGAGCGTCAGTGTAAGGACTCCGTCCCCGAGCTCGGCGCGCAGCGGCGCGGTATCGCTCATCGGGTGGCCGTCAGCCGGCGAGCGAGCGCCCGGGGCACCGGCACTTCCATGCGGAGCAGCGCCGTGGAGTAGACCTTGCCCTGCGCATCGGTCTTCAGGGATATCGTGCCGCCACCGTCCAGCGCGCCGTGAAGCAGGAAGTTCAGCACGTGCAGATTGGGAAGCTCGTAGCGGTCGACGCCGCTCACCATCCCTCGGAAGTGGCGCGCCACGCGGGCCCGGGTGACCTCGCGGACCAGCAGCGGATACAGCTCCGGTTCCAGCGCGATCAGTCCGACGTTCGCGGTATCTCCCTTGTCGCCGGAACGGGCATGGGCCAGATAGCGGAGCTGGACGGGCGTGCTGGCGGGACGCGCGGTCTTCGGCATGAGTGCTCCGGTCAGGCGGTCAGGATGTCGACACGCACGTGCGGCTCGATCTCGCGCCGATCGATCAACGCAGGCCAGTAGGCCACGATTTCCTCCACCGCTGGTCGGCCGCCGGCAAAGCCCGTGACGCTGGGCGGGCCGGTCAGCACCAGCGGCGCAATCTCCCGTGAGAAGCGCTCGACCGGGGCCCGGTCGCGCGCCCGCACGCCCACGCGCAACTGCACCTCCGGCGCCTCGGCGTTCGCCGGGCCGGCCAGGCGGCCATGCGTGGCGTCGACGCCCACGTATTCGGTGAGGACCTGATCGAATGCGAGGCCGAGGGTGGCCAGACGCTGCCGCAGGATCCGGTCGGCTGCGCGCGCCTTTTCCCAGGCGTCGGGCCAGGAGTACACCAGCGTTCCGACCGCCTTGTAGCCGTAGAAGTACGCGATCGAGACCTTCAGCATCGGCGTGCGCGGACCACCCCGGATACCGCTCACGCGCACGCGATCCCGCCCCGCCTGCGCGAGGCGAATGGACGTGAAGTCGGCGACACCATCCGGCGTGATGTAGGCGTGCGGATCGCCCATCTCGTAGACCAGCTGCTCGGTGACCGACGCGACCGACACGACGCCACCGGTGCCCGGATGCTTCGTGATCACGAACGTCCCGTCGGCGGACGCCTCGGCGATCGGAAACCCGGGATCGGCCAGGCCTTTCACCTTCCGCCAGTCCTTCATGAGATTTCCGCCGGACGCCTGCGCACCACATTCGATGATATGACCGGCGATCGTGCCGGCCGCGACCAGGTCCCAATCGTCCGGCCGCCAGCCGAACTCGTGGAACAGGGGTCCCAGCGTCAACCCTGTATCCGTCACGCGCCCGGTCACGACGACATTGGCGCCGCCGTCCAGCGCCTCGACGATCGGAGCCATGCCGATGTACGCGTTGGCCGACAGCACCTTGTCGCGAATGTCGGACAGGGGGCGGCCGGTGTCCATGTCGCGCATTTCGTGGCCGCGTCCCATCAGGTCATCAAGTCGGTCGAGGATGTCATCGCCAACGACCAGCCCCACGCGCACCTTCCCCTGCAGTCCGAGCCGGCGCGCCACGTCGAGCACCGCTTCGGCGCAGCCTCGGGGATTGACGCCGCCGGCGTTCGAGGTGACGCGAATACCCCGCTTGACCACATCGGGCAGGATACGCTCCATCAGCGGCGGAAAGTCGCGCGCGTATCCGAGTTTGGGATCGCGCGACTTCTGTTTCTGCATGATCGACATCGTCACTTCGGCGAGATAGTCGAGCATCAGGTAGTCGATGGGGCCGCCCTGCACCTGACGCACGGGCGCTTCCGGCCAATCCCCCCAGAATCCCTGGCCGGCAGCCACCCGCACGACCCGGCTCATCGCATCACCGGGGGAGCGGGAACCGGCAGGCCCGCTTCCCGCGTCCACAGCATGCCACCGGTCTCGGCGACCACCGCCCCCATGGGAATGAAGCCGTCGCCGAGGAGCCATGGCGATGCTCTGAACGGAAACCGCGCGGTCGCCGCGGCGCGCGGGCCCAGCGTCATCGCGACCGGCGACGTCCCATCGGCGCCGGGCACACTGACCGCCGAGTCGGCGTAGAGCCGGATCGTCGTACGCGCGGTCCAGGTATCAGCGGCAGCGCGCTCATCGGCGAATCCCGGAAACAGGGCGAGCTCGACTCGCATGGCACCATGGCCCGGCGGCAGCGGGACCTGCAGCCGCCCCAGTGCGTAATTCAACGGCTCCTTGGCGATCTGGCCGCCCGCGGAATCGAACAGGGTGAGCCCGAGATCCGTGAACCGCTCCCACTCGGTCGGCGCCATCGCCACCTCGATCACGACGCCGCGGGCCCAGGCCGGGACGATGAACGGCACGCGCTGCGGCTCCGAGCCGCGGGCGATGATCGGCTGCGTCCACTCAGCGCCGATGAGCACCACCGCTGCACGCGCGGCGACTGGTGCCGCGGTCAGATTGATGAGGGTGGCCTGGAGCCCGGCCCGGTCGCGCATCAGCTGCAAGGTCAATGGGGCCTGGCGCACATCAAGGCTTACCGTCGCCCGGTCGAGCGGTGGCGCGACGGCATCGATCTCGTACGTTCCGCCGAGCGCCTCCCGACCGCCGACATCGAAGACCGCGGACGATGGGCCGGTGCCGATGGGCAGGCCGGTCCCATCCCGATACGGCATGCCGCCGGGTTCGTGCAGATAAAGCGTCGCCCCGTCGGCGGCCGAGGACCCGCGCACGCTGAACGGACGCCCACTGTCCGCGGTGAAAAACACCCGCTCGACGCCGCCGCCGGGTACATCGAGTCGGAGGGTCACGTCGCGTCCGGCCGGATGAGCGATGACCACGGTGTTGACCAGCCGAAACGCGGGACCACCCTGCGTATCCGAACGCCACCCGGTGACCACAGCCGAATAGACGCCGGGCGCCGCGAAGGCTCGGGAGTCGTAGGTCAGCCGGACCGCCCCTGCGGCCGGGCCGGCAATCACGCGATCGGGGGCATGCAGCCATGGGGCGCTCGCGCGCAGGCGAAAGGTGTCGACACGGGCGGGCCGCAGCATGAATGTCACCACGGTGTCCGCGAGTCCGCCGCGCGTCACCGCCTGATACGCCGCTGACCTGCCCGGCCGTCCCGACACGAATGCATCGACCGGCTCGGCGGTGCGAGCGCTCTGCAACCAGCGGAACGCGCGCCCGACGTCGGGCAGGCCGGCGCCCTCGTCGAGGAAGGTGCTGCCTGCCGACGGACGGGCCGTCACCATCAGCGCCTGCCGGACCGTCGCGGCGTCGAGCCGGCGCGGAGCGGCCGCTGAGATGAGGAGCGCCACGAGGCCGGCCGCATGCGGGGAGGCCATGCTGGTTCCGTTCTCGCGCTCGCCGCCCACATCCCAGCGCGGGACCGTCGAGTAGGCCATCCCGGGCGTCACGATGTCGGGCTTCGCGAGCTCGCCGCCGCGCGCGCTGAAGAAGGCGAGCGGGCCGGCGGGCCGCTGGCCCGGAGCAGCGGTCAGAAAGGTGGAGGGCAGCGTGGCGCCGACCGTGATGACCCGTGCCGCCGAGCCGGGAAAGCCCACGGTGGAGAGGCCCGGGCCGTCGTTGCCCGCGCTCACGGTGAAGGTCACTTCCGGATGCGCGGCGAGCGCGGAGTCGAGAATCGCATCGATCCTCGCGGCGCCCTCGCTTTCGTTGCCCACGCCGAAGCTCATGTTGACGACCAGCGGCAAGTGGCGGGCAGCGGCGAAGCCGATGGCGTAGGCCAGCGCCCGGATCATGCTGGCAGTCGTCGTGATGCCGCCCTGGGCATCATCGGCGATCTTGCATTCAAGGAGGAAGGCGCCTGGTGCCACGCCGTCGAATCCCCGGATCCCGTACATGTCATGGCCAGCCGCAATCCCCGAGACGTGCGACCCGTGACCCGACGTATCGAAAAAGAGATCCAGCGTCGGCGGGCTGGCCTCGCCGGCATCGGCGAAGTTGACGGCGATGTTCAGCGGCGCGGGTCTTCCCGCCGTCGACCACGCGAAGGTGTCGTGCCCCGTGAGGTAGTCGTGGATCGGCCGCTCATTGGCCAGGGAACCGTCACCGTCCGTGTCGGCGAACAGCACCCACCCGTCGCTGGCGAGTGCGACGACGACCGGCAGCGAGTCACCGACACTCCCATTACCGTTGACGTCCGCGGCCGGCGCTTCGCCGAGCGGCAGCTCCCGGAGGACGCCACCAAAGCTGCGGCTGCCGCTTGCGAGCGCCGCGACACGGCCGAATCCGGCCAGCCGTTGGCCACCGACTTGGACGGTATCTCCCCGCGGGCTCAGCGGCGTCAGTACGACCAGTCCCTCGCGGGAAAAATCGCGCAGATCGAGCACCTTGCGCTCGCCGGTGGAGGTACGACCCAGGCCGGCGATGCCGGGATCGATGCCGCTGTCGAGCACGGCGATCAGGACGCCGCGGCCGTCGAATGTCGGGTGGGTCCGGATGAACGCATCGACCCCGGTTTCGCCGAGCGGCATCCAGCCGTTCCGAAACGCCTCGTCCGGCGGTGCCGACGGCGGCGGCGCCGCAGGCATCGCCGACGAGTCGCGCCGCGCCGCGCTTTCGGCCGGGGGCAGCGCCCCCGGGTCCATGTTCGGTTTGGGCGCGGGGGCCGGGGCGGCGGCGGCGCAGCCGAAGGCGGCGGCGATCGAGACCAGCGAAAGCGGGAACAGTCGGGCCAAGGGGACTCCTACCGGGGGGCGGCCGCGTCGAGCGGCGGAAGCACGAACGGACCCAGATGCGGCCCGGCATAGTTCGCCGCGATCCGCAGGGTAAATGCCAGCATGTCGCGCGTCTCCTCCGGGGTGACGATGGCATCGACGAAACCGCGCGCCGCGGCGTACTTGGCATCGAGCTGGAGCTCGTAATCCGCGCGCATCGAGTCCACCGCGTCGCGTACAGCAGGCGGCAGCTCGGCACCTGCACGCTGCGCGCGATCGATCTCCGGCCCGTGAACGGCCATGATGGCGGACTCCCCTTCCATGACGGCCATGCGGCCGGTCGGCCAGGAGAGGATGAAGTCCGGATCGAAGCCCTGCCCGGCCATCGCGTAGTAGCCCGCGCCCGAGGCATGGTTGACGGTGAGAACGATCTTCGGCACGACGGCCGTGGCCATCGCCTCGACCCAGTGGGCGCCGGCGCGAATGATGCCCGCGTGCTCCGCCTCGGGGCCGACCATGAATCCGCTCACGTCCTGCACGAAGAGGATCGGCAGCCGCTCGCGGCTCGCGGTCTCGATGAAGTAAGCCACCTTCTCCGCCGTTTCCGCGTAGATGATCCCTCCGAACCGTGGCCGCTCCCCCGCCTTGCCCTTTATGAGCCCGCGCTGATTGGCGATGACCGCCACCGGCCACCCTTCGATGCGCGCATGGCCGCAGAGCATCTCGCGCGCGACGTTCGGCTGGAATTCGGTGAGGGCGCCGGCGTCGAGCACGCAGTCGAGCACGTGGCGCATGTCGTAGGAGAGCCGGTGATCGTGCGGCAGCAGCTGGTAGAGCTCGGAAGCGGGGCGCGACGCCGCGACAGGCGGGGCGAGTCGCTGCGTGAGTCCGGAGATGGTCGGCAGCCGGCCCACGTACTCCCGGATGGCGACGAGGCAGTCGGTGTCGGTGGCGGCCCGATAATGGGCCACGGCGCTCACCTCGGTATGCGTCACGGCGCCGCCAAGGGTCTCGGCATCGATCGTCTGGCCGGTGGCGCCCTTGACCAGGTTGGGTCCGCCCAGTCCCATGAAGCTGGTGCCGTCCACCATGAAGATCACGTCGGACAGCGCCGGGAGGTACGCGCCGCCCGCGATGCAGCTGCCCATGACCGCGCTGATCTGCGGAACACGCAGGTAGCGCCGCATGATCGAGTTGTAGTAGAAGATGCGGGCCGCACCGTACTGTCCCGGAAAGACGCCGCCCTGATAGGGCAGGTTCACCCCCGCGCTGTCCACCAGGTAGATGATCGGGATCCGCTGCCGCATCGCGACTTCCTGTGCCCGCAGGATCTTGCGGATGGTCTCGGGCCACCAGGATCCCGCCTTCACGGTCGAGTCGTTCGCGACCACGACGACCTCACGGCCCTCGACCGTGCCGACGCCGGTGATTACGCCGGCCCCCGGCGCCTGCCCGTCGTACTGATCGTAGGCCACCAGCAGGCCGAGCTCGAGCCAGGGCGTGCCGCTGTCCAGCAGACGCTCGACGCGCTCCCGCGGCGCCAGCTTCCCCTGCTGCCGCATCTTCTCGGCGCGAGTCGCGCCGCCGCCTTCCCGCAGCCGGGCTGCGACCGCGGCATACTCGTCCGTGAGCTGCCGGAGCCGATTCGCGCGGCTCGTGGTCGCGGCAGTGGTCATGGCCGTAACCTCAAGCCTCGATATTGGTTGCGGCCCATGACTCGATGTAGTCTATGAGCTCGGCCGTCGGAGTGCCGGGGCCGAACAGCCGGCCGACACCCAACGCCTCGAGCGCGTCCATGTCTTCGCGGGGAATGATCCCTCCGCCGGTGACGAGGACGTCGGCCCGGCCGTTTTCCTCCAGCAGCTGGCGGACGCGGGGAAAGAGCGTCATGTGCGCGCCGGAGAGGATGGACAGGCCGACGACATCGACGTCTTCCTGCACCGCCGCGGTCGCGATCATCTCGGGTGTCTGATGCAGCCCGGTGTAGATCACTTCCATGCCGGCGTCACGGAGCGCCGCCGCCACGACCTTGGCGCCGCGGTCGTGACCATCGAGGCCGGGCTTGGCCACGAGCACGCGACTCGGCCGGGTGAGGTGACGGGACCGGGGCTCAGCTGGCGTCATCGCGGGTGCCTCCGGCGAAGGAGCCGGCTTGAAGGGTGGTCACCGGAAGCGGAGAAGCGCCGAGAGTCCGTCGATCTGCGCACAGGCATCCGGCTCATAGACGACGTTGACGTCCACATGCTGGCGGAGCGCTTCCTCGATCGCATCATCCACGACGTCGAGTACCGGAATCGCGGTGCCCTGCCCGCGACCGTCCCGGGCCTCCAGTCCCAGCGCGCCCGTATCGGCAAAGCGGACGCCGGGCATGGACGCATCGCCGTGCACCAGCAGCGCGCGCACCTGGCCGCGGCCCAAGGCCTTCAGCGTATCGGCGACCCCGTTGACCGCCCAGCCTTCACCCAGCCGCTCGACGGCCTCCTCCACCACATGCCGCTCGGTCGCGCGCTCGTACGCCTCACGCACCGCGAGCGTCGCCTGATGGACCGTGGCCGTGGTGACGTCCTTCGGACTGAGTTTCACGCTGCCCATGAGGCGTTCGGTGAGGTAGGAATGGAGGAATGGCTGGACTGCCGCCGCCTCGGTCCCGGTACCCGCGAGCACGATTCCGTGGGCCGGGTGGCCGCGATCCAACGTAAAGAGCTGGCGGGCCACCGCCTCAAAATGCCGCTGCTTCTCTTCGCGGATCCGATTGTTGTAGGTGTGCTCACCCCAGCCGGGACCGTTCTGGTCGCCGCGGAAACGGCTGCCCCGGGTGCTGGCGCTCCTCAGCCCGGGCAGCTCCCGCGTATCGAAGGCGGTGACCTCGAAGAACCGCGCGCTGGTGCGATCGACGACGGCCGTCAGCAGCCGCCCGAACTCATCCTCGACCGAGGCCAGTTCACGAACCAGCGGCGTGGTGTCGATCCCGAGCCGGGAGCGATGCACTACCGGGAGCGCGACGAGCTCGAACAGCCCGATGCCCTCGCATGCGAACACCGCGACGCCCTGGGTGGCCGGCAGCATCGCCGGATTCTGCAGCTGCTTCTGGATCCGTCCGAGGTCCCGCAGCACGGCATCGCCGATGGCCCGAGGCAGGGCAAGGCGACCCAGTCCCTGCTCCACCGCCCGAATGCGGTTCTTCAGCTTGATGAGGTACTTGCCGCGGGACCGGTCCCTCGGTTCCAGCTTGAGGTAGCAGGAGACGACCTGATGCGGGGCCGCTGAAATGTGTGTGAGGCGGGACAACGCCGCCTGCACCGGGGATCCGGAAGCACGCGGCGCGCCGCTGGCGGGCGAACGGGGGCGGCGGCGGGCGGTCGTATCAGAAGAAGACGGGCTCACGGTAGCTCCCATATATCTGCTCCAGCACATGCCGGATCTCGAACAGCGTGCAGTAGGCGCGCGCGCAGTCCAGCATGGCAGGAATGACGTTGCGCCCCTCAGCCGCCGCGGAACGCAGCGCCTCGAGGCAGGTGGCGACGCGCTCGGCGTCGCGGGATACGCGCAGCGCGGCGAGTCGCCGCCGTTGCGAACGCTCAGCCTCGTCGCCCACCTTCAGGATGTCGACGGGCCCTTCGGCCTCCTCCACAAATTCGTTCATGCCAACGATCAGCCGGCGCCGCTGCTCGACCTCCCCCTGGAACCGCATGGACGACTGTGCGATCTGCCGCTGGAACCAGCCCGAATCGATCGCGGCCACCACGCCGCCCTGGGCGTCGATTTCGGCGAAGAGCGCTTCGGCTTCCCGCTCCATCGCGTCGGTCAGCGCTTCCACGTAGTAGCTGCCACCGAGCGGATCCGCCACGTTGGCGACCCCGGTCTCATACGCCAGCACCTGCTGGGTCCTCAGCGCGATCCGAACCGACGCCTCGGTCGGCAGGGCGAGCGTCTCATCGAACGCGTTGGTGTGCAGCGACTGGGTGCCGCCGAGCGCCGCCGCCATGGCCTGATACGCCACCCGAACGATGTTGTTCTGCGGCTGCTGCGCCTGCAGGGTCACGCCGGCGGTCTGGCAATGGAATCGCATCTTCCAGCTGCGCGGGTCCCTGGCGCCGAATCGCTCCCGGAGGTGACGCGCCCAGATGCGCCGGGCCGCGCGCATCTTGGCGATCTCCTCGAAGAAATCGTTGTGCACATCCCAGAAGAACGAGAGGCGCGGCGCGAACTGGTCCACGTCGAGCCCGCGCGCCACGCCGTGCTCCACGTAGCAGAAGCCATTGGCCAGCGTAAAGGCCAGCTCCTGCGCCGCCGTGGAGCCCGCCTCGCGGATGTGATAGCCGCTGATCGAGATGGTGTTCCACTGCGGCGTGTGCTCCGCAGCCCATTCGAACATGTCTACGATGACCTTCAGCGCAGGCTCCGCCGGATAGATCCAGGCGTGCTGCGCCATGTATTCCTTGAGGATGTCATTCTGAATTGTGCCGCGCAGCTGGGCCGGGGCCACCCCCTGGCGCTCGGCGGCGGCCACGTAGAAGCAGAACAGCATGGCCGCGGGGCCGTTGATGGTCATCGACGTCGAGACCTGGTCGAGCGGAATCCCGTCGAACAGCGCCTCCATGTCCGCCAGGCTCGAGATCGCTACGCCGCACTTGCCGACCTCTCCCTCGGAGCGCGGATGGTCCGAGTCGTACCCCATGAGGGTGGGGAAATCGAACGCCACCGACAGCCCGGTCTGGCCGCGCGACAGCAGGAACTTGTAGCGCTCGTTGGTATCGTCCGCGGTGCCGAAGCCGGCAAACTGGCGCATGGTCCAGAGCCGGCCGCGATACATGGTCGGGTGCACGCCGCGGGTGTAGGGAAACTCGCCCGGCAGCTTCGTCGCGTTCCACAGGTCGGGCGCGAGATCGAGCGGTGTGTAGACCGGTTCGACGACCGAGTCGGACACGGTCGTGAAGTCGCTGTCGTCGCGCACCGGCAGGCGGTCCGCGTGCGCACGCCAGGCCCGCACTTCCGCCCGCAGCTCCTCCAGCTCCCGCTGCTGCGCGGCCATCTGGTCGGCCAGGCCGTCGCCGCCGGTTGCCGGCATCGTCATACCCGTTCACCCTGTTTGAGGCCATCCACGACGTCAGCCGCGACTTCGTACGGACTGACCCGGCCGGCGACGATGTCGTCGAGCCGCTCATCGATCAGACGCTCGGCGTGCGCTTCATCCCAGACCCAGCGACGCGTGGCACGGTCCACCACCTCACGCGTCCGCTCCCGATGCCGGCGGCGGCGGCGCCCCTCGAGCCCGCCGGACGCGGCGAGCCAGGTGTGATGCTGCTCCAACCGCTCCGCCAGTTCCGCGACGCCGTCCCCCCTGGCGGCGGTCGCGAGCACCACTGGTGGCGTCCAGCTGCCATCCTCGCCCTGGGGTCCGTCGCTCTGCCTTACCCGCTTGACCGACAGCGCGCCGTGATGCGCCGGCACGTTTCGAAGCGCGTTTCCCCGGCGAATCCCGAGCGTGACTTCAATTTCGGATCGCAGTTTGTCCGCCCCGGGCCGGTCGGCCTTGTTCACCACGAAGATGTCGGCGATCTCCATAATGCCGGACTTGAGCGTCTGGATCCCGTCACCCGACTCGGGCACCAGCACGAGCACGGTGCTGTCCGCCATCCGTCCGACATCCAGCTCCGACTGGCCGACGCCGACCGTCTCAATGATGATGCGATCGAAGCCAGCCGCGTCGAGCACGTCGCACACTTCGCGCGTCGTCATGGCGAGGCCGCCGAGCGAGCCGCGGGTCGCCATGCTACGGATGTAGACGTCCCGATCCAGCGCGACGGATTCCATCCGGATGCGGTCGCCCAACAGCGCGCCGCCGGTAAACGGGCTGGTGGGATCGACCGCCACTACGGCGACGCGGAGCTCCTGCGACCGGTACACCGCGACCAGCCGTTCCACCAGGGTCGACTTGCCGGCGCCTGGCGGCCCCGTGATACCAATGCGGCGGGCGCGGCCGAGCTCACGATGTATCGCTGCCAGCAGCCGCTCGAAGCCGGCGCGGCCGTTCTCCACCACGGAGATGGCCCGCGCGAGCGCTGCGGTATTGCCGGCCTGCAGATCGGGGAGAAGACGGTCGGCATCCATGCGATGAAAGGTCGCTGGGGCCGTGGCGGGGAGCAAGCTAGGGCGCGGGGTCGGGCCCGGGATCAATCGCGGCGGGAACGATGCGCTTGCGCCGCAGCACGTACTTGATGAAGACGAGCACCAGGATCCCCACGATCACACCGGCGAGCAGCAGGTACTCGACCCGCTTGACCCGGCCGATCAGCACGTCCGCGCTTCCGCCCAGTGCGTACCCGAGCGACACGAACGCCGCCGTCCCCAGGAGGCAGCCGACGGCATCGATCGGAATGAAGCGACGGAGCTCGAGGCCGTGCAGCCCCCAGAACACCATGGATGCATTCTTGGTCCCGTAGACGAACCGGGCCGTCAGCAGCTGCCAGACACCCAGCCGGCGGGCCAGCTTTTCGACCTGCGGCCCGAAGCGGCGGTAGACGGCCCCCGCGCGAAAACGGGGTCCCCGCCAGCGACCCAGCGCGTACCAGAGGCAGTCCGAGGTCAGGCTGCCGGCGGCGCCGCAGGCGATCGCCAGCGGCAGCGGGAAGAAGCCGAGGTGCGCCACCACCCCGGCCAGCACCAGTGACAGATCGCCCTCGAGTGCGGCGCCGAGGAAGACCGCCACCGTGCCGTGCTGCTCCATGATGTGCTGAATGCTCATGCTGTCGTTCGTCTCCGCCAGAATGTCTCACGCACTGCCGCCCATGGGCCAAGGTGTCACCCGTGTCGTCGCCGCAAGGGCATTCGCCCCGCCACGCCGGACATCGGGGCCGCCGCGCGTTGGCGTCGAACTTGCCTTTGGGTGCCGTCGATGCACCGCGACTGCCGGTGCACTTCGGTCACCTTCGCCGGCGGGCATTCGATGCGCATCGCTCTGGTCACGGAGTTCTACTACCCGCATCTTGGTGGCGTGACCGAGCATGTGCACAATCTCGCGCTCGCGTTCCGACGCCTCGGACACGAGGTCTTCGTGGTGACTTCCGAGATGGGTGACCGGAGTCATGACGAGCCGTTCGTCCGCCGGATCGGCACCAGCCGGATGATATACAGCAGCGGCTCCTTCGCGCGCGTGACCACCGGCTGGCGGCTGCAGGCTCAGCTGCGAGACCTGTTCCGCAACGAACGGATCGACATCGTTCACACCCATGGGCCGCTCGCGCCGACCCTCGGACTGGCCGCCCCGGCCGCGGCGCATGCGCTCGACATTCCGGTGATCGGAACCTTTCACTCCTGGTTTCCCCAGTCCGCGCTATACCGGATCTTCCGCCAGCCCCTGCAGCGGCGGCTCGACGCCTACGCCGCGGCGATCGCGGTGAGCGAGCCGGTCATCGCCGCCCACGGACGATACTTCAGGACCAACTGGCACGTCATCCCCAACGGCATCGATACGGACGTCTTTCGTCCCGCGGGGCGCGGGGACGGGCTCGACGCGCCGCAGCTGCTCTTCCTCGGCCGGCTCGACCCGCGGAACGGGCTGGACACGGTGCTGAGGGCCATGCCCCGTATTCTCGCCGACCACCCGAAGGCGCGTCTAATCGTCGCCGGCGATGGGCCGCTGCGCAACGTCTACGAGCGGCTGGCGCGCCCGGTCGTGGATCACGTGGAGTTCATCGGCTACGTGAACGGCGACCGACCGCACCACTACGCGACCGCCGACCTCTATCTGTGCCCGACGACCAAGGCGTCGTTCGGCATTACGCTGCTTGAGTCGATGGCCTGCGGCACGCCGATGCTCGTGAGCGACATCATCGGCTTCCGCGAGCTGGTGGACGGCGGCGCGGAGGCGATGCTGGTGCCCAAGGGTGAACCAGCGGCGTGGGCCGGCGCCGTCCTTCAGCTGATTCCCGACGCGCCGAGGCGGCAGCGGATGGGGTGCGCCGGCCGGGAGAAATCGCTGCGCTTCGCCTGGCCGGTGGTGGCCGAGCGCGTGCTCGACGTGTACCGGTCAGTGGCGTGAGCGCCATCGAGCTGGGCACCGCCGCGGCGCTCGGCGCCGCCGGTCTCGCCACGCTCGCGTACGGGGCCTACGAGCCCAACTCCCGCCTGTTTGGCCCGGTGATCGGCAGCGGACCCCGGGAGCGCTCCGTGTATCTGACCTTCGACGACGGCCCCAACGAGCGGGCGACGCCAGTCATTCTCGAGTGCCTTACACGCCTGGACGTCACGGCGGCGTTCTTCATGGTGGGCACATTCGTCCGCCGCTCGCCGAGCCTTGCCGCCGCGGCGGCCGCGGCCGGTCACCTGGTCGGGAATCACACCGACACCCACGTGAAGCTCCATCGTCACGGACCCGGTCGGATCGGGCGTGAACTTGCCGCCGCCCACGAGGCGGTCCTGGAATATGCCAGGGTGACTCCGCGGGCCTTTCGGGCTCCGCACGGCTACCGCAATCCGTTCGTCCGGCGGGCAACAGCCAGATTCGGATACGACGTATTCGGCTGGACGTTCGGCGTATGGGATTCGGCCCGCCCCGGAGCCGAGGAAATTCGCCGCCGGGTCCGGACGCAGCTCCGGCCCGGCGCAATCCTGCTTCTGCATGACGGTGACGGATACGACCCGACCGGCGACCGGATGCAGACCGCGGCCGCGCTTCCGGGAATCATCGCGGACATCCGGAACGCCGGTTACCGGATCCGGCCCCTGGCGGAGCTGCTGACGAAATGAAGCGGGCATGGTCCGTCGCCGTTGCCGTCGTCGGCGCCGCGGCGCTCGCCTATGCAGCGATCCACTTCCCCTGGCGGGAAGCGGGCCACTCGCTCGCGCGGGCGAATTCCGGATGGCTGGTGGCGGCGGCCATCGTAAACCTGATCTCGCTCGTCGCGAAGGGCGCCTCCTGGCATTTGCTGATTCGTCGCGCCGGACCGCTGCGGCTCGGCAGTTCGATCGGCGCCACGATTCTGGGCGCGGCTGCGGGCTCGGTGGGCCCTTCGGTGACCGGAGAAGCGGTGCGACTGAAATTCCTGGTGGCGCGGGAGCCGATCCCACTGCGGACGGCGACGGCGGGCGTCGTGGCCGCGCGCATGCTCGAGGCGATCAGCCTCATCGCACTGGTGGCGGGCGGGTCCGCGCTGCTGCCGGACGCCGCCTGGACCCGCACGCTCCGCGCTGCGGCGATCGCGCTGCTCTGCATCGCCGCGGTCGGGTCACGTCCAGCGATCATGCGCCGTGTGGCGCCGAAGCTCGCGAGCGCCATGGGGGAGCGAGCGACCCGCGGGGCGCTGGGCTTGGCTGCGCTCAGCTGGATCGCGCAATGGGCCGCATATTACGCCGCCTGCCGCGCCGTCGCGCTGCCCGAAGCCCTCGGGTTGTCGCTCGCCGCGCTGATCCTCTCCAACCTCGGCGGCCTGCTGCGACTCACCCCCGGAAACGTCGGCGTGCTGCAGGCGGCATTCGCGATCGCCGCGCTGCGCATGGCCCTGCCCGCGGCACCTGCGGTCGCCGCCTCGTTTCTCCTGCAGGGGGTCCAGATACTGCCCGTCCTCCTTGCCGGCGGCCTCGTGCTGACGATTCATTCGATGCGACCGGAGCGCGCGCTGCGTGCGCCGGCGGTGGCGGCATGAGCGTGTGATGGGACTCCCACTTCGGCTGGCGGCACTCACCGCGTGCCTGGCCCTGCTGCTCATCGTCGGCGCGACCGAAGTCGCGCTTTCGTGGTCGGAGCGGAGCCGCCAGGACGACCTGCGTCAGGAGGCGGTCGCGCTGGCTGACGCGCTGGCCGCATATCTCGGGCGCGCGGCACCCACCGGCGATCCAGCCGCAGTCGCGGAAGGACTCCGCGACTGGGAGGGCAACCGTCAGACGCAGACGAGGGCGTGGGCAACGCTCGGGACGTCCACTGCACCGCGGCAGGTGCGCGCGGGCACTGGCCCGGTCCCGCCCACGCCGGATCTGGCCGACTCCGCCGCGCTCAGCCGGGGCATGATGGAGGTGCATTACCACGACGGACCCGATCCCGGCTGGCACGTCGCCGTGCCGTTCGGAACGTCGCGCGCCCCCGCCGTAGCCGACGTCCGCCTCTCCACGCGGCGGCTCAGTGAATGGGCACGCCTCGAGCGTCAGCGTGCCTACTTCGTGGCCATCGTCGCCGCGCTCCTGGTCGCGGTCGGCGTCGCCCTGATCTCGGCACGATGGGTCGGACGGCCGCTCATGGCGCTTGGGGGTGCCATGGCAGAAGCCCACGGTGGCGCGCGGGGCGCTCCGGCGGCTCCGGAACTTGGGCCGGCAGAGTTCCGCACTTTGGCCCGTCGCTACAACGAGCTCCGGCAGGCGCTCGCCGCACGCGAGCGCGAGAGCGCGGCGCGAGCGGCTCTGCTCTCACTTGAGGATCATGCCCGGAGCCTGGAGCGGCTTGCGCTGGTCAAGCAGACCGCCGCCGGGCTGGCCCACGAGATCGGGACGCCACTCAACACCGTCAACGGCCACCTGCAGCTGCTGCGCGACGACCTCGTCGCGGCGCGCCAGACCGAGCCGGCCGAACGGGTGCGCATGCTGCTCACGCAGGTTGAACGGGTCGCGGGCATCGTACGAGCGGGGCTGGAGCGGGGCACCTGGCCCACCCCGGCGGTGCAGCCGACCGACCTCGACGACGTGTCGGCACGCATGCTCCGGTTCCTGGAGCCGGCGTTCACCGATGCCGGCGTCGTCGCCGTCCGGGCGCGGAGCTCGGCCGGGGATGCGCCGGCCCGGTCCCTCTGCGACCCGCAGCTGGTGGAGCAGATCCTGCTGAACCTGCTCAAGAATGCCATCGAGGCCCTCGCGCCAGGGCAGCATGTCACCGTGACGACGGGCGGGGGTGAGCGCGTGGCCTTTCTCGAGGTGACGGATGACGGCCCCGGGCTGGCCGACGATGCGCGGCGGCGCCTGTTCCAGCCGTTCTCCACGACCAAGGGCGAGTCGGGAACGGGGCTTGGACTGTCGGTCAGCCGCCAGCTGGCGCGCGCGCTGGGCGGCGACCTCGAGCATGTGCCTTCCACGCAAGGCACACGGTGGCGTCTCACCCTTCCGGCCTGATGAAACAGGACAACCGAACTCGCGGGCGGTTGTTGCTGGTGGACGACGACGAGGCCGCATGCCGGCTGCTCGCCGAGATCCTCGAGCGCGAGGCGTACGACGTGGTGACCGCGCTGTCGGTCGACGAAGCGTTGCGCCGCCTTGGCCAGCCCGGCGCATTCGACGCGGTGCTCACCGATCTCCGGATGCCGGAGCGCAGCGGCCTCGACCTGCTCCGGATGGTGCGGGAGCGCCAGCCGGACGCCGTCGTGATCGTCCTGACCGCGTTCGGCGACGCGGCGACCGCCGGCGAAGCGATTCGCGCCGGCGCCTACGATTTCGTCAGCAAGCCGTATGATATCGCGGCACTGCGGGAGACGCTGGCACGCGCTCTTGACCGGCGCCACCAGGCGTCCGTGCGACGGGATCGCGCCGCGGCGCCCCGGCCGGATGCCTCCGAGGGCGAACGGATCCCGCTGGTGGGCCACAGCCCCGCCATCATCGACGTGATGAAGACGCTGGCCCGTGCGGCGTCGTCTCAGGCCACGGTGCTGGTGTTCGGTGAGACCGGGACGGGGAAGGAATTGATCGCGCGAACGCTGCATCAGTACAGCGAGCGCCGCGACCGCCGCTTCGTCGCGGTCAATTGCTCGGCCCTGGCGGAGGGGCTCCTCGAGAGTGAGCTGTTTGGTCATGTGCGCGGCGCTTTCACGGGCGCGGCCGGTGCGCGCACAGGTCTGTTCCGCGAGGCCGACCACGGTACCCTGTTCCTCGACGAGATCGGCGACATTTCGCCGGCGCTGCAGGCTCGCCTGCTCCGGGCGCTGCAGGAGCACGAAATCGTGCCGGTCGGCTCGGAGACTCCGATCCCCGTCGACGTGCGCATCATCGCGGCCACCCATCGTGACATCGCCGCGTTGGTGCGCGAAGGTCGGTTCCGCGAGGACCTCTACTACCGCCTCAAGGTCGTCACGCTCGCCCTCCCCCCGCTGCGGGAACGCACGCAGGATATTCCGCTGCTGATCGACCACTTTCTCCGCACGCTTGGCGCCCGGCACGGCCGCGAACTCGTGGCGGTCGATGCCGAAGCGCAGCATATGCTGCTCGCGTACTCGTGGCCCGGAAACGTGCGCGAGCTGCAGAACGTCCTGGAGCGCGCCCTAGTCCTGGTGGAGCAGGACGTCGTCGGGCCGGAGCATCTTCCGCCCGAGGTACGCGACGCGCTCGGCGCGGCGGTGCCTGTGTCCTCGGCATCGTCGGGGTACGACGGACCGTCAGGGGAGTTTCTGCCGATGCCCGAGATCGAGCGCCTGCACGTGCTTCGCGCGCTCGAGCGAACCGGCGGTAACCGGGAAGCGGCGGCACGGCTGCTGGGCATTTCACGTCGGACCCTGACGAGAATGATCCAGCGGTGGGGGCTCCCGAGGCGCCGGGTCTGACGCCGCTGCTTCGGGCTAGCGCCGGCGGAACCGGAGCGGATTCTGAAAGAGGTGGCTCGGGAGGATGAAGATGACGAGAAACATGCCGAAGGCGAGGCAAAGGCCGCCGATGAGCACACCGAGGCGGCGCGTGCCAAGGTAGACGACGCTGGTGACCAGCGCGATGGTGAGCGCGAACAGGCCGAGCAGCGCGCGCCGGACCTGCTGGGCGAGGAACCGCTGCAGCTCGAGCGTATCACGCGGATGCCACTTTACCCGGAGCTCATCGCGCTCGACCCGCTGCACCAGATCGCGCAGCGTGCGCAGTGCACCAGCCGCTTCGAGACCCCAATCCAGCAGCTTCCCCGCCCCGTCGCCATCGCCGAGGCCGCTGATGAGCCGCGCAGCGGCGCGCTCCACCACGGGGCGCGCAGCCGCGATGGCGTTGAAATTCGGGTCGTAGCGAAGCCCGATCCCCTCGACCAGGACCGCCGCGCGGCCGAAGTACACGAAATCCGACGGAAGCATGAGGGGCCAGTCGTAGAACGTGCGGAGGATCTGCTCCACGAGATGCTGCACCTGGCGCGGAGAGAGATCGTCCTGGAGCGAAATCGCCATGAGATGGCGCGCGGCGTCCCGCACCGTGCTGCGATCGACGTCCGGGTCGAGGATCCCCAGCTCGTAGAATCCGTTGATCACGCCGTCCACGTCCCGCCGGACGGCCGCGAGCACCGTACGCACCAGGCGGGCCTGCGTTTCCCGCTCGACGCGCAGCACCATGCCGAAGTCCAGCAGCACCAGTCGGCCGGCCGGGTCCACCAGCAGGTTGCCCGGGTGGGGGTCCGCGTGGAAGACCCCGTCCTCGAGCATCATCTTGATGTACGCGTCGATGATCGTATGCAGCAGCGGGGGCAGTGTCAGCTCACCGGACGCGAGGCGGTCGTGCAGGCGGTCGATGCGGGTGCCCTCGATGTATTCGAGCACCAGCACCCGGCGGTGCGTCAGCTCGCTCACGACCGACGGGATGACGACGCGCGGCTCGGCCGCGAAGTTGCGGCGCAGCGCTTCGGCATTGCGCGCCTCTTCGCGGAAATCGAGCTCGCCCCAGATCCGCTTCGCGAACTCGCTGACGATGGCGGACAACGCCCGAACGTGATGATTGGGAAACAGTACGTTCAGGATGAACAGCAGCCGGAACGACACGGCGAGATCCTGCTGCACCAGCTCCTCGACACCGGGTCGCAACACCTTCACGACCACTTCCCGTCCCCCGTACGACGCCCGGTGGACCTGACCCAGCGAGGCGGCCGCCAGCGGCTCGCTGTCGAACCGGTCGAACACCTCGGCGATATCGCGCCCGAGCTCCTGACGGAGCACCGTCTCGGCCACGCCGGAGGCGAGCGGCGGGACTCGATCACTGAGCGTTCCGATGGCGGTGAGGTAGGGTTCCGGCAGAATGTCGGCGCGGGCGCCGAGGACCTGCGCCAGCTTGATGTACGTGGGGCCCAGGTCGGCGAGGGCGCGCGTCAGCCGTTCGGCTCGGCGGCGGTGATGCGCATCCGACCGCCGCGCGCCCCGGCCGAACAGGATGAAGCGGCGCCGGTCGCGCACAAACGCGACGACGAACGGGAACAGACGCATCAGCACGACCAGGGCGCGCATCAGGGCAGGAGCAGCAGGCGGGCCAGCAGCAGGACGAGGCCGAATCCAAAGACGTCGGTGAACGTCGTCACGAAGATGGATGACGCGATCGCGGGGTCCACCTTCAGGCGGTGAAGCAGCAGCGGGATCAGCGCACCCGAGGCGCCCGCCACGATCAGATTGCCGACCATCGCGAGTCCCACGACGAGACCGAGGATGGCGGTGCCCGCGTGGGTGAAGACGGCCACCGCGGCGACGACGGCGCCGTTGGCGACCCCATTGATGGCGCCGACCAGGAGCTCGTTCAGGATGATCCGCTTCGCGTCGCCCGGCGCGATGAGGCCAAGCGCGAGCCGCCGCACGGTGACGGCCAGCGCCTGCGTTCCCGCGTTGCCGCCCATGCCGGCGATCACGCCGAGCCAGGCCGCGATCAGCGGCAGCTGACGCACCACGTCCTGCTGGGCATCGATCACGCCCTTCGCGACAAACGCCGTCATCAGATTGATCAGCAGCCACGGCAGCCGGCTCCGGACCGCCGGAAGCCAGTGGGCGCTGAGCTCTTCGGCGCCGCTCACGCCACCGAACTTGAGCAGGTCCTCGGTCGCCTCCGCTTCGGCGACGTCGGTCACGTCGTCGAAGGTGACGCGGCCAATCAGGCGCCCGGACGGCTCGACCACCGGAATGCTGGCGAGGTTGTATTTGGCCATGAGGCGCGCCACCTCCTCCTGGTCGACGTCCGGAGAAACCCGGATATCCGCCTCCTCCAGAAACTCGCGGATGGAACGGGCGGGCGCGCTGGTCACGAGACCCTTGAGCGGGAGGGTGCCGACCAGCCGATCCGCCTCATCCACCACGAAAATCTGATAGAAGTCCTCGACCTCCTCGCTTTGCCGCCGGATCTCCTCCAGCGCCTCGCCGACCGAATCGGTATCGAGCACCTTCACCAGGTGCGTCGTCATCCTCCCGCCGGCCGTCTCCTCGTCGTAGCGGAGCAGCCGGTCGACCTCGGCCCGGTCCTGCAACTCCGAAAGAATGTATTCCTGGGTCCGCGGGTCGAGCTCGCCGATCAGGTCGGCCGCGTCATCGTCCTCCAGCTCGTCGACGATGCCGGCCGCCTGCCCCGGATCGAGTGCCGCGAGCGTGTCCTCGGCATGCTCCGCATCGGGCATTTCCACGAGGGCCTGGCCCGACAGCTCGGGCGGGAGAAACTGGACGACGCGAACCCGCTCGTCGTCGTCGAGCACGGCGAGCACATCGGCCAGATCGGCCGGCTCCAGGTCGTACGCGCGCTGGATGAACGCTTCGATGCCACCGGAGCGTACCAGCTCGACCATGGAATTGACGTCGAACGGCGGCGCGCTCACGAGACGGCGTCGCCCAGCGTGTGCGTCGTGGTGGCGGCGCGTCGAACCAGCAGCCGCTCCACCCGTACTGGCGACGCCTGGAGCACGTCTACCTCAAGCGAGCCCAACTGGAACCGCTCCCCGGCCGAGGGGATCCGCCCGGCCAGCTCGGCGACCAACCCCGCGAGCGTCGTGGCGCGGCGCCGGGGCAGCCGGACGTCGAGACCTGTTTCCACCTCCTCGATGCTGGTCATGCTGTCCGCCTCGATGAGGGTGACGCGAGCGGACGAGTCGGCCGGCAGCTTTCCGTCGTGCTCGTCGAAAATCTCGCCGACGAGCTCTTCGAGGAGATCCTCCAGCGTCGCGATCCCCAGCGTGCCACCGAATTCATCAATGACGACCGCGAGGTGCCGGCGCTCACGCTGCATGTCCAGGAGCAGGTCCCCGCAGCTCCGCGTGGCGGGGGCGATCGTGATCGGCCGCACCGGGAGCGGCTGCCCGGGGCGCAGCTTGAACAGGTCGAAGGCATGCAGCATCCCGACAATTTCGTCGAGCGTTCCGCGGTAGATCGGGATCCGGCTGTACCCGCTCTCTGCGAACACCACGGAAATGTCAGCCAGCGATGCGCCCTCTTCGACGGCCACAATATCGGTGCGGGGCGTCATGACCTCACGTACCTGACGCTGCGTGAAGGTCATGACCCCGCCGATCATCTGGAACTCCTCGTCGGAACCGAGCCCGCCGGCCGCGCCCTCGCGCCAGATCGACCGAAGATCATGCGGGCGTCCTCGCGGCCGGGCAGGCAATACCAGACCAAGAAGTGTCGACCACGGTCGGATCACCGGCAGGACGCGATTGGCGACCTGCTCGGCTCGCGGCCGCGTCAGCCAGCGCGGAATGAGATAGCCCGTGATCAGCGCGAACGCGACCGTGACGACCGCGAGC
Source organism: Gemmatimonadales bacterium (assembly GCA_038321865.1). Taxonomy (GTDB): domain Bacteria; phylum Gemmatimonadota; class Gemmatimonadetes; order Gemmatimonadales; family GWC2-71-9; genus JAICUF01. The sequence continues at coordinate 134,809 of JBBQFH010000001.1, forward strand.
ATGGCGGTCGAACGCAGGAGGGCTGACGCGCCGACAATGCCGGGCAGCGACGCGCCAACCAGCAGGATGCCCAGTGATGTGGTCGCGGAGGCGCAGGTGAGGTATTGGTCGGCGTCCGCGAGCCAGCCGAGCGACGGCCCGGCGCCGCGCAGGCGGCGGGACACGACTCGGGTGAGCTCGCGGCGGCTCACCGTCATCAAGGCAGCACCCGCGGTCGCCCCGAAGCCCGTCAGCAGCAGGCCGACGCCAAAGACGAGCCAGGTCATGAGCCCCCCGCGCCGTGCGCGCCCACGCCCGCAGCCGCCGCGGCGTGCCGCACACCGACGCGGCGCACGCGTCGGCGCACAATCTGCTCGACCGTCAGCTCGTACCCCTGAAGCAGGAGCCGCTCGCCGGCGCGCGGCACCCGGCCGAACTCGGCGAGGACCAGGCCGCCCACCGTGCTGACGTCCTCGCGGCCAAAGTCGTGTCCCAGGGTGGCCTCGAGCTCAGACAGCGTGGCCCCGCCCTGCACCCGCCACCCCTCGGGACCCAACGCCTGGATGGCGGCAACCTCATCGGTATCGTATTCATCCTGAATCTCGCCGACGACCTGCTCGAGAATGTCCTCGAGGGTGATCAGGCCCGCGGTGCCACCGAACTCATCGACGACGATTGCCAGGTGGCCGGCGGTCCGCTGGAAATCACGAAGCTGGCGGTCAAGCCGCTTGGCCTCGGGAACGTAGGCGGCCGGTCGGACGAGGGACTGCCAGGGGCGCACGTCTGCCACCGCGCCGGGTGTCGGCAGCATGTCCTTGGCGTACAGCACCCCGGCCACGATGTCGGGGCCGCCATCGTACACGGGAAGGCGGGCATGTTCGGAGGCGCTCAGGACTGCCACGACCTCCGCGCGCGTCGCGGACAGCTCGACTGAGACGACGTCGATCCTCGGTGTCATGACCTCGGCCACGGTCATGTCCGCCAGCGAGAACACGCCGAGCAGCATGTCACGCTCCGTCGCGCCGCCGTCGCGGCGATCCGATTCCGGGGCGCCGCGACGGCCGTGCGCGTCGACCCACGCCACAATGCGCAGCAGCGGGCCGAACGGTGCGAGCGTGGGTGCCGCCGCCTTGCGGGCCGGTACCGCGAGGTCGGGCGCCAGCGCGCCAAGGAGACGAGGCAGCAAATCGCCGACCGCCCAGACGAGGCACGACGCGATGAGCAGCCGCGTCAGCCCCGCAGCCGGCGACCGGGCCCACCAGGCGACCGCGATCCCCGCGGCGACTCCCGCCAGCGCGAGCAGCGCCAGGTGCGCAACGTGCAGGCGCCGGGCAAGCGAAAGCTCGCCGCGCTCCTCGCGGAGCTGCCCGGCGAGCATTCGGGGGAGGTCGGTATCGGCCTCTGCCGCGAAGGCGAGCCAGGCGGCCCAGAGCGTCAATCCCGCCATTAGGATCGGCGCGACGTACTGATGCAGCGCGCTCAACTGAAGCGCTCCACGTAACGCTCCTGCCGCCGCCACATGCCGGAGCGCGCGCGCGCCGCACCCTCCCCGTGGTCGTAGCCCAGCACATGCAGCACGCCATGCACCACCAGGCGTATCAACTCCTGGCGCACCGGCACGTCGTGGTCGCGTGCCTGCCGCTCGGCGACCCAGGGGCACACGTAGACGTCGCCGATGACCGACTTCGCCGCGCCCGCGAGCGTAAAGGCGATTACGTCGGTCGGCTCGTCGCGGCCCTTGTACTGCCGGTTGAGGCGGCGCATCCCGTCGCGGCCCACGAAGGTCACCGACACGGCCGTATCGCTGCGCTCGGCGGCCAGCACTCCGCGCACGACGCGGCGCACCGTCACCGCCGGGAGCGCCAGGCGGCGTCCGCCGACCGAAACCTCAGGCACCTTCGGCGCCCCGCACAACCACCACATGCTCGCCCGAGGGGGGCGGATAGGCGCCCCGTGCGTGGTACATGCCGGCAATCACGCGGACAAACTCTTCCTTGACACGGTCGACGTCACGCAGGGTGAGCGGCGCGTTCTCCAGCTGGCCGGAGGTGAGGCGCTGGGCCACGACCTCATCCACCGCGCGGCGAACCGTTTCGGGCGTCGGGTGATCGATGGCGCGCACCGCCGCCTCGGCCGAATCCGCCAGCATCACCACCGCGGTCTCGGCCGAGCGAGGTCGCGGACCGGGATAGCGAAACCGCGCGGCGTCGATCGGAAGTCCGGCCGCCCGGTTGCGGGCGCGTACCAGAAACGACCGAATCTCGTTGGTGCCGTGGTGCTCGGGAATGAACGCACGCACGACCGGCGGCAGATGGTGCTCCTCGGCGATGCGCATGCCGTCCACCACATGATCGCGGATGATGGCCGCCGAGTCCTCCGGCGCGAGCACATCGTGCGGATTCACGCCGCGAGCCTGATTTTCGACGAAATACCGCGGCTGGCTCAGCTTCCCGACATCGTGGTAATAGCAGCCCACCCGGGCCAGGAGCCCGTTCGCGCCGATCGCATTGCAGGCGGACTCGCACAGGTTCGCCATGGCGATGCTGTGCGCCCAGGTGCCCGGCGCCTCGAGCGCGAGGCGGCGGAGCAGCGGACGGGACGGGTCGGCCAGCTCGATGAGCGTCAGATCGGTGGTGATCCGGGTGATGCTTTCGGCCAGCGGCAGAGTCAGCATCGCGACGGCCGTCGTCCCGATGGCTGCGATGACCCCGGCCAGCATGCTCGACAGCATCGCCTCGGACGTCCAGCCGACGGTGAGCCCGATCGCCACTGCGGCCAGCGCGTAGGCGCACGACATCACGGCCACGGTGACGTAGAGCCGCCGTCGCCGCCGGATCATCCGCACGCTCACCGCCGCCGCGACGCCGCCCACCAGGGCGAAGAAAAGGGTGTCGTTCACCCGCAGCGCCAGCTGACCACCCAGCAGAATGGCGAGCGTGGAGGCCGCGAACAGAGCCGTACGGCCGTCATACAGCATCGCGATCAGGATGACCGCGGCGGGGATCGGAAGCAGCTCGGGCCGGCCGGGGAACGTCTCGGCCACCGCGTGCGTCAGCAGCACGACGAGCGCGAAGAGGCCGGCCAGGAAACCCATTTCGCGGATGTGGGCGTAGGTCTCCCGGCGGTAGAACATCAGGAGGAGCCAGAACGGCGCCAGCACCATTGCATCGTAGAGAAACGGTCCCGCCACCGAGGCGACCCCGAGTCCGGCGGTGCCGCGGCGGCGCAGCGCATCCCGCAGGCCGAGCAGCTTGTCGCGCACTTCGGTCGAGACCAGCTCCTTCGCGGTCGCTATCCGCTCGCCCGCCGGTACGGCATACTTGATCGAGTCGACTCCGACGCGGAACTGCTCGCGCCGCCGCGCCGTGAGATCGGCGTCGGGAACGATCGTCGGATAGAAGAAGGCACCGATCAACCGGCGGAACGTTCGTTCGCCGGCCGCTCCCGCGCCGGCGGGGCCCGCGCCCTCCGCCGCCGCCATGAAATCACTGAAGGTGCGGATCGAGTCCCGCGGAAGCATGCGCTCATTGTCCGCGCGCACCAGTGCGATGCGCTGCCGATGTTCGGTCCGGAGCGCGCCCGCATCGGCGACGCCGACGACCAGTGAGCGAGAGAGGAACCCGATCACGGCGTCGCGCATCGCGCGCCGTCTGCCCGGATCAGCGAGGTACTGGGCCTCATCCGGCGTCAGACTGACTTCCTGAGCCCGGGCACCGACACGGAAATCGGGCAGCGACGGCTCCGCGGGCGGGCGGTCGAAAAAGTCACGCGCGGCACTGAGCGCGGCGGCGTAGCCGGCCGGGCTGTATCGGAAGACAGGTGGCACGGCGAGCGCCCGCGCATCGCCCTCGCGGGCGATCTCGTCATCGCTCTTCCGCACGATGAAGGGAATCGGAGCGCTGATGGTCCGCGCCGCGACTTCGCCCACATCGTACACCGGACTCGACCGGACCCTGGGGGCCGGGAACACCAGACATGTCACCGCCGCCACGGCCGCCAGCAGGGACCATCGCAGCAGATGGAACCGGCGTCCCCGCCCCGTCCGGAGCGACAGTGGATAGGGCCGTGCGTCGGGCGAGCGCTCCATCAGCCGCTCTGGTCCTCGGCGTAGGCCCGAATGATCTCGCGCACCAGCCGGTGACGGACGACGTCCGCATCGTGCAGATAGCAGAAGGCGATGCCGTCGATTCCGGGCAGTACGCGCTCGACCTGCACCAGTCCGGAGTCCTCGCGCTTGGGGAGATCGATCTGCGTCTTGTCGCCGGTCACGACCGTCCGGCTGTTCACGCCCAGCCGGGTGAGGAACATCTTCATCTGCGCGCCGGTGGCATTCTGCGCCTCGTCGAGAATGATGAACGCGTCCGACAGTGTGCGCCCGCGCATGTAGGCCAGCGGAGCGATCTCGATCGTGCGGCTTTCCAGGGCACGCTGCACCCGATCATGCGGCATCATGTCCTCGAGCGCATCATAGAGCGGGCGAAGATAGGGATCCACCTTGGCCTGGATGTCGCCGGGAAGGAAGCCGAGCGACTCCCCGGCCTCGACGGCAGGTCGCGCGAGGATGATGCGCTTCACCCGTTTCCGCGCCAGCGCCTCCACCGCCATGGCCACCGCGAGATAGGTCTTGCCCGTGCCTGCCGGCCCGATTCCGATCACGATGTCGTTGGCCGCGATCGCCTGCAAATAGTCCCGCTGGCCCTGGGTCTTCGGGACGATCGCGCGGCGGAGCCCGGGCAATACGATCCGCCCGTCCGCGGATGCGGCCGGCGCCTCGCCGGTCGATCCTTCGGCGACCAGGCGGGCCACATCATCCGCGCTCACCGCCTCGCCCATGCGGACCAGATCGATCATTCCCTGCACGACCGGCACCGCACGCTCGATGTGATCGCCGGGTCCCGCCAGCGTCAGCGTATCCCCCCGGAAGGAGACCCGAACGCCCAGCGCGCGCTGCATATCCACCAGATTGGCATCGTTCACACCGGCCAGGAGCAGCGGGTCGGCACCTTCGGTCGAGATGCGGTGGGTCACGTCGTCAGCCAAGGAGCCTCCCGAGCCTAGAGCTCAGCGGTCGAACGAAGGTGCAAGGCGGTCAGATCCCGCGCCTCGACCCGGGTGGGTGCGCCCTCGAACAAGGCGCGCGCGGTGGTCGTCTTGGGAAAGGCAATGACATCGCGGAGCGACGGAGCACGGGCCAGGAGCATCGCAATCCGGTCGAACCCCAGCGCAAAACCCCCATGGGGCGGCGCACCGGCCGCAAGGCCGTCCAGCAGGAATCCGAACCGGCGGCGGACTTCCTCGTCGGAGACCCCGAGCAATTCGAAGATCCGCCGCTGGACGAGCGGATCGGTGATCCGGATGGATCCGCTGCCGAGCTCGTTGCCGTTGTAGACCACGTCATAATGCTGGGCCCGCACCTCGCCGGGATGGCTGTCGAGCCTGCCCTGGTCGTCGGGATGTGGCGCCGTGAACGGGTGATGCGATGGCACGTGGGCGCCGGTATCCCGATCCAGCTCGAATAGCGGGAAGTCCACGATCCAGCAGAACGCGTGCTCGGACAGCGGGATCGCTTCAGTCCGTTGGCACAAGCTCATCCGGACTGCATGGAGCACCGGCGATGTCACGGCATCGGGGCCCGCCACGGCGAGCAGCAGGTCGCCCGCCGCGCCGCCAAGCCCGGCCAGCGCGGTCACGCCGATCGCCTTCACACCCTGGCCTTCCCACGCGGCGCCCGCGCGGCGCGCCCAGAGCAGGCCGCCGGCGCCGGCCGCCTTCCCCATGGCGCTGAGGGCATCGATATCCTTCCGGCTCACGCCGGCGGCGCCGGGAGCGATCAGGCCCCGGATCCGTTCGCCCCGCGCGATCGCATCAGACACGAACGGCGCCGCGTCGGCGCCGAGCCGCCCGGTGAGATCCTGGATCTCGATCCCGTACCGTAGGTCCGGCTTGTCGACGCCGAAACGCTCCATGGCCTCGCGGTGGGACAGCCGGGGAAACGGCTGCGGCACGCTCACCCCGGTCTCGGCCCAGAGCTCGACCAGCACCCGCTCAACCACCGCCTGCACGTCCTCGGCGCTGACGAACGAGGCTTCGATGTCGATCTGAGTGAACTCGGGCTGCCGATCCGCCCGGAGGTCTTCATCGCGGAAACAGCGCGCGATCTGAAAATACCGATCGAACCCCGCGACCATGAGCAACTGCTTGTAGATCTGCGGCGATTGTGGCAGCGCGTAGAACTCGCCGGGGTGGACCCGACTCGGCACCAGGTAATCACGGGCGCCTTCCGGGGTGGGTTTGGTGAGGATCGGTGTCTCGATTTCGAGGAAACCGAGGTCGCTGAGGGTTTGCCGCGACCGCTGCAGCAGCCGGTGGCGCATGATCAGGTTGGCCTGCAGCTCCGGACGCCGCAGATCGAGCACGCGGTGGCGCAGCCGCAGTTCCTCCGCCGCCAGCTCCTCCCCGTCCCGAATCGCCACCGGTATGGCGGGGGTGACGGCGGGCCCGACAATCTCGAGGGCCGAGGCGTGCACCTCAACCTCCCGCGAGCGCATCGATGCGTCACGGGCGGGCTCGGGCCTGAGGGAGACGGTTCCGCGAACCAGGACGACGGACTCCGCGCCCACGGCGGCGGCGCGCGCGAGAACCTCCGGCGGCGTCCAGCGGGGATCAAACGACAACTGCACCAGGCCATCCCGGTCACGAAGGTCGATGAACACGATGCCGCCGAGATCCCGAGTCCGGTGCACCCAGCCCGCCAGCCGCACTTCGATCCCATTCTCGTCGCGCGACAAGGAACCGCAGCGGTGGGTGCGCAGCGCGGTGGCGCCGGGTGACGGCAACTGGGAAGGTTGCGTGCGGGTCATGGGCTTCGAGGTCGGGAGGGTCACCGGGTTTCAGCCTCGGCGAGGACGTCGCAGAACCGCTGAGGCGTCTCCGCGGCAAGCAGGAGGCCGCGAACTGATTCGCTGCGGACCAGCCGGGCGATTCGGGCCAGGACCTGCACGTGCTGGCCGGCAGCGCCCACCGGGCCGACGATCACAAAAAAGAGTCGCACTCCTTCGCCGTCCAACCCGTCGAACGGCACCGGGACCGGAGTGACGCCGGCGACCATCGAGAGCTGCCGGACGCTGGCCGCTCTCCCGTGGGGAATGGCGACGCCAAATCCGATGCCGGTGCTGAGCACACCCTCTCGCTCCCGGACTGCCTGGTAGACATCCGCTTCGTCCCCACCGGCCGTCTGCGCAAGCAGCCGGGTCAGCTCGCGCAACACGCCGTCCTTGTTCCGCGCCTCGATGGGCAGGCGGATCCGATCCGGCGTGAGGAGCTCGGTCAGCAGCACAGAAACGCCAGGCAGCGCATCCGGCGAAACGTAACCGCCATCGGGCGCTCCGAAAACCCGTTATCTTTCTGTGATGTCAGACGATGCAACGCCTCCGTTCACCGGTGCGGCGCTCCTGGGACTCAGCCCTGAAGTGGCGCGGCGCACAATCGCCGAATGGGTGGAGCATCAAGGCCTGCCGCGCTACCGGTCCACCCAGATTCACCGACGCCTCTGGGTCGCACCGGTCCGCACCTGGGCGGAGGCGACCGAGCTCCCTGGCAGCCTTCGCGCGGCGCTTGAGCGGGACTACCCGCTCGAGCGGCTCGTGGTCGCCGCCGAGCAGCTGTCGTCGGATGGGACCCGGAAATTCCTCTGGCGGCTAGCCGACGGCGAAGCCGTGGAAAGCGTATTGATCCCTTCCGGACAGCGGCGGACGCTGTGCATTTCCTCGCAGGCGGGCTGTGCGCTGGGCTGTACGTTCTGCGCGACCGGGCGGATGGGATTTCGGCGGAACCTCACACCCTTCGAGATCGCGGGACAGGTGCGGGAGATCGTGCTGCGCCACCCGGCGGACATGCCGACCAACGTCGTTTTCATGGGCATGGGGGAGCCGCTCCTGAACTGGCCGGCGGTCAACACGACGCTCACCATCCTGAACAGCGCGGAAGGCTTCGGGATCGGTGCCCGTCACATCACCGTGTCCACCGTCGGCGTACTCCCCGGCATGGCGGAGTTCGCCAAGCGGCCGGAGCAGTTCCGGCTGGCGATCTCATTGCATGCGCCCACGAGCGCCCAGCGTCGCGCCATCATGCCGGTCGAGAAGAAATACGATCTCGATGCGGTGATCCGCGGCGCAATGGCGTTCGACCGCCGTGTCACATTCGAGTACGTCATGATCGCGGGCGTGAATGACAGCGATACGGACGCCGACCAGCTGGTCAAGCTCGCGCGTCGGTTGCGCGCGCTGGTGAACATTCTGCCGCTGCACCCGGGTGGCGCCCCCGGGCTCACGCCGTCATCCCCGGCCCGCATTCAGGCCTTCGCCGACCGGCTCCGCAACCAGGGGGTCGAAGCCGCCGTGCGCCGGAGCCGGGGACTGGATATCAACGCGGCCTGCGGGCAGCTTCGCGTCGAAGTCGAGCGCAAGCAGCGGCGATCAGCCGACACGGTCGGGGACGCCGGTGCCGTCGAAGAAGCTCGTGAGGTTGCGAAGGGCTCGTAGGCCCATGGCGATGCGTGTCGCCCCGGTGGCGCTCCCGAGGTGCGGCAGCAGCACGACATTGTCCAGTCGGAGGAGGCGTGCCGGCACGGCGGGCTCCCCCTCGTAGACATCGAGGGCGGCTCCGGCTATCACGCCTCGCTCGAGCGCATCCATCAGGGCGCGCTCGTCGACGATATCTCCGCGGGCGGTGTTGATCAGATAGGCGCCGGGGCGCATCCGCGCCAGGCGCTCTGCGTTGATCAGATGGTGCGTAGCGGTGTTCGACGGGCAATGCAGCGAGACAAAGTCGGCCCGCGGCAGGAGCTCGTCCACGGACTCGCAGGGGACCGCGCCGAGCGCCGACACGATTTCGGCGGCGGGAGGCCGCGGCGTGTAGAAGAGGACTCGCATGCCGAAGCCCAGCGCCGCCCGCCGCGCCACCGCCTGTCCGATCCGGCCCAAGCCGATGAGACCAAGCGTCCGCCCCGAGACGTCAGCCCCCAGCAGCTGCGTCGGTCGCCAGCCATCCCAGCGCCCGGCGCGAACCAGCCGTTCCCCTTCTCCCAGTCGGCGCGCGACGGCGAGCATCAACGCAACGGTCAGATCGGCCGTGGCATCGGTCAGTACGTCCGGCGTGTTGCTGACGGCCAGACCCGCCGCGCTCGCGGCGCTGAGATCGATGTGGTTGAAGCCGACACCGAAATTCGCGAGGATCCGGCAGCGCAGCGGGCCGGTGCCGATGACGCTGGCGTCGAGCCGGTCGGTCACCGTGCAGAGGAGGCCGTCGGCGTTGCGGAGGCCGGCATGCAGTTCAGCGGCGCTCAGCGCGCGATCCTCGCGGTTGAGTCGCACGTCGAACCGTGCGGCGAGCGCCTGCTCGACCGGCTCCGGAACCCGGCGCGTCACGAGCACGATTGGACGAGCCGTCATGAATATTTGTCCCGGGTGCGAGTGACCAGCGTCGAGCGGCGGGAAATGCTCGAGCGGCTGTACGCGGCGGCGCTGCTGGCCGCCCGGCCCGGGCCGGCGACGGAAGGGGCGCTCATGGCTGCGCCCCCGCCGTCAACGCCGATCCATCTCATTGCCATAGGCAAAGCGGCGCCGGCCATGGCCCGCGCGGCCGTCGACTGGCTGAGGCGGAACGGACGCACGCCGTCGGGCGGCGTGATTGTGGGCGTGGATCCCCCCGAGGATGTGATCGAGCTGCCGATCGAATACATCGCCGGCGATCACCCCGCTCCCGGCGCGCGATCCCTCCGTGCGGCGGATGCCATCGGCCGCGCGGCGGCGTGCGTGCGAACCGGTGACAGCGTGATCGTGCTGCTCTCCGGCGGTGCGAGTGCGCTGGCGGCCGCACCGGTTGCCGGCGTCACACTTGCGGACCTGATCGAGCTGAACGCGCTTCTGCTCGGCTCGGGGCTGGCAATCGGTGAGGTCAACAGCGTGCGCAAGCGGATGCTCCGCTGGGGCGCAGGGCGGCTGGCGGCCGCCGTTGGGCCGGCGTCCGTGCGCTGCCTCGCCGTCTCGGATGTGATCGGGAATGATCCCGGGACGATCGGATCGGGTCCCTGCGTCCCCGACGCGCGGCCTGCCCAATCAGTCATTGCCCTCCTCCAGTCCGTCGGTCTCTGGGACCGCGCTCCGGCGTCCGTCCGGAGTGCGCTCTCTCGCGATGCGCACGGGGACGACGCCGGCACGACGGGACCGGGCGACCGGACGGCCGCCGGCACCGCTGTGGAAATCCTCCTCGACAACAGCGCCGCGATCAGTGGCGCAGCAGCCGCCGCGGCGGCGGCGGGGTTGACGGTGGTCACCGACCCCCCATTGTCGGGCGACGCCGCGGCACTTGGCGGCACCATCGCCCGGCGGCTCCGGGGAATGCCCCCCGGGAGCTGTCTCGTCCTGGGCGGCGAAACCACGGTCGCCTCCGCCGGTGCGCCGGGTGTGCTCGGGGGACGCTGTCAGGAGCTCGCACTGGCGGCGGCCCGGGAGCTCGCCGGCTATCGCGTCGGCCTGCTCGCCGCCGGAACGGACGGTCGAGACGGTCCGACTGATGCCGCCGGAGCGGCGGTGGATGGTGCGACCTGGCCCGCCATCACACGCGCGGGACGTGATCCCGAGGCCGATCTCGCCGGTCACGATGCGTATCGGGCGCTCGATGCGGTGGCCGCCCTCATTCGAACCGGGCCGACCGGCACCAACGTCGCCGACATCGTCATCGGCCTCACCTGACGTCAGGGATGCAGGTCCGTCGGCGCCCGATAGTCTTCGCCCAGCCACACGCTCACATCCACCCGCCGCATCGTGTCGCGAATCGCGACGACATTCTCGATCCCCAATGCCAACGCCACCGCCCGCGCCGCCTTCGCGTCCACCCGGCGGGCGATGACGCGGCTCGCCCGCACGGCGGGACCGGCCGGCCCGGTCCCCGGAACGTAGACCACATCGAATCCCGCCTGGCGAAGCTGCCGCGTCGCGATGCGGGCGAGGCCGGTGCGGCTGGTGCCGTTCAGCACTTCGATGGTGAGCGTGTGTTCGGTTCCGGGCAGCGGATATGCGGGCAGCGAGCTCGCGACGGTCGCGCGGGAGGCGGGCTTGTGCACCACTGCGGCGATGCCGAGGGTGGTGGCCGCGAGGGCCGCGACAGTCAGCGCGACGCGGCGGCGGGTCGGTCGCACAGCGAATTCCAGAAGCGCACGGTAACCTCGGGCAACGGCCAGCGCGACGTGATGAGGTGTCCGACACGAAGCCGCGCGACGTCTCGAAGCACGCCCGACGGGTCCAGTGGAAAGCGAGCGGCCAGCGCGCGCCGGGTGGTACGGCCGAAGGCGCGCCCGGGCTCGAGATAGTCGGCGCAATAGAGCACGTGCCCCACCATGTCCCACTCTGCCAGGCCCACCGAATGGAACTCGACGGCATCGAGCACGCCACGATCCGTCTCGCCGTCGGCGCGGGCCCTGGCGGCGGCAGCCGGGCCATGACGGAGCTCGGGGGGGCCCGGCGCGGCGGGCGCGAGCCCAGCCAGCAGGTCGGGGGGCGCGTCGCGGAGGGCATCGTGCAGCCAGATCGCCCGCAGCCAGCGGTCGCGTTCGTGAACGGAAGCTGTCATGGCATCGGCCCAGCGGGCGCCCAGTGAGGCGACGCGCGCGACATGCTTCAGCCGGGCCGGAGACACAACGGCCCACGCCGGAAGCGCGGGCCGATCGATGCTGCGGCCCGTCACCAGTGCCGACTCAGCTTTCCGCCCGCAGCTGGGGCCGAACCGGGCGGTTCCGCTCATCGACGAACACCACGCGCGGCGTGAAGCGCGCCGCCAGCGCCTCGTCCACGGTTCCGTACGCGATCAGGATCACGATGTCACCCGGCATGCCGAGCCGGGCGGCGGCCCCGTTCAGCTGCACAACGCCGGACGCGCGTGGCCCGGGGATCACGTATGTGGTGAACCGGGCGCCGTTGTTGACGTTGACGACCTGGATTTCCTCGTAGTTGACGAGGTCGGCGGCATCGAGGAGATCCTGATCCACCGTGAGCGAGCCCTCGTAATTCAGATCGGCCGACGTGATGGTGGCGCGGTGGATCTTGGACTTCATGAGATGCCGCTGCATCAATCGCGTTCCTCGCCCAGAATGACGTTGTCGATGAGCCGGGTGCCGCCGACCCGCGCGGCGACGGCAATGATCGTCCCCGGCACCGCGACATCGACCGGGAGCATGTTCACGGCGTCGCAGATCGCAATATAATCCACGGCCACCCCGGGCACGCGCTCGAACACACCACGCATCAGCGAGTCGAGCGCCGTGGCGGCGCGCTCGCCGCCGCGCCACGCGCGTTCGGCCGCCGCGAGCGCGCGACTCAGCGCCAGGGCGTCTGCGCGTGCCGCTTCCGACAGGAACACATTCCGGCTGCTGAGCGCGAGCCCGTCGGGCTCGCGCACGATCGGGACGACGGCGAGCTCGATCGGCCAGTCGAGATCGGCCACCATGCGGCGCACCAGCGTGGCCTGCTGGATGTCCTTCTGGCCGAAGCAGGCGATGTCCGGCTGCGCCAGATGGAAGAGCTTGGCGACGACGGTGAGTACCCCGGTGAAATGGCCCGGCCGAGCCGCACCCTCCCACCGATCGCCGATGGCTCCCGGCGACACTCGCGTATCGCTACCGGCTGGATACATGATCGCTGACGACGGGACAAACAGCCGGTCGACCCCGCGCCCGGCCGCCAGCGAGCGGTCTCGAGCCAGGTCGCGCGGATAGCGGGTGAGATCCTCACCGGGAGCGAATTGCAGCGGGTTCACGAAAATGCTCAGGACCACCGCATCGGCCCGGCGGCAAGCCTCGTCCACCAGCCGCAGGTGTCCTTCGTGCAGAAAGCCCATGGTCGGAACCAGCCCGATACGCCGGCCGGCGGCCCGCTCCGCGGCGACCCAGGCCCGCAGCTTCGCCACCGTCGCTATGTCCTGCATTCAGTCGAAGCTGTGCTGCGCGTCGGGATAGCGACCCTCGCGGACGTCCTGGGCGAAGGCATGCGCCGCCTCACGCACGACCCCGGCCAGTTCGGCATAGCGCTTGAGGAACTTCGGTGTGAAGGCGTCGTTGAGGCCGAGCATGTCGTGCAGCACCAGCACCTGGCCATCGCAGCCGGCACCGGCACCGATGCCGATCGTCGGCACGGTGAGCGAGCGGCTGATCGACGTCGCGACGGCGGAAGGAACCAGCTCGAGCACGACGGCGCAGGCGCCCGCTGCCTCGAGTGCCAGCGCATCCTCCGCCATCCGCCCGGCCACGCCAGCCTCGCGCCCCTGCACCCGATATCCGCCGAGCGTGTTGACCGACTGTGGCGTCAGTCCGAGGTGCGCCATGACGGGGATGCCGCGCTCGACGAGTGCCGCGACCGTCGGGACCATGTGCTGCCCGCCCTCCAGCTTGACCCCATGGGCACCGGTCTGCTGCAGCACGCGCCCGGCGTTCCGGATGGCATCTTCGACCGACACCTGATAGCTGAGGAACGGCAGGTCGACGAAGGTGAGCGCCGTGGTGCCCCGGCGCACCGAGGCTGCATGATAGATCATCTGATCGACGGTGGCGCTCAGCGTGCTCTCCTGTCCCGCCAGCACCTGGTTGACGGAGTCGCCAACGAGCAGCACGTCCACGTCCGGCGAATCGAGCAGCCGCGCGAAAAGGGCGTCGTAGCAGGTGAGCATGACGATGCGGCGGCCGGCCGCCTTGAGCCCGGCGAGATCGAGCACCGTACGCGGGCGTTGGTCAGCGTTCATTCGCATCGAGCTCCGCCAGCTCGCGCCGCCAAAAATCGCGGTCGGCCAGCCCGGGGTGAGGAATCTGGAGATCCGGCTCCGCCAGCCGGCGTTGACCGAATTTTACGATATCGAGGTCGAGCGTGCGCGACGCCCAGCGCTCCCGCCGATCACGCCCGGCTGCCTGCTCGAGCCGATGACACGCCACCAGGAGCTCCCGCGGCGCCAGCGTCGTCTCCAGCAGCAGCATCTGATTGAGGTACGGCGGCTGGGGCATCGCCCCGAGCGGGGCGGTCTCCTCAACCGCCGACGCGGCGACGACGCGCGTCCCCGGCAGCCGGGCCAGCCCGGCTCGTGCGGCCGCAAGATGCGCGGCGCGATCGCCGAGGTTGCTGCCCAGGGCCACGTAGACCGGCTCCGCCGTCAAGCTCACCCGCCAACTGCGAAGTGCGCGGCGATCGACTGCAGGTGCGCCGCCAGGGCGCTCAGCTCGCGGATGGCGTGCTCGAGGTCGCCCTGCCCGCGCGCCGCCTCCTCTGCCTGCGCTGCCAGGAGCGAGGTGTCCGCACCCATGCGTTTCGACACGTCGGCGACACGCGTGATCCGCTCGCTGAGCATCTCGAAGGCGAACTCCTGCGTCGCCGCCATCTGGGCGATGCTTCGGGCGTGCGTACCGGCTTCCTCGGTCGCCTGCACGATGGCGTCGAACGCGCCGGCGGCGGCACCGCTGAGCTCCTCGACGCCCGCGACCGCGTCCTGCCCCAGGCGCATCTGCTGCGACACGCTGGTCACCTGGGATGTCACGTCGGCGACGAGCCCGCCGGCCTGACGGGCGGCGGCCAGGCTTTGGGTGGCCAGCTGGCGCACTTCCTCCGCCACGACCGCGAATCCCCGCCCTTCCTTCCCGGCGCGGGCCGCCTCGATCGCGGCGTTCAAGGCGATCAGGCTGGTGAGGTCCGCGATCTCGCGAATCGAGCCGATGAACCCGGTGACCCGCCGCGTCACATCGCCAAGCGCTTCGACCTGCCGCGAGCTTTCAGCCACGAAGCGCTTGAGCTCGACCAGCCGGCCGATGGCGTCCGCCACCACGGCGCGGTTGTGACTGGCCGTCTGGGTGGCCTGGGCGCTCGCGGCGGCGGCCTTGGAGCCCTGCGCGGCCATGTCGATCGACACCATGACCAGCGTGGTCGTCGCCTCGAGGCCGTCCGCCACGAAGGACTCCTGTTCCTTGACGCTGCTGCTCACGCCGCGCGACGCCTGCGTGAGCGCCGCCGCCGATGCCCGCAACGACTCGGCCGCGCTGGCGAGGGCCGCCACCTGGCGCCCGATCTGGTCCACCGTGCCCGCGAGCGGGCGCCGCAGTTCGGCGATATGGATCGCCGTCGCGATCTGCGTGGCGAGCGTGCCCAGCGCGGAGACGTCCTTCGCGCCGTAGGTGTTGCGCTTGAAGTGGTCGATCTCGACGGTCCCGAGGTAATCGTCGCCGAACCGGAGCGGATGAATGATGAGGCTTCGCACGGCATCCTCCTGCTGCGTCATCCGCGCATCGTGCACCGTGCTCGGCACCAGCACGGGCCGTCCGGTCGAGAATGCATCGGCCCGGAGCATCTCGAGGTACGGCGGCGGCTCGCCACGGCCGGGGCGGCCCTCCCGGCTCCGGAAGACCAGCGCCGAGCGGCCGGCGGGGTCGCGCCGATAAATTCTGAAGTCGCCCCAGTCGAGCAACCGATAGCCCAGCCGCTCGACCTGCTCCAGCGAGCCTTCGAGCGTCTCGTTGCTCGCGATCGCCACCTCCATCTGATGCACCTTGTTCAGATCCTCCGCCGCAATCGCGCCCTCCAGGATGGTCCGGGCCAGCAGTCCGAGCACGGCCAGCACCAGGGCCACCGTCACCCAGCCAACCGGCGCGAGCGAGCGCAAGGCGCCCACGATAACCAGCGTGCCGATGAGCGTGACGAGGTAGGATACGACTTCCCACCGGAGGATCAGCAGCTGCTCGGCACCTTCGAGCTTGCTGCGCAGGACCAGCGTGAAATAAAACATCCCGCGGCTGACCGCGAAGTAGACCGCGACCAGGGTGAACGCCGCCGGCAGAAAGTCCAGTGACAGCACCGGATTGCCCGTCAGCCGGAGCACCAGCGCGTATACCCCGAACGAGGCGACGAACGCGATGACCTCGCGGCCGGCGTTGACCAGCGCGGCGGTCGGCGCCTTCCGGAGCCAGAGGGCATCGCACAGCGGCACCCCCAGCACCAGGGCCAGCACGACGGGCGTCGGGCCGACGCTGATCGCGCCGGCCAGCGCCGGAATGCCGGTCTGCGTCAGATACGAATACTTGCTCAGCCGGATCGGCGCTCCGCGGAGCAGCACGACGGCGGCAAACAGGGCGAGGCAGGCGATCGGCTGGTGAAGCCACCGCGTGTCGGCTGCCAGCGCGACGGCCCCGAGCAGCAAGCCGGCGATGCGGACGGTTTGCGCGTACGTCGCGAGCAGCGGCGCTACGCGCACCCGCGTCACGGCCGCTCCTGCAATGCGGCGCGCATCGCCGAGAGGAGCTCCCTGGCCCCCTCGGCACCGGTGCGGCGAAGGGCGTCCACCAGGGCGCTGCCGACGACCACGCCGTCCGCGATCTCACCAGCCGCGGCGGCCTGGGCCGGCGTCGAAATGCCGAACCCGACCGCCACCGGCAGCGTGCTCGCGGCCCGGACGCGCGCCACGGCGGCCGGAAGCTGGTCGGACAGGCTGGCGCTGACGCCGGTCACCCCCAGGCGGGCAATCAGATAGACAAAGCCCCTCGCGTCCGCCAGCGACTGCTCGAGACGCGCCTGCGTGGTGGTCGGGGCCACGACTCGAATCAGGGCGATCGGGCTCGCGGCGATAGCGGCCTCGATCGCCGCGTCGGCGCCCGCCGGCATATCGGTCAGCAGCAGTCCGGCCACGCCGAGGCCGTCGGCCTCGTCCAGGAAGCGGCTCACGCCGTACCGCAGGATCGGATTGAGATAGCTGAACACGACGACCGGCCGGCGCACGCGGGCCTGCCGGATGAGTCCGAGGGTCGCGGCCAGCGTCATCCCGCCGGCGAGGGCATCAAACGTGGAACGCTGAATCGTCGGGCCGTCAGCGACTGGATCGCTGAAGGGCACGCCGACCTCGATGATGTCGCCGAACTCGTCAGCCAGCCGGAGGGCGGCAACACTCCCAGCGAGATCGGGAAAGCCGGCGGTCAGGTAGGGGATCAGGGCGGCACGGCGCTCGGACCGCACCGCGGCCCAGGCGCCGGCCAGTCCCTCGCTAGACAAAGTAGTCGCCAACCGTCAGTCCGTAGCGGGCGGGATTGGTGACCTTGACGATGGAGCGCGCGAAGCCGCCAGACGGGTCGACTTCGCTGAGGTTGGCGGCACGGCCGGGGGGAGCCACGATGCCGCCATCGACATCGATGACGATCCGGACCAGCGGCCGGTTGAGCTGCTGGGCATCCGGATTCATGCCGGCCACGACCGCCACCTCGAGGGTATCGAGGATCACGCAGGTACCGACGGGGTAAATGCCGATCAGGTTGATCAGCGCCTTCACCAGAACCACATCGTAGCCCCGCTTCGGATTCTGCCACATTTCGCGCAGGACCTCGTCGGGCTCGATCGGGATCGTCTGGTAGCTGCGCCGGGTGGTGGCCGCGTCGAAGCCATCGGCGACGGCCACGATCCGGGAAAACAGCCCGAGCTGCCTCGGGCGCACCGGCGTCGGATACCCGGTGAGGTCCGTCTTCATGTGGTGTTCGTGCGCCACGAGTATCGACCGGTAGGGGATCTCGTCGTAGCCACGCAGGTTGAAGAGCGTAAGCGCGCCGAACCACGGATGCGCCTGCATGACGCGCCACTCCACGTCGTCCAGCCCACTCGTCTTGTTGAGAATGTCGAGCGGGATGCGCGCCTTGCCGATGTCGTGCATGAGCGCCGTCATGCCGAGGTCGTACAGCTGCACCTTGGAAAACCCGAGCTTTTTCCCCAGCGCGACGGCGAAGATGCACACGTTCACCGAGTGGGTGAACGTGTACTCATCGTATCCGCGGAGGGTCGTAAGCCCCATCAACGACGTCTCGTTGTTGAGCACCTGGTCCACGATCATCTGCACCGCGCGCTTCACCTTCTTGACGCTGGTCGTCCGTCCCAGCCGGATGCCGGTCACCACTTCCTTGGCGACTGCGACACCCTGCGAGTAGGTCCGCTTGGCCACCTCACGGGCCCGCTCATCGCTCGCCTCCGGGAGGGGCTGGGCCCGCAGCACGTCGAGGTGGGTGATGGCCGCCTGGTGCATCCGCTGGGCGAGCTCCTCGAACGCGTCCGCCACTGGGCGCCCCGCCAGCGCGAGCATGATGCTGAGAAAGCCCTGCCACTCCCGCCGTTCGACCCCCGCACGGATCTGCAGCACGCCGACATCGAACGATCGGAGCAGTGTGAGGATGTGGCTGAATGAGGCGTAGTTGTCGAGCTCGAGGCGAAGTCGGGTCGAGTTGACGAAGATGAAGTCACCCGCCAGCCGCAGCTCGACGTCCGGATCCGTCGCATGAAGCGCGCGGGTGGACTCGTCCAGATCGTCCAGCGCGCGCTGGACGGTCGCGTTCTCCAGCGGATACAGCTTGAGGCTGCGAAGCGCCGTGTAGAGCGTCAGCAGGAGCGCCCGGCCCTGCTGCCGAAGCCGACCCTCCTGGCCGCCAGACTCGGGCTGCGGGGCGGTCACGTCGCGCTCTCGCGCAGCGCGCGACTGACGGCGTTGCGGACGACGAGGTCTTTGTCGGCGGCGGCGCGCTCCAGCACCTCGCGCGCCTCGCGGGTCCGCACCCGCCCCAGCGCCATTGCCGCGCAGGCCCGGATTTCAGACGTTTCCTTGCCACGGAGCAGCCCCCGGGGCGCCAGCATCGCCTCCAGCACCTTGAGCGCGCTTGCGCCGCCGATGGCGCCGTAGGCCTCGAAGAACGCCATCTTTTCACTGAGATCCATGGCCCGGATCGCCTTGCCCTGCACGATGGAATCGATCCGGCGCAGGGAATTTCGATAGCCGCGCGCGGCGAGGGTCTTCACGGCGGCGACACGCACGGCCCGATCGGCATCGTCGAGTGCGCGCTCGAGATGGGCCATGGCACCTGGAGTTCCCACCGCCGCGAGCGCATCCACCACGCCCAGCCGCAGGGCGGAATCGGCATGGGCCAGCAGCTCGCCGAGTCCGGGGACCGACGGCTGCAGCTGGAGACGGCCGCAGACCGCGATGATCGCCGGCAGCGCCGCCGAATCCGGCGTCCGCAGCATCCGGAGCACTTCCCCGCCGTTGCTCATGGCGAGCCGGTCCGCGGCTGATTCGAGCATCCCCCGCACGTGAGCCGAGCTCAGCTGGGGGATCCAGATGAGAATTGTCTCCAGCGCCGCCGGCCGGAGCTCGCGGAGCACTTCCGCCACATCGGCATCGCCCGGGTGGGTCGCGGCCTCATCGAGCGACTGCACCAGCTGGCTCACGATCGCGGGTTCGCTCAGCTGCACCTCGAACGATTCGAGCCGTGCGCTGTGCGCCGGGTCGACATGCTCCCCCCGCTGCGTCAGCAGCCGCGCTTCGCGGAGGATCACCGCCACGGTGCGGAACTCGCCGGCATTCAGCAGGCTGGGAAACAACTGGTCGAGAATCGTCAGGATTTCGGCGCGCACGTCGGCGGCAGCCTGCTGCTCGAACAGGTCGAACAGCGCCGCGAGCGCGCTGGCCCGCACATCCCGCGCATACTCCTCCTGGACCTCGCGGACAACGTAGGCAATTTCCGCCTCGTCGAGGAAGTAGAGCGTTGAATCGAATTCCTCGAGATCGACGATGCCGCCCGGCTTGGGCGGCGTCTCCTCGGCCACCTGCGCCTGGCGGTCCGCCGCGGAGGTCTGGTCGACCTCCTGGCCCTGCCGCTCCGGAATCGGGGCGTCCCCATATGCCTCGGCGAACTGATAGCTGATGTACTGGAATTCCTCGGCCCAGATCAGCGTGAGCAGGTCGTCGGACGCGTCGGCGGGGAGGAAGCGCGCTTTCGTCACCACCTCGAGAAAGCGGCCGATCTCCTCCACCTCGACCCCGCGCCGCAGCGTCAGCACCCGGAGGCCGTCCTTGTACATGGCCCACGCGAAGCTCTCGGACTTGCTGAGCTGCTGGTACACGACCTGGTCTTCCCAGACCAGATCGGTTTCCACGACCTGGAGCTCGAGCACATCGGTGGCGGCCCACACCGGCCCGAACGCCGCGGACACCTGCGCCACGGCGCGCTGGTATATCGGGTTGTTCGGCAGATACATCTGGAAGGCACGCATCGCCTTCATCAGGCTCGTCAACAGCTCCGAGACCTGGGAAGCGGGAAGCACGATTCCGTCGCCGGACACCGTCACACGGAGGCTCCGAGCAACGCGGCCACATGCGCCACATCCTTGTCTCCCCGGCCGCTGAGGCAGACCAACGCCAGGTCGCCTGGATCGGCACCGGGCTGGCTCAGCCAGGCGAGGGCGTGAGCCGTTTCCAGCGCCGGGATGATCCCCTCGGTCCGGCACAGTAGCTGGAACCCGTCCAGTGCCTCGCGATCGGTTGCCGACCCGTAGCGCACGCGACCGGACTCACGCAGGAAGCTGTGCTCGGGGCCGACCCCCGGGTAATCCAGCCCGGCGGAAATGGAGTGAGCTTCCTGCACCTGGCCATCGCTGTCCTGCAGCAGGTAGCTCAGGCTGCCGTGCAGCACCCCCGGCACCCCGCGCTGCAGCGTGGCGCTATGGTGACCGGTGCCGAGTCCTTCGCCCGCCGCTTCGACACCCACGAGTCCCACCTCCGGGTCATCCAGAAATCCCGCGAAGATGCCCATCGCGTTGGAGCCACCACCCAAGCAGGCCACGACCGAGCTCGGCAGCCGGCCGAAGCGCGCCAACATCTGCTCCCGCGCTTCTCGGCCGATGATCGACTGGAAATCCCGCACCATGCGCGGAAAAGGGTCCGGCCCGACCACGGAGCCGATGATGTAGTGCGTGGTGGGTACGTTGGTGACCCAGTCGCGGAGGGCCTCGTTGGTCGCGTCCTTGAGCGTCCGCGTTCCCGATTCGACCGGGACCACGGTCGCCCCGAGCAGCTGCATCCGATAGACGTTGAGCCGCTGCCGGCTGATGTCATCGCTGCCCATGTACACCGTGCAGTCGAGCCCGAACCGCGCACACACCGTCGCCGTGGCGACCCCGTGCTGACCCGCGCCGGTCTCGGCGATGATGCGCCGCTTCCCCATCCGCCGGGCCAGAAGCGCCTGGCCGACGGTGTTATTGATCTTGTGCGCGCCGGTGTGATTGAGATCCTCGCGCTTCAGCAGCACCCGCGTGCCGACCGCGGCACCGAACCGCGCCGCCTCGGTGATCGGCGTGGGCCTCCCGACAAACTCGGCCAGCAACGCCTCGCATTCCTCCCAGAAGCCGGCATCGACGCGAACCGCGTCATACAGCAGCGCGAGCTGGTCCAGCGCCGCCACGAGCGTCTCGGGGACATAGCGCCCGCCGAACGGCCCGAAGCGTCCGCCGACCGCCGTTTCGGGACGGAGCGTCGTGATCAAGCGATCGCCTCCAGGAATCGGACGACCCGGGCCGGATCCTTGACTCCGGCGCGGAATTCGACGCCGGAACTTACATCGACGACCTCCGGTCGAACGAGGGCTGCCGCCGCCCGAACCGAGTCGGGCTCGAGTCCGCCCGCGAGCACCATTCGCCTGCCTGCGAGCAATCGGCGGGCCTCGAGCGCCAGCTCCAGTGCCAGTGGCACGCCGGCTCCGCCCTCGGCGTAGCCCACCCGCGCCTCAACCAGGACCGCATCGGCGCCCTCGGCGGCCTCGGGCAGCATCCGGAGGTCTGCGGCGTCCGCTACACGGACTACGCGCCACACGATCAGCCCTTCACGGGCGAGAGCTCTGGCATCCGCTACACGGTAGCGCCCATGCAGCTGCGCTCCGCGAAGACCCGCCTCGTCCCTCACCCGCAGGATCGTGGAGGTGGGCTGGGCGCCGAACACGCCGAACACGGGAACTGATCCTGCGGCCTGGACGATCCCGCGAGCGGCCGATGCGTCGACCAGCCGGGGTCCGCTGGCGAAGACGACGCCCAGATACGACGCGCCCGCCGTCACCGCAGCGGCAGCGTCGGCGGCCCGAGTCAGGCCGCAAATCTTCACTTCAACGGCCATGTCGTGGCACGGTGGCGAGCTGCTGCAGCAGGGGCGCGGGGTCAGCCAGCGCGCTCAGAGCTCCGCCGATGAGCACGGCATCCGCGCCCGCATCGGCGGCCCGGGCAACGTCCGCGCGCGTCGCCATCCCGCTCTCCGCCACGGCGAGCCGCTCCGAAGGGATCGTGCTCAGCAAGCGCCAGGCCGCAGGCGTGTCCACGGCGAACGTATCGAGATTCCGGCTGTTGACACCGATTATCGCGGCACCGACCTCGAGCGCACGCCCCAGCTCCGTTGCATCGTGCACTTCTACGAGCACATCGAGACCCACCCGCTCCGCCTCCCGGCTGAGGGCGCGCAGCCGCTCGTCGGAGAGCGCACGCACGATCAGCAGCACGGCTGATGCCCCGGCAATTCGCGCTTCAAGCAGCTGCTCCTCGAACAGGACAAAGTCCTTCCGGAGCAGCGGGATCGCCACCCGGTCCGCGACGGCCCGCAAATCGGCGAGCGAGCCGCCGAAGAACGGACCGTCGGTGAGGACCGAAATCGCAGCCGCGCCGTGCGCCGCGTACCGGGCGGCGTGCGCCACGGGGTCGAGTCCGGGCTGAATCTCGCCGCGGGACGGCGAGCGCCGCTTCACTTCCGCCACGACGGCGACTGGCCCGGCGCGCAGCGCCTGGGCGAATGAACGGCCGTGCGGCGCTGCAGATGCCGCCCGCTCCAGTTCGCCACGGCGTGCTCGGAGCCCGGCTTCCCGCCCCCGCGTTGCCTCCAGAATCGTCTCGAGTGTCGACACTTGCCCTTCGGTCGCCTTTCGGGTATCGTAGTTCGGGCTCTATTCGGTCACATGCAGCAGGAGAATAACGGATGCCCCTGACCAAGCGGCAAAGCGAGATTCTGGCGTATCTCCAGACGCATATCAGCGGGCAGGGCTACGCGCCCAGCTTCGAGGAGATCGCGGAGCAGTTCGGGTTCCAGTCGCTCGCCACCGTCCACGAGCACCTGACGAACCTCGAGCGGAAGGGCTACATCCGCCGCTCGTACAACGAGAGCCGCTCCATCGAGGTGCTCCCGCCGCGCGGCACCAGCTCGGCGACGGAGATTCCGCTGCTTGGCAAAGTGGCCGCCGGCATGCCGATCGAATCATTGATGCATCAGGAGATGCTGGCCGTCCCCGAGGCGATGCTACCGCGGCGCGGCCCCAACTTCGCCCTCCAGGTGCAAGGATCGTCGATGATCGACGAGCACATCATCGACGGCGATTTCGTGGTGGTGCATGGCAAACAGTCCGCCGAGAACGGCGAAATGGTCATCGCCCTGGTCAACGGGGCCGAGGCAACGGTGAAGAAGTTTTATCGCGAGGCCGGCGGATGGATCCGCCTCCAGCCCGCGAACGCGACGATGCAGCCGATGCGGTATCAGGAACGCGACGTGCTCATCCAGGGCATCGTCGTCGGCGTCATCCGCAAATACTGAGTCAGCCCCCGGGCATGGCCGCGCGGAGTCTCTCCAGCGCGGCCATCGCCGCCCCCCCTTCAATCGCCCCGACCGCCCTCGCCACCGCTTCTTCAAAATCGCACACCAATCCGGAAACGTGAATTGCGGCGGCCGCATTCAGCAGCACCGCCGCCCGTTCAGCCTGGGTGCCATTGCCGGCCAGCACCGCCCTGATGCGACCTGCGTTTTCGGCCGGATCGCCGCCGGCAAGTGTCGAGATGTCGTCGACGCCAAGCCCATGATCCGCGGGGTCTATTGCCCACTCCCGCACCATGCCGCTCCGCACTTCCCAGACCCGCGTCCTGCCGGATGGACTGACCTCGTCCATCCCGACCACCGCATGCACGACGACCGCGTGAACCGCGCCGAGCCGGGCGAGTGCGCCGGCCATGAGCGGGCCTCGGCGCTCGTCGGCCACGCCCACCACCTGCCGGCGCGCGCCGGCCGGATTCACCAGGGGTCCGAGCATGTTCATGACGGTCGGCACGCCGAGTTCGCGCCGGGTCGGACCGACATGGCGCATGGCCGGGTGATAGGTCGGAGCAAAAAGAAAAACCAGGCCGCTGGTGGCCAGCACCGTCGCCGCCCGATCCGGCCCCATGCCGATCTCGATGCCGAGCGCCTCGAGCACGTCGGCCGAGCCGGAGCGTGAGCTGTAGCTGCGATTCCCGTGCTTGGCGACCCGGACACCCGCGCCAGCCGCCACGAACGCCGCGGCGGTGGAGAGGTTGAGTGTGGTCACCCGACCGCCGCCGGTGCCGCAGGTATCGACCAGCGAATCGGGATCGTCGGCCTCCACATGGATCATCGCCTGGCGCAACGCGGCGGCCGCGCCCGCGATCTCGTCCACCGTCTCGCCGCGGGCACGGAGCCCGAAGAGAAGCGCCGCCGTCTGGACCGCCGACGCCTCGCCCCGCATGAGCGCGCCGAATGCCCCCGCCGCCTCGTCGAAGGTGAGCGCTTCGCCGTCGGCGACACGTTGGATGGCGTGCCGAAGCGTGGCGTCGTCGGTCACGAGGGAGGGGTCACGGATTTTCGGTAGTGAGGAAGCGGTTACCAACGCCGCGAACGGTACATGCCGACACGCGCTTTTGTCAATCACGACAAGCATTTGCGTGCCTTGAATGCGCCCCGTACCCGAGCTAGATTTCCCGTCGATGAGCCGCACCTTCCTGGCCCTGCTCCAGTTCGACGGCCGACGCTACGTCGGCTGGCAGCGGCAGCGGGTCGGAAGGTCGGTCCAGGGCGAAGTCGAAGCTGTTCTCGAGCAGCTCACCGGCCAGCCGATCGCCGTCACCGGCGCGGGCCGCACCGACGCCGGAGTTCACGCCGAAGCGCTCGGCGCGAGCTTCCAGCTCCCGGCGCGGTGGCAGCAGGCGGCCACCCGCCGCGCCATGAACGCCCTGCTGCCCGACGACTGCTGGGTCACGGCAGTCCATCGAATGCACGACGGATTTCACGCGCGCCGGAGTGCGATCTCGCGGCGGTACCGGTATCTCGTCGGGACGGACGATGCATCCGCCTCGCCCTTTCGCCGCCACTTCGAATGGTCGCTGCGCCGCCGACTGGATCTGTCCATGCTGCGAGATGCGGCGGCGGAGATCATCGGGGAGCACAGCTTTGAAGCATTCTCGGTCCGGGGCCAGGAGAAGGCGCACCATCGGTGCCGTCTCCACCAGGCGGAGTGGCGCGAACGGGTAGACGGACGCGGCGTCGAGTTCCGGGTGGAAGCGGACCGGTTCCTCCATCATATGGTGCGGATGCTGGTCGGGACGATGGTGGAGGTCGGCCTCGGGCGGCGGCCGGTCGCGGATATGCGGCGGATCCTCGAGGCGAACGACAACGGCGGCACCAGCGCGCCTGCCCCGCCCCAGGGCCTCTATTTCGTCGCCGCCGCCTATGCCCCGTCGGCCTTCGCGATTTCGACTCAGGACGGTCTCGATGCGCCTCCGCCGAGCTGACGCCCACGCCGCGATGTACGTGATCGCGTTCCTCCTGCTCTCGGCCTGCCGTGACCGGGCGGAGCCGGTACTGCGCACCTCATCGGCGGGCGCGATGCAGCAGGCCGCTCCCGGCGGGCGGCCCGACCTGTCGGGCAGCCGCCGGACCGCGATCGTGGATGCGACGATGCGGGTCGCTCCCGCGGTCGTCTCAATCAACGTGACCTCCCGCCAGCACATTGCCCCGAGAACCCCCTGGGACATGTTCTTCGTACCACAGGGTGCGGACCAGGTCGTGCAGGGCTTCGGCACTGGATTCATCATCCGGCCCACCGGGGTGATCATCACCAACCAGCATGTCGTTGCGGGCGCCGAGCGGATTGGCGTGACGCTGTCGGACGGCCGCGATCTCGTCGCGCGGCTCGTCGGCGCGGACCCGGTCACCGACATCGCGGTGATCAAGGTCGAGGGAGCCGGCCTGCGCACCGCGTCGCTCGGCCGCAGCTCCGATCTCATGACAGGTGAGTGGGTCGTGGCTCTGGGCAATCCCTATGCCTACATGCTGGGCAACGCGGAGCCGACCGTCACGGTGGGGGTCGTCAGCGCCACCGGCCGCAACATCCTGCCCTCGGGTGAGCAGGCCGGCATGTATCTCGACATGATCCAGACGGATGCGGCGATCAATCCCGGCAACTCGGGTGGCCCGCTGACGAATGCCCTCGGCGAGGTGGTGGGGGTGAATTCATCCATCTTCTCGAGCAGCGGCGGATCCATCGGGCTGGGATTCGCGATTCCGATCGAGCGCGCGGTGCGCATTGCCGAGGAGATTCTTGCCAGGGGAGAGGTTCGCCGTGCCTGGGTGGGTCTCGATGTCGTCGGTGCGAGCGCCATGCGCGAATGGAAGAGCGAGGGCGGGGTCCGGATCGCCGGCGTGGCGCCGGATGGTCCGGCCGCCAAGGCCGGGCTCAAGGCAGGCGACGTGCTCACCGAAGCGAATGGCCGGCGGCTGCGGAACTACCTCGACTGGGAGGCGGTCAAGCTGGACCTGCATGTGGGTGACGCCGTCACCGTCGGGGTCAGGAGCGGACCCGCCGTCGCCCGGCGGCGAATCGTCACGGGAGATCTCCCGAGCGTGACTGCGCCGAAGGTCACCGTGCTCCGGGACCTGCAGCTCATCACCGTGACGCCGGCGATCCAGTCCGAGCGCGGGCTTCGCAGCACGGACGGCGCCCTGGTATTCCAGGTCACGGCCGAGGCGGCGCGGGCCACCGGGCTGCAGGCGGGGGACGTGATCGTCGGCGTCGACCGCGTGCGGGTGCATGATGCCGCGCAGCTGGCTTCGCTGCTCCAGGGCATGACGCAGCGCCAGCCCTTCCGCCTCGTCTTCGAGCGCGGCGGCGACTACAACTTCACCGACCTGGCCTTCTGATGACCGACGATCGCTACCGCTCCCCGCTCGGCACGCGATACGCCTCGGTGCCGATGCAGACGCTGTGGGGGGAAGCGCATCGTATCGGCCTCTGGCGCCGGTTGTGGCTGGCGCTCGCCGAGTCGGAGCGGGAGCTCGGCCTCGACATCCCGGAGGCCGCGATCGCGGAGATGGGAGCCCATCTCGACGACGCCGATCTCCACGCCGCCGCCGGATATGAGCGCCGATTCCGCCACGACGTCATGGCGCACATCCACGCCTTCGGTGATCAGGCGCCGGCGGCGCGGCCCGTCCTGCACCTGGGCGCCACCAGCGCCTTCGTGACCGACAACGCCGACCTCGTCGTCATGCGTGAAGGCCTGCGCCTGCTGCTGGGCCGGCTCATCGCCGTGCTCGACGCCTTGGGGGTGTTTGCGCGGCGCCACTCCGCTCTCCCCTGCCTCGCCTACACGCATTTTCAGCCGGCCCAGCTGACCACCGTGGGCAAGCGGGCGACGCTCTGGATGCTGGACTTCGCCCTGGACGTGGAAGAAGTCTGCCACCGGCTGGAGACATTGCGGTTCCGCGGCTGCAAGGGCACCACGGGCACGCAGGCGTCATTCCTCGAGTTGTTCGGTGGCGATCACGACAAGGTGCGGGAACTCGACCGCCGCGTGTCGGCTCGCCTCGGGTTCGATGCGCCGTTTCCGGTGAGCGGCCAGACGTATACCCGTAAAGCGGACAGCATGATCGTGGACACGCTCAGCGGCGTGGCGCAATCGGCCGCAAAGCTCGCGGTGGACCTGCGGCTGCTGCAGCACGAGGGGGAGGTGCTCGAGCCGTTCGAGACCGAGCAGATCGGCTCGAGCGCCATGGCGTACAAGCGGAACCCCATGCGATCGGAACGGATCGGCGCGCTCGCACGGTTCGTCATCTCCCTTCAGGCCAACACCGCTCATACGGCGGCCAGTCAGTGGCTCGAACGGACGCTCGACGACAGCGCCAACCGGCGGCTCACTCTGCCGGAGGCGTTCCTCGGGACCGACGCGATTCTGGTGCTCGCCACCAACCTCGCCGCCGGCCTTGAAGTCCGCCCGGCGGTGGTGGCGCGCCACGTGGCGCAGCAGATGCCGTTCATGGCGACGGAGCGGTGGCTGATGGTCGGCGTTCAGGCGGGTGGCGACCGTCAGGCGCTGCACGAGGTGGTACGGCGCCACAGCCTTGCGGTCGCCGAGGCAGTCGCGGGCGGCGCGCCAAACGATCTGCTCGACCGGCTGTCCGATGATCCGGCATTTGCGGGTATCCCGGCGTCAGCACTCGCCGCCGAATTGAACCCGGCACGCTATACCGGCCGCGCGCCCGAGCAGGTCGGAGAATTTCTCGGCGCCTTTCTCGCCCCGATCCTGGAGCGGGCGCGACCACTCGCCACGGAGGCCGCGGCCGCCGAGGTGCGGGTGTGACCACGCTCGCGATGAGCGCCCTGCCGCTGCCGCTCCTTCGCCGGGGAAAAGTGCGCGAGGTGTACGAGGTGGACGCCGAACGCCTGCTGCTGGTTGCCAGCGATCGGGTCAGTGCAGTCGATGTCGTCATGGCGGAAGGAATCCCGCGCAAGGGTGCGGTGCTGACCCAGCTCAGCGCGTTCTGGTTCGAGCGCCTGGCGGGAGTGCTGCCATCGCACTTTGTCACGGCGGCCACGCCACGGATCCTCGACGAGGTGCCCGGGCTGTCGGGGCACGCCGAGCAGCTGGCCGGGCGAGCGATGCTGGTGCGCCGGACGTCGCCGGTGCCGTTCGAATGCGTCGTGCGAGGCTATCTCAGCGGCTCCGCATGGAAGGAATATTCGGCCGCGGGCACGCTCGCGGGGGAGCGGCTTCCCGCGGGGCTGGTGGAGAGCGCGCGCCTCGATCCTCCGCTCTTCTCTCCCGCCACGAAAGCGGAGTCGGGCCATGATGAGAACGTCAGGTTCGACGCGGTCGCCGGCGCGCTCGGGCAGGAGCTTGCCGCCGATCTCCGCCGGGCGAGTTTCGCCGTGTACGAGGCGGGCCGCGCGTATGCCGCCGGGCGGGGGATCATCATCGCGGACACCAAGTTCGAATTCGGCATCGATTCCGCCGGCACGCTGCGCCTGATCGACGAGGTGCTCACGCCCGACTCGTCGCGCTTCTGGCCGGCGGATACGTACCGCCAGGGCGGTCCGCAGCCCAGCTTCGACAAGCAGCCGCTGCGGGACTACCTTGCCGCCCTGCGCGGCCGGGGAGCGTGGAACGGGGATGCCCCGCCGCCACCGCTCCCGGCTGACGTGGTGGATGCCACCAGCCGCCGCTACCTCGATGCATTCCGTCGCCTGACCGGCGCCGAGCTGAAGGAGGACGTGTGATTCGAACCGCTCCAGAAGGCCGCTGGTTCATCGTCGGCGCGTTCGCCATTGCGATCGGCTTTGCACTGGCGGGCTGGTGGATCCCCCTGCTGGTCTGGCTCCCCGTCACCCTCTGGGTCGTGGCGTTCTTTCGTGATCCCGAGCGCATGGGCGAGCGGGGCGAGCAGCTCATCATCGCGCCCGCCGACGGCAAGGTCGTCAGCGTGATCGAGACCGACGAGCCCGCCTTCTTTGGCGACCGCACCATCCGCGTGTCCATTTTCATGAACGTCTTCGACTGCCACGTCAACCGGTACCCCGCCGACGGGGCGATCGCCTACCGGAACTACAACGCCGGGCAGTTCGGCCACGCCGGCACCGACAAGGCGAGTCTGGTCAACGAGCAGTCGTCGGTCGGCCTCGAGACCCGGCACGGGAAACTCCTCGTGCGGCAGATCGCGGGCCTGGTGGCCCGTCGCATCGTGACCGATCACAGCGTCGGCACGGCGGTCCGGCAGGGCCAGCGGCTGGGCATGATCCGCTTCGGCTCGCGCGTGGATGTGTTCATGCCGCCGGGAACCTCCATCAAGGTGCGCGTCGGCGATCGCACCCGCGTCGGAGAGACGATCATCGCGGAATGGGCCGCATGAGCGCGCCGCGCGGAGATGGCGGCCGCCGCGGTGTCCGCCGGGTCGTCGTGGTCATGCCCAGCGCCTTTACGCTCGGCAACCTGTTCTTCGGATTCTGGTCCATCGTCTACGCCTTCAACGGACAGTTCACCTGGGCCGGGTGGTTCATCATCTTCGCGGGCGTGCTCGACTTGCTCGACGGGCGCGTCGCCCGGCTGTCGAACACCGGCACCAAGTTCGGCGCCGAGCTCGATTCGCTGGTGGACGTGATCTCGTTCGGAGTGGCACCGGCCCTGCTGCTCTACTTTCTGGAATTTTCCCAGGCCGGGCGCTTCTCGTGGATTCTGTGCTACATCTATGTCGTCGCGGTCGCCCTCCGCCTGGCACGCTACAACGTGACGTCGGCCACGAAGCCGCACAGCAACTGGTTCTCCGGCATGCCCTCGCCGTCGGCGGGCATGACGATCGCGGCGTATTACCCATTCAGCCAGACGCAGTGGTACCAGCGGTCGCTCGCGTATCTCGACCTGCAGCACCAGGGCCTGGTGGTGCTGTTGCTGCTGCTCGCCGTGCTGCTGGTGAGCAACGTGAAATATCCGCGCTTCCCCGCCATCGGCGTCCGGTCCGCGAGGGGGATCTTCGGCCTGCTCGTGCACGTCGGCATCCTCGCCGGCGCGGTGCTCGCCCCGGCGTCGTTTCTATTCCCGCTGGGTATCGCCTATATCGCATTCGGGCTGCTCCGGACCGCCGTCCTTGGGCTGATGCAGCCCGGTGAGGCGGAGCTGGTCGCCGATGAGCGGCTCGCGGATGCCACCGAGTCCCGCGTGTCGCGTCTGCCGTTCTCGCGCGAGCGGCGCCCTCCCCGCAATCGTCCCGAGGAATAGCCGATGAGCTTTCGCGTTCACGTCCGCGTCATGCCGCGCGCCGGCCTGCTCGATCCGCAGGGCCAGGCCGTCGAGCATGCCCTTGCCTCACTCGGCTTCGATGGAGCAGGCGCCGTCCGGATCGGCCGGGCGATCGAGCTCGACGTCGCCGCCGGCTCCCGTGACGCTGCCCTGGCGCAGGCGCGCGCGATGTGCGACCGGTTGCTGGCCAACCCGGTTACAGAGGACTACGAGCTTGAGGTGGAGACCCGCTGATGCGCCGAGTGGCGGTGGTGCGGTTTCCCGGCAGCAACTGTGACATGGACGCACTGCGGGCGGCGCAGGCGGTCGGCGCGGATGCATTCCTGGTCTGGCATCGCGACACGTCGCTCGATGGCGCCGACGTCGTGATCCTCCCGGGCGGCTTCAGCTATGGGGATTATCTCCGCTCGGGAGCCATCGCGCGCTTCAGCCCGATCATGGCGGCGGTCCAGCGGCATGCGGCCGATGGCGGCGCGGTGCTCGGCATCTGTAACGGGTTTCAGATTCTCTGCGAAGCACACCTGCTGCCCGGCGCGCTGATGCGAAACGCGGGCCTCACGTTCGTCTCCAAGCCGGTGCCCGTGATCGTCGAGCGCACTGATACGGCGTTCACTTCGTCCTACGCGGAAGGCACCCTGCTGCACCTTCCCGTGGCCCATGGCGAAGGGCGCTTCGTTGCCGCGGCAGACGTCACGCGCATGCTGGAGGACGAGTGCCGAATCGTGCTGCGCTACCAGGCCGGGGACCGCGGCGCCGGACCAGGCAATCCCAACGGATCGACCCATGACATCGCCGGCATCTGCAACGCCGACGGCAATGTGGTCGGCATCATGCCGCACCCGGAGCGCGTGGCCGACGCAGTGCTCGGCAGCGACGAGGGAATCGGTTTTTTCCAGTCGTTCATGTCCGCCGCCGCTGGAGCCCACCCATGAGATTGTTGATGCTTGCGCTGCTGATCGTGGGGGGCCCCCTCGCGGCTCAGACGCGGGACGCGGCCCCGAGACCTCCGGCCCCCGTCGACAGCATGCTGGTCCGACCCGGAATGGTCCAGGCGGCGGTCGTCGCGGCCTGGGGCCGGCCCTCGGGAACCCGGACCCGGGGAGACTACACCTACCTGTTCTACGCCAATGACTGCAAGCCGTCCTGCGGCATGCAGGATGTGGTGATTCTCGAGCGTGGCCAGGTCGTGGACGCGATCGCGCGCGCCCCCCGGCACCGCTACGACGGCATTTCATCCTCACCGGCGGGCCGCACGCCGGGTTACACCCCTGCGCCGCCGGCCCGATCCACTCCGACGCCGAGCCCTCCACGATGACCGAGAAGCCGAGCCGCGACGAAGACGAATATTTCGTCCGTCAGGACGCCGAAATACTCAAGGAGAACCGGGCCGCGCTCACCCAGCAGCAGCTGGACGCCGAACGCCGCGCGCACTACATGAAGTGCCCCAAGGATGGGTACGACCTGGAGACCCGCCAGTCCCACGGAGTCGCGGTCGAGACGTGCGCGCATTGCGGCGGCATGTGGCTCGACGCCGGCGAGCTCGACGCGATCTCGCGGCACGAGGATCATCCCGGGCTGCTCGGGCGGGTGTTCAGCGACCTGATGGGCACGCTCAAGCCGCATCACCGTGGAGAGCAGCCGCCTCGCGCGTCGGGAGAGACAGTTGGCTGAAGCCACGATGGGCGCGGCGCCGGTCGCCGAGAGCCTGACCGGTGAACGCGCGGTCACGCCCGAGGTGGTCCGGGAGCACAACCTGACGCCGTCGGAGTACGAGCGGATCCTCGCCATGCTCGGCCGCCCGCCGACGCTGACGGAGCTCGGCGTATTCTCGGCGCTCTGGTCGGAGCACTGCTCCTACAAGCATTCGCGCCCCGTCCTCAGGATGTTCCCGACCGCCGGTGCGCAGGTCGTGCAGGGTCCCGGCGAGAATGCCGGAGTCCTCCGTCTGCCCGACGGATGGGCCGTGGCCTTCAAGGTCGAGTCACACAACCACCCCTCGGCGGTGGAGCCGTACCAGGGCGCAGCCACGGGCGTTGGCGGGATCCTTCGCGACGTCTTCACCATGGGTGCGCGTCCGGTGGCGATGCTCAACAGCCTCCGCTTTGGCCCGCTGGACGTGCCGCGCAACCGCTACCTCTTCGCGGGCGTCGTCCGGGGCGTGGGGGACTACGGCAATTGCGTCGGCATCCCGACGTTAGGCGGTGAAGTGGCCTTCGCACCGGGTTACACCGGCAACCCGCTGGTCAACGCGATGTGCGTCGGCCTGCTGCGGGAAACCGACCTGATCCGGGCGAAGGCGGAAGGCGTCGGCAACGTACTCCTGTGCGTGGGGGCGCGTACCGGGCGTGACGGCATCCACGGCGCCAGCTTCGCATCCGAGGAGCTGTCGGAAAAGAGCGAGGCGCGCCGGCCGCAGGTGCAGGTCGGTGACCCGTTCACCGAGAAGCTTCTGCTGGAAGCCAGCCTCGAGCTGATCACGTCCGGAATGATCGTCGCGATTCAGGACATGGGGGCTGCCGGCCTCACCAGCTCCTCCGCCGAGATGGCGGCGCGGGGCGGCGTGGGCGTCGAGATCGACACCGGGCTGGTGCCGACCCGCGAGCCGGGGATGACGCCCTACGAGATCCTCCTGTCCGAATCTCAGGAGCGGATGCTCGTCGTCGCCGAGCCGGGTCGAGTGACGGAAATCCAGGCGGCCTGCCAGCGGTGGGAGCTGACCGCCACACCGATCGGCTTCGTCACCGATGACGGCATCTTTCGCGTGCGGCACCACGGAACCACCGTCGTCGCGATTCCGGGGCAGCCGCTCGTGGACGAGTGCCCGGTGTACTACCCAGAGGCCCGGGAAAGCGACGAGGTACGCGTCCGCCGTGAGCGGCCGGCGCCAGTGATGAACATCGGGCCCGCCGCAGCGCTGGAAGCCCTCCTCGATGCACCGAACATCGCGAGCAAGCGCTGGGTCTACGAGCAGTACGATTCGACGGTGCAGGCGTCAACGGTCGTCGCGCCCGGCGGGGATGCGGGCGTCATCCGGGTGCCCGGCACCGATTTCGGCCTGGCGGTCACGCTCGACTGCAACTCCCGCCTGTTGGCACTCGAGCCCTACGAAGGCGGCAAGGCGGCGGTGGCCGAAGCGGCACGGAACATCGCCTGCACCGGCGCGCGCCCGCTCGGAATCACCGATTGCCTCAATTTCGGGAACCCGGAGAAGCCGGAAGTGTTCTTCCAATTCCGCGAGGCATGCCGGGGCATCAGTGATGCCTGCCGCGCCTTCGACACGCCGGTCACCGGCGGCAACGTCTCGTTCTACAACGAGAGCCCGAGCGGCGCGATCGATCCAACCCCGACGATCGGCATGGTCGGCGTCATCGACAAGGTCACCAACCGAGTCCCCAGCCACTTCAGCGAACCCGGCGATCAGATCATCGTGCTTGGCCGCACGACCGGCGCGCTGGGTGGATCCGCCTACTGGGCCGAGCTCGGCGACTTCGTCGGCGGACGTCCCGCGCCAGTCGATCTCGACGCCGAAGTCCGGCTCCAGCGGCTCCTCGCTGCCGCCGCCGCCGAGCAACTCATCCGCTCGGCACACGATTGCTCCGAGGGCGGGCTGGCCGTCGCAGTCGCGGAGGCCGCCATCGGCGGCCCCTACGCGCCGCACGCCCACGGCGCGGTGCTCGAGCTTTCGGGCTACGCGGATGATGTCGCGCTCGACGCCCTCCTCTTCGGTGAGGACGGTGCGCGCGTCGTGATCTCGGTCGCCGACGCGGCGGCACCTGCTCTTCTGACGCTGTGCCAACTGCACGGCGTTCCCGCCTTCGTCGCCGGGCGGGTGCAGAGCGCGGATGGGACACTCGAGCTGAAGCAGGGCGCGGAGCGGCTGCAGTGGAACACCAAGCATCTCCGGCGAACGTATTTCGACGCGATTCCGCGCCGGATGCGGCATGCCGGCCTGGATCGGACGACGGGAGCGTAGCGTATGTGCGGGATCTTCGGCGTATCGGCGGTACCGGACGCGGCGCGGCTTACGTACCTCGGCATCTACGCCCTGCAGCATCGGGGGCAGGAGAGCGCGGGGATCGTCGCGATTGACGCGGCGGGTACCGCGCGCTCCCACCGGGGCATGGGCCTGGTCTCCGAGACGTTCAGTGAAGCGACGCTGGCTGCGCTCCCGGGTGACGTGGCAGTGGGCCACACGCGCTATTCGACTACAGGCAGCACCGTGCTCGCGAACGCGCAGCCGTGCTATGCGAATACCCGGTGCGGCCCACTCGCGCTCGCGCACAACGGCAACCTGACCAACGCGGATGACATCAAACGCCAGCTGGTGAGCCAGGGCGCGATCTTCTCGTCCTCCAGCGACTCCGAAGTCATCGTGCACCTGATCGCCCGCTCCGACGCCGTCACGCCGGAGGGACAGATCCGCGAGGCGCTGGAGCAGGTGGACGGCGCGTACAGCGTCGTCATCGCCCTCGGTCGCACCATCTATGCGGTGGTGGATGCCCGCGGGTTCCGCCCGCTCGTCGTTGGCCGGCTCGGCACGGGCGCGGTCGTGGCGTCCGAGACCTGCGCGCTCGATCTTGTCGGCGCGTCAGTCACCTGCGAGCTGCAGCCGGGAGAGTTCGTCCGGATCGAAGAGGGCGTCATCACGCAGCTGGAGCCGCTCCAGCCGAGACCGGTGACCCGATGCGTGTTCGAGCTGGTCTACTTCGCCCGCCCCGACAGCCAGGTCTTCGGCGAATCGGTCGACCGCGCGCGCCGGCAGCTCGGCCGGGCGCTGGCCCGCGAACACCCCGCACCCGGCGCCGACGTCGTGTTCAGCGTGCCCGACAGCGCCAACGCCATGGCCCTCGGCTTTGCCGAAGAGGCGGGCATCAAGCTCGAGTACGGTCTCATCCGCAATCACTACGTCGGCCGCACCTTCATCAACCCGACGCAGGCGCTCCGGGTCGCCAAGGTCAAGATCAAGTTCAATCCGGTGCGCGAGGTGATCGAAGGCAAGTCGGTCGTGGTCGTGGATGACAGCCTGGTGCGCGGCACCACCAGCAAGGGGCTGGTGCAGATGATCCGTGCCGCCGGGGCGCGCGAGGTGCATTTCCGGCTGTGCTCCCCCCCGATCACGGGTCCGTGCCACTACGGGATCGATACGCCGACCCGCGAGGAGCTCATCGGCGCGACGCATTCGACCGAAGAGATCCGCGAATATCTCGGTGTCGATTCGCTCGGCTACCTGTCGCTCGAGGGGATGCTGCGCGCAGCAGGCCAGGCCCCGGGCGACCCGCCGCATTTCTGCCACGCCTGCTTCTCCGGAGAATACCCCACCCCGGTCCACGAGGATTTCGTGCAGCTTCGTCGCATGCCCCGGCTCGCGGCGGCCACCGCGTGAGCGGCCCCTACGTGCAGCCGCTGGTCTACTTCTTCGGCCAGGGCCGCGCGGACGGAACCGCCGCCATGAAGGAGATTCTCGGCGGCAAGGGCGCCGGGCTGGCCGAGATGACGACCATCGGCATCCCGGTGCCGCCGGGGTTCACCATCGCCAGCACGCTGTGCCTCACCTATCTGGAGAGCGGGCAGTTTCCCCTCCGTCTCCGGACGCAGGTGGAAAACAGCCTGCAGCGGCTCGAGGGTGCGACCGGCAAGCACTTCGGAGCCGGCGCCAACCCGCTCCTGGTGTCGGTGCGTTCGGGTGCGGCGGTATCGATGCCGGGGATGATGGAAACGATTCTCAATCTTGGACTCAACGACGACACGGTCAAAGGTCTCGCGGCCCAGAGCGGAAACCCGCAATTCGCCTGGGACTCCTACCGCCGGTTCGTACAGATGTACGCCAGCGTCGTCTTCGAGCTGCCCAAAAAGCCGTTCGATGCGATGATCGAGGCACGGAAGACGCGCTGCGGCGTCCAGCGCGACATCGACCTGCCGGTGGAGGAGCTGCAGGCGCTCGTGGCTGACTACAAGACGCTGGTTCGGACCGGGCAGGGGAAGGACTTTCCCGATGAACCGCTCGACCAGCTCTGGGGCGCGATCGCCGCGGTGTTCCACAGCTGGAATACCCGGCGCGCCATCGATTACCGGAAGCTGCACGACATCCCCGATTCCATGGGGACGGCGGTGACCGTCGTTGCGATGGTCTTTGGAAACATTGGTGAGGATTCCGGCACCGGCGTGACCTTCAGCCGCGATCCGTCGACCGGCGAGCGTGTCCTCTACGGCGAGTACCTGCTGAACGCCCAGGGCGAGGATGTCGTCTCCGGCGTGCGAACCCCGGTGCCGATCAGCCGGATGAAGGACTCCATGCCCGAGGCCTACGCCGAGCTGGAGCGCACGGCGCGCACGCTCGAGCGGCATTTTCGCGACGTGCAGGATATGGAGTTCACCATCGAGCACGGCAAGCTGTACATGCTGCAGACCCGCCGCGGCCAGCGATCGGGTCACGCGGCGGTTCGTATCGCCTGCGAGATGGTGGACGAGGGCCTGATCACCGAGGAAGAGGCGATCGCCCGGGTGCCGCCGAATGACCTCAATCAGCTGCTGCATCCCACGATCGACCAGAAGAGTCACCTCGACCTGCTGACGACCGGACTGCCGGCCTCACCGGGTGCCGCCAGCGGCGCCATCGTCTTCACCGCTGACCGCGCCGAGGCGCTGGCCCAGGCCGGCGACGCCGTGATTCTGGTCAGACGGGAAACCTCGCCCGAGGACTTTCACGGCATGGTCGCCGCGAAGGCGGTCCTGACCGCGCGCGGCGGTATGACGTCGCACGCGGCCGTAGTGGCGCGTGGGATGGGCAAGCCCTGCGTGGCCGGTGCCCAGGACATGCATGTCGACGAGGAGGCGGGCTGCATCCGGGTGAGCGGACGCGAGCTCATGGAGGGCGAATGGATCACGGTGGACGGCAGCTCGGGCCGGGTGTTCGCCGGCCAGGCTGCCCTGGTGCCGCCGGAGCTGGGTGCCGATTTCACACGACTGCTGCACTGGGCGGACCGGGTGCGCCACCTGCGCGTCCGGGTGAATGCCGACACGCCGGCCGACGCGCACCGAGGCCGTGATTTCGGCGCGGAAGGCATCGGGCTCTGTCGCACGGAGCACATGTTCTTCGAGGGTGACCGGCTCAGCGCCATGCGGGAGATGATCATCGCCGGAGACACCGAGGGGCGGAAGCAGGCTCTGGCCAAGCTGCTCCCGATGCAGCGCAGCGACTTCGAGGCGATCTTTCGCGCGATGGACGGGTTCCCGGTCACGATCCGGCTACTCGACCCGCCCCTGCACGAGTTCCTTCCGCACGAGCCGGCCGAGGTCGAGGCGCTCGCCCTGGAGATGAAGATCAAGCCGGCCGAGCTGCAGCGGATTGTCAACGGGCTCACCGAGGTCAACCCGATGCTCGGGCTCCGTGGCTGCCGCCTGGGGATTCTGTACCCGGAAATCACCGCGATGCAGGTACGCGCGATCTTCGAAGCGGCATGCACGGTGGCCGCCCGCAAGGTCCGGGTCATGCCCGAAGTCATGGTCCCGCTGACGGCGGGCGTGACGGAGTTCCGGAAGCAGGCGTTGATTGTCCGCCAGGTCTCCTCGGAGGTCTTCGGGGAGCGGCAGATGACGGTGCCCTTCGTCCTCGGCACCATGATCGAGTTGCCGCGCGCCGCGCTCACGGCCGACGAGATCGCCCGGGAGGCGCAGTTCTTCTCCTTCGGCACCAACGACCTGACCCAGACCACCTGGGGACTGTCGCGGGATGATGCCGGACGGTTTCTGCCATTCTACCTCGAGAACGGCATCATCGAGGACGACCCCTTCCAGGTGCTCGACCGCGCCGGCGTCGGCAAGCTCATCGCCATGGCCTGCGAGCTCGGGCGCCGGACCCGGCCGGACCTCAAGCTGGGCATTTGCGGGGAGCACGGGGGAGAGCCCGCGTCGGTGGCATTCTGCGATGAGCTGGGAATGAATTACGTTTCATGCTCGCCGTACCGGGTCCCCATCGCCCGGCTGGCCGCCGCTCAGTCCGCACTGGCGGAGCGTGGCACGATGGATCGTACCCGTTCGACCGTCTAGCGTTTTGTTCGTGGGCAATTTCGTATTCCACCTTAGTAGGGAGTTTCGAATGCGTTTCAAGGCACTTGCTCTGATCTCATCCCTCGCGGTCGTGGCCGCGTGCGGATCCGACAACGGCCCCGGCGGCGGCACGACCCTCACGACCCAGGAGACCGCGGCCCTCACGGCGGCGCTCACGGCCAATGGCGCACTGGGTGGCGAGGCGGCCGCATTCGCGCCGTTTGCGCTGTCGCAGCTCCACGAGTCAGGCAGCTTCGCCGGTTACGACGCCGTCGGCGTTCAGGTGAACTACACCGTGACCGCCGCGGGTAACACCATCAGTGGCGTCCTGTCGAGCGTCGTCGGCTGGGACGGCCTCAACACGTCGGCGAATACCGTTGACCACATCCTCGCGGCGTCGAGCTTCTCGACGGGCGGCACCTTTCCCTCCACGGTCGCCGGCACATTCGGATCCACCGGCGTCGTCGGCTCCTACTACGAGCGCTCGACCGCCTCGAACTACGTGGCCACGACCGGTACGTTCAATGTGACCAGCGCGACGTTCGGCAGCGGCACCACCAATTGCAACTCGAGCGCCGGCGGCATCACCGTGACGTGCAGCTACACCACCGGCACGATGGCGGGCAGCCTGGGCTTCACGGCCAACCGCCTGAACGGGACGGGTGCGGCGACCTTTAATCAGTCCTCGCAGAATTTCGATCTTCCGGCCGTCCGGCTGACGATCACCATTTCGCAGTAGGCTTCGGGGCCGCCGGTCCGATGCGGTATCGGGCCGGCGACCCAGCTGTTTCCGGCGCTGCTGCCCGTCGCCGGCCGCCACCCATCGCCGTCGGAGCTCGCGGATGACCGTTCCCCTCGTCGGCGTTGTGATGGGCAGCGAATCGGACTGGGAAGTGATGCAGCACGCCGCGCGACAACTGACCGCACTCGAAGTGCCCCACGAGCGACGCGTCGTCTCCGCCCACCGCACCCCCGACCTGCTTTTCGAGTACGCCGCGGCGGCAGCGAGCCGTGGGCTTCGCTGCATCATCGCCGGCGCAGGCGGTGCCGCCCATCTACCAGGCATGCTGGCAGCCAAGACCTCGCTCCCGGTGCTCGGGGTTCCGGTTCCGAGTCATCATCTCCAGGGACTCGACTCGCTGCTTTCGATCGTGCAAATGCCGCGCGGAGTACCAGTCGCCACGTTCGCCATTGGCGAGGCAGGCGCGGTCAATGCAGCGCTGTTCGCCGCGGCCATGATCGCCACCGGCGATCCCGCCCTCGCCGCGCGCCTCGACGGCTTTCGCGTGGCCCAGCGCGATCGCGTCCTCGGCCTGTCCCTCCCCGGATGATCCTGCCCGGCGCCACGCTGGGAATCGTCGGTGGCGGCCAGCTCGGGCGGATGTTCACCATCCGGGCCCGCACGATGGGGTATCGCGTCGTCGTGCTCGATCCCGACCCTCGCAGCCCTGCCGGCAGCATCGCGGATCGACAGATCGAAGCGGCCTACGACGATCCGGGCGCGCTCGCGGAGCTGGCGGAGTGCTGCCAGGCAATCACCACGGAATTCGAGAACGTCTCCGCCGATGCGCTCGATCGCCTCGGGGAGAGCCGCCCGGTGCGGCCTGCCGGCCGCGCGGTCGCGATCGTGCAGGATCGTATCGCCGAAAAGACCCATCTGGCCGAAGCCGGGTTCCGCACCGCCCCGTTTCGGCCGATTCGATCCGACGCGGAGTTGGCGGCGGCCGCCCTGGCCGTGAGCATGCCCGCCATCCTCAAGACCGCCCGTCTGGGGTACGACGGCAAGGGCCAGATCCCGGTCACGAGCGTCGCCGAGCTCGCCGCCGGATGGGCTGCACTTGGGCGGCGGCCGTGCGTACTGGAGCGCCGGCTGCCGCTCGAGCTCGAGCTGTCCGTCGTACTGGCGCGCGGGATCGACGGCGCGGTGGTCGCCTTCCCGGTCGCCGAGAATCGCCATCGGGACGGCGTTCTCGACACGACGGTAGTGCCCGCCCGCGTGCCCCCCGAGACGGCCCTGAAAGCCCGCGACCTGGCCTGTGCCATCGCGGCGTCACTGGATTACGTCGGGGTGCTAGCGGTCGAGTTGTTCGTGGCCGAGGGCGGCGAGCTGTTTGTGAACGAGGTCGCGCCGCGCCCGCACAACAGCGGGCACTACACCTTGGACGCCTGCGGTGTGGATCAGTTCGAGCAGCAGGTCCGCGCGCTCTGTGGGCTGCCCCTGGGTCGGCCGGTGTTGCTCTCGCCGGTGGCGATGGCCAACCTGCTGGGGGACCTCTGGGCGGACGGCGTGCCCCATTGGGAACGGGCCCTCGCGCTGCCAGGGGTCCGGCTGCACCTCTATGGAAAATCCGAGGCGCGCGCGGGCCGAAAGATGGGCCATCTCAATTGCCTCGCTGCGAGCGCGGATGCCGCCCTCGAGCTGGCGATCGCCGCACGGAAGGCGCTTACTGGCCCCTGAGAGGTCGACCCGACAAATCACGCGAGATCTTAGAGTGTAAGTAGTTCACTGTTGGACAGTTATGGTGAACCATGAACAGGCTTCGTCGCCGTAGATTTCGCCGATTCCGGTGCTGTTCAAGGTTTGCCCCTGCCCTTCAGCCCTCGGCACCGGCCACAAGCGAAAGCGGCGCCCCACTCATGGGACGCCGCTTTCGTCGATGGAGGCGCAGGGAATCGAACCCTGGTCCGAATCAGTTTCCAGAACTGCGTCTACGTGCGTAGGCCCGACTTCTTGCCGTCGCCCTGGCCCGGTATCGGACCAACCTCTCCAGGGTCTATCTCCTGAATCTCACCGATCGCGCCGGAGCGACACGACCAGCCAGCCCAGATTTTCGATTCGACGGCAGCGCCCCGGGCGGGCTCCAACCGTCGAAGGTGCGAGAAGCGAGCTTAGCTCAGCTTACGCAGCCATTGCCAGTTCAGTATTGGCAGTTGGATCTTTCCAGGGTGTTTTACCAGGGTCCTGGACCTGGGCACGCTGCAATCCCTTCTTCTAACCCGTCGAAGCCAGTCGCCCCCGGGTGCCTCAAATATACCCTCCCGCCCCTGCCCCATCAACCGGCCGAGGAGGCCCCCGACACCTCGACCCGGTTCCGTCCGCTGCTCTTGGCCACGTACAGGGCGGCGTCTGCCTGCCCAGGCAGGTTCTCCAGCCGACGGCTGGTCTCCGGGCAGGCCGACACCCCGAACGACGCGCTGAGCGGCCAGGAGCGCCCCTGCCAGTCCCATGCCGTGGTGCTGAGCTTGACCTTGAGCCGCTCGGCGATCCTGACCCCCACCTCCAGCGTCGCGCCGGGCAGCCACACGGCGAACTCCTCGCCGCCCATGCGCGCACCGACATCGGCGCTCCGGATCTGTTCGCGAATCAGCCGGGCGAAATGGACCAGTGCCGCGTCGCCGGCCGGGTGGCCAAGCGCATCGTTGAGACTCTTGAATCGGTCGAAATCGGCGTAGACCAGCGCACCTGCCGTGACGCTGTGCTGCGCCAGCGCGGCTTCGAGGGCCCGCCGATTGGACAACCCGGTGAGCGGATCGACGAACGTCGTTTCCCGAAGCCCTTGCACGTCGATCGCCCGGGCAATGCGCGGGGCCGCGTTGGCAATGGCCTCGGTGATTTCGGCGAGGGCTGCGCCGGCGGGCTCCCGGCCATCGGGCAGCCAGAGGACCGCCGCACCAACGGACTGGCGGCCGGCCCGCAGCGGCAGCAGCAGCACGGCCTGAGTCCGCTGCCGGCGGTCCGCCGTCGCGCCACCCATGAAGTCTCCATCGCCCAGCTGGCGATCGGCCCCCCGCGCCACCCGGTCGAGCAGGCTGTCGGGCAACGCGTAGCTGTCGAGCAGGCGCCGGTCGGCCCGCCCGGAAGCGCCGACAACCTTGACCCCCGACGGCTCGAGGGCCGCCACTACCACTTCGGCACCGGTGACTCGCTCGAGGTGGTAGGCCAAACGCAGCCCGACGCTTCCGACCGTCTCGAGCGAGGCCTCGTCGCTCTGCGCCTGGGCGAGCGCGACGATATGCGGACGCCGACGCACGCCGTCGAGCAGCTGCCGGACATCGGCTTCCGCCTGCGGCAGCGCGGCCGGGCCGTGGCCTTCCGGCAGCAGCATGGCGACGGCGACGCCCTGCACCCCATGATAAACCAGCGTGCCGCTCGCCATCCGCTCCGCGCCGGCCTGCTCCTGGTCGCGCGCGCGCTCCAGCCGCCGGTCCACCGCCATGATTTCCGCGACGCTGAGCCGCTCCGCGTCCACGACCCGTTCGTTGCTCGGCCCTTCCTCGTCGTCGCGAAGCTCGCTCACCCAGATGCCGATCGCGGCGTTCGCCCGCATCAGCCAGCGAAGCGCAGGATCGGGCAGCAGGTGTGCACCGACGCCCGCGGCACTCGACGGGCGGCCCGTCCGCCCTCCTCGGAGCAGCCAGCCCGCCGCCGCCCCGGCCACCAGCCCGAGCGCGAGCCCGGCTACTCCCTGAGCCATCCCCGCCGCCGGAACCAGATGAAGATGACGAACGTGACCACCGCCATGAGCAGCAGGACGCCCGGATAACCCCACCGGTGGCGGAGCTCCGGCATGAACTGGAAGTTCATGCCGTAGACGCCGACGATGAACGTCAACGGCATGAAAAAGACCGAGAACACCGTCAGCACGCGCACCGTCTGGTTGGTGCGGTGCGACGCCAGCCCGAGCTGGAGATGCAGCAGATTGTTTGCGTCGTCGAGGAGCTCGTCGGCGTAGAGGTGCATATTCTCGACATTTTCCCGGAGATCCTGGTACAGCGGCGCCGACGGCTCGGAGGCGGGCACCAGCTTGACCACCGCGCTCAGGGTGTGCCAGAGCAGCCGTTTCAGCACCGAGATCCGGTGCTTCAGCTCGTGGATCTGGCGCAGCACCGGCACGATGTCGTCATGGCCGAACAGCGTGTCCTCGTAACGATCCAGCGCCTGCTCCGCCTCGTCGAGCGGCGGCCCGAAGGTGTCGACCGCCGCGTTCGCCAGGTCGATGAGGATTTGCGCCGCGAACCCCTGATGTTCGCGCCCGCGG
Source organism: Gemmatimonadales bacterium (assembly GCA_038321865.1). Lineage (GTDB taxonomy): Bacteria > Gemmatimonadota > Gemmatimonadetes > Gemmatimonadales > GWC2-71-9 > JAICUF01. Next base: position 178,577 of record JBBQFH010000001.1, read on the forward strand.
TCGCCCGCGGCCGCGCGCGTGCGGTACTCATCACGCAGCGCCGCGAGGTACGGCTGATCCTTGCGGTGAATAGTGATGAGAAATCCCGGGCCGCAGAAGATCGCGACCTTCCGGGTCAGGTTCTGCACCGAGCAGGCGTCGGCCGGCGCGGCGACATCGTACGAGCGCACGATCATGAACGTCGTGTCGCCGACTTTCTCGTACTTGGGCAGATGATCCGGGTCGAGGCTGTCCTCAACGAGCGTGGGAAAGAGCCGGAACTGGTTCGCGACCTCGCGCAGCTCCTCCCGGCTGGGGTCGATCAGATCGAGCCACTCCAGCTTTGGCTCCGCCGTGTCGATCACGAGCTGCCGCGTCATGCCACCTGCGCGATCGGATCGAGGTAGGCGAGGAAGATGGCCTCGGCCTCCGCGATGGACTCGATCTGGAACAGCCGCTGGCGAAGGTCGCTGGCGCCGTGCAACCCCTTGGTATACCAGCCAAGATGCTTGCGGAACTCCATGACGGTCCGGCGTGTATCCCCCTGCAGACGAATGGCCAGCCGCGCATGCTCGAGCGCCGTGCGGAACCGCTCGGCGGCATCCGGCACGGCGGGCCGGGGCTCACCCGCGAGCAGTGCCTGCGCATCGCGGAAGATCCAGGGGTTGCCGAACACACCCCGGCCGATCATCGCGCCGGCGCAGCCGGTGTGCTGCCGCATGCGAAGCACGTCCTCGGCCGATTCGATGTCGCCGTTGCCAATCACCGGAATATCCAGCGCTTCGACCACTCGTGCGATATCGTCCCAACTTGCGCGGCCGGAGAACATTTGCGTCCGGGTGCGGGCATGGAGCGTGAAGGCACGGGCCCCCGCATCCTGCATCCTAAGCGCGATGCCGACCGGGTCGCGCGTCTCGTCGTTCCAGCCGCTGCGCGTCTTGACGGTCACGGGCAGATGGGTCGCGCCGGCCACGCTCCGGATGATCCGGCCCACGAGATCCATGTCACGGAGACAGCCGGACCCGCCGTTCCGCTGGACGACCTTCTTGACCGGGCAGCCGAAGTTGATGTCGATGAACTCCGGCTGATAGTGCTCGCTGATCAGCGCGGCCGCTTCCCCCATCGCCTCCGGATCCGCGCCGTAGATCTGAATGCCGATGGGTCGCTCGCACGGCTCGAACTCCGCGCCCTCGAGCGTGGTTCTGATGCGCCGGCGAATCGCCTCGGAGGACAGAAATTCAGAGATGACCACATCGGCGCCCATGCGGCGGCAGATCTGGCGGAACGGCGCTTCGGAGACCCCCGCCATCGGCGCGAGGACCAGCGGAAAGACGTGGGCGGACGGAAAGGGCAACTGCATGTCCTGAAAATACTTGCCGGTCCGACGGTCGGCAATGGAGCGTTTGACACCGGCGGATGAGGCCGCTTACGTTGCGCCATGCTGACGTCGCTCTTTCAACCCGGCGCCGTGCGCCTCGATCTCGTGGCCGCGGCGCAGGATGATGTGCTGGCCGAGCTGGTTGCCCTCCTGCCGCTGCCGGAGGCCGACGCCCACACGCTCCAGAAGCTGCTGAAGCGCCGCGAGGCGCTTGGCTCCACAGGCGTTGGTCGGGGCGTGGCGATTCCCCATACGCGCTGCCCTCTGGTGGCCGGCCTCCAGCTCGCCTTCGGCCGTCTGCCGGCCGGCATCGCATGGTCCGCCATCGACAACAAGCCGGTGCACTACTTCTTTCTGATCGTGGCGCCGCCGCTCGAGGTGTCGAATGAATATCTGCCGGTGCTCGGCCGGGTCGCGCAGTTCGTGAAGGAGCCGGACGTGCCGCAGCGGCTCGGCGCCCTGCAGACTCCGGCGGAGTTCTTCGCGCTGCTCGCCGAGAAGGGGCTGTAGTTCAGAGCGTCATTCCCACTCGATCGTCGCCGGCGGCTTCGAGCTCACGTCGTAGACTACCCGGTTGACGCCATCCACCTCGTTGGCGATCCGGTTCGAGATACGGCTCATCACCTCGGGCGGAAAGGGAAACCAGTCCGCCGTCATTCCGTCGCGGCTGGTCACGGCGCGCAGCGCCACCACCTGGTCGTAGCTCCGCTCGTCACCCTGCACCCCCACCGACCGGACCGGGAGCAGGACCGCGAACGCCTGCCAGATCTCGTCGTACAGCCCGGCCGCGCGAATTTCCTCGATGTAAATGTGGTCCGCCCGCCGGAGCACTTCCAGGTGGGCGGGGCGCACCTCCCCCAGGATGCGGATCGCGAGCCCGGGGCCGGGGAACGGGTGCCTGCCCACCATTTCCTCGGGCAGTCCCAGCTCGCGTCCCACCTGGCGCACCTCGTCCTTGAACAGCTCCCGCAGCGGCTCGATCAGCTTGAATGGGAGTCGCTCCGGCAGGCCACCGACGTTGTGGTGGGTCTTGATCGTGACCGACGGCCCGCCTGCCGGCGAGAGCGACTCGATGACGTCGGGGTAGAGCGTGCCCTGCACCAGAAACCCCACGTCGCTGCCCACCGCGCGCGCCTCCACCTCGAACACATCGATGAACGTGTGACCGATGCGGCGCCGCTTCTCTTCGGGTTCGGTGATGCCGGCCAGCCGCTCGAGGAACTGCGCGCTCGCGTCCACCACCCGAAGGTCGATCCCCAGGTGGCGCCGGAACGTCTGCTCGACCTGATCGCGCTCGTGCAGCCGGAGCAGGCCATGGTCGACGAATATGCAGGTGAGGCGGTCGCCGACCGCGCGGTGGACCAGGGCGGCCGCGACGGACGAATCCACGCCTCCGGACAGGCCGCAGATCACGCGCGCCGTCGGGCCCACCATCGCGCGCACCCGATCGATCTCCCGCTCGATGAGCTGGCCGGGCGTCCAGTCGGGCGTGCACCCGCAGATGGCGAACAGAAAATTGTTCAGCACCTCGCCGCCGCGCGGCGTGTGCGCGACTTCGGGATGAAACTGCACGCCATAGAGCGGCAGCTCGCGATGCTGAAAGGCGGCCACCGGCGAGTTGGCGCTCCGCGCGACGACATCGTAGCCCGGGGGCGCCACGTCCACATGGTCGCCGTGGCTCATCCAGACCGGCGTCTCCTCGCCGATGCCGAACCCCTCGAACAGGCGACCGCCCAGGACCTCGAGCCCGGCCCGGCCGTACTCGCGGCGCGCCGCGCGCTGCACCGTTCCGCCGCTGAGGTGAGCCAGGAGCTGCATGCCGTAGCAGACGCCGAGGACCGGAACGCCAAGGGCGAGCAGCGCCGGGTCCGCCGTCGGAACGCTGTCGCCGTAGACCGAGTTCGGGCCACCGGAGAGTATGACGCCGCGCGGATCCCAGTCGCGAATCCACTGCACGCTCCGGGACGGCGGATGGATCTCGCAGTACACATGCGCCTCGCGCACGCGCCGGGCGATCAGCTGGGTGTACTGTGATCCGAAATCGATGATCAGGACGCCGTCGTGATGCACTGCCACGAAGCCTCGCTAGCCGAGCGGAGTGGGATGTTCGCCGCGATAGAGATCGGTCAGCTCCTCGCGCGGCCGGGCTACGGCGAACCGTCCGCCGTCCACGATCACCTCGGGCGGGCGCGGGCGGGTGTTGTAGCTCGACGCCATGACGAAGCCGTAGGCCCCGGCGCCGAGAATGGCCAGCCGCTCGCCTTGCGCCAGCGCGGGCAGCGATCGGTCGAGGGCCATGAAGTCCCCGGTTTCACAGACCGGGCCGACTACGTCCACCGGCGAGGCCTCACGACCCGCCGCCTCGACCTCCAGGATCTCGTGATACGCGTGATAGTGGCTGGGACGCACCAGATCGTTCATGCCGGCGTCCACGATCACGAAGGACTTGCCGCCCGAGTGCTTGCGGTACATGACAGTGGTCAGCAGCACGCCCGCGCTCCCGACGAGGAAGCGCCCGGGCTCCACGTACACCGTCAGCCCGCTCCGCCCGAGCAGCGGGGCGACGGCGGCCGCGAATACGACCGGGTCCATCGGCGCCTCGGCGGCGTACTGAATCCCCAGTCCCCCGCCGATGTCGATCACTCGAAGCGTGTCGATCCCTGCCCCACGCACCTCGCCGACGAGCGCGAGCAGCCGGCGGATCCCCTCCTGAAACGGGCCGGTATCGGTCCGCTGGCTCCCCAGATGCATGGCAAGGCCGGTCAGCTGCATGAACGGATGCGATGAGATCCGGCGCGCGGCGGCCAGCACCTGGTCGGTCGGAATCCCGAACTTGATGCCGCTCTTTCCCGTCGAGATGTACGGGTGCGTGTCCGTCGTCACGTCGGGATTGACGCGCACACCCACCGAGACCGAAATGCCCTCGGCCGTGGCGACGTCCTCCAGCACGTGCAGCTCCTCGGCCGACTCGACGTTGATGTGGCCGACCCGGGCCCGCACGGCCGCCCGAAGCTCATCCACGGATTTGCCGACACCACTGAAGACGATGCGGTCGGGCGCGAACCCGGCCGCGAGCGCGCGCTGGAGTTCACCGGCCGAGACGATATCCGCGCCGGCGCCAAGGTCGCGCAGCACGCGAAGCACGGCCAGGTTGCCGTTGGCCTTCACCGCAAAGCAGATCCGGTGGGGGACCGCGACGAGAGCGGCGTCGAGGGTTCGGTAGCGCGTACGAATGGCCCCGGCATTGTAGACGTACGCCGGCGTGCCGACGGCATCCGCGACATCGGTCAGCCGGACTTCGCCCATGACGAGTGATGCGCCGCGCCGCGCGAGGCCGCCATCGTCGAGCAGCTGCGCGACGTCCTCCGCTCCCGGGGCCGGCGTCAGTACGCCTTGGCCCATACCGCCTCGGCGACGCTCGGTTTGTCGCACCAGATGCACCGCGTCGGCAGAATCGGCGACCGGAATTCGGGATCAGGAAGGACCCGGATCGTGGCCTTGGTCTCCGCCTTGATCTCGGCTTCGCACGCGCCGGCGCCACAGAAGCCGCCATAGACGAACCCGCCAGCTCCGGCCATCCGCTCGATGAGCTGCTCCCTGGTGGCGCCGCGAAGGCTCGAAGCCTCGCGGCGCGCCCGCGCCGTCTCCAGCAGCTCGATCTGCATCCGTGCCATCTCGTGCTGCATCCGTTCGGCGATGCCATCGATCGGCACCGGCTCCTTCTTGCCGCCGGTCCGGCGCGCCATCATCGCTGACCCGGCGGCCACATCCCGCGGCCCGACCTCCAGCCGGAACGGCACGCCGCGCCCCTCCCATTCGTAATACTTGGCGCCCGGCTTGATCCCCTCCCGCGCGTCCACGTGCACTCGCACTCCTGCCGCAGCCAGCGTGGCCCGGATCTGCTGCGCGGCCTCGAGCACCAGCACCCGCTCCTCGTCCGTCCGGTAGATCGGCACGACCACGACCTGGTACTGAGCCAGCCGGGGCGGACAGACCAGCCCGTTGTCGTCGCTGTGGACCATGATCAGTCCACCTATGAGCCGCGTGGATACGCCCCACGACGTATTCCAGACGAACGCGAGTCCGCCCTCGGCGGTCTGGAACGTGACTTCGAACGCCTTCGCGAAGTTCTGGCCGAGGTTGTGGCTGGTGCCGGCCTGCAGTGCCTTGTCGTCCTGCATCAGCGCTTCACAGGCGTAGGTCCGGAGGGCACCCGCAAACCGCTCGCTGTCGGTCTTGAGACCGGTCAGGACCGGCATGGCCATCCACTCCTCCATGAAGGTGCGATAGACGCCGAGCATCTGTCGCGTCTCGGCTTCCGCCTCGGCCTCGGTGGCATGGGCGGTGTGCCCCTCCTGCCAGAGAAACTCGGTGGTGCGAAGAAAGAGCCGCGTTCGCAGCTCCCAGCGGACCACGTTGGCCCACTGGTTGATCAGCACCGGCAGGTCGCGATAGCTCTGGATCCACTTCGCGTACATGGCGTAGATGATGGTCTCGGACGTTGGCCGGACCACCAGCGGCTCCTCGAGCTCCTTGCCGCCGCCATGGGTGACGACCGCGGTCTCCGGGGCGAAGCCTTCGACGTGCTCGGCCTCGCGCGAGAGAAAGGACTGTGGGATGAACAGCGGGAAATAGGCGTTCTGGTGCCCGGTGTCCTTGAACATCTGGTCGAGGGCGCGCTGCATCTGCTCCCAGATGGCGTATCCGTTCGGCCGAATGACCATGCACCCGCGCACCGGGCTGTAGTCCGCCAGTTCGGCACGCATGATCACCTCGTTGTACCAGGCGCTGAAATCGGCAGCGCGCGTGGTGAGAGCCTTCGTATCAGCCATGCGTACGGGCACCGGAAGCGGGAGAAGAGGATTGGATGACGGCGAGCAGCGCTGCCGTGAGCCGGTCTCGAGGAATCGCCTGCTGGGTCTTGCTGGCGAGGTCGCGCAGCACGACCTCGCCGCGGGCACGATCATCGGGTCCGACGACGACCGCTGCCCGTGCCCCGCGCGCGTCAGCCAGCTTCAGCTGCTTGCCCAGCGCCTGCGGACCGAGGGAGTACTCGGTCGCGAAGCCCGCCTCTCGTAACTGGTGGGCGACCGCCAGCACATGCGGGAGGTCATCGTCGGTCACGCCCGCGACCAGCACGTCGACCGTGCGCGGCCGAACCGGCAGCAGGCCCTTTTCGCGGAGGAGTTCACCCAGGACGACGTCGCCCATACCGAAGCCCAGCGCGGGCAGATCTACGCCTCCGAGCGCCAGCAGCAGGCCGTCGTAGCGGCCGCCGCCGCAGATCGCGCGGAGGGTGCCGGCGGCATCGAACAATTCGAAGACGGTCCCGGTGTAGTACGCGAGCCCGCGTACGATCGTCAGGTCCACGTCGATGAAGTCAGCGAGGCCCATGGCGTCCAGCGCCGCGACGGTGCGCATCAGCGGTTCGCCTTCGACGGAGGCGCCCGGAACAGCAGCCAGCGCGCCCTCGACGGCGTCCCGCCCACGTAAGCCCGCGACGGCGAACACACTTTCGATGGCCCGCCCGGCGAAGCCCGCCCCGCTGAGCTGCGACGCGAGCTCCTCCCGCGATGCCCGCTCCACCTTGTCGATTGCCTGGTACGCATCCGCCAGCTGGGACTCGGTCACGCCGCCGCCCAGGAGCAAGGCGCGGAGCACCCGCCGATCGGACAGACGCACGCGCACGTCGCTCGATGACAGTCCGAAGGCCCGCATCAGATCGACCGCAAGCGCAATCACTTCGGCATCGGCCAGAGGGCCCGCTTCGCCGACCAGATCGCAGTTGAGCTGGAAGTGTTCGCGCAGGCGCCCGCGCTGCTGGCGCTCGTAGCGAAACAACTGCGGAATGGAGAACCAGCGGATCGGCTTCTTCAGGCCGTTCGCCCGCGCGGCGACCATGCGGGCAAAGCTGGGCGTCATCTCCGGCCGCAACGCGACGTCGCGCTCGCCCTTGTCGGTGAAGTTGTACAGCTGTCCCACGATCTCCGCCCCGCTCTTGGCGGTATACAGGTCGAGCGGCTCGAGCGGCGGCCCGTCATACTCCTCGAAGCCGTAACGCCGGGCGACCTCCCGCCAGGTGCGGAAGATGTAGGCGCGTACGGCAAATTCGTCGGGGTAGAAATCGCGGAAGCCCGGGAGGGCCTGGCTTTGCATGGCGGGAACTTAAACGGAGGACGAGGGGAGGTAAACGCTGGCGCGCTCAGATCGGCCCCATTCCCAGCGACTGCATGACGTCGCCCACGGTATGGAACGACCCGGTCACGAGGACGGTGCCGGCCCCACGTTGCGCCTCGGTCAGCGCGTCATGAAAATCGGGAACGAGCGACCACGCCGCCCGCGCGGGCGGACGGGATGGATCGGCGAGCCAGCGCCGGAGCCAGTCGAGATCCCAGCGGCGGTCCGAAGCGCTGGGCGCGATCGTGAGCACGCCGCGATCAACCACTTCGTCCAGCCGCACGAGCATGGCGGGCCAGTCCTTGTCACCCAGGATCGATACCAGGGCATGCACCGGACCGGGCGGTGGTTCCGCCCGCAGGGCAGCGACCAGCGCGGCCATTCCATCCGGGTTGTGCGCCACATCGAAGAGCCAGCGTCCGCGGCGGTCGAGCCGACCCGGGACGCGGGTCCGGCTGAACGCGGCGGCCACCGACGCGGCATCCGGCCGGTAGGCCGCGGGGAGCGCCTCAAGGAGCGCCGCGGCGACCGCCGCATTCCGGCGCTGGTGCGGGCCAGCCAGGCCGAGAGGCCCCTCCCACCGGACATCGTCAGCGACGACGCGCACATCGGCGGGCACGGCAGCGCCCTGCGCCGCGACGGCGGCGCCGGCGGCCGCCCGCAGGACCTCGATCAGGTGCAGATCCGTTTCTCCTATCACCAGCGGAATGCCGGGCTTGGCGATGCCGGCCTTCTCGGCGGCGATCAGCTCGAGCGTATGGCCAAGGTACTTCATGTGGTCCCGGGCGATTTTCGTGATTCCAGCCACCAGTGGCAACACCACATTGGTGCTGTCCAGCCGGCCACCGAGCCCGACCTCGACGACCATGATCTCGGCGCCCCGCGCGGCGAAATCCGCGAAGGCGATCGCGGTAGTCACCTCGAAGAAAGTCGCTTCCAGCTCGAGGATGAGCGACTGGAGCCGACTGGTCCACATGGCGACAGCCGCCTCGCTGACGGGCACCCCGTCCACCACGATCCGCTCGCGGAACGAGACGAGGTGCGGAGAGGTGTACAGTCCCACCCGCAACCCGGTCTCCGCGAGAGCGTCCGCCACGAGCACCGAGACGCTGCCCTTGCCGTTGGTGCCGGCGATGTGGATTGCGGGAACGACCCGGTGCGGATCGCCCAGCGAGGCGAGCAGCGCACGCGTCGTGTCGAGGCCGAATTTGATCGACGTGGTGCGAGGATAGAGGAATGCAAGCGCCTGGGCGTACGTCATGGCTGGATGCACGATCGCCCCGCCAGCTGCTGGCGGGGCGATTGGTTCGTCCGATGCCGATCCGCTCAGAGCGCCGCTTCCACGGCTTCCTGCGGCGCGCGCTGGCCCTGCATGTGGCGCAGCAGGCGCGCGGTCGTCTCGCGCAGCGAGCCGCGGGGCACGACATCGTCGATCTGGCCGTGCTCGAGCAGGAATTCCGCTGTCTGGAACCCGTCCGGGAGGTCCTGGCCGATGGTCTGCTTGATCACGCGCTGGCCGGCGAAGCCGATCACCGCACCGGGCTCCGCCAGAATGACGTCCCCCTGCATCGCGAACGACGCCGACACACCGCCCGTCGTCGGGTCGGTCAGGATCGTAATGAACGGAATCGAGGCCGCCTGCAGCGCAGCGATGGCGGCCGAGGTCTTGGCCATCTGCATAAGGGAGAGGACCCCCTCCTGCATGCGGGCGCCTCCCGAAGTGCACACCAGCACCAGCGGCATCTTCTTTTCGAGCGAGCGCCGCGCGAGCCGCGCGATCTTCTCACCCACGACGGAACCCATCGAGCCGCCCATGAACCGGAAATTCATGACGCCGAGGTGATAGGCCAGCCCAGCGAGGCGGCCGCTGCCCACGTAGATGGCGTCGCTGTCGCCGGCCTTTTTGCGCGCCACGGCCAGGCGGTCGGCATAGTGTTCGAATTTGAGCGGGTCGATCGACCGGAGCGATGCCCACAGCTCACGCCACGTCCCCGCGTCGGTCAGGAGCTCGATGTACTCCTCGGCGCTGAACCGGCGATGCCGGCCGCACTCCGGGCACACGTTGAGCGCCTTCTCGAACTTTTCGCGGAGGTCGATGTGGCCGCAGCCGTCGCACTTTTCCCAGGCGTCGGGCGGAATTTCCAGCCGCTCGCGCTGGGACGGGCGCGGCTTGCGCTCCTTTTTGAACCAGGCCATCACAGCCATAGGCCAGGAGTGACAGCGCGCGGGGGGCGCAAAGGATTTTGCATGAGCATGCAATCTGAAGGGTTGGAGCCCCCAGCGCTAGTACCTGATAGCTAAGTCGTTGTCAGAAATCACTATAGCCAGACATCCTTGCGTCCCACGAGACCCGGGCGGCCAGTCCGAGACAGATGGAGCAGATGACGAAGAATGATCCCCCATACGAGAAGAACGGCAAGGGAATCCCCGTGATGGGCATGATGTTCACGGTCATTCCCACATTTTCAAACACGTGGGTGAACCAGAGCCCGATGATCCCGAAGATAACCAGGCTGCTGAAGGGGTCGCTGGCCCGCCGGGCAATGCGCAGAAGGGTCAGGAAGAGCCCCAGGAACAACGAGAGCGCAACGACCACGCCCACGAAGCCCAGCTCCTCTCCCACCACGGAGAATACGAAGTCGGTGTGCTGTTCCGGCAGAAATGCGAGCCGTTTCTGCGGGCCCTGCGTGTAGCCCGTCCCGAACCAGCCGCCCGACCCGATGGCGACCTTCGATTGGATGGCGTGGTAGCCGGCGTCTCGGGGATCCACCTCGGGGTTGAGGAAGGTGAGCAGCCGGTTCTGCTGATACACGTTGAGGTGTTTCCAGGCCGGCATCGCCACGGCCCCCATCACGAAATTGGCGATGTAGATCGTGACGGATTCCCAGATATACGGCCGCCACGCCGCCAGCAGGGCGAAGACGGCGACCATCCAGGCGCCCCAGGCGTAGTTGTTGAATGCCAGGAGCAGGCTGATCCCCGGGGATGCCACCATGAACAACAGCCGCGGCCGCACACCCGACCAGAACAGCATCGCGAACATGATCCCCACGAAGACCATCGCGCTGCCGAGATCGGGCTGCTTCATCACCAGGAGAAACGGGACCCCGATGATGGAGCACGGCAACGCCAGATCCCGCAGCGAGCGGGGCGGCTCCTTGAGGCCGCTCAGGTAGCGGGCCAGCATGAGGACCGCCGCGAGCTTCGCCAGCTCGGACGGCTGGCCGATGCGATGGCTCCCGATCGCGAGCCAGCTCTTGCTGCTCTGAGCGGTCCCGGCCCCGGTCCCGATCACCAGGACCGCGAGCAGCAGGATCAGGCTGAAGGCATAGAGGATCGGCGCGCCCCACTCCAACAGCCGCATGGACGTCTTGAACGTGGCGAAGGCGGCGACCAGCCCGACCGCCAGCCACGCGAACTGGTGATACCACACTCCCTGAGCCTGGGTGACGATATCGGTCTGACCGGCCGAATAGAGGACGATGAGCCCGTACAGCACGAGCGTCACCGAGATGAAGATGAGCGGACGGTCGACCCCGCCCGACCTCACGGTGTGGTCCTGGCGGTGCTGTCGGGCAGCTGCACGGGCCTCGGGGCACTGTCACCCTGCACGCTCTCGTCCAGCAGGCCGGTCAGCACGCGCACCTTGGCTCCGGCGGCGGTGTCCGGGCCGATGAGATAACGCCGCAGCACGTTGATCACGTATGGGGCGACGACCGTTCCATGCTCGGCGAACTCCATGATTCCGCCGACCACCAGCTGGGGATGCTCCGCCGGCGCGAAGCCGATGAACCATCCGTGATCCTTGCCGTGGGAGTTCTGGGCGGTCCCGGTCTTTCCCGCCACCTGCAGATCGAGGTGCCGGGAGGCCGAGGCTGTGCCCCGCTCCACGACGGCGATGAGTGCCCGTCGCAGCCCGTCGAGCTGCGTCGGCGTCAGACCGGTCGAGTGCCGGACGGTCGACGTCGGGCGGAAAATGTAAGGTGTCGGCTCGTCGCCGTTGCCCGCGAGCGCGGCGTAGAACTGAATCATGCTGATCAGGGTCTGGTCGTTCTCACCCTGGCCGATCGAGAAATTCAGCGTCGTGGCCGGCGCGCTCCAGTTTCCGGCGCCGCGGTACAGCTTGTTGAAGTACTCGATGCTGCTGGGGAAGGCCGGGCTGAGCTCGCTCGGCAGGTCGATGCCGGTCCGGTCGCGGAACCCCATCAGCATCCCGTCCTTGATGATCGCCTCGAGGCCGAGCCGCTGTCCCAGTTGGTAGAAGTACACGTCACAGCTCTTGGCGATGGCGCCGGTGAGATCGAGGGAGCCATGGCCCTCCTTCTTCCAGCACTTGAAACCCCGATTGCCCAGGCGATAGACACCGGTGCACGGGACGGGCATATGGGTGTCGAAGTTGATCAGCCCCCGGCGCAGCGCCATCGCGCTGATGGCGAGCTTGAAGGGCGAGGCCGGCGGATAGCGGCCGTTCACCGCACGGTTGATCATCGGCTTGGCGGAATCGGTATTGAGCAGCCGCCAGTTGGCGGCATCGATCCCGCCGACGAAGACGTTCGGATCGTAGGTGGGCGCGGAGTAGAGGGCCCGCACCTCGCCGCTCGGCGTCATGGCGATCATGGCGCCGCGGACTCCCGAGGGCCAGATGCTGTCGATATAGCGCTGCAGGCCGAGATCGATCGTGGTCTTGATCTGATGCCCCGCGACCGGCGCGAGCGACGCGGAGCCGACATCCTCCCGCACGAGCCGGCCGCGGGCGTTCACTTCGGCGTAGCGGACGCCGGCCCGGCCGCGGAGGATGCTGTCGTACTCCCGCTCCAGCCCGGCCTTGCCCACGAGCGACCCCAGGCTCGCGTTGGGAAATCGATTGCTGCTCAGGTCCGACTCCGTCACTTCGGAGACGTAACCGACCAGGTGCGCCACAGCCCTTCCCTGCGGATACATCCGCTTCGGCTCAGACTGGATGATCAGACCAGGCAGCAGGGAGCGATGCTCCTCCAGGCGTGACACGTCCTCGAAATCCGCATCGCCCAGCACGATGACGGGCTGGTAGGGTGCCCCGCGATAGCGTCGCAGGATCTCGGCGAGGTCGAAGGAGTCGAGGGATACGACGGTCGAGAAACGTGCCAGGACCGCCCGGAGCGAGTCGGCGCGCGGCGCCAGCAGCTTGACCGAAAAGCCGGGCACGTTTTCAGCAATGAGCTGGCCGTTCCGATCGACAATCTCGCCGCGCGGAGGTTCCAGCGGTATCGCCCGCAGCCGGTTGGTCTGGGCCTGAAGCTGGAACTTCTCGTGCTGAATGACCTGCGTCCGGAAGAACGCACTGATCAGGACGAAAAAGGCGGCGCCCAACACCCAGCCCGCGGCAGTCGCGCGCCGGCCGATCTGATAGGCGTCGAAGCCGTTCACGTCACACGTCCAGCCGGATGGAGAACCACTCGCGGAACGCGATCAGGATCAGCACGCCGAATAGCGCGGTGATGAGCGCCTGCAGCGGGCCGAAGACCGCGATCTCCGAGAGCAGTTCTCCCCGGGCGGACCCGCCGGCGATCAGCACGATCACATCCCGGAGCCACACGCCCGCCGCGATCATCCCCGCGTTGACGAGCAGGTTGTCGGCGAAGAAGACCGCGCGGCCCCACGACGCCGCGTAGGCGACGAGCGTGCCAGCCAGCGCCGCCGCCCCGAACCGGGCCGGCGACAGCGAATCGTTGATCAGCCCGACCACGAAGCCGGCGACCGCGGCGTCTCCCGGCCGACTCCGCATGGCGTAAAGCATCAGGGCGATCATCAGGAAATCAGGGCTGACCCGCGCGTCCCAGAGCCGCGGGCGCACATAGAAATGCAGGACCACCAGTACGGCCATCACGGCAAACAGCTGAATCCGGCTGGCCCGCCCGGCGCTCATCGCGCGCTGTCCACGCGCGGCCTGGCTCGCGCGGTGTCGGGCCGGGAGAGGCGCACGGACGGGCCGACCGAGTCGCGCGGAACGCGGCGCGTAGAATCGTGCTGGAGCACCTTGAGGAGCGAGTCCACGATGTGGACGCGCAGCAGTGAATCCGCCAGGCGCAGGCGGCGCAGGGTGTCCGCCCTGAGTGCCGCGAGCAGTGAATCACCCGGGTAGGCCGATTGCACCGATGCCGCCCGCGGCGCCCGGAGGATCATGACGTCGCTCACGCTGCTCGGATTGGCGGCCGGGCGCATGCGGTACACGCGCTCCCAGCCCGCCTGCTCCCGGGCGATGCCGAGGACGGTGCCCAGCGGAATGCCGCGCGGATAGACCCCGCCCAGGCCGGACGAGATGATCGGCGTTCCGACCGGCAGCGTATCCCGGTAGCTGGTCGACCGGAACTCCAGTGACGTCTCGCTGGCGGAGCCTCCAGCCGACGGCGCGACCATGCCGAACACTCGCCCGTCGGGTGAGGACGCGCTGACCCGGAATTCAGGATGGGCCCAGGTCATCACGGTGGCCTGTGCGTCCCCTCCGCTCCAGACGACCCCGATCAGCCCGCTGGCGGCGATCACCGGCTCGAAGGTGTCCACGCGTCCGCCGACATGAACCAGCAGCATGCGGCCGTCGGTGGGCGTCGATTGATGGAGCACCTCGGCCGCCACGTAGGGTGTCGTCAGCCGGTTCCGCAGGCCAAGCAGGCCCCGCAGCTGGCGATTCTCGGCAGAGATGGCAGGGACGAACTGGGCGGCGAATGCGGCGGAGTCCCGCTGTGCCACGACGGCGCGAAAACGCGCCTTGCTGGTGCGACCGTCTTCCGCACGCGCTTGCAGCCATATGAGTGGAGTGAAGGCAGAATCCCGCAAATTCGACGCGATGGCGAGCCCGACGCTCGACGGAAGGAAAAGCCCCAGAAGGGAAAGCCCGAGACAGACGAGAACGGACACCGTGTCGCGGCGGCTGAACGTGCGATCCGACGCGCGCAGCATCGTCAGCTCGAGAGCACGCTCTTGTACTTCTCGTAGTCGTCGAGAATCCGCCCGGTGCCGCGGACGACACAGGTCAGCGGATCCTCGTCCACGTGGATCGGCAGGCCGGTCTCCTGAGCCAGCAGGATATCGAGGCCACGGATGAGTGCACCGCCGCCGGTCATCACGATGCCGCGGTCAACGATATCGCTGGCGAGCTCCGGCGGCGTGATCTCCAACGCGCGGCGCACCGCGTCCACGATCTGCTGGATCGGCTCCTGGATGGCTTCCCGGATCTCGGTCGAATGCACCCGGACCGTCTTCGGGATGCCGGAGACGAGGTCGCGTCCCTTCACTTCCATTTCGCGTTCGTCACCGGTCGGCGCGGCGGAGCCGATCTTGATCTTGATCTGTTCCGCGGTCGGCTCGCCGACCAGCAGGTTGTAGTTCTTGCGCATAAACTGCACAATGGCCTGATCGAGCTCGTCGCCGCCGGTGCGGATGGAGGTATCGGACACAATGCCCGACAGCGCGATCACGGCGATCTCAGTCGTGCCGCCGCCAATGTCGATCACCATATTGCCGGTGGGGGTCTCGACCGGCAGGCCAACGCCGATCGCCGCCGCCATCGGCTCCGCCACCATCCACACCTGCTTGGCGCCCGCCGTCTCGGCCGAGTCGCGGACGGCGCGGCGCTCCACTTCGGTGATGCCCGAGGGGACGCAGACGATCACCTTCGGCTTCACCCGGAAGACATGCTTGTCGATGATGGTCTTGAGGAAGTACCGTAGCATCTTCTCCGTCACATCGAAGTCGGCGATGACGCCGTCCTTCAGCGGCCGCACCGCCAGGATGCCTTCCGGCGTGCGTCCCAGCATGCGCTTCGCCTCGAGTCCGATTCCCTTGATCTTGCCGGTTGCCTTCTCGATCGCCACGACCGAGGGCTCGTTGAGCACGATCCCCTCGCCCTTGACATAGACGAGCGTGTTCGCCGTCCCGAGATCGACGGCGATCTCGTTCGCGGGCAGAAAGGAGCTCAGGCTGAGCGAGGGGAACTTCATCGGTTATCGCCGGGGTTAAGAACAGCGTAAGGTAACTGTTGGCGTAAATCCGAACAAGAGCAAGACTTAGACGCTTTCAGACACCTGTACTGCCAAAACCTGATACACCTCGCGCAGACTCGGGCAGGCTGGCGACGACCCGGAAAGTGACGGTCTCGACCGGCGCCACGACCATCTGGGCGATTCGCATCCCCCGGGTGACCTCAAACGGCTCCGCGCCGAGATTGACGAGGGCGACCATCAGCTCGCCTCGATAGTCGCTGTCAATGGTGGCCGGGGAGTTGGGCAGGGTGATTCCGTGCCGGAGGGCCAGACCCGAACGAGGCCGGATCTGGCATTCGTACCCCTCGGGGAGCGCGATGCTCATCCCCGTCCGGAAAAGCCGGCGCTCCAGAGGTGCCAGCGTGCCGTCCTCGGCGCTGGCCAGGTCGCAGCCGGCCGACCCCGCCGTGGCGGGGCTCGGGATGGGCAGGCCCTCCCCGTGCGGGAGCCG
Organism: Gemmatimonadales bacterium; assembly: GCA_038321865.1. Taxonomy (GTDB): domain Bacteria; phylum Gemmatimonadota; class Gemmatimonadetes; order Gemmatimonadales; family GWC2-71-9; genus JAICUF01. Next base: position 194,580 of record JBBQFH010000001.1, read on the forward strand.
CGCCAGGAGGACGTCGACCACGGGCTACAGCAGCGTCTGCACGTCGACCAGGGACAACCCGAACGCGTCGGCCACGCCAGGATACACCACCTTGCCATCCACCACGTTCAGGCCGAGGCGGAGCGCACGATCGTTGGCGCAGGCCTTCTTCCAGCCGTCACGCGCCAGCTTGAGCGCATATGGCAGCGTGGCATTGGTCAGCGCAAGCGTAGAGGTGCGTGGCACGCCCCCCGGCATGTTGGCGACGGCGTAGTGCAGGATGCCATCCACGAAATAGGTCGGCTTCTCGTGTGTGGTCGGCTTGATCGTCTCGACGCAGCCGCCCTGGTCGACCGCCACGTCGACGATGACCGAGCCCGGCTTCATCCGCTTGAGATCAGCGCGCTTGATCAGGTGCGGCGCCTTCGCGCCCGGAAGCAGCACGGCACCGACCACCAGATCGGCGTGCTCGATGGACTCGAGAATGTTGTACCGGTTCGAATAGAGCGTATCCACGTTTTTCGGGAGCACGTCGTCGAGGTAGCGCAGGCGGTCGAGTGAAATATCGAGGATGATCACGTGGGCGCCGAGGCCTGCCGCCATCTTGGCCGCGTTGATGCCGACGACTCCGCCGCCGATGATGACCACCTCGCCCGGCGCGACGCCGGGAACGCCGCCCAGCAGGATTCCGCTCCCCCCGAAGACCTTCTCCAGGTATTTGGCACCCTCCTGCACCGCCATCCGCCCCGCGACCTCGGACATCGGCGTGAGGAGGGGCAGCTCACCGGACGGGAGCTCGACCGTTTCGTACGCAAGCGCCACGGCGCCGGAATCGATCACCGCGCGGGTCAGATCCTCCGCCGCCGCGAAGTGGAAGTAGGTGTAGATCAGCTGCCCCTTCCGCATGCGGGGCCACTCGACCGCGATCGGCTCCTTCACCTTCATGATCATGTCGGCGCGCTGCCACACCTCGTCGGCGGTCGGCAGGATCTGCGCTCCGGCGTCGGTGTACGCCGCATCGGCGAAGCCGCTGCCCAGCCCAGCGCCCTGCTCCACGAAGACCGTGTGGCCGGCACCGACGAGGGCCTCGGCGCCCGCCGGCGCGAGCGCGATCCGGTTCTCGTTGGTCTTGATTTCCTTCGGCACGCCGATGAGCATCTGAATGTCTCTGGTAAGTGGTAGGAGGATCGTCGGTGCAAGCCGGGCGGCTCAGTTCCCGCCGGGCCCCAGCCGCACCACGGTCTGGCGTTCGGCCGGGAAGAATTCGGCAGCGACCTCGGCTACGTCGGCCGCCGAGACGGCGTCGATCTGGGCGAGCATCTCGTCGAGTGGCCGGTATCGATCGCCGTGGAGGGTGAACCCCGCCAGCCGCCCCATGCGCGATACCGGGTTTTCCAGCGACAGCATGATCTGGCCCTTCAATTGCTGCTTCCCGTCGGCCAGCTCACGGGGAGAGAGCACTTCCCGGGCCAGGCGATCGTATTCACCCCTGATCGCGGAGGCGGCATTGTCGGCGGAATCGGGCTGGGTACCGACGTACACCCCGAGCTGCCCGGTGGACTGGTAGAAGCTCTTGAATGCGAATACGGCGTATGCCAGTCCCAGATCCTCCCTCACCCGCTGGAACAGCCGGCTGGACATCCCGCCGCCGAACACATTGGTCAGAATCGCCAGTGCAAACCGGCGCGGATCGCGCAGCGGAAACGTATCCGTGCCGAACACGATGTGCGTCTGCGTCGTGTCCCGGATCTCGATCCGCTCGGCGCCGCGCACCGCGGGAATGGCACTGACCGGGGCGGTCCTGGCGTCGGCCGCGGCGCCCTCAAACCAGCCCTCGCGTTCGAGCACGGTGAGCACCTGCTGGTGGTCCACATTGCCCGCCGCGGCGATGACGCAGTTGCCTCGCTGATAGGCTGCGTCGTGCAGCGCGCGCAAATCGGGCACGCCCAGCGCGCAGAGCGAGTCCCGAGTCCCGAGTATCGAATATCCGTACGGGTGGTCGGGCCAGAGCGTCGCCGAGTGCAATTCGAAGACGAGATCATCGGGCGTATCGTCCACCCCGCTGATCTCCTCGATGATGACCTTCCGCTCCGGAAGCAGATCACTGTCGCGAAGCAGGGGTCGCCGGACGATGTCGGTGAGGATCTCGGTGGCGAGCGGCAGGTCCGCGTCGAGGACGTGCGCCTGGTAGCCGGTATAGTCCCGGCCGGTGAACGCGTCGAGACTGCCGCCCCGCACCTCCAGCTCCATCGCCAGCTGCTGGGCGGTGCGGCGCTCCGTACCCTTGAATACCATGTGCTCGAGCAGATGGGACAGGCCCATCTTCTCGCGCGGCTCGTGGGCGCTGGCCTGCCGCACCCAGATGCCGACGGCCGCCGAGCGGACGCCGGGGAGCTGCTCCGTGAGCACCTGCAGCCCGTTGGGGGCCGTAGTCTGGAGCAGTCCCTCGTCGAGTCGAACCGTTTCCAAGTGAGGCTACTCCTTGGGCAGGAGTGCCTTCCGGGAAAGCTTCATGCGGCCGCGCTCATCGACTTCGAGAAGCTTGACCTGGACGACATCGCCCTTCTTCACGACGTCTTCGGTCTTTTCGGTCCGGCCGTGCTGCAGCTCGCTGATGTGCAGCAGTCCCTCCACGCCGGGGAGAATCTCGACGAACGCGCCGAAGGCCGTCGTGCTCTTGACCGGCCCCTCGTACGTCTTGCCGACCTCGGGCTCGGTCGTGATGGCGGCCACCATCGCGCGGGCCTTCTCGCCCGCTTCGCCGCCGACGGCCGAGATCGTGACCAGGCCGCTGTCGTCGATGTTGATGCGGGCGCCGGTCGCTTCCTGGATCGCGCGAATCGTCTTGCCCTTCGGGCCGATGACATCGCCGATCTTGGCGGGCGGAATGTGGATGGTGATGATACGCGGCGCGTAGGGCGAGAGGTCCGCCCGGGCCGTGGAGAGCACCTTCTTCATCTCTCCCAGGATGTGGAGCCGGCCGACGCGCGCCTTCTCCAGCGCCTGCTCCATCAACTTGAGGTCGAGCCCCTCGATCTTGATGTCCATCTGGATCGACGTGATCCCGGTCTCGGTCCCCGCGACCTTGAAGTCCATGTCGCCGAGATGATCCTCGGAGCCGAGGATGTCGGTCAGAATCGCGACCTTCTTCCCTTCCTTGATCAGGCCCATCGCCACGCCGGCGCACGGCGCCTTCATGGGCACACCGGCGTCCATCAGCGCGAGCGAGCCGCCGCAGACGCTGGCCATGGACGACGAGCCGTTCGATTCGAGGATCTCCGAGACCACGCGCAGCGTGTAGGGAAACTCCTCGTAGTTCGGCAGGAGCGGGTGCAGTGCGCGTTCGGCGAGCGCCCCGTGGCCGATTTCGCGGCGGCTGGTGCCGCGCATCATCTTCACCTCGCCGGTCGAGAACGGCGGGAAGTTGTAGTGGAGCATGAACGACTTGGTGGTCTCACCCGAGACGTCGATGCTGTCCACCCGCTGCTCGTCGTCCGCCGTCCCGAGGGTGACGGTGACCAGCGCCTGGGTCTGCCCGCGGGTGAAGAGCGCCGAACCGTGGACGCGCGGCAGCACGCTGGTCTCGATCGAAATCGGGCGGACGGTGTCGAGGTCACGGCCGTCGACGCGCTCGCCCTTGTCGAGCACCTGCTTCCGCATGGTACGGTATTCGATCTCCTCGAATTCGTTGCCGATCTCCTTGCCGCGGTCGCCGTACTCGCCGGCGAGGTCGGCGAGGATCTGTTCCTTGATCGCCTTGACGGCCGCAGTGCGGCCGGCCTTGTCCTTGGCGTTGATCGCCTTGCCCACAGCGGCTTCGCCCAGATCGCGTACCCGGCCGATCAGCGTCTCGTCGGTGGCCGCCCGCTTCCAGTCCAGCTTCTTGACCGTGACCTTCTTCACCAGCTGCTGCTCCAGGCCGACCAGCTCCTGGATGCCGCGCTGCGCGACCTTGAGTGCCTCGAGCATCTCGGCTTCGGAGATTTCCAGGGCGCCGCCCTCGACCATCACGATCGAATCGGCCGAGCCGCTGACGGTGAGATCGATGGTGGAGAACTCGAGCTGCTGGAAGGTCGGATTCAGGATCCAGTTACCATCTACCCGGCCGACGCGGACCGCGGCGAGCGGACCGTTCCACGGCACGTTGGACACGCTGAGCGCGGCCGATGCGGCCGTCACACCCAGAATGTCGGCGTCGTTTTCCTGGTCGGCGGAGAGCACGGTGACGAACACCTGGACTTCGTTCTTGAAGCCCTCGGGAAAGAGCGGGCGGATCGAGCGATCGATCAGCCGGCAGGCGAGGATCTCCTTGTCCGACGGGCGGCCTTCGCGCTTCAGGAACCCGCCGGGAATCTTGCCGGCGGCGTAGGTCTTCTCGCGGTACTCGACGGTCAGCGGGAAGAATGGAAGCGACGAGACGTTCGGTGACACGGTCACCGCGGCGAGCACCATGGTGTCGGCGTAGCGCACGAGGACGGCGCCAGCGGCCTGCTTCGCCATGCGCCCGGTCTCGAAGGAGAGCTGACGGCCGGCGAGTTCGGTTTCGATCCGTTGCACGATTACAGCCTTCTCTCTAGTGGGTTTCGGTTTCTTTCCTGCATCGATCCTCAAAACGGACAGGGCGCCCCGACCGAATGTCAGGACGCCCTGGATGCTTCATCATGGCTAGTGGCGCAGACCGAGCTGTTCGATGAGTGACCGGTACATCGGCAGATCGCTGCGCTTCAGGTAGGTCAGCAGCCGCCGCCGTGTGCCGACCATCTTGAGCAACCCCCGACGGCTGTGATGATCCTTCGGGTGGGTCCGGAAGTGGTCGGTAAGCGAGTTGATCCGCTCGGTCAGCAGCGCCACCTGCACCTTGGTCGAGCCGGTATCGGTCTCGTGCTGCTGGTGCTTCGCCATCACTGCGGGCTTGTCGAGAATCATTCTGCCAAAGTCCCCTTGCGGCCATACGGCCCGTTCAGACGCCCTAAAGTCACGTAGCTGCGGAAGATAACCCGCACCCCGACGGCGAGGCAACCCCCGCCCCGGGTCCCGTTACCCGGGCCGGATCCCCTCGATCAGCCGCCGAATGTCGTTCCAGAACGCGAACACCATCAGCATCAGGATGAGCACCAGGCCGACCATCGTCAGCCGCTCGCGCAGCTTGAGCGGCAAAGGCCGCCGCAGCACGGCTTCACCCAGCAGAAACATGAACTGGCCACCATCCAGTACCGGCACAGGCAGCAGATTGAGCACCGCAAGATTGACCGAAATCAATGCCATGAACCCGAGGAACGCCTCGCCGCCGAGCCGCGCCGTCTGGCCCGCCAACTGCCCGATGAGGATCGGCCCCCCCAGCTCGCGCCCGGCGACGCGGCCGTTGAGCAGCCCGCGAACCGTACGGCCGACCTGGCTCGACGCGTCGACCGTTCGGCGCCAGCCTTCGGCAAACGCCCCGCCGAGCGAGTAGGGGCGTGTCCGGACCTTCGGCAATCCACCCCCGATCCCCAGGCGGCCCACCGTCCGCCTGGCTCCGGCGGAGTCGGTGACGGTCTCCGCCGCCGTGATGATCGTGAGGTCGAGGTGGCGCATCCCGCGGGCGAGCGTCAGCGTGATCGGGGAGGATACATGCGGCTCGACGAGCGGCGTTACATCGAGCCACTGCGAGAGCGGCTGCCCGTCGATGGCAAGCACCGTATCGCCGACCTCGACGCCGGCGCGCGCGGCCGGCTGTCCGGGCACCACTTGGTTCACCACCGGAGGCACGAACGGAAAGATCGAGGCTGCGGCCAGCAGGCGCTCCTTCAAGGCGTCCCGGTGGATGGCGAGCACCACGTCACGGCCGCCTGCCAGGCCGATCGAGACCGTGTTGTCGGGTGCGGTCCGGATCCCGTCCACGATTTCATCCCAGCTCGCGACCGGCCGCCCGGCCACGCTCACGATGCGGTCGCCGGCACGCAGGGATTTCAGCGCCTCGGCGCCCGCCGGGATCAGGCTGTCGGTGATGGCGCCGACCCGCGTTTCCACGACGAGCTGCTCACCCTTCCAGAGCGAGAGCCCCGTGTAGACCAGGTACGCGAACAGCACGTTCATCGACACGCCGGCGAGGATCACGATCATCCGCTTCCACACCGGCTTCGCTTCGAACATCCGGTCAGGCGGGACCTCGGCCAGCGGCGTCCCGCCTTCCAGCGCCGCACTCGTCGCCTCTTCCTCGCGGCTCGCCATCTTCACGTAGCCGCCAAGCGGGAGCCACGAGACGGAGTATTCGGTCTCTCCCCGGCGAAACGTCAGTGCGCGAATCGGACTCCCGAGCCCGAGCGAAAAACGGTGGACGTAGATCCCGGCCCACTTGGCCGCCAGAAAGTGTCCCGCCTCGTGCACGAAGACCAGCACGCCGAGTACCACCGCGAGCGCCAGCAGCGAGGTCACGAAACTGATCACGGCGTTCACTGCAGCAGCTCCCTGATGCGGCGGCGCGCCCAGCAGTCGGCGTCGCGCAGCGTGTCCGCATCGTCACCCGGACCGATGCGGTGCTCGCCGAGCACTCGCTCGAGAAGGTCGCTGATCCCGCCGAAGGTCGTGGCGCCGGAAAGAAACGCGGCCACCGCTTCCTCATTTGCAGCGTTGAACACGGCGGGTGCGGTACCGCCGGCCCGCCCGGCCGCAATACCGCACCGGAAGGCACCGAAGCTGTCGGTCCGCACTGGCTCGAAGGTGAGCGGTCCGGCCGCCACCGGATCGAACCGACGTATTCCGGCATCGGCCAGCCGGTGGGGATGCGTCAGTGAGTAGAGGATCGGGAGCTCCATCGAAGGAAAACCGAGCTGGGCGAGGACGCTCCCGTCGGCGAACTCTGCGAATGCGTGAATGACGCTCTGGGGATGCACGACGGCCTCGAGTTTGTCGTAGGACAGGCCGAACAGGAAGTGCGCCTCGATGAGCTCCAGCGCCTTGTTGGCCAGCGTGGCACTGTCGACCGAGATCTTCCGGCCCATGCGCCACGTCGGATGATTCAGCGCCTCGTCAACGGTGGCGGCGGCCAGCCGTGCGACCGGCCAGTCGCGGAACGGTCCGCCGGAGGCCGTCAGGATGAGGCGGCTGAGCGAGTGCTGCTGGCCGGTGACGCACTGCAGCACCGCGCTGTGCTCACTGTCCACCGGCACGATGTCCCCCCCGCCGGCCCGTGCGGCCGCCGCCACCAGCTCGCCGCCCATCACCAGTGACTCCTTGTTGGCCAGCGCGACGCGCTTGCCGGCCCGCAGCGCAGCGAGCGTGGCATCGAGTCCGGCCGAGCCAACAACGGCATTGACGACGATGTCGGCGTCGGGGTGCGTGGCGGCTTCAATCAGGACCTGGGGACCATACGGCAGACCATCGCCAGGGATTCCGCCTGCCAGCCCGGCGTACGTCGGTTGCCACTCGGCGATCTGCTCCCGCAGCCGCTCCCCGTCACGGTGCGCCGTGAGGGCGACGACACGGAACTCGTCGGGATGGCGGCGAAGCACCTCGAGCGTGCTGCGGCCGACCGAGCCGGTCGAGCCGAGTACCGCGACCCCCCGCTGAGTCATCAGAGGAGGCCGAAGGCCCGATACATCGCCGCGGCGAGGGGAATGACGAAGTAGAGCGAATCGAAGCGGTCCAGGATGCCGCCGTGGCCCGGAATGAGGGCGCTCGAATCCTTCACCCCGGCTTCCCGCTTCAGCAGTGACTCGGCCAGATCGCCCACCTGTCCCAGTGTGGACCAGACGATTGCCATCACCACCAGGGCGCCGGTGGACGCGCGGATTCCGAGCCTGGGGAATACGGCGAGCCCGAAGATCAGCGCGACGATCATGCCGCCGGCCACGCCCGCTGCGCTGCCCGAGCGAGTCTTCCCCGGGCTGACCGTCGGCGCCAGCTTGGGCCCCTTCATCGCACGTCCGCCGAACATCGCGGCGGTGTCGCAAACCCAGGTCACAACCAGCGGAAAGAACACCAGCCAGGTGCCGGGCCAGGAGCGAAGCGGGAAGCCTCCGTGGCGCAGGACGAGAAGAAACGCAGGGAGCGCGCCGGCATAGAGCGGCGCCAGCACCGTGACCGCCACGGCGCCGAGCGGACGATCGGCCGGCCCCCGCGCTGTCAGCGCCCAGGTCAGCAGCCCGATCAGCCATAGCGCTCCGGCGTACGGCCACCATGCGAGGATGAGCGCACCCGCGCGGAGATTCGTGAGCACGAGATAGGTGAACGGAGCGAATGATGCTGCCGTCAGCATGGCGAGCGGCCGGAATGCCCGCATGCCGAGGTGATTCGCGAAGTCCAGCAGCTCACCGGTCCCCAGTGCGCCGATCAGGGCTACGAGCGCTACCAGAGGCCAGCCGCCCAGCCAGACGATGCCCAATGCGACTGGGATGGCGACGGCGGCGAATCCGACGCGGCGGACCAGGTTCGAATCCATCAGACGGAGACCCGCCCGAACCGGCGCTCGCGCCGCTGATAGTCGAGGATTGCGTCGAAGAGATCCTGGCGGGTGAAATCGGGCCACAGTACGGGCGTCACGTACAGCTCGGCATAGGCGAGCTGCCAGAGCAGAAAATTCGAAATGCGCATCTCGCCCGAGGTCCGGATCAGCAGATCCGGGTCGGGCCACGCGGATGTGTAGAGCTGGCGCGCGATTGCATCTTCATCGATGTCAGCCGGATCGAGACGGCCCGCCGCCACCTCCTCCGCCAGCAGGCGGGCGGCCCGCGTAATCTCAGCGCGGGAGCTGTACGAAATGCAGAGATTCAGCGCCAGCGCCGTTCCGCCGGCGGTGTGCGCCATGACCCGATCGACGGCCGAGCGCGCGCCGCCGCCCAGCCGGTCGAGGTCCCCGAGGATGCGGACGGAGACACTCTTTTCCCGGAGCTCGTCGGCTTCCTTGGCGATGTATTCCTCGAGCAGGCCCATCAGCGCCTCGATCTCCGGCGCGGGCCGCTGCCAGTTCTCCTGGCTGAAGGCGAAGAGTGTCAGGACCTCGACACCGGCTTCGAGGCAGCCGGCAACCACTTCCCGGACCGCGCGCATCCCGGCGTGATGACCCAGCGGGCGCGGGAGCCTGCGCCCCTTGGCCCACCGTCCGTTGCCGTCCATGATGATTGCGACATGTGCGGGAACGTCGCCCATGCGATCAGACTTCCATGATTTCCGCTTCCTTGGAGACGATCAGGCCGTCGATCTGCTTGATGTGCTCGTCGGTGAGCTTCTGGATGTCCTTTTCCGCGCGGGTCTTGTCGTCCTCGGAGATCTTCTCGATTTTCTTGATCTTCGACAGCGCATCGGTCCGCGCGTGCCGCACCCCGACGCGTCCCTCCTCCGCCAGCTTGTGCACCACCTTGACCAGCTCCTTGCGGCGCTCCTCCGAGAGCATCGGCAGCGGCACCCGGATGACCGCGCCCTGCGTGGCCGGATTGAGCCCCAGCCCCGAGTCGCGAATGGCCTTTTCGATGGCCTGCGTGAGGCCCTTGTCGAACGGCTGCACGGTCAGGAGCCGCGGCTCCGGCGCGGAGACCATCGCCACCTGATTCACCGGTACGTGGCTGCCATATGCCTCGACGCGCACGACATCCAGCAGCGTCGCCGACGCCTTGCCGCTTCGCAGCCCGCTCAGCTCGCGCTTGGTGCTCTCGACCGCCTTGTGCATCGCTTCTTTGGCGTGCTTGGCCGCCTCGGGAATCGTGCTCATCGGACGATGGTCCCCACCCGTTCGCCTTGGAGGACGCGCGCGATGGCGCCGGGTTCATTGATGTTGAAGACGACGATCGGAAGCTGGTTGGCCTTGCAGAGCCCGAAGGCATTCGCATCCATCACGGCATAGTTCTTCACGATCGCCTCCTGGAAGGAAAGCTCGGGAATGAACGTCGCCGTCGGGTCCTTCCGGGGGTCGCTGGTGTAGATCCCGTCCACATTGGTGGCCTTGAGGATCACATCGGCCTCGACCTCGAGCGCGCGCAGTACACCCGCGGTATCGGTCGAGAAGAACGGGTTCCCGGTGCCGCCGGCGAAGATGATGAGCCTGCCCTTCTCGAGATGGCGAATCGCCCGGCGGCGGATATAGGGCTCCGCCAGCGATTCCATGCGGATCGCGGTCATGACCCGGGTGTTGACGCCGATCTTCTCCAGCACGTCCTGCAGCGCCAGCGCGTTGATGACGGTGGCGAGCATGCCCATGTAATCGGCCGAGACGCGATCAAGGCCTTCGCGGCTGGCGGTGGCCCCGCGAATGATGTTGCCACCCCCGACGACGAGGCAGAGCTGCACACCGAGCGCGTGCACCTCCTTGATCTCGTCCGCGAGCGTCTCGACCACCTGGTAGTCGAGGCCCGATCCCTTGTCGCCCGCCAGCGCCTCGCCGGAAACCTTCAGCAGGGCGCGGGAGTAGGCGAGCGCCATCAGGCGGCTCCGACCTGGAACCGGGCGAACCGACGAACGGTGATCACTTCGCCCATCTTGGCCGAGGCTTCCTTCACCAGCTGTCCGACGGTCTGCTTGTCGTCGCGCACGAAGGGCTGCTCGAGCAGCGTCCGCTCTGCCACGAACTTCCTCAACTTGCCGTCGACGATCTTGGCCCTGATGTTTTCCGGCTTGCCTTCCTTCGCCACCTGCTCCTCGGCGATGCGCCGCTCGCGGTCAAGCAGGTCGGCCGGCACGTCCTCCACATTCACCCCGATCGGATCGGCCGAGGCGACGTGCAGGGCGATGTCGCGGGCCAGCTGGCCAAAGGCCTCGTTTCGCGCCACGAAGTCGGTCTCGCAATTGAGCTCCACCATGGCGCCGACCTGGCCGTTGTGGTGGATATAGCTGACCACCAGGCCCTGTGAGGCGGTGCGGCCCGCGCGCTTCTCGGCCTTGGCGATACCCTTGGCGCGGAGAATCTCGCCGGCCTTGTTCATGTCGCCGCCGGCCTCCTCGAGCGCCTTCTTGCAGTCCATCATGCCGGCGCTGGTGCGCGCGCGCAGCTCGGCCACATCCTTCGGGGAAATCATCGTGCTCGCCATTTTCTCAACCCACATTCGGTTCGGGGGTGAATACCAGAACCGCCGCTCAGGGCCCGCGTAGGCCAAGAGCGGCGGCAGTTCAGCGTGACTGGCCGCCGCGACTAGGCGTCGGCGCCACTGGCTGCGCCGGCCTCGGGCGCGCCCTCGCCGTCGGTCTTCAGACGGGCGGCGATCGCCTCGGGCTTCGGACGCCGCTTGCGCCGGCCCGGGCGCCGCTTGCGCCGCTCAGCTTCGTCGCCCGACTCGGGAGCGCCGTCGCTGCTGTAGGTCTCGCCATCCATGTCCTCGGCCGCCTCCCTGAGCGGGACCTGGGCACGGGCTTCCTTGATGATGTCGCAGAGCGCCGTCGTAATCAGCGAGACCGAGCGGATCGCGTCGTCGTTGCCCGGAATCGGCACGGTAATCACGTCCGGGTCGGCGTTCGTGTCCACGATCGCGACGACCGGGATGCCCAGCTTGTTGGCCTCGGCGACGGCGATCTTTTCCTTCTTGGCGTCCACGACGAAGAGCGCGCCGGGGAGCCGGGTCATCATCTTCACGCCCTCGAGGTTGCGGCTCAGCTTCTCACGCTCGCGCTCGAACATCAGGCGCTCCTTCTTCGTGTAGTTGCCGAAATCGCCCTCGGTGGACCCCTGCTCGAGATCGCGCAGCCGCTTGATCTGCTTCTTGACCGTCTGGAAGTTCGTGAGCATCCCGCCCAGCCAGCGCTCGGTGACGTAGAACGCGCCCGACCCGGCGGCCTCGGTCTGCACGATGGCCTTGAGCTGCTTCTTGGTGCAGACGAAGAGCACACCCTCGCCCTTCGAGACGACCCCACGCAGCAGATCCTGGGCCTTCTGGATCTGTCGCAGCGTCTTCTGCAGGTCGATGATGTAGATGCCCGACCGCTCGGCGAAGATGAAACGGCGCATCTTCGGGTTCCAGCGACGGGTCTGAGGTCCGAAGTGGACACCGGCTTCGAGGAGGTCCTGAATCTGGGGCTGTGCCATGCGGGTACTGGTATCCTGTCGATTTGAGGGTTGCGCGTCCATCGCCTTCGTCTCCCGTCCCGATCCGCCGCCGCCGATCAGCGGCGCGGACACCCAGGACGAAATCCGGCGATGTGCGAGATGTGGTGCGACTACCGCTTCGAGAACTGGAACCGCTTGCGGGCGCCCGGCTGGCCCGGCTTCTTGCGCTCGACCGCGCGCGGATCGCGCGTCAGCAGGCCGGCGGCGCGCAGCTTCGCGCGGTGCTGCCCATCGGCTTCCACCAGCGCCCGGGCAATACCCAGCCGAAGCGCGCCGGCCTGACCCGTCTGGCCGCCGCCGTCCACGTGCGCCATGACATCGAAGGCGCCGAGCGTGTCGGTGGCGGTGAAGGACTGCTGGATGTGCTGCACCAGCGATGGCCGGGGGAAGTAATCGCCGAGCGTGCGCCCGTTAATGATCCACTTGCCGCTGCCCGGCGTCAGGTACACCCGGGCCACACTGGTCTTCCGTCGGCCCGTCGCCTGCCAGCGGAACTCGGGAACGCCGCTCATGCTTTCACCTTCTCGAATTTGACGGAAAATGGCTTCGGCTGCTGCGCGGCGTGCGGATGGTCCGCCGTGGCGTAGACCTTCAACTTGCCCCGCAGGTGCTGCTTGGTCAGCGACGTCTTGGGCAGCATGCCGAAAACCGCCTTCTCGATCACCCGGTCCGGATGCTTGGCGAGCAGGTCGCGCGCCGGGACGTGGCTCTCATGGCCCATGTAGCCGGTGTGCTTGAAGTAGGTCTTCTGGTCGATCTTTCGTCCGGTCAGCTTGACCTGCGACGCATTGATCACCACCACGAAGTCACCGCCGTCCATGTGCGGCGTGTAGGTCGGCTTGTGCTTGCCCCGGATCAGCTGCGCCACCGTACTGGCGAGACGGCCGAGGGGAACGCCGGCGGCGTCCACGACGTGCCAGTCGTGGGTAATGTCGTCAGGCGTTGCGGAAAACGTTTTCATCGGATCAGGCTGCCTTGCGCTCTGGACTATGGGGCAAATCGAGACAGACTCACAAGATACAGGACTGCCCCACAGCGGGTCAAGGGGCCGAAGCAGCCGGAACCGACTGAGCGGACACGGCGAATTCGACCAGGATCTGACCCTTGTCCACCGCCTGCCCGACCTCGACCCGGATCGCGGCGACCGTGGCGGCGGCAACAGCCTTCAGCTGGTTCTCCATCTTCATGGCTTCGAGGACGATGAGCGGTGTTCCGGCCGACACCGCCTGGCCCGCTTCCACCTGAAGCCGCACCACCAGGCCGGGCATCGGTGCCCTGAGGACGCCGGGTCCGGCCGGCCGGTCGGCGGCGCCGGTAAGGGATCGCACGTGGCGAGTGCGCTCGTCGATGACCTCGATCTCGCGTCGCTCGCCGTCGGTGGTGACCGCCCACCGGCCGGGTACGATCGGCTCCAGCGGCAAGGCGAACGAACGCCCGTCGAGCAGCAGTTGCCGTACCGGCGAGCCTGGTATGGACGTGAGGACAGCCAGCATCCGCTGGCCGTCCACGACGACGTGGTCGCCGTCGACCTCGATTTCGTGCTGCCGGCCGTCCAGGCTCACGACGTATTTCACGCGGCCTCGAGCACGGTGACGGATTCGACGTGCGCCGTCTGGGGAAAGAGGTCGAACGCCACCGTGGACGCCACCCGATAGCCGCTCGCGAGCCGCACGATGTCGCGCGCCAGCGTCGCGGGGTCGCAGGAGAGGTACACGATCCGCGCCGGCCGTCGGGCGGTGAGCGCATCGGTGACTCGCTCGTCCATGCCGACCCGGGGTGGATTGGTGATCACGAGCGCCGGCGCGCGGAGCGCCGCCAGCACATCCTCGACGCGGGCCGCGTGCCGCGTCACGCGCGTTCGATCACCCGGGTATCGCTGCTCCGCGTAGGCCACCGCGCGCGCATCCGACTCAACGCTGTCGACGGTCGCGCCCGCCGCGAGCAGGTGCGACGTCGTTTCGCCGATGCCCGCATACAGATCCCACACGTGTCGCCCCCGGACCTCGCCCAGCGCTTCCAGCGCCGCCGCGCGCGCCCGGTCGCCCATGACGGGGTGGACCTGCTCGAAGACGGTGGCCGGAAACGCCTCGCTGCTCCCGGCGACGGCGCGCGCGGCGCCGCCCGCCGGATGCCACCACAGCGTGACGCTCAGGCCGGCCGCATCCAGTGCGCGCGTGAGCGCCGCGGCGTCGCGCCACTGCTCGGTCCCCGACATGCGGGCGATGAGATGGCGACCGCCGGACCGGTCGAGCCGGAGCACCAGCCGGTCGAGCCCCGCCGGCAACAGCTGGCGGTGGCGGCGCACGACGGTCCACACCTCCATCAACTCGTCCGCCGTGATGTGGCACCATTCGAGGTCGAAGACGTACTCGGGCCGGTCGAGCGGATGCAAGCCGATGCGGCGGCGATCGGACGACGCCTGCAGCGTGAGCTTGGTCCGATATTTCCAGTCGGATTCCGCGGCGACGAGCGGTGGATCGGTCACCTCGACGTGACCGAGCCGCCGGAGCGCGTCGCCGACGAAGCCTCGGCGCGCTGCACGCTGCGCCGGTCCCGCCAGATGCTGCAGCTGGCATCCGCCACATTCGTCCTTCAGGTAGTGCGGACAGGGCGGCTCGACCCGCTCGGCCGCCGGCTCGACGATGCGCTCCAGCCGGGCACGGGCAAACCGCGCATGGAGCCGCACGCGCGAAAGCGTCACCAGGTCACCCGGCGCCGTCCTCGGAACGAATACCGTCCGGCCGTCCTCGAGCTTGCCCACGCCGTCGCCGCCCGAGGCGAGCCGGAGGATGCGGACGTCGCTCACCGGAGCGCGTCGGCCCGGCCGGCGCGGGCCCAGGCGCTCGACCCGACCGACTCGGCAGCTACCGCGGGGCGCCGAAGTCGGCGCGCCTCGTCTTCCGCCATCGCGACGGCGACGGCCACGTGGAGGGGAAGGCCCTGATCAGCGGTCGGCGTGAGCAGATCGGTGCGGCGATCGAGAAACTGGATGTCGACTTCGCCCCGGCGATACGCTTCATCGGCCATCAGCCGCGCGTGAAAACCCTGGTTGGTGGGCACGCCGACGAGAATCAGCTCCTCCAGCGCGCGCTGCATCCGGCAGATCGCATGCCGCCGGTCGGAACCCCATACGATGAGCTTGGCGAGCATCGAATCGTAGAACAGCGTGACCTCGTTCCCGACCTCGACCCCGCTGTCCCACCGCACGCCGGGGCCGGCGGGGGGGCGCAGGTACTCGACCCGGCCGGTGGTCGGGAGGAAGCCGTTGGCCGGATCCTCGCTGGTGAGACGACACTCGATCGCCCAGCCGCGCGGACGGAGCGGATGCGACGGCAGTGACATTGGCATGCCCCGCGCGATACGCAGCTGTTCCCGCACCAGGTCCACGCCATAGACCAGCTCGGTCACCGGATGCTCGACCTGAATCCGGGTGTTCATCTCGAGGAAATAGAACGCGCCGTCGGCCGCGAGGAGGAATTCGCAGGTCCCCGCCCCGCGATATCCGACGGCGGCGGCGGCGGCCACCGCCGCCCCTCCCATCCGGTCCCGCAGCGTCTCCGAGACGGCAACCGACGGCGCTTCCTCGACCAGCTTCTGGTGACGGCGCTGAACGGAGCACTCACGCTCGCCGACATGCACCGTGCGCGTGTGATCCGCGAGTACCTGGATCTCCACATGTCGCGGCCGCTCGATGAACTTCTCGAGGTAGACGGACGCGTCGCCGAATGCCTTGAGTGCCTCCGAAGCCGCGGCCGTCAGTGCATCCGGCAGCTCCCCCGGGTCCGGCACGACTCGCATCCCCTTGCCGCCGCCGCCCGCCGCCGCCTTCACCATGACCGGATACCCGATCGACGCCGCGAGCGCGATCGCCGCCGAGGGCTCCGTGAGCGGCGCGATCGCACCCGGTACGATCGGCACCCCGGCCGCTTCCATCCGTCGGCGGGCCTCGGTCTTGTCCCCCATCGCGCGGATGGCGGTGGGCGGCGGTCCGATCCAGATCAGCCCGGCCGCCTCGACCGCCTCGGCGAACGCGGCCCGTTCGGCGAGAAAGCCGTATCCGGGGTGCACCGCATCCGCGCCGCTTGCTGCCGCCGCGGCGAGCAGTCGATCGAACGCGAGATAGCTCTCGGAAGGAGGCGGGGGGCCAATGCAGACGGCGAAGTCGGCGGCGCGGACGTGCGGGCTGGTGCGATCCGCGGCGGAATACACCGCGACCGCCTCGAGTCCCTCTTCATGGCACGCGCGAATGACCCGGAGAGCGATTTCGCCCCGGTTGGCGATGAGGACGCGCTTCACGAACGGAGAGGAGCGGAGAGGCCTACGTGCCGCATGCCCGCGGGGGCAGGTCACCCAGCGGCAGCAACAGGCCGCCACACAGGATGGGGTTGGCGCGTGCGGCCGCCGAATACACCGCCATGACGTCCCGCGTCCAGACCGAGCCGCCGAGCCGGCTGGCCTTGAGCAGTTCACCGATCGAGGGGGATTCAGCCGGGGCCGTGCCGGGCCCGATCACGCGCACGAGGCGCATGGGCCTGGACGGGGCGATCGGAGCCGCGGCGGAATCCGCCGTGGGTCCGATGCAGAGCGGCCGCCGCGACGACGCCGCCGTCAGCGCCGGCCGTACCGCGAGCGAAGGCTCAACGCCCATTTCCGCGGCCATGCGGCGCCGGTAGATCGAATCCGTCGAATACAGATCGGCCTGGACGAGCAGGATGTCGGCGCGGTAACCGGCCTCGACCGACGCGTACCAGACTGCCACTGATTCCAGTTCGCGGCCGGTCAGCAGCACGCCGGATGCGGGACAGGAATTGAGGATGTTGATGCCAAGCTCGACGACGTAATCCGGAAGCGGTGCGGATGCCGCATGGGCCGGCCGCGCATGCGCGGCGGTCCATCCGGAGTCCTCGACCAGCAGCAGCGCCCGGTCCATTTCGGCCATGCCCCGGTAGACCTGGGCCGAATCGACGAGCAGCTTGGCCGCCTGGTCGAAGGCGACCACGGCGAGGTCGAGATACAACTGTCCGTCCGGATCGCCGATATGCTCGCGGGCGTGCCAGTCGCGCGCGTCGAGAATGTAGAATCGCCCGAGCTGGAACCACGCCTTGCCGTCGTCCTGGGCGGTGGCCAGGTAGCGACCCAGCAGGTCGGTCGCGACCTGGCGCTCGCCCGCGCGCTCGAGCGCCGCGGCGTGCGGGGCCATGTTGGGATCGATCGCAGCCTGGGCCTGAAGCGACAGCGAGGCGGCGACCGTGGCCATGGCGGCCGCGGACATCGCGCGGCGCAGGGCCGGGATCACCCGCGGCACGGCAGGAAACATCGAGGCAGGCTGAGCTGGCATGAGCCCATAAGATGCCAATCTTGCTCGGGATACGCCAGTGGGACGGGCCCCCGGCTACAGCGGGATGTTCCCGTGCTTCCGCGGCGGGTTCCGGTCCCGCTTCCCGCTCAGGGTCCGGAGCGCGTCAATCAATCTCGGGCGCGTGTCGCGCGGGTCGATGACGTCGTCGATGTAGCCGCGCTCTGCGGCGGCATAGGGATTGGCGAACTTCGCCGTGTATTCCTCGCTCAAGCGCAGCGTCGCCGCCGCGGGGTCGTCGGACTTTCCAATCTCATCCTTGAACAGGATCTCCACCGCGCCCTTCGGCCCCATGACGGCGATCTCGGCCGTGGGCCAGGCGAGATTCATGTCCCCGCGGATGTGCTTCGAGCTCATCACGTCGTACGCCCCGCCATAGGCCTTCCTCGTGATGACCGTCAGCTTCGGCACGGTCGCCTCGCAGTAGGCGTACAGCAGCTTGGCGCCGTGCTTGATGATGCCGCCGTGCTCCTGCGTCACCCCCGGCAGGAAGCCCGGCACGTCAACAAAGGTGACGACCGAAACATTGAAGCAGTCACAAAATCGAATGAAGCGGGCGGCCTTGGTCGAGGCGTTGATGTCCAGGACGCCGGCCAGGACCGCGGGCTGGTTGGCGACGATCCCCACCGGGCGCCCACCGAGGCGGGCGAAGCCGCAGATGATGTTGTCGGCGTACCCGGCGTGCACCTCGAGAAAGCGCGCGTCATCCACGATCCGGCGGATGACGTCGTGCATGTCGTATGGCTTGTTGGAGCTGTCGGGGACGACGTCGAGCAGGCCTTCGTCGCGCCGGTCGTCGGGGTCGGCAGTCGGGCGAACCGGAGGCTCGTCCACGTTATTGCCGGGCAGGAAGCCGACGAGCTCACGGATGGCGAGCAGGCAGGCGGGCTCGGAGTCAAGCGTAAAGTGCGACACGCCGGAGGTGCCGCCGTGCACGTCGGCGCCGCCGAGCTGCTCGAAGCTCACCTCCTCGTGCGTCACCGTCTTCACCACGTTGGGACCGGTGACGAACATGTAGCTGACGCCGCGCACCATGAACGTGAAGTCGGTGATCGCCGGGCTGTACACCGCCCCGCCCGCGCAGGGGCCGAGCACGGCGGAAATCTGCGGGATCACGCCGGACGCGAGGGTGTTCCGGAGAAAGATGTCCGCATAGCCGCCGAGGGACACGACGCCTTCCTGAATACGCGCTCCGCCCGAGTCGTTCAGGCCGATCATCGGCGCCCCGCTGCGCATGGCCAGGTCCATCACCTTGCAGATCTTTTCCGCGTGGGCTTCCGACAGCGAGCCGCCGAAGACAGTGAAGTCCTGGGAGAAGACGTAGACCACCCGCCCCTCGATGCGGCCATACCCCGTGACGACGCCGTCGCCGGGATACACCTGCTCGGCGAGCCCGAAGGCCGTGGCACGGTGGGTGACGAAGCGGTCCAGCTCGACGAAGCTGCCCTCGTCGAGCAGGAGGTCGAGCCGCTCGCGGGCGGTGAGCTTGCCCTTCTTGTGCTGCTGGGCGACACGGGCGGCGCCCCCGCCCTCTTCGGCGAGCGACTGGCGGTGATGGAGCTCCTCGAGCAGCTGTCTGGGATCGGGCATGGCGCGGAATATACCCGTGAAAAGAGCCCCGCCGTAGCGGGGCCCGGTTCAGTCGCCTGGACGCGATCAGCCTTCGGTCGCGGCCGCTTCGCTCTCGTCGTACACCGGGCGTACCGGCGGAATGATCGGCTCGTCGGGATACCCGATGACCGCCAGCACGATGCGGTGGTGAATCGGATCGACCTCGAGGACCTTGAGGTCCACCGGCTGGCCTTCCTTCACCGCATCGCCCGGGTTCTCCAGGTTGGCGACACCCAGCTGCGACATCGGCACGAATCCTTCGATATCGTTGCCCAGGTCGACCACCACGCCCTTGTCCATCAGGCGGACGGCGCGGCCCCGCAGCTCCATGCCGATCGGATAGGTCTCTCCGATGCGAAGCCACGGATCCTCTTCGGCCTGCTTGAGGCCGAGGCTGATGCGCTTGTTGTCGGCGTCGATGTTGAGGATGACGACGTCCACCGTGTCGCCCTTCTTGACGACCTCCGAGGGATGCTGCACCCGCTTGGTCCACGACATGTCCGAGATGTGGATCAGGCCGTCGATGCCGGGCTCGATCTCCACGAACGCGCCGAAGCTGGTCAGGTTCCGGACCTTGCCGGTGATGCGCGTGTTGACCGGATACTTGAGCGGCAGCACCATCCAGGGGTCCTGCTCGGTCTGCTTCATGCCCAGCGAGATCTTCTCCTCGCTCTCGTCGACCTTGAGCACCACGGCATCGATCGACTCGCCGATGCTGACGATCTTCGACGGGTGCCGCACGTTCCGCGTCCAGCTCATCTCGGAAATGTGCACCAGACCTTCGATGCCCGGCTCGAGCTCGACGAACGCGCCGTAATTCGTGATCGAGACCACCTTGCCCTGAACGCGCGTGCCCACCGGGTACTTCGCGGCGACGTTCTGCCACGGGTAGCTCTGCAGCTGCTTCATGCCGAGGCTGATGCGCTCACGCTGCCAGTCGATGTCGAGGATCTTGACCTCGACCTCGGCACCGATCGCCACCATCTCGGTGGGATGGGAGACGCGTCCGTAGGACATGTCGGTGATGTGCAGCAGGCCGTCCACGCCGCCGAGATCGATGAACGCACCGAAGTCGGTGATGTTCTTGACCACGCCCTTCCGGACCTGGCCGACGGCGAGCTCCTTCATCAGATGCTCGCGCTTGTGCGCCCGCTCGTTCTCCAGGATCACCCGGCGGCTGACGACGATGTTCCGCCGGCGCTTGTTGAGCTTGATGATCTTGAACTCGTAGGTCTGGCCCAGCAGCTCGTCGATGTTGGGCACCCGCCGGAGGGCGATCTGGCTGCCCGGCAGGAAGGCGTCCACGCCCATCAGGTTCACGACGACGCCGCCCTTAATCTTCTTGGTCAGCGTGCCTTCCACCGGCTCATCACTCTCGTGCGCCACCCGGATCTTTTCCCAGACCCGCATGAAGTCGGCCTTCTTCTTCGACAGGACGACGGCGCCCTCCTGATCCTCGAGGTGCTCGAGGAAGACCTCGACCTCATCGCCTTCCTTCAGGAGATGAGGATCCTTGAACTCGTCCAGCGGCACCGAGCCCTCGGACTTGAACCCGACGTCCAGGATGACCGCGTTGTCGGTGACGCGCAGGACCTTCGACTTGACGATTTCACCTTCGACGATCGACGCCATCGTCCCCTCGTACATCGAGAGCATCTGGTCGTAATCTTCGTCGGAGTAGTCTTCGTCGTAGAGGTCCTGCCGAACGCGGAGGCCGGTCGGGGAGGTGAACTTCTCGGTGGAGGGATCGAGTTGGTCGAGCATGAGTATGCCTGGCATCCTTCTCAAGGCCGCGCGAACCGCGCCGCGGGAAAAAATGAGGGCTCCCGCCCCGGCGGAAGTGCCGGTGGGGAGCCTTGCAAAGTAGAGCTCAGGCGCGGCTCACGCAAGGTGTTCGCCCGTCAGGGCTTGGGAATCCTCTGCCCGGCGAGCTCGACGATGCGGCGGACCTGCTCGGCGAAGTCCATGGTGGTCGTATCCACATCCGTGGCATCGGCGGCGCGCCGGAGTGGCGCCACCTCGCGGCTGGAGTCGGCATGATCGCGGGCCGCCAGCGCCGCGGTTTCGCGCGCCAGCTCCCTCGCATCTACCGTGCGGCCACGCTGGCTGATGCGCCGGCCGGCCCTGGCCTCCGGGCTTGCCGTCAGAAATACCTTGACCGGAGCGTCCGGGAACACCACAGTCCCGATGTCCCGCCCGTCGACGACGACATCGCGCCCTTCGCGTACCAGCGCCCGGAGCCGGGCGTTGACCCACTCCCGCACCGCCGGCATCGCCGAGATGGCCGAGACGTGCTGCGTCACCTCGGCGCCGCGGATCGGGCCATCGACCGGCTCGCCATCGAGATACGCCGCAAACCCGGCGCCGTCCGGATACAACAGGAGCCCGCGATCCTCGGCGGAGCGGAGGATGGGATCCGCCCCCAGCATCGCGGGGTCGCCGCCCGCGAGGCCCCGGCGCGATGCCTCCCGCAGCGCGACCAGCGTGACGCCACGGTAGAGACTCCCGGAGTCGAGGTGGGCGAATCCGAGTGCTTCGGCGACCGCGCGGGCGGTGCTCGACTTGCCGGAGGCCGCCGGCCCATCGATCGCGACGACGGTGCCGCTCATCGCCCGCCCCGAACGGCAAGCGACCGGAGAAGCGCCTCGAATCCGGGGAAGCTGACGGCGACGCATGCCATGTCGTCTACCGCGACGCGCGCGCCGGCAACCGTGCCGAGCACCGCGAACGCCATCGCCAGCCGGTGATCGCCATCGGTACGGACGCGGCCGCGCGGGATCGGCGCATCACCCGCGACCCACAGATCCTCACCGCGAACTTCGGCAGCGGCGCCGACCGCCCGGAGGTTCGCGGCGATGAGCTCCAGCCGGTTGCTCTCTTTCACCCGCAATTCACCGACGTCACGAAAGACGCTGGGACCCGAGGCGCGCGACGCGAGTACGGCGAGCAGCGGGACCTCGTCGATCAGCCCGGGAATCTCTGCGGCCGCGACAATGGTGCCCCGCAGCAGGGACGGGCGCACGTCGAGGTCTGCAACCGGTTCATCCAGCTCCGAGCCGGTCGGTTCGAGAGCAATCTCGGCCCCCATCCGGGCGAGCACCGTCAGCACGCCGGTTCTGGTTGGATTCACTCCGACCCCGACGACGCGGAGCGCGCCGCCCTCCGCCAGCAGGGCGGCACCGAGCATGAAGGCCGCGGACGAGATATCGCCCGGCACTTGCAGCTCGAAGGGGACGACCCGCCCGGAGGCGACGAACTCGATCCAGCCGTCGCGCTCCAGCACCGTGTAGCCGAACGCCCGCAGCAGCCGCTCCGTGTGATCCCGCGACCGGCCCGCGGGCTCGCGCACTCCCAGGTCCACCCCGCCCGCCGCCGCAGCGAGGAGCAGCGCGCTCTTGAGCTGCGCGCTCGACACCGGGAGCTCATACCGGATCCCGTGCAGCCGGCCGCCGGTGATGTCGAGTGGGAGCCCGTCGCCGCGTGCGTCGATGCGTGCTCCCATGAGGCCGAGCGGTGCGGTAACGCGGGCCATGGGACGGCGGCGAAGCGAGGAGTCGCCGGTGAGCGTCGCGCGGAAGCGGTGCGCCGCCAGAAGTCCGAGCAGGAGTCGCGCGGTGGTGCCGGAATTACCGCAGTTCAAGGTCCCCTCGGAGGGGAGCAATCGGCCCCTCCCTTTCACGCGGACAGCGTGCTCCCCGCGAAGCGGGGTGATCACCGCGCCGAGCTGTCGCAGGACGCGGGCGGTGCCGCGCACGTCCAGCGACGGCAGGACGCCCCCGAGATGACTCGTGCCGCGCGCCATGGCCGCAAACATCAGCGCCCGATGGCTGATGCTCTTGTCACCGGGGACGCGGACTGCCCCGCCTACCTTCATCGGTCGCGACGATTCAGCATCATGTCAAGGACCTCGACGGTCGGGAAGACATTTGAGTTGCCCGGCGCGCGGCTCTATCGTACTTATACACCGTTCGAATCTCAATGCAGGTGACAATCAGCCTGGATGCGTGTGGCGAAGATTCTCATCGTTAAAGCCAGCTCCGGCAGCAGGAAGCTGTTTCGCGCGATATCGACGCTGAAAGCCGACCAAGTCGTCGCCCTGGCCGGTGGCGACAGCGTGGTGGCGACCATTTCAAACCGAGCACTTCCACTGGTAATCAAGGACGTGCAGCTGCCAGGCCGAGACGGCTTCGCCGTACAGGGTGCGTTCAACAAGGCGGCCGAGCTGGCGTCAACCGTCGCCACCCTGACGGCGCATGCAACGGCCGGAGATCGCGAGCGGGCGGCTCCGGCCGGCTTCGGCGGATACATCACGAAGCCTATCGACATTCGGGCAGTTCCTGAGCCGGTCGACCGGGCGATGAATGTGGAGATGTCGACTCGATGAGTGTTCCGACGCCGCCAAGCCCCGAGAAGCGCGCGCTGATCGACGCGTTCGAGACCGTCATGCAGGCCGAGTCCGAGCACGCGTCGCCGATGGTGGGGTCGGGGCGGCGACTCCCCCGACGTACTCGGCCGTTCGCGTGGGTGGTGCTCGTGGCTTCGACCTCTCTTTTCGCAATTGGGGCCAGCACTCGCGCACCATGGCTCGGCTTCCCACAGCCGCTGGACGAACAGCCGATCGTGCAGGAAGCGAGCCTTCGGCTCGCAATTGCGCTCGAAGCGCAGCGTATCGTCCGCTACCAGCGGGAGCACGGCGCGCTGCCGTCGCGCCTGGAGGACGCCGGGCCGGTCGTGCCCGGCGTTCGATACCACCGGGGAACGGGCGGCGATTTCGAGCTGCGAGGCAGCAACGGAGACGCCTCCGCGATGTATCGGTCATCGGAAGGCTTGCGGCGGTTCGTCGGATCCAGTTACGACATCGTTACTCGGCGGGCGCAGTGACCTCGCGGCGTGCCGGATTCACGTTCATCGAGCTATTGACAGTGGTCGTCGTGCTCGGTGTGCTAGCCTCCATCGCGACGTTGCGGTACATAGACCTGCGAAACGATGCCCTCGCCGCAGGCATGTCCGTCGAACTCAATGGGGTCCGTCTCGCGGCGTTCAACTACTGGGGCGAAAACGAGCGCTGGCCGCCCGAGGCGGCGCCCGGTGTCATGCCGAACGGCATGAGTCGCTACCTGCGGGACGGGTTTCGATTTTCGACTCCGAATTACGTCATCGACTGGGAGAATTTTATCGCTGCGGATAACTCCGTCAGCGCAGGCAATGGCGTGATGCAGGTCGGATTAACCGTGACCTCATCGGATGCCGGCCTCATACGGGCGCTGGCTCGACACGCCGCCCGGGGCGCGCCGTACTTCGTTGTCGGCAACACCCTGACCTACGTGATTCTGGAGCCGAACACGCGCGTGGACTAGCGTTCACTTCCGGCGCGCTCCCAGCACGTCGGCCAGGCAGGCTTCCCAGTGACGAGGCTCGAGCCCCAGTGCGCCACTGGTGGCGGTCTTGTCCAGCACACTGTACGCCGGCCGTCGCGCAAGTGCGGGAAAGTCTACCGCACGGATCGGCGTCACGGACGCAGGCCGGCTTAGGTATCCCATGCTTCGCCCGAGCCGCTCAATCGCCACGGCGAAATCGTACCAGCTGGCCACCCCGCCGTCCGTCCAGTGGTGCACGCCGCGGAGCTCGGGTCGGCCGATGATCGCCCAGACGGTCGCGGCCAGACTTGTCGAGGCGGTCGGCGTGCCTACCTGGTCGGCCACGACCCTGACCGCGCTCCGCTCCTCCATCAGCCGAAGCATGGTCGTGACGAAGTTTCGCGAGACGGCGTCGTATACCCACGCCGTGCGGAGCACAACCGCCGCCCCATGCGTCGCATCGAGAACAGCCGCCTCGCCGTCACGTTTGCTCAGGCCGTAGACGCCGAGCGGGTTGGTAGGCGCATCCGGTGAATAAGGAGTCGCCTGTGAGCCGTCGAATACGAAATCGGTCGAGAGCTGGATAAACCGCGCGGAGACGGCAGCGGCCGCGTGCGCCAGCCGTCCCGCGCCAGCCGCGTTCACGGCGAACGCGGCATCGCGTTCCTGCTCGGCCCTGTCCACTTGAGTGTACGCCGCGGCATTTACTACGACGTCCGGGCGGATCATGCCGAGCTGCTGATCGAGAGACCCTACCCGGCCAAGATCCAGTTCGCCACGCCCGGGGGCGATCACCTCCCATGCCTCCGGCACGGTGGTAAGAAGCGCGCGTCCAAGCTGACCGGTGCCGCCAGTGAGCAGGACCCTCACTCGCCGGGCCGCCCGGGCCTTATGCGAAACACTCCGCATCCGCGAATCGCGCGCCGGCGGCGTCTTTGACCGATACCACCGGCGACTCGGTCGGCGCCAACTCCCAGTCGATCGCGAGATCCCCGTCATCCCAACGAATCGTTCGCTCATCCTCCAAGTCGTACAGCGTCGTGCACTTGTACGTCAGCTCCGCCACATCGCCGAGCACACGGAAGCCGTGCGCGAATCCAGGCGGTATCCAGAGCTCGCGCCTGTTGTCCGCCGACAGCCGCACGGAAACGCTTCGGCCGTACGTGGCGGATGACTGCCTTAGATCCACCGCGACGTCGAGCACTTCGCCCAGGACGACCCGCACGAGCTTCCCCTGGGGCCGGCGAAGCTGGTAGTGCAATCCCCGAAGGATTCCGCGCCCTGACCGACTGTGGTTGTCTTGAAGGAAGTCCCAGTCGATGCCGGCCGCGGCAAACTTGGTGCGGTGCCACGTCTCCATGAAAAACCCGCGGTGGTCGCCGAACACGGCGGGCTCGACGACGAGCACATCCGAAATCGCGGTGGGGATAAACCTCACGGCGCTACCTCCCGCGCAACGCGCAGGAGGTATTCCCCGTAGCCGCTCTTGCCTAGGCCCGCCGCGAGCCGGCGCAGCTGGTCCCCGTCGATGAACCCCATGCGCCAGGCAATCTCCTCCGGCGCCGCGATCTTGAGTCCCTGGCGCTTCTCGATCGTTTGGATGAAACTCGATGCCTCCTGCAGTGAGTCGAACGTGCCGGTATCGAGCCAAGCGGTGCCTCGGCCCAGCACCTCCATGCGCAACTGACCACGCCGTAGATACTCAATGTTGACATCGGTGATCTCGTACTCTCCACGCGCGGAAGGCCTGAGATCGCGGGCGATATCGAGCACCTGATTGTCGTAGAAATAGCAGCCCGTCACGGCAAAGTTCGACCGTGGCGCCTTCGGCTTTTCCTCCAGCCCGACGACTTGCCCGGCGGCGTCGAGTTCGGCCACACCATACCGCTCGGGATCGCTCACGTAATATCCGAACACGGTCGCGCCCCGGGTCCGCGCCCCCGCCTCCTGGAGCCTGACGCTAAGACTCTCGCCGTAAAAAATGTTGTCGCCAAGAATCAGCGCCACCCCTTCCCCACCGACGAAATCCCGGCCGATCATGAAGGCCTGCGCCAGGCCATCCGGCGAGGGCTGTACTGCATAGCGGAATTCCATGCCCCACTGCTCCCCACCCCTGAGCAGTGCCTCGAAGCGCGGAAGATCCGCCGCCGTCGAGATCACGAGGACGTCGCGGATCCCGGCGAGCATCAGAGCTGACAACGGGTAGTAGATCATTGGCTTGTCGTACACCGGCAGCAGCTGCTTGCTTACGACCTGCGTGAGCGGGTGCAGCCGGGTGCCCGACCCCCCTGCGAGGATGATGCCTTTCATGTGCCTTCTCCAAGGCCCAGGCGTTCGCCCCGGTAGGCCCCCGATTGCACGCGGGCGCACCAGTCGGGGTGGTCCAGATACCAGCGCACGGTCTTCCGAAGCCCGGACTCGAAATTGTCGACCGCGCGCCAACCGAGCTCGCGGTGGACCTTGGACGCATCGATGGCGTAGCGAAAGTCGTGGCCCGGTCGGTCCGCGACGAAGCTAATCAGTGAGCGCCGGGGGCCGATGGACGCATCGGGCGCCATCTCGTCCACGAGGTCGCAGATCGCCTCGACGACCTCCAGATTTCGCCGTTGGCTGTTGCCACCCACGATATAGGTGTCCCCCGGATTCCCGCGATCTACCGCAGTCAGCAGTGCGTCAGCATGGTCTTCGACGAACAACCAGTCGCGCACGTTATCTCCTCGGCCGTACACGGGCAGTGGTTTTCCGGCAAGCGCGTTCAGGGTCACAAGCGGAATGAGCTTTTCTGGAAACTGATACGGGCCGTAGTTGTTGGAGCAATTGGTCGTGATGACGGGAATTCCGAAGGTATGATGCCATGCGCGCACCAGGTGATCCGAGCCGGCCTTACTAGCGGAATAGGGCGAATTGGGGGCATACGGGGTCGCTTCCGTGAAGCAACCATCGTCACCCAATGAACCGAAAACTTCGTCGGTAGAGATGTGGAGGAACCGGAAGCCCCCGCGGGATGCCGGAGGTAGGGACGTCCAGAATCGTCGCGTGGCCTCGAGCATGCGGAAAGTGCCGACGACGTTCGTGTTGATGAATTCGCCCGGCCCGTCAATCGAGCGGTCGACATGCGATTCCGCCGCCAAATGCATGACGGCGGTTGGGCGGTACCGGTCGAAAATACGATTCAACGCCGGCCCATCGCAGATATCGGCTCGCTCGAAGTGGTAGCGCGCGTCGCAGTCGATCTCTGCGAGCGACTCCAGATTGCCGGCGTATGTGAGTTTGTCAACGTTCACGACCACCGCAGTGGTGGTTCGAACGAGGCGGCGCACGACGGCGGATCCTATGAACCCCGCGCCACCGGTCACCAAAATCACCGATGTCGAATCCATGTGTTCCGATGTGCTCCACGGCTTGAGGGCTGCGACACGGTTGAACGCTCGCACGCGGCAGTTCCCGAATCTACCAGTGGCGCTCGGAAAACAGGACCTTGCCCGGTCGTCAGCCCTCCGGGCGGTGCCGCAACAGGATCAGCGAATGCGCAACCAGGATCACCGCGCGCGATCGGATCGGCTGCGACTTCGATCGCGCCGTGTTGACCAGCTCCTCCCACCGCCCTCGCACCGGCCGGCGCGGAAGCGTGAATGCGCAGGAGCGGCCGCCGCCGTTCAGCAGCAGCAACACCGTCTCACCGGCAACTGGGCTCCCTTGCTCGTCGGGCACATCGCTCACCTCATCCCGAATGAGCATGCCGAGCACATGCCCACTTCGGTCGTTCCAGTCAGTCGCAGCCATCTCCTTCCCGTCTGGGCGCAACCACCACAGTTCACGGTCCGCCGCTAAGGGGGAGGCTGCGAAAAAGGTGCGGCGGCGCACCACCGGATTCGCGGCCCGGATTGCCAGGACGGTCCGGGTGAACTCAAGAAGCTCCCGGCGAGAGCAGTCCAACCTCCAGTCGAACCAAGTCAGCGGGCCGTCCTGGCAGTACGCGTTGTTGTTGCCTCGCTGCGTACGGCCGATCTCGTCGCCGTGCGAAAGCATGGGCACGCCCTGTGAAAATGCGAGCGTCGCGAGGAAGTTCCTGGCGATGCGGTCGCGGATGCGGAGCACGAGCGTCGCGTCCGTGGGCCCCTCGGCCCCCCAGTTCCGGCTCTCGTTATGAGTGGAGCCATCCCGATTGCCCTCCCCGTTCGCCTCGTTGTGCTTCTCGGCGTAGCTCACGAGGTCCTGCAGGGTGAACCCGTCGTGACATGTGACCAGGTTGATGCTGGCCTGCGGCGAGCGTCCGGCGGCTTCGTACAAGTCGCTGCTGCCGGCAAGGCGCGACGCGACTTCGCCGATGTGCCCGCCATCGCCGCGCCAGAAGCGCCGCAGCGTGTCCCGATACCGCCCGTTCCACTCCGCCCAGCCGACCGGGAACCGCCCTACCTGATAACCTCCCGGGCCGAGGTCCCAGGGTTCCGCGATGAGCTTCACCCGCGAGATCACCGGATCCTGGCGGATCTCGTCAAAGAACGGACTCAGCGCATCGAAGCCCACGGCATCACGGGCGAGCGCCGGCGCCAGGTCGAAGCGGAATCCGTCCACATGCATGTCGGTCACCCAGTACCGCAGGCTGTCCATTACCAGCTGTGTGGTGAACGCGTTCCCAAGATCGAGCGTATTGCCGCAGCCCGTAAAATCGAGATACCGCGCCGGATCAGCCGGGTCCAGCCGGTAGTAGCTCGCGTTGTCCACTCCCCTGAAGCAGATCGTCGGTCCGAACCGATCGCCCTCGGCAGTGTGATTGTACACCACGTCCAGAATGACCTCCAGGCCGGCGCGATGGAGCGCCTTCACCATGGACTTAAATTCCTGAACCTGGGACACCTCGCCACCACTGGCGAATCTACCGTCCGGCGCGAAGAAACCGATTGTGTTGTAGCCCCAGTAGTTGGTGAGCCCGCGCTGCACCAGATGCCGGTCGTCGGCCATCTGGTGCACCGGCATCAGCTCGACTGCGGTTATGCCGAGCGACAGCAGATGGTCGACCACCGGCTCGCTCGCGAGACCGAGATAGGTGCCCCGCAGCTCCGCCGGCACCTGCGGATGCATCGCCGTCATGCCCTTCACGTGACACTCGTAAATGACGGTCCGATCCCAGGGAGTCCGGAGCGGTTGGTCCTCTCCCCAATCGAAGGACGTATCCACGACCACCGATCGCGGGACCAGGCCGCCGCTATCGCGCGGATCCGGCGCGGTGTCTCCAGCGCTGATCCCTTCGAGATGCCCCGACAGACCATCGCTCCACCGGACCGGGCCGGCAATCGCCTTGGCGTAGGGATCAAGCAGCAGTTTGGCCGGGTTGAAGCGATGGCCCGCATGTGGGGCATACGGCCCATGCACACGATAGCCGTACAGCTGGCCCGGACCGATGTGAGGGAGGCCGATGTGCCAGACATCGTTGGTTCGCTCGGAAAGCCGAATTCGGGCCGTTTCGACGGAAGGAGCTGCCGAGTCGAAGAGGCAGAGCTCGATTGCGATGGCGTGCGTGGAAAAGATCGCGAAGTTGGTGGCGTCGCCATTCCAGGTGGCGCCGAGTGGATGGGCGCAACCCGGAAGCGTCCGGATCATGGCCGAATACCCGGGGCGGGGCTCGAACCCGCATGGACTTGCGCCCGAGGGATTTTAAGTCCCTCGCGTCTACCAGTTTCGCCACCCGGGTAGGGGTGACCGCAAATATATCGCCTCACGGTCGGATCGGGTCGCGTCCGGCGCCGCCCCCCGCCTCCGTCGACCAGGCCGCCGGCGCACGGCCGAATGCAGACTGAAAGTCCCTCTCGATTCCGGCGAGCACGCGGCGTTCCGACTCGGGCGCCGCCAGCATTACCACCGCACCTCCCCAGCCGGCCCCGGTCAGCCGGGCGCCATAGGCGCCGTGCCGCGCGGCCGACTCGACGATGAGGTCGGCTTCCGCGCAGGTCGATTCATAGTTATCGCGCAATGAGGCGTGCCCCTCCAGCAGGAGTCTGCCGAGCCCGGGCAGGTCGGTGCGCTCCAGCGCCGCCACCGCCTGGTACACCCTTGCCGTTTCGCTGACGACATGGCGGACGCGCCGGGCGGCGGTGGGGTCGAGCTGGCGCTCGGCATCGCCCAGCTGCGCGGGGTCGAGCGCCGAGAGACACCGAAGCCCGGGCCAGCGCTGCCGCAGCACGGCGAGCGCCGCCTCGCACTCGCGCCGTCGCGTGTTGAGGGCACCACCTGTCAGCCGATGCGCCACCCCGGTCTCAACCAGCCACACCCTGCCGGTCATCGTCACCGGCCGCATGCGTTCACTTGCCGTTTCGTACAGGAGAGCGGTCCCGCGCTTTGCGTAAACCGCGACCGTCTGGTCCATCCGCCCGCCTCGAACACCGACGTGCTCGTGCTCGGCCCGCGACGCAACGTCGACCAGCGCGGCGTTGGACACGCGCCGCCCGCCGAGCGCGCTCAAGACCTTCGCGACGGCCACGCAGATGGCGGCGGAGGATGAAAGACCCGCACCGATCGGCACATCACTCGCCACCGTCAGTTGGGCACCGGCGGGGGAGGCGCCAATCGCCTCGAGCTCCCGGATCACACCCACGACGTAATCGGTCCACTCTCCCCGAAGCTCGGACGGCAGCTCCACGACGTGGCGCCGGTGGTCGACCTCCGACACCAGCTCCCAGCGGGCGGCTACCCCGACGGCTACCGCGGTGCGCCGCTCGAGCGCGACCGGCAGCACCGGGCCGCCGTTGTAGTCGGTGTGTTCGCCGATCAGATTCAGCCGCCCGGGCGCGGAGGCGATGACGACCGGCGTGCCTCCGTAGCTGTCCGCGAAAAGAGCCCGTGCCCGGCTGGCCGCCCGACGTTTCATCCCCGCCCTTGCCTCACCGCCACGATCCTCAGCAGCACGATGCGACCGCAACTGCCCGATCGGGAACACCCAAGTGTCCGTATGGGGACACTTCCGTCCTCGAACAGCCTCTCCGGCAGGTCGGAGCGTGGCACCATGGTTGCTTCAGGGATGGCGCTTGTCCGTGCCCCTCGCGGGGCAGACGACTGAGAAGTACTGATCGCCGGGAGGAAATGTGATGAAGATCACCAAGCTGTTCGGAATCGCCGCCGCCGCCCTGATCGCTGCCGGCTGCGGCCGTTCCTCCGCCAAGCCGGACGATACCCAGGCGCGGGATCTCCAGCTTACCACGACGGCCGGGCAACTCGGCCAGCCTGCATATGCCAGCGCTGAAGAACTCGGGTATCAGCCGGTGCCGGCATCCTACAACACCACGTCTCGCCCCACCGGTTCGGCGGCACGGACGGCTGCGCGGCCGGCGCAACGAACCAGCGGCACGGTCTATCGCGCGCCCCGGAAAGTCACGCACTCGAGGCGCGACGCCGTGATCGGTGCCGCAGCCGGTGCGGTGACCGGAGCCGTGATCGGACGGAACGTGAAGGGGGCGATCATCGGGGCGGGTGTCGGCGGCGTGCTCGGCGCGGTGGTCGGTGCCACGGTGGACGTGAGTCATCAGTAGGGCTGTGGGCAGGTGAATGACTGCAACGGGCCCCGGGGCAGGTCGTCCCGGGGCCCGTTCAGCTGAGGGGGGTCACTTCCCACGGCTGTGGTCATGGCCGAGCAGGGCCTGCGCATGCTTCCTGGCCGTCTCACCCTCCGCATCGCCCAGCATGCGCGCGATCTCGAGCATGCGGTCTTCACCGTGAATCACGTCTACGTCGCTCCTCGCCATCCCGGCGCGGGCGCGCTTCGAAACCACCAGGTGGTGATCGGCGCGCGCGGCGATCTGCGGCAAATGCGTGATCACCAGTACCTGGTGCCGGCGTGCCACTTCAGCGAGCGCTGACCCGACCTGCGCACCCACCTCTCCACCAATCCCCTGATCGACCTCGTCAAAGACGAGGGACGCGACCGCGTCATGCCGCGCCAGTACAACCTTGAGGGCGAGCATGAGCCGCGAAAGCTCGCCGCCGGATGCGGCGCGTGCGAGCGGCTGGGCATCGAGCCCCGCGTTGAGGCGTATCATGAACAGGATCAATTCCGCACCGACCGATGTAACGGAGGGTGCAGTCATCAACGAGACTGAAAACTTGCCGCCTGGCAGGCCGAGCTGCGGCAGGAGGCGGTTTACGGCTCGCGCCAGGCGCCCGGCGCCATCCGAGCGGCGCTCCGTGAGCGCCGCTCCAGCGGCCGCGAGGACCGATTCGGCTGCGAGGCGGCGCGTTCCCAGCGTCTTCAGGTCGAGATCAGCGGAATCGAGGATCTCGAGCTCCGCAGCTGCCGCATCGCGAGTGGCGAGGACGGCTGCGATATCGGGCCCATGCTTCTGCATGAGACGGTAGAGCTGGTCGCGCCGGCGTTCGACTTCCGCCAGGCGAGCCGGATCTTCCTGAACGGTGCCGGCATATTCAGCCGCCAGCCTCCCCAGCTCGCTGAGGTTTGCGTAGGCGGCATCGAGCATCTCGCGCCATGGGCCGACCGCGGGATCGCCCTTCTCGAGCGCAGCCAGCGCACGATCCGCGACCGCCACTGCCGCGAGTGCCGCTTCGTCGCCGCTCTCCAGTGCGTCGGCGACTCGCTGCGCATGCTCAACCAGCGCCCCCGCCTGGGACAGTCGCCGTGCCTCGGCGTGCAGTGAGTCTTCCTCACCGGGCTTTGGCCTGGCGTCCTCGATCTCGCGCACGACGTGGCGCAGGTAGTCCGCCCGTTTGCGAACCTCGTCGCGCCGGACCATCAGGGCCGACTCCTCCGCGCGCAAGGAGGCGAGTGCCTGGTATGCTTTCGCGACGGCCGAGCGGTCCGACTCCGCACCGGCGAACGCGTCGAGGATATCGCGCTGCGCATCCGCGTGCAACAGTGAGCGCGAGTCATGCTGGCCATGCAGATCGACCAGCAGGGCGCCGAGGCGGCCGAGGACCGCGGCGGTGGTCGGGCTGCCGTTGACCCACGCCCGCGACCGGCCCTCGGACGACACCTCGCGCCGAATGATGACGCGCTGATCGTCGACATCGAGCCCCAGCAGCTCGATGTCACGCCTGGTGGCCGCGTCGAGGCCTTCGAACGCACCCTCCACGATGGCCTTGCCGGCACCCGGGCGCACGCTTGCGCTGTCGGCGCGCTCCCCCAGCAGCAGCGCCAGCGCGTCCACCAGCATGGACTTGCCCGACCCGGTCTCCCCGGTGAGCACATTCAGGCCCGGTCCCAGCTGCAGCGTCACATCGGCGATGGTGACGAGATCCCGCACCCGCAGCTCGGTGATCACCGAACGATCTCCCGACCCGACAGATCGCCCCAATGAAGCTTCTGCCGCATCCGGGTGAACCAGCCTTCATCACCGAGGCGGGCAAGGCGAACGTGGTAGGCGGCCCGGCAGACCGAGATCCGGTCGCCGCGAGCCAGCTGCATGCCGGTCTGGCCGTCGAACGAGACCAGCACGTCCTCGGCCCACTCGGCCATCGGCGACACCACGACGGTGGCGCTCGATGAGACGACCAGCGGCCGGACCGCGAGCGTATGAGCGCAGATCGGCGTCACCACCATGGCCTCGACGCCCGGGGCGACGATGGGCCCTCCGGCACTGAGCGAGTACGCGGTGGACCCGGTGGGGGTCGCGATGACGAGGCCGTCCGCGCTGTAGGGGCCGACCTCCTGCCCATCGATCGACACGTTGACCCGCACGACCCGGGCGACGCCTCCCCGGTGCAGGGCGACGTCGTTGAGCGCGTGATGGGTGGAGCGCACCGATCCATCGGCGCCGAGGATCGATCCCCGAAGCGCCTCCAGCAATTCGGAGATGTAACGTCCGGATACGAGGGCATCCAGCGCCTCGTTCATGCCGTCACGTGTCGCAGTGGTCAGAAATCCCACCCGCCCGAGGTTGATGCCGAGTATGGGCACCTCCGCCCCGGCGAGCAGCCGCGCGCCGCGCAGCAGCGTCCCGTCGCCGCCGAACGTGAGCAGCGCGTCCAGCGGCGCGGTGTCGAGGGGGAGGACGGATGCGGGCCAGAAGGGTGCCAGCCGGGGCTCGCTGAAAAGCGAGAGCCCGCGAGCCGGGGCCTCGCGGGCCAGATCGGCCAGGACCGATCCGAGATCCCCATACCGCGGATTGCCGACGACGCCGACGTTCATCGCGGCTCGAGCGACTCCTCGTGGTGGAGCGCGGCGATGCGGCGCGCGATTCCCTGCGCGGTGAGGCCGAACGCCTCCAGCTGCTCCGCTCGCGGCGCCTGCTCCATGAGCCGGTCGGGCACCCCGAGCGCAACGACGCGGACCTCGGGGTTCGTCGTCTGCATCCGCTCGGCGAGATAGGCGCCGAAGCCGTTCACGATGGTGCCCTCCTCCACGGTCACGAACGTGCCGTGCTCGCGCGTGAGCAGGGCAAGAAGGGATGCATCGAGCGGCTTGAGAAACCGACAGTTCACCACACTGCAGTCCAGCCCTTCCGCGGCCAGCAGCTCCGCCGCCTGCAGCGCCGGCGGCACCATGGTCCCGACGGCCAGGATCGCCACGTCCTTGCCGACCCGCAGGTGCTCCCAGGTTCCGTAGGGCACCGCAGGCACCGACGCCACCGACGAAGGTTCCGCGGGGGCCTTGTCGCGGGGATAGCGCATGCAGAAGGGCCCGTCATCATGCAGGAGCGCGGTCCGGAGCAGGCCGGCGAGCTCGTCCCCATCCTTGGGCGCCGTCACGGTCATCCCCGGCACGGCGAGCATGTAGGCGATGTCATAGAGACCCATGTGGGTCTGCCCGTCCTCTCCGACGAGCCCCGCGCGATCCATGCAGAACACCACCGGCAGCCGCTGCACCGCGACGTCGTGAATCACATTGTCGTAGGCGCGCTGAAGAAACGTGCTGTAGATCGCGCAGATGGGCCGGATTCCCTGTGTGGCCAATCCCGCCGCAAACGTGACCGCGTGACCCTCCGCGATGCCGACGTCGAAAAACCGTTCAGGCCATGCCTTCTGGAACACGTTCGTGCCGGTCCCCGACGGCATGGCGGCCGTCACCACGACCAGCTGCGGGAACTCTGATGCGAGCGCGGTGATCGCGTCGCCGAACACCTGCGTCCAGGTGGGGGGGCCGCTCGCCTTCTTACGGGCCTCGCCAGTGACGGGGTCGTATGCCGCCAGCCCGTGCCATTTCTCCTGATTGGCCTCGGCGAACGCAAAGCCCTTGCCCTTCTGGGTGATGACGTGAACCAGGCGCGGCCCTTTCATGGACCCCACGAACTTCAGCGTTTCGCACAGTTTGGCGGTGTCATGGCCATCGATGGGGCCGAAGTAGCGGAAGCCCAGCTCCTCGAACAGCATCCCCGGGGAGAACAAGTTCTTGACACTCTCCTCGACATTTCGCGCAAAGTCCACCACGCGCTCCCCGAACACGTCGCCGAGCTTGAGCGTCACTCCCTTCACCGCTTCGCGGACCCGGTTCGTTTTGGGGTTGGCCACGATGCCGCCCAGCGTCTTGCTGATGGCGCCGACGTTCGGCGATATGGACATTCCGTTGTCGTTGAGGATGACGATCAGGTCGCGATCGGTGTGGCCGGCGTTGTTGAGCGCCTCGTACGACAGGCCGCAGGTGAGCGCGCCATCCCCCAGCACGGCAATGACCTCGTTCGTCTCCCCCTTGAGGTCGCGTGCGGTGGCCATGCCGAGCGCCGCTGATACCGCGGTGCCGGCATGGCCGGCGCCAAACTGGTCATGCTCGCTTTCGCTGCGCTTGAGAAACCCCGAGATGCCGCCCGTCTGGCGGAGCGTCGCGAAGGCGTCATTGCGCCCGGTCAGCAGCTTCCAGGCATACGCCTGGTGGCCCACGTCCCAGACGATCTTGTCGGCAGGCGAGTCGAACTCGTAGAGAAGCGCGATCGTCAGCTCCACGACGCCGAGGCTGGCGCCGATGTGTCCGCCGGTGACGGCGCAGCCCTCGATCAGCCGCTCCCGCAGCTCGCCCGCGAGCTGAGGCAGCTGGTCCCGGCGGAGACGCTTGAGGTCTGCGGGGCCTCCGATCCCGGCAAGCAACGTCATGGCTGGTCCAGGCTGAGTGATCACGAACTCCGGCTCACAATATAATTGGCCAGCGCGGCCAGCGAGGTCCGTCCGACGCCGGCCGCCGCAAGCGCCGCGACGGCACGAGCCGCCAGCCGGTCCGCCTCTTCCCGGGCCCCGGTGATACCCAGTACCCGGACGTAGGTCGACTTGTTCAACTCGGCGTCACGACCGGCGGTCTTGCCCAGCGTTTCGCTCGTGGCAGTCGCGTCGAGAACGTCATCGGCGATCTGGAACGCGAGCCCGATATCCTCTCCGAAGGCGGCGAGGGCGGCCATGCGAGGGGCGTCACCCGAGGCGGCCATGCCGCCGAGCACGCACGCGGCCCGGATGAGGGCGCCGGTCTTGCCCCGATGGATGGCGATCAGCTCCGGAAGGCCGAGTTCGCGCCTCTCCGCTTCCAGGTCGAGCCACTGCCCGCCCACCATCCCCTCGACTCCGCCCGCCTGGAAGAGCTCGGTCGCCAGCCGGCCAAGCGTCTCGTCGGGCAACCGCAGTGCCGATGCCGCATCGGCGAGCACTTCCGCGGCGACGGGGACCAGGAGGTAGCCTACGCGGGTGGCGGTTGCGACGTCGAACGCACGGTGGGTCGTCGGGCGGCCGCGCCGAAGGTCATCGTCATCCATACAGGGCAGATCGTCGTGCACCAGCGAATAGGTGTGCACCGTCTCGACCGCGGCCGCGATGCCGTCGATCTCGCGGGAATGTCCGCCCAGCGACCGGTAGGCGGCCAGCACCAGCGCCGCACGGACCCGCTTGCCGGGGCTCGCGAGCGCGTAGGCGAGCGCGGCTCCGTCCGTCCCGCCGAGTCGGCGGCTCAGGCGCTCGGCCCAGGAGGCCAGGCGCAGATCGGTCCGCGTCCGCGCTTCCGAGAGGAGGCGATCGGCGTGGTCGAGCGCGTCAGACGTCGAGATCGCGGACCTCGAGGTCACCCCCGGCGCCCTCGATCACCGACTGGACCGTCAGCTCAGCCTGCGCGAGGCGGTCGCGGGCGGCACGCAGGCGCCGCACGCCGTCCTCGAACAGCACCAGCGCGTCATCCAGGTCCACATCGTCGCCCTCCAGGCGGCGGACGATCTCCTCGAGACGCTCGAGTTCATCGGCCAGCGAGGGCTGGCCGACGGCATCGGGTTTCCGCTTCATCCGTTCGCCTCCACGCGCGCGGCGACTACCCCATCGGACACGCGCAGGTTGAAGGTGTCCCCCACCCCAAAATCGGTCAGCCGTTTGAGCACCTGCCCACCCGAGCCGGTCGGCATGGCGTACCCTCGCCCCAGCACGCGCAGCGGGCTCAGCGCGTCCAGCTGTACGGCCGCGCGCTCCATCCGATGGCGGTGCCGCCCGAGCCCCTGCGTCATGGCGGCGCTGAGCCGGTCGCCGGTACGCTCGAGCCGCTCCCCGGCGAGGCTGGTGCGCGACGACAGCCCGCCGGCCAGCCGGGCGGCCAGATCCTGCAGCCGCCGTTCCGTCTCGCGCCGGTCAGGCACGGCGGCTTCCGCGGCCGCTGAAGGCGTCGCCGCGCGCAGGTCGGCCACGAAATCGGTGAAGGACACGTCAGTTTCGTGCCCGACCGCCGAGATGGTCGGAACGCGGACCAGTGCAAGCGCCCGGCAGACCGCTTCGCTGTTGAACACGGCAAGGTCTTCCCGGGCGCCACCGCCGCGCCCGACGATGCATACGTCTACCCCGACCAGCCGATTTACGAGCCCCAGCGCCCGCACCAGCTCGGCCTCGGCCCCTTCACCCTGGACCCGCGCGCCGATCACGACGATCCGACCGCACGGCCATCTCCGCCGCACGACGTTGCAGACGTCGCGCAGCGCCGCGCCGTCCATGCTCGTCACCACGGCGACACAGGCGGCGTACGCCGGCAGCGGCCGCTTGCGTGCCGCATCGAACAGCCCGTCACGCTGGAGCACCGCCTTGACGCGCTCGAGCTCCTGCTGCTGCGCGCCGACCGCGGCCGTCGGGATGATCGCCGTCACCGTCAGTCGAAACTCGCCCTTGTCCTCCCACATGCCGGGCGTGCCGAGGACGTACACCTCGGTCCCGTCCGCCGGCGGCCGCCCGGCTCGCACCGCCTGCTGCTTCCACATGCAGCAGCGCATCTGACTGCGCGCGTCCCGCAGCGTGAAATACCAGTGCCCGCTGGACCATGCCTTGCACTGGGTGATCTCGCCCCGCACCCAGACCGCGCCGAGATCGCGTTCGATCAGCCGCCGCACGGCGGACGTGACCTGGCTGACGGACCATACGTCATCGGCGGGGACGGGTACTTCGAAGGGCAAGGGCAGGCTGGTCATCTCACGACGGCGGACGCGCTCCGCGGGGAACGGCGACGTCAGCTCAGCCAGCGGCCTGGCTCTGCTGCATCGCCTGGAGGGTGTTACGCAGGAGCATGGCGATGGTCATCGGGCCGACACCGCCGGGCACCGGCGTGATGGCGGACGCCAACTGGCTCACCGGTTCGAACGCGACGTCTCCGACGAGCCGATACCCCCTCGCACTGGCGGCATCGGCGACCCGGTTGATCCCGACGTCCACGACCACGACCCCGGCCTGCACCATGTCGGCGGTCACGAATTCGGGTTTCCCGATCGCCACGACCAGGATGTCCGCCGTCCGGGTGATCGCGGGCAGGTCACGGGAACGCGAGTGGCACACCGTCACCGTCGCGTTGCCGCCGGGCCCGTCCTGAATGAGCAGGTTCGCCATCGGCCGGCCAACGATCGTCGATCGTCCCACGATCACTGCGTGCGCGCCCTTGGTCTCGATGCCGGAGCGGATCAGCATCTGCTGCACACCGTACGGCGTCGCCGGCCGAAACCCGGTCGGATCGCCGA
This sequence comes from Gemmatimonadales bacterium, assembly GCA_038321865.1. Lineage (GTDB taxonomy): Bacteria > Gemmatimonadota > Gemmatimonadetes > Gemmatimonadales > GWC2-71-9 > JAICUF01. Next base: position 233,781 of record JBBQFH010000001.1, read on the forward strand.
GCACCAGCTTGCCGACGTTCACCGGGTGAAATCCGTCGACGTCCTTCAGCGGATCCACCCGGCGCAGCACCGTCTCGGTACTGATCTGCCGCGGCAGGGGCAGCTGCACCAGCATGCCGTGGATCGCGGGATCGGCGTTGAGCCGGTCGATCACGGCGAGCAGCGTCTCCTGGGTCGTGTCGGACGGGAGCAACACCGTTTCGGAATGCATGCCGGCCTCGAGGCAGGCCTTGCCCTTCGAGCGCACGTAGACCTGGCTGGCCGGATCGTCGCCGACGAGCACGACGGCAAGCCCCGGTTTCCGGCCGAGATGGGCGAGCGCGGCGACCTGCGCCGCGACCTCGCCCCGAATCTCCCGCGCCAGCGCGACGCCGTCGAGGATCGTGGCCGTCACCGGGCGACGTCCACGGCGCGCGTCTCGCGGATCACGACGACGCGAATCTGGCCGGGATACTGCAGCTCGTTCTCGATCTTCCGCGCGATGGTGTCGGAGAGCGCCGCCGCCGCGACATCGTCCACTTCCGTCGGCGTCACGATCACCCGGATCTCCCGGCCGGCCTGAATCACATTGCTCTTCTCGACCCCGGCGAAGCCGTTCGCGATCTCCTCCAGCCGCGTCAGCCGCTTCACGTAGCTCTCGAAGGCCTCGCGACGCGCGCCGGGCCGGGATCCGCTGATGGCATCGGCCGCCTGCACCAGCACCGACTCCGCGCTTTCGTGCGGCACGTCATCGTGATGCGCTTCGATGCAGTTGATCACCGCGGCCGACTCCCCGTACTTCCGCGCGATTTCCACACCGAGCTCGACGTGGGTGCCTTCGTGGTCGTGCGTCTGCACCTTGCCGATGTCGTGCAGGAGGCCGCCCCGCTTGGCCAGGGCGACGTCGAGGTGCAATTCGGCCGCCATCATGCCGGCGAGCCACGACACTTCCTTGGAATGGTCGAAGATGTTCTGGCCGTACGACGTCCGATAGCGCATGCGCCCGATCAGCCGGATCACTTCGGGGTGGAGCCCGTTCACGTTGGTCTCGAACGCGGCCTGCTCGCCCAGCTCCACCAGCTGCGTCTCCAGCTCCTTCTGCGCCTTGACGACGATCTCCTCGATGCGGCCGGGATGGATCCGGCCATCGACGATGAGGGCTTCAAGCGAGCGGCGGGCCACCTCGCGGCGAATCGGATCGAAGCAGGAGATGACCACGGTATCGGGCGTGTCATCGATGATGACGTCAACACCGGTGGCCGTTTCGAAGGCGCGAATGTTCCGGCCCTCGCGGCCAATAATGCGCCCCTTCATCTCGTCGTTGGGCAGGGTCACGGCCGCCACCGTCGTCTCCGCGGTGTGTTCGGCGGCGATTCGCTGTGCCGCCATCGCCACGATCCGGCGGGCTTCGCGGTCCGCGCCCTTCCGCGCCTGCTCCTTGATGTCACGCGCCAGCGCGGCGGCCTGCCCCCGCGCCTCGTCCTCGACGCGCTGGAGAATCTCGCGGCGTGCTTCCTCGGCGGTCAGATTGGCCACGCGCTCGAGCCTGGTCCGCTGCTCCTGCGTGAGGCGGTCGATCTCCGACTCGCGCGCGCGGGTCGCGAGCTCGCGCTGCGCGATCGTCTCCTCCCGGCGGGCGAAGCCGCGTTCGCGGGTGTCCACTTCCTCCAGCTTTCGCTCGAGCGCACGCGCACGATCTTCGGCCCGCCGCTCCAGGCGGTCCGATTCCTCGCGCCGGCGCTGCATCTCGCGATCAGCGTCTTCGCGGGCCTTGATCGACTCGAGCTTCGCCGCCACCGCGGCCGACGCGCGGGACGTCTCGCCTTCGCGGATCGCCTCACCGCGAAGGCGGTCGGCCTCGCCCTGCGCCGTGGCCAGAATGCTCGAGGCCGACCGCCGCTGATTCCGGGTGTACAGGAGGATGAAGCCGAGTGCCACGGCCAGGCCGGCAGACAGCCCGGCGATCAGCGCGAGAACGGTATCGCTCATTCGCGGACCGGGACGACGGGCCGGCTTCCGCGCTTCGCGGGCGGCAAGAGGCGCGCGACCTCGTCCGCCGCGGCGCCCAGCCGGGTGGCGATCTCGCGATCGCCCCGGCGCGCCTGAAAGAGCTCGTCGGTAATGGCGAGCCCGGCGAGGATCGCGGCCTTGTGCGATTCGACCATCGGCAGCATGTCCTTGACGCGCTTGAGCGCGGCGTCGAGATACGCGGCGACCTCTCGCGTATACTCGGGCGGGAGCTCCGAGCGGACGGCGTATTCCTCGCCCCCGATCACGACCCGGACGGCACTCTTCGGCGCGGTCACCTGGCCACCTCGCCGCTCTGCTCGAGAAAGGAGAGCCGCCCCGACAGGTTCCGCACGCGCTCGCGCGCGGTCTCGACCCGCTGGCGCAGCATGCCGTTCTCCGTCTCCAGCTCGATGATGCGCTGACGTGCCTGGCCCAGCTCGGGACCGGCGTCTCCGCCGCCGAGCGCACGCATCTCCTGCAGCTCGGCTTCGGCCTTCAGCGTGCGGCGGCGCCAGCCCGCGACCTCCTCGCCGAGGTGGCGCAGCAGCTGCTCGAGATCATCCAGCGCCCGCAGGTCCGGGCGTTCGTAGGTGTAGGCCACGGTCATCACTCCGGCGCCAGTGCGCCCTGGTCGCGACGTTGCACGCCCAGCTCCCGGTCGAGCGCTCCCAGGAGACGCGCCTCGGCCTTGTCGACTTCACCCGCTTCGAGCGTTCGGTCTGGAGCACGGAAGGTAAGGTGGAACGTGATACTCCGCAGGCCGGCGGGCAAGTCGGCGCTGCGATACTCACCGGTGACAGCCGTCGCTTCGAGCAGCCGCTCACCGGCGGCCAGCAGCACCGCCGTCACATGAGCCACCGGCAGCCCGTCCGGCACCAGCAGCGTCAGGTCGCGCCCCGAAGCCGGAACCGAGGGCAGCGCCCGATAGGCCGGAGGCGCGAGCGGCGACCGATCGAGCACCAGCTCGAAGCCGAAGAGGCCGGCGGCCCACGGCGGCGCGTCGGCATCCAGGCGGCTGGCGCGCCCGACCGCGCAGGAGCCACCGACCGCGGAGAGCGCCCCCGCGTCGGCCACGAGCGTCGCCTCCGGCTGCGCCAGCGCAGTGGCGGCCTGGAACAGGCCCTTGAGATCCCACACATCGCAGTCAGCGCGCTCGGCGCCAGTCCAGTGTGCCGGCACGCGGGCACCCGTGATCACGCCGGCCACTCGGAGCTCCTCCCGCGGTGGCTGGCCAGCGTCGGCGGCGGCGAATACGGTTCCGATCTCAAACAGCCGAATGTCGCGCGTCTGTGCGGCCCAGTTCAGCTCGACCAACCGGGAGAGGCCGGGGAGCAGACTGGCCCGAAGGTGGCTTTCGGCCGACGAGAGCGGATTCAGAATCCGGACACTCCCCTCGCCCTGTGGCGGCGTCATGGGCAGGGCGGATACTTCGAACAGCCCCTGGGCCACGAGGCCGCGACGGACCCGGTCGGCAGCCACGTAGCCGGGATCATCGGATCGTTCGCCGGGGCGGGCCGGCCGCAGCTCGGTCGGGATCCTGTCGTATCCGTGGATTCTCGCGATCTCTTCGATCAGGTCGATCTCGGCGGTCAGATCGGGCCGCCACCCGGGGACATCCACGGCGATCCGGCCGTCGTCGGGTTTGGCGACCACCGTGGCACCGATGGCGACGAGACATTCCTCGATGGTGCGCCAGGGGAGCTCGACGCCCAGCACCTGCGTGACCCGGGCCGGGCGAAGGAAGATCCTGGGTGGATGCGTCACCTGTGGCCACAGATCGACCGGCTCCGGCGCCAGCTCGCCGCCCGCCGTGAGCAGGATCAACTCCACGCAGCGGCGCAGCGCCTCGGCGCCGTTCCAGCGGTCGACTCCCCGCTCAAAGCGATAGCTCGCCTCGGTGCTCAGGTTCAGCATCCGGCGGGTCCGGCGGACCCGCGCCGGCTCGAAGTGCGCGCACTCGAGGAAAATGTCGGTGGTGGCGGCGGACACCTCACTGGAGGCCCCTCCCATGACGCCCGCGATGCCGATCACGCCGGCCGAATCCGCGATCACCGTCATCGCCGTGTCCAGCGTGCGCTCGACGCCATCGAGCGTGGTCAGGCGCTCGCCATCACGCGCCCGCCGCGCGATGATCGCCGGTCCGCGCAGCCGGGCGACGTCGTAGGCGTGCATCGGCTGGTTCAGCTCGAGCATCACGTAATTCGTCGCGTCCACCACGTTGCTGATCGACCGGACCCCGACGGCCGCGAGCCGCCGGCTGAGCCAATCGGGCGATCGCGCGACGCGGACGCCGCGGATCACCGCGCCGAGGAGCCGGGTGCAGCCGTCGGCGTCCTCGATCGCGACGCGCACGCCGCCACAGTCCGCGCTCGCGCCCCAGCGCGCAGGCGCGGGCATGGTGGCCCCGGCGGAGCCCGGCAGCGACGGAAGGCGCATCGGCGTGGCGTACGCGGCTGCGAGCTCGCGGGCGACGCCCTTGTGCCCGAGC
>JBBQFH010000002.1:0-178581 GCA_038321865.1 Gemmatimonadales bacterium
CAGTCCCGCGCCCCCTGAGATCTTCCGCACGGCCGGTTTCCCGCACACCGGGCAGACCGCGCGGGACTTGTCGCTCATCTTCTGCATTTTTTCGAACTGGTGCCCCTCGGGGCAGGCGTACTCGTACGTCGGCATCGGGCTCGGTTCGGTAAATGAAAACAGCTACGAAACTTAGCGGGCGACAGGCGGCCGTTCAAGACGGGGCGCAGCTCAGCGTGCGGGGTGGTAGACCCCCCACACCGCTCGAAGCGCATCGCTGATCTCCCCAACCGAGGCGCGCGCTCGGACGGCCGACAGAATCGCCGGCATCAGCGGCTCCGACCCGGCGCCGGCGGCCCTGACGGCGGCCAACGTCCGCGCGACATCCGCCGCGCTTCTCCCCGCCCTGACCTCGGCGAGTCGGGAGCGTTGCTGCGTCTCCAGGCCCGAAAAGTCGGGCGTCTCCAGCGGTCGAGTTGGCTCATCTTCAGTGAACCGGTTTACCCCAACGACGACCGTCTCGCCCGATTCCTGCGCCTGCTGCATCGCGTACGCACTGTCGGCGATCGTTTTCTGGAAGAAGCCGCGCTCGATCGCCGCCGCGGCGCCGCCCATCGCATCAATTTCCTCGATGAGCGCCCGGGCACCAGCCTCGATTTCGTCTGTCAGGTGCTCGACATAATAGCTGCCGCCCAACGGGTCGACCGTCCGGGCGACACCACTCTCGTAGCCCAGGATCTGCTGGGTGCGCAGCGCCAGGGTGGCCGATTCGGCGGTCGGGAGCGACAGCGCCTCGTCATAGCCGTTGGTGTGCAACGACTGCGTGCCGCCGAGGACTGCGGCCAGTCCCTGTACCGTGACGCGCACGACATTGTTGAGCGGCTGCCGGGCCTGGAGCGTAACGCCGCCGGTCTGGGTGTGAAACCGGAGCCGGGCCGTGGCGTCGTCGCCATCGAATCGCTCGCGCACCAGCCGGGCCCAGAGGCGCCGCGCCGCGCGGAATTTGGCGGCCTCCTCGAACAGGTCGTTGTGGCTGGCGAAGAAGAACGACAGCCGTGGGCCGAACGCGTTCACCGGCAGACCGGCCGCGACCGCGGTGCGCACATATTCGAGGGCGTTGGCCAGGGTGAACCCGACCTCCTGGATCGCCGTGGCGCCGGCCTCGCGCATGTGGTAGCCGCTGATCGAGATCGGGTTGAAGCTCATGCGCTCGTCGGAGACGAACCGGAAGATGTCGGCGATCAGGCGGAGCGAGGGCGCGACCGGGTAGATGTACGTCCCGCGGGCGACGTACTCCTTCAGCACGTCGTTCTGGATGGTCCCGGTCAGCTTGTCACGTGGAACCCCCTGCTCTTCCCCGACCACGACGTACATTGCCAGCAGGATCGCGGCGGTGGCGTTGATGGTCATGGAGGTCGAGACGCGGTCCAGTGGAATTTCCCGGAACAGGTCTGCGAGGTCCTCGACCGTGTCGATCGCCACGCCGACCCGGCCGACTTCTCCGTGCGCCATCGGGTGGTCCGAGTCGTACCCCATCTGGGTGGGCAGATCGAAGGCGGTGGAGAGGCCGGTCTGCCCCCGGGCCAGCAGGCGCCGAAAACGGGTGTTGGTCTCAGCCGCCGTCCCGAATCCGGCGTACTGCCGCATGGTCCAGAGGCGGCCGGTGTACATCGTCGGATGCACGCCCCGGGTGAACGGGAATTCTCCCGGCTGCGCGGGGTGCTCGACTGGATCAGCGGCCCAGTCGCCCGGGCCGTAGACGTACTTCACAGCAGCGAGGCGGTGTGGGCGTTGCCCGGCCGCAGCTGCATGCGGCGCAGTGTGTCCGCGACGTAGCCGACGTCATGGCGCGAACCGATCACCAGCGGCGTGCGCTGGTGCAGGCTGGTGGGCTGGATGTCGAGGATCCGGTTGATGCCGTCGGTCGCCGATCCCTGCGCCTGTTCGGCGATGAAGGCCATCGGAGCCGCCTCGTACAGCAGCCGCAGCTTGCCGCGCGGATTCTTGGTGTCGGCCGGATACAGAAAGATTCCTCCGGCGATGAGGTTCCGGTGAAAGTCGGCGACGAGCGAGCCGATGTACCGGCTGTTCTTGCCCTTGATCTCATCGGGGCGGTCGCCATGGAATCCCCGGACGGCCGTCTGCACCGGCCGGTCCCAGCGTGCGAAGTTGCTTTCGTTGACGCTGTAGTACTTGCCGACCCTGGGGGTGACGATGCGTGGCGCGCAGAGCAGAAATTCACCGATCGTCGGATCGAGCGTGAAGCCGTGCACGCCCTGGCCGGTGGTGTAGACCATCATCGTACTCGACCCGTACATCACGTAACCTGCCGCCACCTGCCGTACCCCCGGCTGCAGCACGTCCTCCAGCGTCCCGCGGCCCTCGCTCACGCGGCGGTAGATACTGAAAATCGTCCCCACCGCCGAATTGACGTCGATGTTGGACGAACCATCCAGCGGATCGAACAGCACCGCGTATTTCCCCGCCTCAAACTCGGCCGGCACCGGGATGAGGTGCTCTTCCTCCTCGGAGCCCATCACACACACCCGCCCAGTGTGGTTCAGGCAGTTCTTGATCGTTTCGTTCGCCAATACGTCAAGCTTCTGCTGCTCTTCGCCCTGAATGTTTTCGGCGTCCGCCGAGCCGAGGATGTTGACGAGGCCGGCCCGGCGGATGGACGCGGCGATGATCTTGGAGGCGAGCGCGATGTCGTAAAGCAGATTCGACAGCTCGCCCGTCGCCTCGGGATAGCGGTCTTCCTGATCCAGAATGAAGCGCTCGATGGTCGTCACGGACGTCTGCACGATGGCGGCTCCCTCACTCCACGGGGTAGGTGACCGACCCGCGCCGCGCGCGGACTGTCATGGTATGGCCGTCGGTGGTCACGGTGACGGTGCCTTCACGGTCGGTGCGCCAGATGTCCACGCCATGCTGCTGCAACCGCACCAGCGCTTCGGCGGCAGGGTGTCCGTAGCGGTTCCGCGCCCCGACGCTCACCACGGCTGCCCGGGGGCCCAACTCCGCGAGCCAGGCGTCCCCCGTCGCGCCCCGGCTTCCGTGGTGACCGACCTGGAGCAGATCCACCGGTCCCACATGGCCGGCCATCCGCGCCTCGGCGTGCAGGCCGGCGTCGCCGGCAAACAGCGCGCTGAATCCGCCATAATCGACCCGGAGCACCACCGAATCCTCGTTGAGATCCGCGTGCCACTCGGCCCAGCTCGTGTCGGGATGGAGGACCGTGAAGTGGACCCCATCAAGCTCAAAACTCATGTGGCGGCGTCCCGGATGCCACGGGATTCCCGACGTCGCGACGGCATCGAGAAAGCCGTAGTACACCGGGTCCGCGTAGAGCTCTCCCGGCTCCAGTATCGCGGCGGCGGGAACGCTGCGCAGGACGGCCGCCGCACCGCCGACATGATCGGCATGGGCATGGGACACGATCAAGGCCGAGAGCCGACGGACACCGTGGCGAACGAGAAACGGCGTTACGACGCGGCGGCCGGCGTCGTCGCCCGCCAGGACCGGTCCCGCGTCGATGAGCACCCAGTGGCCGCCGGGGGTGCGAATGGCCGCGCCGTCACCCTGCCCCACATCGAGAAAATGTAACGTCAGCCCCGAGGCGGCGTCAGTCGCGGGCAGCCCGCGGACCAGCAGCACACCCCATGATCCCGCGGCCAGCAGCATGCTGCTCCGGCGCAGCGCCTCGCGGCGCGTATTTCGGCGGCCAATCGCCCAGAGCGTCACCGTGAGGGCGCCGGCCCAGGGCAGCGCCGCCTGCAGTCCGGCCACGACCAGCAGGTGCCCGCCCGGGACCGCGGCGCCCGCGCGCGCCAGCAGCTCGAGACCGTTCAGGGTGAGCCCCGCCCCCGCGGCGAGCGCGGCGCCAAGCGCGGGCCAGAGCGGAGCCGCGAGCAGGCTCGCCAGCACCCCGGGCACGCCGACCGCCGCGACCGGGATGGCGGCGAAATTGAGCGCGATGCCGATCGGGGCGACTGCGCCCAGCGCGGCGGCGGTGAGCGGGGCGGTGGCCAGAGTGGCACCGACCGACGAAAACAGCGTGCGCGGCCAGTAGCCCTCGCCAATGGCTCGATCGCTCCAGTGGGTAAATGTGGTCGCACCCCACAGCGCCGCGGCGCTGAGCCACGCGCCGAGGTCGAGCACCGACCAGGGGTCGACGACCATGACGGCGAGGCAGCTGACAGCGAGCATCGCATCGGTCTGGACGCGCCGCTGTCGGGCCTGCGCCAGCGCCAGGATAGCGGCCAGCGCGGCTGCGCGAGTGGCCGGAGCGGGCCAGCCGAGGAAGGCCACGTACCCGGCGCCGACTGCGGCGCCGAGCGCCAGGGCGTGCGCCCGCGTCAGCCCAGCGCTCCGCCCCAGCAGGACGACCCACGCTGCGATCAACCCAACGTGAAAGCCGGAGATCGACAGGATATGCACCAGTCCCGACTGGGCGAACTGATTCCGGACATCGGCGTCCATTGCGCCGCGGCTGTTGAGCACCAGCGCGCTGACGATGGGCGCGCGGGTTCCGTACAGCTGGTGAATCGACCGGAATGCGCTCGAGCGGAGCCTGTCCCCCAGTCCACCGGCCATCCCGCGGATGCGGGCCCGGGTTGCCACCAGCATACCGCCCGCGCGGCCGGTTTCGGCACGCGGGATCCAGCGCCCGTCGACCGCGACCACCGCACCCGCATCCAGCGTGTCGGCATCCGACCACCGCACGTCGATCGTTCCGGCACAGCTGGCGTCCGGGCGCGCAGCCCCGACCCCGCCCCCCTCGACCGGCTCGGCAGCACGGACGACCAGGGAGAGCGGCCCGGCGTTCAGCTGCGCCGCGCAAGCGTGCCCATCGGCCGCGCGGGCGAGTCCGCCGGCCGCCGCACCGAGCGCGCCGCAGCCGGCGACGACCGCCGCCAACGGGCGGGTCCGCCTGGTCGCGAGCATGAGCAACACCGATATCGCGCCGGCCGGACCCGAGAAACGCAAAAGGCCGGTCGCGAGACCGGCCCCATAGCCGAGCGGAATCAGAATGGCCGGGCGCGGCCTCACCGGCCGTCCGGGATCAGGCGGGCGTGCCGGGCTTTCGTCCGCACCGTGGCGCCAGCGAGACCCTGCGGAACGCGTCGAGCAGCGTGACGTCGATCGTGGCCCGCGACTGGTCGTTTTCAAGATTGACTTCGGTGACGACGCTGCCCTTCAGATTCGACACGTACCGGGCAGGAATCCGGTTGAGTGCATACACCAGTACGTCACCACGGCAGACGGAGCAGCCGCAGAACTCGGGCACGTGCACCTTGAGCGTCTCGTAGGCGGCCAGCACGTGCTCTTCGAGCAGGTTCTTGATGATCATAGGACGGCGAGCCCCGCGGCGACGACGGCGCCGGTGAAAGTCGAGCCGGTGGTTCCCGTCAGGCGCGCCATGTGATACGTCCCGATCGCGGAGGCCGGCAGGTCCAGCAGTACAAAATGGTTGCGGCGGGTGCGTCCGAGGGTGAGGTCGCCCCGCCGCGCGAGGCGCTCGACCAGGACCTCGTGCAGCTCGCCGACCCGAAGGGCGTTCTTGCGCCGGGTGCCGGCCCGGGCACAGTCGATGAGGCGCTGCAAGCGCTCGGACGCGACGGCGTCCGGGACCTGATCCTTCAGCTTCGCGGCCGGGGTGCCGTCACGCATGGAATACTTGAACGTGTACGCGTCGTCGAAATCGGCTGCGCGCACCAGCTCGAGCGTCTCCTCGAACTGGGCGTCGGTTTCGCCCGGGAATCCGACGATCAGGTCGGTGGAGAGCGTCAGCCCCGGCAACGCGGCACGGAGCTCCGCCACGACCTCGAGATAGCGCTCCCGGGTGTACCGACGGAGCATTCGACGGAGGACGGCGTTGGAGCCGCTCTGCGCCGGCAGGTGCACGTGCTCGCACACAGACGGCGTGGTGGCCATCGCCTCGATGACGCGCGGCGTGAACTCCGTGGGGTACGGGCTGGTGAATCGCAGCCGCCGTATGCCGTCGACTGTGCCGACTGCGCGAAGCAGGTCGGCAAAGTCATGGGTGCCGTCGTCATAGCTGTTGACCGTCTGGCCAAGGAGGGTGACCTCGCTGGTTCCCGATTCCGCCAGCCGGGTCACCTCGCGCACCACGTCCTGCAGCTTACGGCTCCGTTCCTCGCCGCGGGTGTACGGAACGATGCAGAAGGTGCACTTGAAATCGCATCCGCGCTGCACGGTGACGAAGGCTGTGGCGGTCGTCTCCCGTACGGCCGGTACGTCTTCGTAATGCTCCCAGGAGCGGAATTCCACGTCGGCAATGCGCCGCCCGGCGGTGGCCTGTCCGAGGAGCTCCGGCAGGTTGCGATACGCATCCGGGCCCACCACCAGATCCACCCGCGGCGCCTGCGCCAGCAGAGCGGAGCCCAGGCGCTGCGCCATGCAGCCGACCACGCCCAGCACGTCGCCGGGCCGCTTGAACCGCTGCAGCTCCCCGACGCGCCCTACGACGCGCTGCTCCGCATTGTCGCGCACGGCGCAGGTGTTCACCAGCATGACCTCTGCGTCGTCCGGCGTCTCCACCCGCACATAGCCGTCACGGCCGAGCACGCCGAACATCAGCTCGGTATCGGCGACGTTCATCTGGCACCCGTAGGTCTCGATGTAGACGCGCTTGGTCATGGGCGGCGGCGGGCGGTCACGGCTTGATCGTCACGCCGGCCGAGACCTGCCAGGCGCCCTCGCGATACCCGGAGCCCTCGCGCCGCCAGACGCGTTCGACGGCGAGGTCGAGTCCGGCCACCTCGCGCCGCGTGCGAGGCTCCAGAAACCGAATGCCGCTTCCGATCGCCACGCCGAACTCGCTGGGCCGCTCACCGGCCACGATCGGAAATGGAAGCTGGGTGTAGTGCGCCCCGAAGCGGATCGGGCGGCGATAGGGGCGGCGGAGGTCGGTCACGTATTCCCCGCCGAACGCGGCGCTCATAGCGCTTCGTGCCCCGGTGCCGCCTCCGGCGACGAGGGAGGGATCGGCCTGCGACCATGAGCGATACACCGTCTGCGCGGCCACGTCGAGCCGGGCGCCTGCGTGATATCTCAGCCCGGCGCCGAATGTCGCGGGGAGCCCGACGGTACTGACTCGCGTCGAATCACGGTCGACACTGGCGCTGCCATCGGTGCGCGCGATGGCCGCCACCGTCAGCTTGCCGAGCGAGTACAGCAACCCGGCGGACACCCCTGATCCCGCGTACGAGATTTCCGCCGACTGCGCGACCGACCCGAAGCTGGAATCCGAGAAGCTGCGGCGAAGCGTGGTGCGGGCTGATCCCGTGATGATGTGGAACGCCGCACCGAGCCGGAGCGCGCTGCCGCGGTAGGCCGCGCCGAGGCGAAGGTCGTTGAGCCCGCCACGCGAGGTGAGCGTGTCGAAGCTGGTGACCGGCACGCCCCGGAGCACCAGCGGGCTCTCCGTCGCGACGCTGAAATCGCGGTCGGTATAGTTCGAATAGCTCACGCCGACTCCGAACGGGCGGCGCCCGACCGGCCCCGCGGCCGTGATCTGGGGGAAGCGCGTGTCCCGCCCCGACACCGTGCTTCCCGGCGCGGTCGAGCTCCGAAAGCTCTCAGTCCCGGTGAACGTCGCCGTCAGCACGTAGACGTCGGCCAGCGCCGCGGGATTGAGGCTGGAGGCCGGATCGAAGAGCGCGAACCCCCCGCCGCTCCCCAGTGACCGGACCGATTGGGCTCGGCCGGGGAGGCCCAGGCCGCGAGTCCCGAACTCTGACGACTGCGCCGCCGCCGCGGCGGGCAGGGCAAGACCGAGCACCAGGGGAAGAAGTTGGCGCACTTATGGCGTCTCGAATGGGTACGCGCCGACGTACGTCACCAGCAGACGCGGCGCGACGCCACGGCGGGTCGAACCGAACACGGCGCGGGAAAAGCTGGACCCTTCCGGCTGCAGCGCGAGGAAGAGCGACATCGGCAGCCGGCTGGGCGGCTGCCACAGCTTGACGAGCGATGTCACGTCCACGCGGAGCGTATCGGCAAAGCCCACCGTCAGGTAGGCCAGCAGGATCTGCGATGAGTTGCTGGCCAGCCGCGGCGACTTGGCCCCGAGATCGGAAAGCAGCGCGCGCACGTCGAGCGCCAGGCTGTCGTTGGGCAAACCGGTCACCGGTGCAAGCGGCGTCAGCTCCAGCGTGGCGCGGATGATCGTCGTTGAATCGCGGATCCGGGCCGGCAACGCGAACCGGAGCAGCGCACGCGCCGACGGAATCCCGCCCACGGTGATTGTGGTCGAGTCGGTCGTCTCTGTCTGCGACGAGACGAAGCTGCTGAAGGCCACGATGCGGGGAAGCGCACGGTGCTGCAGCGCCGTGTCGGCTACGTTCGCGGTGAGGTACGTGACGAAGCTCGGCCCGGCAGACCCGGCGGCGGCGGACCCGATGCGGAGCGCGGTGGTCGTCGGCGACACGAGGCGGTACGCCAGTGCCAGCACACCGGTGTCGGCCGCGGGAAGCTGGATCTGGGGAAGCGTGGCGCCCTTGAACACCACTTGCAGCGGACCGGAGCGAAGCCCGTCCGGCACCGGCACGGTCGCGAGCAGATTGCCGGGAGTCAGTGCGGCCTCGACCTGGGCGAAGGTGGTCGTGGAGTCGATGGTCGCCGGCTGCGGAAGGCGGTACAGCTCGACCGAGAGCCCGGTCGCGAGTGAGTCGCGACCCAGGACCGTGAATCCGAGCGAGACCGAATCGATGGCATAGCTCCTGAGCGTATCCCTGACGAGCACCGAGTCGTCACGCCGAACGAACCGGGCCATGCCCCGGGCCTGGGTGGCGTCGAGCCCATTGCTGAGCTGCAGGGAATTCCCCTCCCCGCGAGCCACGTAGCCGCCAAACGTCGAATCCTGGCCCGGCACCGCGGTGATGGCGGTATCGCTCACGGCACTCCGGTCGCCGGGGCAGAGGCCCGGGCACTCTCCCGGCGTGGCCAGCTTTTCCTGGCAGCCGAGGAGGAGCGTCAGCGCCAGCGCCGTCATGGCGAGACGGGACCCTCTCATGCCAGCTGCTCCGGGCCGAATGCCTCCGGAAGCAGCTCGCGGAGCGACCAGCGCGACGCGCGCGACGGCCCGATCGCCTCCACCGTCAGGTCGGCGCCGAACTCGTTCAGCACCTGTCGGCATGCGCCGCACGGCGCGCCGGGAGGATCGGAATCAGTGATCACCACCGCCCGGCGGAAGCGGCGGGCACCTCCGGCTACCGCCGCCGCGAGCGCGGCGCGCTCCGCGCAGATCGTGAGGCCGTAGGATGCGTTCTCGACATTGCACCCGACGTAGATCGCGCCATCCTCCGCCTCGAGGGCCGCGCCCACGCGGTAGTGGGAGTAGGGTGCGTAGGCGCGCAGCTGGACGGCGCGGGCGGCTTCGATCAGGGAATCAGTCACTCCATACCTCGTGCAGGAACGAGTCGCCCGCGGCGAGCGGCGCGGCTCCGAAAAATTCGGCTACCGTCTGTCCGATGTCGGCGAAGCTGTGGCGCCGGCCCAGGGCGACCGGCCGGACCCGGGGGCCGGTTACCAGGAGCGGCACGACTTCGCGCGCATGATCGGTGGACGCGGTGGTCGGGTCATTGCCGTGATCGGCCGTAAAGATAACGAGGTCGTCACGGCGGACCGGCTCGAGCAGGTCTGGCAGCGCCGCATCGAGCTCGAGCAGCCCGCGGTGAAATCCCGCCACGTCGTTCCGGTGTCCCCACGACTGATCGAACTCGATCACGTTGGCGAAGAGCAGTCCTGAGCTCATCGTCCGCAGGCCGTCGGCGATCAGGCGGTACGCGTCGCCGTTGGTCTCCGTATGCTCACTGGCGATTCCCCGGCCGGCGAAGAGATCATCCACCTTCCCGACCCCGACGCGCGGAATGCCGCCTTCCTCGAGCCGGTCCAGCAGGGTGGGTCCCGGTGGTGGCAGGCTGTAGTCTCGACGCCGGGGCGTCCGGGTCCACGCGCCGGGCACACCGGTAAACGGCCGAGCAATCACCCGCGACACGCCATGCTGGCCCTGGAGCATCCGGCGCGCCGCCCCGCACGCGGCGTACAGCTCGACAAGCGGAACCACATCCTCGTGTGCCGCGATCTGAAAAACGCTGTCCGCCGACGTGTAGACGATCCATTGGCCCGTTCGCACGTGCTCGGCACCGAACGCCTCGAGCACGGCGGTGCCCGAGGCGGGGCGGTTGCACAGCACGCCGCGTCCGGTCAGCTGCGCGAACTCCTCGATCACCACGTCCGGAAAACCAAGCGGATAAGTCGGAAACGCCGTCGCCAGCACCTGGCCGCAGAGCTCCCAGTGACCCGTCGTGCTGTCCTTCCCCGCCCCCTGCGGCTCACACACGCCATACGCGGCCCCGGGCGTTTCGGTTGCCGGAACGCCATCGATCGCGGCGCAGCACCCGAGCCCGAGCGCCTGGAAGTTCGGCATGCTCACGCCACCGACCGACCGGGCGACGTTCCCAAGCGTGTTGCTGCCCATATCGCCGTACGCGGCGCTGTCGTGCGCGGGGCCGATGCCGAGCCCATCGAGGACGATGATGGCGGCGCGACGGCTCACGCGGACCTCCGCATCACGACCCGCCCGCGTAGCGTCGCGGCAGGCGGGCGCCGAGAGCCGTCAGCAGCTCGTAGGAGATCGTGCCCGCCAGCTCCGCTTCCTCGTCGAGCGTCACCTGGCCACCGAATACGGTCGCGACATCGCCGGCTGAAACCGACGGGGGAGCCTCGACCAGCGTCATGTCCATGGTGACCCGCCCCCGAATGGGAACGCGCGCCCCCGCCAGCTCGACCACACCCCGATTGCTGAGCGAGCGCAGCAGCCCGTCCGCGTATCCGAGCGCCAGCGTCGCGATCCGAACGCCGCCGGGCGGGCGCCACGTCGCACCGTAGCTCACTGACGCCCCGGAGGCGACATCGCGCACGGCCACCACCACCGCCCGCAGCGCCGCGACCGGCGTCGGGACAGCGCCGCCGGCCTGGCCGCCGTAGAGAAAAATCCCCGGCCGCACCAGATCACCGGGGTCGCCCCGCGCGGCGAGCGCCGCGGCGCTGTTGGCCGAATGCACCAGGGGCGGCCGCCGGCCCAGCGCGGCGATCGTTTCCTCGAAACGCCTGCGCTGTGCATCGACCGAGGCCGGATCGGTGTCGGCCGAATGGAAATGCGTGCAGACCCCTTCGTATCCCGGCGCCTCGACCAGGAGCTCCCGCAGCGCGGCAACCGACGCACGGTCGTCCCACGGGACACCCGCGCGGGCCATCCCGGTATCGACGCCGACGTGGAAGGGACGGCCGGGTGCGGTCTCGAGCCAGCGCCGCAGCGTTCGCGCGTCGCAGATGACGGGACGCAGCTCGGCCCGGAGCATTGCATCGATCCAGCCCCCGATCAGCGGCGTGAAAACGACGACCGGCCGGCCGATCCCGGCCGACCGGAGTGTTTCGCCCTCGTCCGTTGTCGCCACGCCGAAGCCCCAGGGGTCGAGCGCCTCCAGCGCCCGGGACACCTGCACGGCTCCGAGCCCGTAGCCGTTAGCTTTGACCATCGGAAGCAGCCGCGCGCCCGACACCTGCGCCACCCGGCGGCCGTTGGCGACGACGGCGCCCAGATCCACATCCACCCAGGCGCGAGCGCCGGAATCGGCATCCACTGAAGTAAGCGTCACGACGGCGGGAATCATACCCGGCTCCGGAGACTAAATGCAAGACAATTCAGCGCTTGGGCGTGTCATGGACCTGGTCCGCGATCTCCGTGTGCGGTGCCCCTGGGACCGGGTGCAGACCCGTGAGACGCTGCGTCCATACCTGGTCGAGGAAGTGCTGGAGCTCGACCAGGCGCTTGGCGCGGGGAACGCCTTGGCGATCGCCGACGAGCTTGGCGACCTGCTGCTCCATCTCGCGTGGCAACTGGTGCTGGCCGAGGAGCTGGGCGAGTCCACTCCCGACGAGCTGGCGGCGCGTGTCGCGGCGAAAATGCATCGCCGGCACCCGCAGCTGTTCGACCTCGGCCCCGCGGACCGGTGGGAGGCGCTCAAGCGCCGGGAACGGACCGGCGGGACTCTCGACGGCCTGCCGCCGACGCTGCCCGATCTGCTCATGGCGTTTCGGCTGCAGGAGCGTGCCGCGTCGATCGGATTCGACTGGCCCGACACGAGCGGACCGGCAGCGAAGGTGCGAGAAGAGCTGGCAGAGGTCGAAGCCGAGCTTCAGGCCGGCGCGGCGGGTGGCGGGCTGCAGGAAGAGATCGGCGATCTGCTCTTTGCGGCCGTCAATCTGGCGCGAAAGGCCGGTGTGCAGCCGGGCAGTGCACTGGAGCGCGCCAATCGGAAATTCCGGGTCCGGTTCGCCGCCGTCGAACGGCTCGCCGAAGCCAGGGGCATGGCGCTCGAGCGCAGCGATCTTGCCTCGATCGATCGGTTGTGGGAGGAAGTAAAGTCGGCCGACGGCTGACCCGTGTCCGGTCGGCCGGTGACGGCCCCGTCAGGGGAACAGTCGGTGAATCTGGCGGGGAAAAGCGATGGCCTCGCGAATGTGCGGCAGTCCGCAGATCCAGGCGACGGTGCGCTCGAGGCCGAGCCCGAAGCCGGAGTGTACGAACGTGCCGTACCGTCGCAGGTCGAGGTACCAGCGATAGGCCTCTGGATCGAGCCCCTGCTCCTCGATCCGCGCCAGCAGCCGATCATAGTCGTCCTCCCGCTGCGAGCCGCCGATGATCTCACCGTAGCCTTCGGGTGCCAGGCAGTCGTTCCCCAGAATCGTGCGCGGGTCCTCGGGGTTCTCCTTCATGTAGAACGCCTTGACCGCCTTCGGATAGTTGTAGACGAAGACCGGACGGTCATACTGTTTGGCGAGCAGTGTTTCGTCGTCCCCTCCCAGATCGCTGCCCCAGCTGATGTCGGAGCCGAGGGCTTTGAGCCTGGCGACCGCGTCGGTGTAGGAGATTCGCGGAAACGGTGCCCGCACCTGCTCGAGCGTCGTGGTGTCACGCTCCAGCTCCTTCAGCTCCGCGGAGCGCCGCTCCACGGCGCGGCCGACGATGTAGCTGACAAACTCCTCCTGCAGCTGCATGTTGTCGTTCGAATCGTTGAACGCCACCTCCGGCTCGACCATCCAGAATTCCGTCAGGTGCCGGCGTGTCTTCGATTTCTCGGCCCGAAAGGTCGGACCGAAGCAGTAGATCTTGCCGAGGGCGGCGGCGGCGGCCTCGCCGTACAGCTGCCCCGTCTGGGCCAGATAGGCCTTCCCGAGGTCGAAGTAGTCCGTCGCGAACAGGTTGCCGGCGTCTTCGCCGATTGACTCTGTCAGGATCGGCGTGTCTACCAGCGTGAATCCCCGGTCGTAGAAGAAGTCACGAATCGCCTGCTCGACTTCGTGGCGCACCCGGGCGATCGCCACCTGGCGCCGGCTTCGGAGCCACAGGTGTCTATGCTCGAAGAGGTAGGACGTCCCATGTTCTTTGGGAGTGATGGGGAAATCGACACTGCGGCCGAGCAGGTCCAGATCGGTCAGGGTCAGCTCGAATCCGCCGGGCGCCCTGGCGTCCTCGCGCACCAGGCCGGTGGCGGACACGCTCGCCTCCTGCGTCAGCGCGCCGAAGCGCTCCCAGACTGTGTCCGGAACTTCTTTCCGGGCCAGGACGCCCTGCACGATGCCGGAGCCGTCACGCAGCACGAGAAATGCGATCTTGCCGCTCGACCGGGTGGTCACCACCCAGCCCCGCAGGGTGACCTGCTGGCCCACGAATTCTCCGAGCCCGCTGATGCGTACCGCCGCCATGCGTAATCCGTGCTGAGAAGAAGCGTGCGTTGGGGAACGTTGAGTCTAGTGGCCCTCCTGGGGAGCGTCAACGCGGGCTGCGTCAATTTTCATCCGGGTCCGCTCGCCATCGCCGGCGACTCGGCCGGCGCCGCGCCGCGGCTGCTCTGGTCACTTCATGCCGGCCGCGCCATCGGCGAGCCTCTCGCCGCGGACGCCGGCACGTTGTACGCGGCCGGCGTCGACCGGGTCGTTCGGGCGATCTCGCTCGACAGTGGCCGCGTCCGCTGGGGGTTCCGGCTCACGGGGATCGTCCTGGGTGGCGTGATACGGGCCGATTCGTCGGTATACGTGGCCTCGGTGCGGCCGGTGGGCAACGTGCTTGCCCTGAGCGCGGCGAGCGGCCGGAAGCTCTGGAGCAGAAATGTGGGCGAGGTCGCCGCCTCCGTCTCACTCGTCAACGGCCTGCTGCTGGTCCCGACGCGCAAAGGCGACCTGTTGGGGCTGACGACGCGGGATGGCGTCATCCAGTGGCGGCGACGCGTGGGGTACGTGCGGAGCGGCGCGGTGAGCGCGGCTGGCGCGGCCGTCATCTCCTCACTCGACTCGATGTTCCGCATTTCCACTGCCAATGGCAATGTGCTGCAGCGCCGGACGGTGCCCGGTGCCATGCTGGCGGAATGGCGTCAGGCCGGTGCGCTGCTGATCGGCGCGACGACCGACTCGCTGCTGATCGCCGTGCGGGCGGCCGACCTGACGACGGTCTGGCAGGCGCGCCTCGATGCGCCAGTGTTCTCCACCCCGGCCGTCGCAGGCGACACGGTCTACGTCGCGACCCGCATCGGCAGCGTCTATCGGGTGCTGCTTCCCGGCGGCGGGACCACGCGCATTGCCCACCTCAACTGGGCGCTGACCTCCGGGCCGGTGCTGGCCGATGGGCTGCTGCTGGTGGGCGGGGCGGACGGCACGCTGCGCGGCCTCGATCACTCCGGGGCCGAGCGGTGGCGGGTGGCCGCATGGCGCCCGATCGACGTGCCGCCGATCGCGCTCACCGCGGGATTCATCGTTGTCGGCGGCAACGGGGACTTTCACCGGTACGCGCCATGAAACGCATGCTGAGTGTGCTCCTGCTGCTGACGCTCGCCGCCGGACCGGTGGCAGCGCAGAATGTGGCTGCTTCCCGAATCCCCCCGCTGGTCAAGTACGGCAAGTGGGCCATGCTCGCTGGGGCCATCGGACTCAATCTTGCCGCGCTCCATCAGAACCACCTCGCGAACGACATCTTCGCGCAGCTGCAGGACCGCTGCTCGCCCGCCGGCCACGCACTGTGCACCACCGATCCGTCGGGCCACTACGTCGACGGAGAGAGTGAGGCCATCTACCAGGCTTCGCTCCGGGCGGACGGTCGCGCCCGTACCTGGCTGATCACCGGCGAGACGGTGCTGCTCGGCTCCGCGGCGATGTTCGTCTGGGAGCTCGCCCGTCCCAAGGGTTCCACGAAGAACATTCCATTCACGCCACGCGTCAGCGCCACCGATGGCCGCACCACCGTTGGCCTCGTCGTAGCGTTCTGACCAAGCGGCTCGCTAGCCGACGCGGAAGAGTTCGGCCGCCCGCGGGAACCGGCTGAGCGCGCGGTCCCGCAGCCGCTGGTTCTCCGGCCGCCGGAGCGACGGGTCGGCCGCGATCACGCCCCCGGCAAGCTCCCGCGCCCGCGCGAGCAGGTCCTCGTCCCCCGGAAGCCGTGCGTGCCGCACCTCGAACCCGCCGGATTGCCGCGCACCGATGAGGTCACCCATGCCACGCTCCGCGAGATCGAGCTCGGCGATCCTAAAGCCGTCGTCCGTCGCCGCGAAGGCGTGCAGGCGGTCGGGAATCGGGTCCTCCGCCATCAGCACACAGTAGCTGTTTTCGGCGCCGCGGCCGACCCGACCGCGGAGCTGGTGCAGCTGCGCCAGGCCGAACCGCTCGGGGTGTTCGATGACCATCGTGGTGGCGTTGGGCACATCGATGCCGACTTCGATCACGGTGGTCGCGACCAGGACGTCCACCTCACCCGCGCGGAACCGGCGCATCACGTCGTCCCGCTCGAGCGGCTTCAGCCGGCCGTGCACCAGGCCGACGCGAAGGGACGGCCAGCGACCCGCCAGCGCGGCGGCCATCGTGCTCGCCGCGCGGAGATCGGCCCGCTCCGATTCCTCGATCACCGGCAACACGACGTAGCTCTGCCGGCCGGCCGACGCCTCCTGCTCGATAAAGCCCATCACGCGTTCGCGCTGCGCCGGCACCCGGACGGCGGTCCTGATCGTGCCTCGGCCGGGCGGCCGCTCACGCAGCGTGGATACGTCGAGGTCGCCATACAGCGTCAGGGCGAGTGACCGGGGAATCGGCGTCGCGGTCAGGAGCAGCACGTCCGGCGCCGTCCCCTTCCCGATCAGCGCGGCACGCTGCTCGACGCCGAACCGGTGCTGCTCGTCGATCACCACGAGCCCGAGCCGCCGGAACGAGGTGCTTTCCTGCACCAGCGCGTGCGTGCCGATGACGAGGCGAGCGGCTCCGGCCGAAATCGCCTTCCGCGCCGCTTTCTTCTCCGCGGCCGTCTGGCGTCCCAGCAGGAGCTGGGGCTTCACGCCGAGCGGCGTGAGCATCCCGTCCAGGGTCGCGGCGTGCTGTTCGGCCAGGAGCTCGGTCGGCGCCATCAGCGCAGCCTGATAGTCGTTCTCCAGCGCGAGCAGCATGGCCTGCAGCGCAACCACCGTCTTGCCGGTGCCGACGTCTCCCATGAGCAGGCGATGCATGCGTTGCGGGGCGGTCATGTCACTCATGATCTCGCCGATCGCGCGCTCCTGGTCCGCGGTGAGCGACCATGGGAGGGAGCGCCGCAGTCGTTCGGTCAGGTCATGCTTCGCCTCGAAGCTGACGCCGCTGCGCTGCCGCTTGGCCAGCTCGCGGGCCCTCGTCAGGGTGAGCTGGAGATCGAACAGCTCGTCGAACGCGAGCCGGCGCCGGCCCAGCTCCGCCTCCGCGGCCGAGGTCGGACGGTGCACCGCGACAAGCGCGGCGCGAAGCGACGGCAGGCCAAGCGAAAGGCGGAGCGGTTCGGGGAGAAGATCGGGGGCGAGCAGGATCAGCGCATCGAGATGCCGATCGATCAGCGCGCGGACCACCTTGTGGCTCAGGCCCTCGGTGGCGGGGTAGACCGGAAGTACCTTGCCGGCCGCGAGCGGGTCGGCGTCGGCCTCGTCGTCCGCGAGGACGATGTATTCGCGCGGGGCCATCTGGCGGCCGTGGTAGAACCGGACCGGACCGGCCACCAGCAGTGTCTGCCCCACGGCGATCGTGCGGTCGAGGAACGCCTGCCCGGGCCAGACGCATTCGAGCACGCCTGAGTCATCCCGGAGCACCGCGTGAAAGATCCGGAGCCCGCGGCGCGTCGGCAGCACGCCCTTGGCGACCACGCGGCCCACGCATGCGACCTCGGTCCCGACCTCCGCCTTCACCAGTGGCGTGACGCTCGAGGCGTCCACATAGCGGTGCGGCAGATGCCACAGCAGGTCCTGCGCGGTGCGGATGTCCAGGCGCGCGAGCGCCTCGGCCCGGCGCTCGCCGATCCCCTTCAGGAACTTGACTGGTGTATCGAGCCGGACAGGCCCGGCGGCGGGAGTGCGAGAAGGCACGCGGCGGGCTACCCTCCGATGACGAGATTCTCCGCGAAGCGCTGCGCATCGAACGGGATGAGATCATCGGGCTGCTCGCCGAGGCCCACGAACCGGATCGGCAAATCGAGCTCCCGGCGGAGTGCCGCCACCGCGCCGCCGCGGGCGCTGCCATCGAGCTTGGTGACGATCAGGCCCGTCGGCCGGACCGCCTGGCTGAACAGCCGCCCCTGCTGCACTGCGTTCTGGCCGACGGTCCCGTCGAGCACCAGCAGCGTCTCGTGGGGTGCGCCGGGCAGCTTGCGGGAGATGACCCGCACGACCTTCGTGAGCTCCTCCATCAGACCTTCCTGCGTGTGGAGGCGACCGGCGGTGTCGATGATCACCGTGTCGGCGCCGCGCGAGAGCGCCGCGGCGATGGCGTCGAACGCGACCGCCGCCGGGTCACCACCGGGTGCGCCGGCGACGCATTCGAGCCCGAGTCGCTCCGCCCAGACCTGCAGCTGGGCGATAGCCCCCGCGCGGTAGGTGTCCGCCGCGGCCAGCAGGACCCGGCGGCCTTCGCGCTGCAGCCGCCAGCCCAGCTTGGCTACCGTCGTCGTCTTGCCAACCCCGTTGACGCCGACGACGAGCACGACGGTCGGTCCCGACGCCGCGCGGGCGATCGTTCCCGGGTCACCCGGGCTCGCCAGCATCGCCCCGAGGCGGTCGGCCAGCGCACGGCGAAGGTCGGCCTCGGTCGTGAGCCGGCCGGCCCGAACCTCGGCCTCGAGGGCCTCGGTCAGCTCGAAGCTCGTGCCCACCCCGAAGTCCGCTTCGATGAGCATCCGCTCCATCGCGGCGAGATCGTCGGCGTTCAGTCCGCGCACCAGCGCGGCGACGTCCGTCATGGCCAGGCGCTTGATGCGCGTCCACAGTCCCTGCTTCGCCTGCTCGCCGACCCGGTTCGCCATTCGATCCTTCTTGAGATAACAGGGGCGGCCGTGCCGCCACCGCACGATTCTACCGCAGTCCGAGCCGTCTCCGCGCCAGCCACTCGGCCGACAGCGCCAGCACCGCGAGCCCGAACAGCCAGATCCAGTCACGCGCGGAGCTGCGCGTCGGGGCGCGAATCGGCCTGGCTTCGTGCGCCGTGAGCGTGACGGGGCGTGGCAGCCATTCGTCGGAATACTCTTCGACCGCGACGGTGCCGCTGCCTCCATCGTCCAGGCGGTAACGGTACTCGCCTACCGGCAGCCACGCCACCGCGCGCCCCGAGCCATCGAAGCGAAGCGTATCGGTCCGGGTGTGTCCGGACCCCGTCAGCAAGACGGGCAGGTTTCGTGGATTTCCTCCGGCCACCCATTCGAAGGTCAGCGGACGGCCGTTCTGGACCACGGCGCGCATGGGACGCGCCGACCCGCGCGCGCTGTCCGCTCCCGCCAGCAGCCAGCTGACCGTCGCCGCGGTCCAGGCTCGGTAGGACTGCTCGCTCGCGCCCCCGCGAAAGGCCCAGCGCCAGAGGCCGTCGGCCGCGACGGTCACCCGGCGGACGCGCCCGCCGTCATGCCCGACCACGATGGGCCGCTCCGCTCCGCGCCGGTTCTCCTGCGCCGTGAGCGCCACCCAGTCGCCCGGCGCAGGCTGGACGGGCGTGATGCGGGTGGCCGGGGCAAAGGAGTCGACCGGCTGTCCGAGAAACGCCCCGGCGACCGGCGAGGATGAGCCGGGGGAGACGTACCAATCGCCGGTGAGGAGAGTCTCGCCTCCCTCACCGCTGGGCCAGAACCAGAGCCCGCGCGCGCGGCTGCCGGTCGCGAATGCGCCGGCAGCGCCCTTCAGGACCAGCAGATCGGCCTGCGCCGCCGCCGCGCGAACCTCCGCCAGGGGAACGACGGCGAGATCCCGCATCGAGCGCCAGCGATCGCCCTCCACGCGGACGTAGCCCCGCACGGGAAGCGCCGCGACGTCACGGATCGCCCGGTAGAGAAACCGGCCGTCCCAATCGCCCGGCGACGCCAGCACGACGATGCCGGGTGTGGTCGCGACCGTAACCAGGTGCACGCGGCTGTCGGTGCGCGGCTCGGCGTCGTTCGCCGCAACCAGGGCAACGCGAAGGAGGTGGTCGCCCGCGGCGAGGCCGGCCGTGGGGACGGCGACGGGGACGGGTCGCCCATCGGCAGCGGAGACCCGACGTCGCGCCAACCGACGTTCGCCCGTGGTCACTTCGAGCGTGACGCTGTCTGCGGCGGCGACCCCGAACCCGCGCACGCCGATGTCGAGGCGCAGTGAATCACCGGCAGTGATGCGTGCCGGCCCTTCGATGCTCACCACGGCGATATCGCGGCGCGGCGGGCGCGCAAGCAGGCGAACTCCAGCCCGGGCCAGGAGATCAGCGGGCAGGTCTGGCGCATCCTCGATCTCGCCGTCGGTCACGACGATCACCGGCCGTTCGGAGGCCGAGGCGGCAGCCAGCGCTGGCGTGAGGAGTGAGCGACCGCGGGAAGGCGTCGTGTCGGCGGGGTTCCGGTCGTCGCCGAAGATCCGTACGTCGCCGAGCCGAGTCGCCAGAGCGCGCGCATCGGCCCATGCAACTCCGCCGGCGGCCATGCTGAGCGATCCGTCGAGCAGTACGAGGGGGCGGAGCATGACGGGCGCACGGGGACAGCTGACGTTGACCAGCAGCACGCCGAGCGCGGCCCAGGCGACCGCGCGGCACGCGAGCGGTAGCGCGCCCCGGCGCCCGAGGCGCTCGAGCACCAGATAGGTATAGGCGGCGAGCCCCGCCGCCGCGGCTGCAATGAGCAGCACGACGACGAGGCTCATACAGCGGCGCGGTCTATTGCCGGGTAGATATCCACTGCCGGAAGGTACGGCTGCCCCGCGGGGCGTGTTTCAGCTGGCGCGTTGCGCGACCATGACGGGGGCGGGCCGGTACAGCAGTGCGTCGAGGCGAGCGCGCTCGGCATCGAAATGGCGGAGTTCGCTTCCAGTGAGCGGCGGGCCGTTGCCCAGATTGACGCGTCGCGAGTCCTGGGCGACGCCGTTCACGCGAAACTCGTAGTGCAGGTGCGGGCCGGTGGCGAGCCCGGTCGCCCCGACGTAGCCGATCTGCTGGCCCTGGCGCACGTGCATGCCGGCACGGACCCCGGAGGCGAAGGCGCGAAGATGTCCGTACCGTGTGGTGATGCCGTTACGATGGCGGAGCTCGATCAGGTTGCCATAGCCGCCCGCTCGGCCCGCCCGGAGGACGACACCTTCTCCCGCCGCACGTACCGGGGTGCCCGGCGCCGCCGCGTAGTCGGTGCCTTCGTGCTTCCGCGTAATGCCGAGCACCGGATGAAAGCGGGATCGGGTGAAGGCTGAGGAAATTCTGCGAAACTCGAGCGGGGCTCGGAGGAAGGCGAGCTTCAGGGAATTGCCGCGAGCATCGTAGAAGCTCGAGCCGGCGCCGAATCGGAAGGCCGTAAGCTTCCGGCCGCCAACCGAGAGATCGCTCGCGAGGATGCGGCCGAAGCGGACGTCACCCTCCGCCGAGACCAGGCGCTCGAGGACCACCTGGAAGTGATCACCCGGCTGAATGTCCCGCGTAAAGTCCACCTGCCAGTCGTAGACATCCGCCAGGGCCCATGCCAGGCCGGTCCGCTCCGCTCCGGCGAGCAGGGAGTCCGGGACCTGCAGATCCAGTGCCTCATAGAGCGAGTTCTCGATATTCCCTTCGATGCGGACGACGTCGGGCCGCCACTCGATCGGCTGCGCCACCGCGTCCCAGCCGTTTGCCACCCGGCTGAACAGCACCCGCTGTTCCGGGCTGGTCCGGACGGTGATCGCCTCGGGCGATGAATCCGCCGCCGCGTGACGGAAATTGAAGACCAGGCCTGCCCGCAACCGCCGCGGGTCGAACGAAAGCTTCCTGCTGAGCGTTGCCAGATCGAGACCGTCCACGCCGTGCCGCGCGAAGAGGGCCGAGACCGTCTCGCCCCGGTGGAGCGTATCGAGCGACTCGGTATGGGAGGCCGGGACCAGAATCGCCGCCGGCAACGCGCGCGCCGTTGCGGGAACGCTGAGCCGTTGCCAGGGCCACCTGCCGCTCGCCGAGAAGTAGGCGGCGGCGCCGAAGACGAGGAGCGCCAGCGGAAGCCTGATCCGTCGCATCAATCCATCTGCCGGCGAATGAACGTTGGAATTTCCATGTCGGGCATCTCGAACGTGCCCGGTGCGCTGGGCGGTGGTGTCTGGGGCGCCGCCGTCCGCGGCTGGGCCCGCGGCTGCACCGGCGTGCCGACCGGCGTGGCGTTGGGCAGCGACGGGCGCTTCTGAGGGAAGGTCAGGACGCTGGCGCTGTTGCGGCCGCCGGTCGTCGGTTCGGTGCCGACCTGGCGGTCGAACCCGGTGGCGATGACCGTGACGCGGATCTCGCCATGCATGGCCGGATCGTTGCCGGCGCCGAAGATGATCTCGGCATCGTCGCCGACGGCGTCGTGGATGATATCGTTGATCTGCGTGGTCTCGCCCAGCGTCAGATCGTCCCCGCCGATGATGTTGATCAGCACGCCCGTGGCGCCGGCGATCGACACGTTGTCGAGCAGCGGGCTGGAAATGGCCTGCTGGGCGGCTTCGAGCGCGCGGTTCTCGCCGCGACCGATACCGGTGCCCATCAGCGCCGCGCCACCGTTCTGCATGACGGTCCGCACATCGGCGAAGTCCACGTTGATGATGCCGGTCGATGTGATCAGGCTGGCGATGCCCTGGGTGGCGTGCAGCAGCACCTCGTCGGCCTTCTTGAGGGCGTCCTGGAACGGGATTCCCTTCCCGACGACGGCGAGCAGCCGCTCGTTCGGTACGACGATCATCGTGTCCACGCTCTTGCGCATCTCCCCGATTCCCATTTCGGCCTGGCGCATGCGGCGCCGGCCCTCGAACAGGAACGGCTTGGTCACGATCCCGACGGTCAGGGCGCCGGATTCGCGGGCCATCTGGGCCACGATCGGCGCCGCGCCGGTACCAGTGCCGCCGCCCATGCCGCAGGTGACGAAGACCATGTCGGCGCCCTGGAGCAGCGGCATGATCTCGTCACGGTTCTCCTCGATCGCCTGCCGGCCGATCTCGGGCCGCGCGCCGGCGCCGAGTCCCCGCGTCAGCTTCTTGCCGATCTGGATCTTGATGTCGGACCGGGAGGTGCTCAGTGCCTGCGAATCGGTGTTCACCGAGATGAACTCGACGCCCTGCAGGCCTTCCTCGATCATGCGGTTGACGGCGTTGCCGCCGCCGCCGCCGACACCCACGACCTTCATGCGGGCGTTCTGGGCGGCGCTCTCTTCCAGCTCAAAGATCATGACGTTTCCTCTCGGCCCGACTCAAAAGAAATCCTGGAGCCAGCGTTTCACCGGGTTGATCAGCTTCTCCACGGCCTGCGACGATCGCCGGCCTCCTGCCCCGACTCCGTTGCCCGCGGCCGTCTGTCGCGCCCCGTAGAGCAGCAGGCCGACCGGCACGGACATGACCGGCGACTCGACACTGTCGGCCAGACCCCGCAGACGCTGCCCCGGCACCCCGATCCGGGCCGGCGCCGCGAACACGTCGCGCGCCAGCTCGACAATGCCGGGGGCCTGGGCGCCTCCGCCGGTCAGGATCACTCCGGCAGGCAGCCGCTGGTGATAGCCGGCTCGAGTCACCTCATCCAGGGCGTACTCCAGGATTTCCTGGAGCCGCATGTGCATGATATGCGCCAGCACGCGCCGTTGCGCGTTCCGCGGTCCCTGCGCAGGCGTACTGGGCAGGTCGAACAGGTCCGCCTCGGGCACCAGCGGCTCGTAGGCCGCCCCAAACCGCTCCTTGAGGCGTTCGGCATCGTGCTGCGTGACCTGGAGCCCGTGCACGATATCGGCCGTTACGTGCCCGCCCGCGCAGAGGAGCGAGCCCGTGTGCCGGATTTTGCCATTGTGGAAGATAGATACGTTGGTCGATCCACCGCCCAGCTCGACGATCGCACAGCCCAGCTCCCGCTCGTCGGGCGTCAGGACCGCCAGCGACGCCGCGAGTGATTCCAGCACGAACTCGCCCACGTGATACCCGGCGCGCTCGACGCATTTCCGCAGGTTCTGCAGCGCGCTCGTCAGCACCGTCACCAGATAGACCTCGGCCTCGAGCCGTGAGCCGGTCATGCCGATCGGCTCGCTGATGCCGGGCTGCTGGTCGATCAGGTAATCCTGCGGGATCGCATGGAGCAGCTCGTGGTCGCGGCCGAAGGAGACGTTGCTGGCCATGTCGTTGACGCGGGCCACATCGCCGGTACGGATTTCGTCGCCGGTGACGCTGACCATCCCATGGGAGCTCCGGCCCGCCACGTGCTCCCCGGCGATACCGCAATACACGGTGCCGACCTCGACGCCGGCCATCCGCTGGGCGTCCTTCATCGCTTTCGAAATCGCGCGGGTCGTCTCCTCGATGTCCCGGACCACGCCGCGCCGGACGCCGCTGCTCCGCTCAACCCCGAGCCCGAGGATCTTCACGGTTGGATCCCGGGCGTCGCCGGTGACTTCCGCGATCAGCGCGGTCACCTTGGTCGAGCCGAGATCGAGTGCGGCAACCAGTTGGTGGGGCTGCGCGCTCACGCGCCACCCCGGACGATCACCTGGCCGGCGAACCGTCCATCGAGCTCCCGATAGCTCCGGCCAGTGCTGCTGAGCTTGTCTTCGACTGCCGTGACCAAACGCATGTCCTCCGCCGACGCGTCAGGCCTGAACCGCAGGCTCTTTCCGCCGACATCCAGTACCACGTCCTGCTGCTCCCGACGCGCTGTCGCCACCCGCTCGAACAGCGTCGGATCGAACTCCTGAACCCGCGCCAGCAACCGCGCGACCACCGCATCCACCGTCTCCGCGACCGGGAGATCGGCCCCGCTCCGCGCCGGATCGAACGGCAGCAGCCGCCCCCGCGCATCCAGCAGCCGCATGGCATCGCCGACCGGGGTCACCGCCACTGCCGCCATTTCGTCCACTTCGATCCGAAGGGTGCCTGGCAGCCGGCGACCGACCGTCACGCGTGCCACACCGCGAATCGCCCGGGCCCGCGCCGCGATGCTCCGTGTGTCGTCGAATACACTCATCGACGCCGGAATCCGCAGCGCCGGCAGGAGTTCGGCCGGTGCCGCGTAGCGGAGGCCGACGAACTCGACCCGGCGCACGCGGAAAAAGCTCATTCGCTTTGCGAGGGCCGGCGCCCCGGCTCCCACGCCCGCGGCGGCCGCTACGATACCGAATGCGATCCACCCCGGCTTCATGCCGCCGCGAGCAACGCCGCGAGCTCGGGCCCGAGCCGCGTGATATCGCCGGCGCCAAGGGTCAGGACCACGTCACCCGGCCGAAGCAGCGCCAGAACGCGGTGGCTGAGGCTGGCGCGGTCCGGCTCAAACAGCACCTCGGCCCCCGCCCGCGCCGCCGCCTCCGCAACCTGGCGGCCGCTCACCCCGGGAATCGGCGCTTCCCGGGCGGCGTAGATCTCGGTGACCACCGCCAGATCCGCCGCGGCCAGCGCGACGCCCATCGCGGCGGCGTGCTGCTCGGTGCGGGAGTAGAGGTGCGGCTGGAAAACGGCCACGAGCCGGCGCCCCGGATAGGCCTGCCGTGCCGCGGCGAGCGTCGCCACCAGCTCGGACGGGTGATGCGCGTAGTCGTCCACCAGCTCGACCCCCCCCGACTCGCCCAATCGGTCGAAGCGGCGACCCACTCCCTCGTACGCTGCGAGCGCCTCCAGCGCCGGCTCGATCGGCGCGTCGAGCGCGAGGACCGCTCCGAGCGCACCGACGGCGTTTCGCAGATTGTGCATGCCCGGCACGCGGAGTCGAAGCACGACCTGTCGTCCCCCAGGCAGGGTAATGCTGGCGCAGGTACCACCCGGCGTCTGCTCTACGTCCGAAATGCGGAGCGCGGCATCGGCCGCAGTCCCGAAGCGCCATACCCGGTTGCCGAGCCGATTGGCAACCCGTCGGGCTCCCGCATCATCGCCGCCGACGAGCGCGATCTCCGCCCGGCCGGCGAACTCGACAAACGCGCCCTCCAGTGCGTCGACCGACCCGTAGCACTCCAGGTGATCGGCTTCGACGTTGTTGACGATTGCGATGGTCGGATGAAGCGTCAGAAAGGCCTGGTCGAACTCATCGGCTTCGACCACGAACAGGGCATCGCCGGCCAGCTTCGCGTTTCCGCCCCATCCACGCACTCGGCCTCCGGCCAGGCCGGTCGGCTGCAGGCCCCCTGCCGTCAGGGCCTCGGTCGTCATGACCGTTGTCGTCGTCTTGCCGTGCGTCCCCGCGGCCGCGACGGTCCGCGCACCGGCGATCAGTGCGGCCAGCGCTTCCTTGCGCGGGACCACCGGCACGCCGGTCGCACGGGCCTGGACCAGCTCGGGATGATCGGACCTGACCGCCGCCGTGACGATCACCGCGCGGGCACCCGCCACGTGCGCTGCGTCGTGTCCCTGCTGGACGGCGACGCCCAGACTGGTCAGATCGGCAGCGCCGGACACATCGTTGTCGCAGCCGGTGACCGGAATCCCCCGACGGCATGCAATGAGCGCAAGCGCGCTCATTCCCGCGCCGCCGATCCCCATGAAATGCACCGGCCGCCGGTCATCGCTATCGAATAATTCCATCTATCCCTGCTCAAGTTAAAATATTGCCCCGGTTCGCGAAAGGCCGCGGTTGTCCGGCAAGTGTCAAAAGAAGTGACACAATCTCCCGTGCCGCGTCCGGCCGGCCGCGCATCAGGGCCCCGCCAGCCATTTCCCGTCGCTCCCCGGGATCCGCGATGAGGGCCCCGACCGACGGCGCCAGCCCCTCGGCGACCATCCGTTCCTGCGGGAGATACCGGGCGGCGCCGGCGTCCGCCATCGCCCGGGCATTGTGGGTCTGGTGGTCAGCCGCCGCCGTCGGGAGCGGCACCAGCACGCTCGGGAGGCCCCAGGCGCACACCTCCGCCACGGTGATCATCCCCGCCCTCGACAGTACCAGATCAGCCACCGCGTAGGCGTCGGCCATCGGGTCGAGAAAGTCGATGACCCAGACCATGGGCGGACGGTGGTAGCGCGCAAATTCTTCGTGGGTACCGCGGCCGGTCAACCAGATCACCGTCGTGCCGGCGGCACCCCCACCGTCGATCCACTCGGCAACGGCGCGATTGATCGCCAGGGCCCCCTGGCTGCCGCCGGTCACGAGCAGGACCGGACCGGAGCCGGCAATCCCGAACCGCCCCAGCGCACCGGCGCGACGATCCGGCGTCGGCGGCACGATCGGATTGCCGGTGTCGACCACCAGGGTATCGCGTCCCGGCCGCAGCCGCCTTCGGGCCTCGGGCAGCCCCAGGTAGATATGCCGCACCCTGCCGCTCAGCCAGCGCGTGGTGAGGCCCGGATAGGCGTTCTGCTCCTGGATCGCGGTCGGGATGCCGCGGCGAGTAGCGGCCCAGACGACCGGCCCGGACGCGTATCCGCCCGTGCCAATGACTGCCGCCGGCTGCTCCGTCTCGAACAATCGGTCCAGCTGCCGGAGGAGCCGCCACGTGATCAGCGGCCAGCGCGCGTTCTTCCACCAGGTACGTCGGTAGATCGGCTCGGCCGCCAGCAAGTGAAAACGGAAATCGCGTGCCGGCAGGAGCCGGGCCTCGACGCCTCGAGTCGCCCCGACCAGGACGGGCTCGAAACCGCCCCCGGCCCCCCGGAGCGTGGCGGCAATGGCGAGGGCGGGCATCAGATGTCCGCCGGTGCCTCCGCCGGCGATGAGGATGCGGCCGCTCACGCACGGCACCCGTCGGCGTCGAGCCTACGCGGCATGACGATCCCGTGGCGGCGTCTTTTCCGGGACCCTCTTGCCGCGGAGCCGGCCGATATTGATCAGGATGCCGGTGCCGAGCAGCGAGATGACGAGGCTGCTGCGGCCGTAGGACATGAACGGCAGCGTGAGGCCGGTGGTCGGCATCATGCCCAGCGTGACACCCATGTGCATCAGCGCCGTGACCCCGACCGTCGCCGTGAGCCCGACCGCGAGGTATTGCCCAAACGGGTCGGATGCCGTGCGCGCGATCCGGAATCCGAGCCAGCAGAAGGTCGCGTAGAGTGCGATGATCACGCATGCGCCGAGGAATCCCCACTCCTCGCCAATGGTGCTGAAGAGAAAGTCGGAGGTCGCTTCCGGCAGGTAGCCCAGTTTCTGCTGCCCCTGCCCGAAGCCGACGCCCAGGATCCGCCCCGACCCGATGCCGACCAGCGAGTTGTGAATCTGGTACGCCTTGTCCGAGCTAGCCGAGCCGGCGTTCATGAAGGTCATATAGCGGGCCACCCGGTACTGAGCGCCCTGAATGCGATTGTACGCCAGGAGCGCGCCGGCCACCGTGAGCAGGATGGCGTGGCCGATGCGGATCCCGGCGGTGAAGAGCACGATGCCGCCGAGGAGCGCGACCAGCGTCGCCATCGACAGGTTCGGTTCGAGCAAAATGAGGAGGGAGATGCCGCCCAGCACCACGACGAACGGCAGCACGCCACGCTTGAACTCGCGCACCTGGGTGCCCTTCTTCGTGGCCAGCATGGCGCACCAGATGACCACCACCAGCCGGGCCACCTCGGACGGCTGGAAGTTGAAGCTGCCGACCTGAATCCAGCGGCGCGCGCCATTGAGCACCGGCGACCAGCGGTGGGTGAAGGGCAGAACCGGCACCAGAAGCAACGCGGCGGTCAGCAGCAGCAGGGGCCATGCGAGCTGGCGCCACCGGTAGTAGTCCACGCGGGAGGCAATCAGCAGCAGCACACCGCCGAGCACGGCGCCGAGCACCTGCCGCAGGGCGAAGCCGATCCCGATGATGTGCCCCTTCGAGCTCATCACGCTGGTCGCGCTGTACGTGGTCACCAGGCCGACCACCAGCAGCGTCAGCGTGATGACGCCGAGCAGGCGGGTCTCCCAGCGGAGCTCGCCGGGATGGCGCACCGCCCTGGTCATGACATCCCTTCGACGGCGGCGCGGAACGCGGCGCCTCGCTCCTCATAGTTCAGGAACATGTCGTAGCTCGAGCAGGCGGGCGAGAGCAGTACGGCATCGCCCGGCCGGGCCAGCGCCGCGGCGTGGCGGAGCACGTCATCGAAGTCACCGGCCTCGACGATCGGCACGGTGCCGGCCAGGTCATGCACGATGACGCTTCGCGCTTCCCCGTACGCGACGACCGCCCGGCAGCGATCGACGAGCAGGGGCGCCACGCGCGAATACGGCTCGCCCTTGTGCCGCCCCCCCAGCAGCAGGACGAACGGCCGGTCGACCGCGGCGATCGCGACTTCGGTCGACGTGATGTTGGTCGACTTGGAATCGTTGACCCAGAGGACGCCCCGCACCTCGCGCACCGGCTCGACCCGGTGCGCGATCGAGTGGAAGGTCCGGAGCCCCGCAGCGACCCGCTCGATCGTTCCACCGAGCGAGTCGCACACCAGGATGGCCGCCAGCGCGTTGGCGATGTTGTGGTCGCCCAGCAGGTGGAGCTCCGCGCGATCGAGCACGGGCAGGTCACCCAGCATCAGCGCATTGGCGTCGCGATCGTACCAGGCGTCGGCTCGCGTCGCGATTGAAAACCGCCGGTGCGATCCGGGGACCGAATGCGCCATGGCCTCCACCGCGAGGTCGTCTGCGTTCGTGATCCAGATGGAATCGGCGCTCGCATTCCGGAACATGAGCGCCTTGTCGCCGTAGTAGGCCGCCAGGGAGCTGTAGCGATCCAGATGATTGGGGGCGAGGTTGGTGAGGAGCCCGATGTCGGGATGCAGGTGCGGCGCGTCGTGCAGCTGGAAGGACGACAGCTCGAGCGCCAGCCAGCCGGGCGGATCGCTCATCCGGGCGACGTCGCACAGCGGGCGCCCGATGTTGCCGGCGGTCTCGGCGCGAAGGCCCATCGCCGTCATCAGATGCGCGATCAAGGACGTGGTCGTCGTCTTGCCGTTTGTCCCGGTGATCGCGACGCACCGGGTGCGGGTCAGCGACACGAACCCCAGGTCCACCTCGGCGTAGATCGGGATCCCGGCGCGCCTGGCCGTTTCCAGGGGCGGAACCTCCGGTGGAACGCCGGGCGCGACGACGACGGCCACCGCCCGGGCGATGCGATCGAGGTCGTGCGAGCCAAGCTCCACATCGGCGCCCGCGGCCCGAAGCGGTGTTGCCCACTCCTCGAACCGCACGCCGGTGCCGGTGTCCGAGGCGTAGACCGGCACGAGATGGTCGCGCAGCAAGAGCGTCGCCGCGACCCCGCTCCGCCCCAGCCCGACGACCGCGACCTCCCTGCCGCTGGCCCGCCACTGTTCGATCATCACCGGACCTTGAGCGTCGAGAGCGCCAGCAGCGCGCACAGCAGCCCGATTATGTAGAACCGGGTGACGACCGTCGTCTCGGCCCAGCCCAGCTTCTCGAAATGATGGTGCAGCGGCGCCATGCGGAAGACCCGGTGGGAGTCGGCGTATTCCTTGCCGCGCGTCCGCTTGAACCACTTGTACACCGATGTCTGCAGCATCACGGACACCGTCTCCGCCGCGAACACGCCGCCGATGAGCAGCAGCAGGAACTCCGCCTTGAGCAGGATCGCGACCGTGCCAAACGCGCCGCCGATCGCCAGGCTTCCGGTGTCACCCATGAAGACCTGCGCGGGATGGGCGTTGAACCACAGGAATCCGACGCATCCGCCAGTCAGAGCGGCACAGAAGATCGCGAGCTCGCCAGCCCCCGGCAGATAGAAGAGGTTCAGATACGTGGTGAGGTCGACCCGGCCCAGCAGGTAGGCGAAGATGGCGAACGCGAAGGCCGCGATGGCGCCGAGTCCCGTCGCGAGCCCATCGAGCCCGTCAGTGAGGTTGACCGCGTTGCTGCTCCCGATCGTGACCGTGGTAACGAACAGGATGAACACCGGCACCGTGAAGTGGACCACCAGGTACTTGAAGAACGGGAGGGTCGTGGCCGTGGC
Organism: Gemmatimonadales bacterium; assembly: GCA_038321865.1. Lineage (GTDB taxonomy): Bacteria > Gemmatimonadota > Gemmatimonadetes > Gemmatimonadales > GWC2-71-9 > JAICUF01. Next base: position 30,374 of record JBBQFH010000002.1, read on the forward strand.
GGGAATGATGTCCGGCGACACGACCGGCTTGAGCACCAGCAGCAGGCCCAGCAGGAGGCCGAATGAGCATTGGCCCACCAGCTTCCACTTGGCCACCAGCCCGCGCGACTTCCCCTGAACGATCTTGAGGTAGTCGTCAATGAAACCGATGCAGCCCATCCACAGCATGGCCAGCATCGCCACGATCACGAATCGATTCTCGAGCTGGGCCCAGAGGAGCGTCGGGACGATCGTCGCGAGGAGGATGATGAGGCCGCCCATGGTCGGCGTGCCCCGCTTGGCCTGATGGCTCGCGGGGCCTTCCGCGCGGATCACCTGCCCCACCTTGTGGGCCCGCAGCCGGTCGATGATCGCCGGCCCGATGACGAACGCCAGCAGCAGCGCCGTGACCGTCGCGCCGGCCGCCCGAAAGCTGATGTAGTTGAAGAGGTTGAAAATGATGTACTTCTTGCCGAGCGGGGCAAGCAGGTAGTAGAACATCAGGCCTCGGGCGCGCTCGTCGTGGGGGCGGAAAGGAACGGAAGTATACGCTCAAGGGCGACGCCGCGGGATGCCTTCAGGATGACGAGCTCGTCGCCCCGGAGTCGCGGTCGGAGGAGGCGGCCGAGCGTGGCGACGTCGTCCGCGCGAATCAGCTGGTCGCCCAGGGCGCCGGCATAATTCCCCAGCGCCGGGACGAACTCGCCGGTGACCGCCAGGAGGTCGGGCCCCAGCGCGACCAGCTGGCGCGCCACGTCGGCGTGCAGCCGGGCCGACTCGGCGCCCAGTTCGCGCATGGTGCCGGCCACCACGACGAGCCGGCGGCCGGCGCGCATCGCTCCCGCAGTCGCGATCACCGAGGCGAAGGACTGCGGGTTCGCGTTGTAGCAGTCGTTGAGCACCGTCAGCCCGCCGAACTGCGTCATCTCCGTGCGTCCGCCCGGCAGGGTCAGCGTGCCGAGCGCCGACGCGGCGGCTTTGGGATCGAGCGCCAGCTCCTGCACGACGGCCCACGCCAGCAGCGCGTTGGCCGCCAGGTGGGCACCAGGATACGGCAGCGTCACGCGCTCCCCATCCACGCTGAACGCCGCCCGCCCCATGGTGTCGATCGTGAGATCGCTCGCAACCCGGTCGGCACCGGCGAGTCCGGCGGTGATCACCCGCCTCGCGAGCGACCGCGCGCCCTCAGCCAGCGCCCGCGGATCGGTCCCCACGACCGCGAGAGGGACATCACGGGCCAGCGCGAGCTTCTCGCGGAGCACCCCCTCGAGCGAGCCGAACCCTTCCAGATGCCCCGCCCCCACGTTGGTAATGATGGTCACGGTCGGCTCGATCACCTCGCGATAGCGGGCAATCTCCCCTGGAAGATTGGCGCCGGCCTCCACCACCAGCGCCTCGGTGTCCGCCGGGGATTCCAGGATCGTCAGCGGGACGCCGACGAGGTTGTTGAGATTGGCACGGGTCGCGTGCACCCGGTAGTGCGTCCGCAGCACTGCGGCCACCATCTCCTTGGTGCTCGTCTTGCCGTTCGTTCCGGTGATCGCGATGACCGGACCGACCAGCTCGCGGCGTCGGGCGAGCGCGAGGTCGCCATAGGCCCGGAGCGTGTCGTCCACCTCGAGGAGAGCCAGCCCGGGAACCGGCGGAGTTCCGCGGCGCACCACGGCCGCGATGGCGCCGGCCGCCCGCGCGGCGCCGAGGTGGTCATGTCCATCGAAGCGCTCGCCGCTCAGCGCGACGAACAGCGCGCCCGCCTGAAGCGTGCGGGTGTCGGTCGAGATCTGGGAGAAGCCGGCGGGGCCGAAGCAGGAAGGCTGGTTCAGCGCGCGCGCGATAAATGCGCCCGGCCAGCGCATCACCGGCCGGCCACGAGACGCGCGACGATCTCGCGCTCGTCGAACGGGAGCTTCTCGGTGCCGATCACCTGGTACGTCTCGTGACCCTTGCCGGCGAGCAGCACCGTATCGTCCGGCCCCGCCTCCTCGAGGGCACGCGCAATCGCGTCCCGCCGATCGGCCAGCCGGATATAGGCACTCCCGCTCATGCCGGTGACGACGTCGTCGATGATGGCCTCGGGATCCTCGGTGCGCGGATTGTCGGAGCTCACGATGGCGAGTTCCGCACCTGCCGCGGCCACCTGTCCCATGATCGGGCGCTTTCCGCGGTCGCGATCACCGCCGCAGCCGAACACGACGATCAGGCGACCACGGGTGAGCGGGCGGAGACTCGCGAGCGCCCGCTCGAGCGCATCGGGCGTGTGGGCGTAGTCGCGCAGCACCACACAGGGCGCATCGGCGATCCGTTCCATGCGTCCCGGCACCTGCGGCGCCTGGGCCAGCCGCGTCACCACGTCGTTGAGCGTGCGGCCCATCGCCAGCGCCGTAGCGGCGGCAGCGAGGCCATTCGACACGTTGAACTCACCCAGAAGAGGAAGGTGGACCGGTGTGGTTCCCCAGCGCGAGACCAGCAGGAAGCGGCTGCCCGACGCATCCAGCTGCAGCTCGGCCGCCCGCACGTGGGCGCCGCGGCCCAGGCCGAACGTGAGGCGCTGGGGGCGCGGCGGAAGCGCGTGCCAGGCCTCGTCGTCCTCGTTCACGATTTCGATGCCGGCCAGGCTGAGGTAGCTCGACAGTTTCAGCTTGGCGCTCAGGTACGACTCCATCGTCCCGTGATAATCGAGGTGATCGCGCGTGAGGTTGGTGAACACCGCCGCACCGAAGGTGAGCCCATCGAGGCGGCCCTGATCCAGGCTGTGCGACGACGTTTCCATCACGACCGTGCGGGTGCCCCGATCGCGCAGCGCGGCGAGCGTCGCCTGAAGGTCGATCGGCCCGGGCGTGGTCAGCGAGCCGGCGGTCGAAGTCACGGGCTCGCCTCGCCCGTCGAACGCGCCAAGCGTCCCGATACTCGCGACGTCGCCGGCGGCATTGAGCAGGTGACGCACCAATCCGGTCGTCGTCGTCTTGCCGTTGGTGCCGGTGATGCCGACGAGGACCATGCCCCGGCCCGGATCGCCGTACCACGCCCGCGCGACGGCCAGCGCGGCCGCTCGCCCGTCGCGGACGATCACCTGCGGCACCTCGGTATCCTGTGCCGTCTCGACGATCAGTGCCGCGGCACCGAGCGCGAGCGCGGCGGGGACGAAGCGGTGGCCATCGGCCTGCGTGCCTCGTACCGCGAGGTAGAGGTCGCCCGGCCCGATCGTCCGGCTGTCGCTCGATATCGATCGCAGGACCGGCGCATCGGCCGGCGCGCTCACGACGAGATCTTCGCGGCGCAGCGCGGCGACGAGTTCCGGAAGCGTTGGCGGCATGGGGTGGCTAGCGCTCCGCCCAGACGGTGATGGTCGAGCCGGCGGAGGCGGTGTCGCCGGCAGCCGGCTCGGTGCGGCTGACGACACCAAATCCGTGCAGCGCGACCGTGAACCCCCGGCGATGGAGCGCCGCCGCCGCGGCGCGCACACTGGCGCCGCTCACATCCGGGATCGGGCCCGGGGGCGTCGCGTCCCGCCGGCCACGATACGGCCACGGGACGGCGATGACGGTGGCGGGTGCGGTACGCGCGGCGGGAACCGCCGGTGCGGCGAGATGGACATCGGAACTGTCCACGCGGCCGGCGAACAGGTTGCGGTTGAGCACACCGGTGCGCGACGCGAGCGCCTCGAAGAGAATCTCCTTGACGAGCGGCGCCGCCGTCTGACCGCCGAAGTATGACGCACTGCCGGGCGCGTCGACGACCACGACCGCGACGAGAATCGGCTTGTTGGCGGGAAAGAGAGCGGCAAACGAGGCGGTATACCGGTCGACGTAGCGCCCATTCTCGAGCTGATGCGACGTGCCGGTCTTGCCGATCAGCAGGTAGCGCTTCAGCTGCGCGGCCTCACCCGTGCCGCCCTTGCCGACGGCTCGGAGCAGATACTGCCGGAGCCGGGCCGCCACCTCAGGCGAAATGACCCGCCGTACCGGCTCCGGGCGATGCCGGTAGAGGACCGTACCGTCCGGGCCGCGCACTTCACGCACCAGCGTGGGGGTCATCAGCACGCCGTCGTACGCGATCGCCCCGTACGCGCTGGCGAGCTGGAGTGCCGTCACGGAGAACTCGTAGCCCATGGCACGGCTGGCCAGGGGATAGTCGGGACTGGTCGTGCCGTCGGGCAACCTCAGCGCGCCAGTGACCTCCGAAAACTCGACACCGGTCTTCGAGCCGAACCCGAAGGCGCGCAGCATGTCGTACTGCTCCTCGAGGCCAAGCCGCTGGGAGAATTTTGCCATCCCGATGTTGCTCGAGACCTGAATCGTCGATTCGAGGGTGAGCGGCTCGTGCTCGGCATGGGCGTCCGTGATCTCACGCGTCGTCGGCCGCTTTCCGCGAATGGGCATCTGCCAGGCGCCGCCCTCCGGGTCGATGGTATCAGTGCTGTCCACCCGCTTGAGCTGAAGCAGCGCGGCGGCGGTGAAGAGTTTGGCCGTCGAACCCGGCTCGAACGTCGAGTTCAGGAACCCGGCGCTCACCTGACCGTCGGACCGGCGCGTCGCGATCGCCAGAATTTCGCCGTTCCGCGGGTCGAGAAAGACCGCATCGGCGCTCCGCGCCTTGAGCTCGACGAGGGAATGGTCCAGCGCCCGCTCGGCAATCTCCTGCAGGCCGGCGTCGACAGTGAGGAATACGTCGTTCCCGGCGACCGGCTCGCGCACCAGCCGCCTGGGCGACTGGATCTGGGTGCCGCGCGGATCCCGCAGATTGACGGCCTCACCCGGCACGCCACGCAATAACGGGTCGAGCACCGCCTCGAGTCCGGAGACGCCCGAGTCCCCGACGGCGAGCCCGATCGCCCCGCGCGCGACCACCGGAGCCGGGTACACCCGCTCGTGAATCGGCTCAAGGTCGACGCCCTTCGCGGCCCTCAGGCGCTCCACCTCCATGGCGGAATAGGTGCCCGGAAACGGGATCCACGGATCATCGCTCCGGAAGCTGCGCTCGATGGATGCCTGGGTCCGCTTGACCCGGTCGAGCGACCGGACGATCAGCCCGGCGAGGGCGTGCGGATCATCTACGCGATTCGTGGCAACGGCGACGCGGTAGGACTCGCGAGTATCGGCCAGCCGAAGCCCGTTCCGATCGGCGATCACCCCGCGAGCGGCGGGCAGCGCCACGAGCCGGGTGCGCTCGGCCCGCGCGATCGTGGCGTACTTGGCGCCCTGGAACACCTGCACCTGCGCCGCCCGCGCAACCACCGCGAGGATGACCAGTGACACGACACCCTGGACAAATCCGATGCGCGCGGTCGGCTTGGCCATCAGCGCGCCCCGGCCGGTGCCGGCGAGATGAAGTCCTCCTCCGCGTCAGTCGGAACATGGAGCCCGAGGGCCTCCGCCTTCGGCAGCAGCACGCGCCGGCTGGAGCCCTCGCCGATCTTGCGGATGAGCTCCTGGCGGGTCGCGTCGAGCTCCTGGCGCCGCTTCCGGAGCAGGCCCGTCTGCCGCGAGAGCGCGTAGGCCTTCAGCTGCCGCGTCTCGACGATCACGGCGACGACCAGAAACGCCGCGAGCCACAGGATGACCCAGTGCCGGCCTCTAAGCTGCATGGTCAACACGAAAAATTCTCAGCTTCGCGCTCCTCGCCCTGGGGTTCGCCGCGACTTCCGCGTCGTCGGCAACGATCGGCTTCCGGGGAACGGCCGATCCGTACGCGTGGGGTGCGCAGGTGCATACCGGTTGGCGAGGCGGGCAGACGCAGGCGCCCTCCCACGCGCGAAAGAGGTGCTTGACCAGTCGGTCCTCACCGGAGTGATAGCTCATGACCGCGAGCGCGCCGCCGGGCTCCAATGCCGCGCGGAAGGCTGGAAGCGCCACCGCCAGCCCCCCAAGCTCATCGTTGACCGCGATGCGAACCGCCTGAAACAGGCGCGCGAAGTCTCCGGGTCCGGTTCGCGGCCCCAGCGCGCCACGAATCGCGTTGACAAGGTCGTCGCTGGTGGCGAACGGCTGGCGCTGCCGCCGGCGCACGATCTCGCGCGCCAGCCGACGGGCCCGGCGCTCGTCGCCGTACTCGTCGAACACTGCGGCCAGCGAAGCTTCATCCGACTGATTGAGGAGATCGGCGGCACCCGCTCCGCTGGAGCTCATGCGCATGTCGAGCACCGCGCCCGGGCGGAAGGTGAACCCACGCGCTTCCTCGTCGAGCTGCGCCGACGACACGCCCAGATCGAGCAGGATGAAGTCAGGCGCGAACCGGGCCACTGCCTCGAGCGCCGGTCGAGCCGCGTATGGCGACACAAGATAGCGAATTTGCGCGTCGCCGAGGCGTGCCCGCGCTCGCGCGACCGCGGAGGGATCCCGGTCGATGCCCAGCATCGCGACACCAGCCGCCAGCAGCGCCTCGGCGTGACCCCCATCGCCGAGCGTGACGTCGGCGGCCCGGCGCGCGCCGCGCGCCGCCGCCAGTACCTGCCGCAGCAGCACCGGGACGTGGTAGGTCGGCATGGGGTCAGACATGGTGGGCCCGCACAGGGTGGAAACGCAACACCCCGTCCGGCCGGGACGGGGTGACGCGATCTCGAGACGAACGGGGCTGACGGGGCTCGAACCCGCGACCTCCGCAGTGACAGTGCGGCACTCTAACCAAGCTGAGCTACAGCCCCCTGCTGTGGCGGGCTGAATATAGAGACGCCGCAGTCGGGTTGGAAGTCCCTACTTGCAGTACGCCTTGAGCAGCGAAGCAGTATGCGGTTTGTACTTCTCGATCACCGCGAGCTGAGCGGCTGACTCGGTCGGCTTCACCGCTTTCGCGATGTTGAACGCCACCTCCGCCTCCTTGAGCAGAGCGTCCTCCTGCCGGGATAGTTCGCAGGACTTCTTGGCGACCGCCTGCGCGTCGATCGGCGGCACCTGAGAGAAGGTCGCGATGCCGAACAGATAGTTCGCCGTCGGCATGAAACGGGCAGTCGGAGCGAGCTTGATCGCCTGGCGCAGCAGGTCGGCCGCGCCCTTGTCGTCGCGCGGTGTGGACTGGAGCATCGGTACGGCCGCCGTCACGAGCAGGCCGGCGGTCTTTTCCCGATACGAGGCCGAGTCCGCCGACGCACCGGCGCGGCGGATGGCGAAGTCGATGAACGGTTGTGCCTCCGGGATCCGCTTCGCGGTGTAGAGGGCCTGTGCGGCGTTGAGCGCCGGCAGGACGTTGGCGCTGTCAATCGCCATCAGGCGCCGCGTCACGCTGAGGCTGCTGTCGACCTGGCCGGAGTAGGAATACGCCTTATTGAGATTCTGCAGCATGGTGATGTTGGTCGGATAGCGGCGCGACGCCTTGTTGGCCCACAGGACATACGTGGCGGTATCGGCCGCCGTGGCCCGGGGAAGACTGTCGGACAGCCGCTGCTCCGCCGCGGCCCCGATCTTGGCGAAGAACAGGGTGTCCGCCCGGGTCGAGTCGGTCTCGTAGGCCTTGGCAAGCACGTCGACGGCGCACTTGTAGTTGCCCGCGAAGAGGCAGGCGTTGCTCTTCAGATCGTACAGATCCCAGTTGAACGGATCGAGACGCAAACCCTCGTCGGCCACCTGAATGGCGGCGTCGGTGTGCCCCGAGCTCAGAAAGTAGCGGAAGGCGCTCTGACGGAGCTCTTGGTCGCTCGGCGCAGCCCGGAGCATCTGCTGCAGGGTCGCCACCGCCTTCGCCGTATCGCCGCGCTGCTGGTAGGCCTGGGCCAGCTGGCGGAGCGCAATCACGCTCAGCGAATCGCCGGCGATCGCAGCGTCCAGCTGCTGCACCTTGTCGCCGATCGAGTGCGCAGAATCGGCGATGATGGCGAGGCAGTAGTGTGCCAGGCCGTTTGTCGGAAGGAGCTTCAGCGCCTTGTTGGCGGATTCTATCGCCTTGGCCCGGTTAGCAATGCGCTGGTCCATGCAGCTCCGTGCATCCGCGAGGGAGCGGAGCGCCGGCTGGAGGGCATCGGCGGCGCGCGCCGCAAGCTCGTCCAGCGGCTGGCCCGAGGCCTGGGAGACCCGAACGACATTACCGACATCGTCGTTGGTACCGGACAGCCGGGCCACGATGGCGCGAGATCCGTCGGGCAGCTTCGACATCGTGGAGGTGACCACGACGCGCGTGCCCGGCAGGTTCTTCGCCAGGGTACGCGCGTAGGTCGGACTCAGGATGGCATCCTTCCAGAAGCCGAACTGCAGCAACGCGCTGTTCATCAGCGTGTCGGCGGCGACGGTGTATTCGGAACTGACGGTACGGTCGAGTCGCTTGCGCATCACGTCGCCGACGTGCACCGCTACGGCGGAATCGCTCGCGGCGAAGACGTAGGGATTGGCGACGAGAATGCGGGTGCGGGACGCATTGGCATTCGCGGCGATTCTCCCGCCGCGCGGGATGCCCTGGGCCGAGAGTGGTGCGGCGAGGGCAGTGCCGAGAAGCATCAGACTGATTGTGCGCGAAACAGGCATTCCTTAACCTCCGCAACGGGATCGGCCAACGGAATCGTGAAGCGTCGCGCGACCCCGCGCGACCCAATGGGCGAAGAGGGATTCGAACCCCCGACATCCTGCGTGTAAGGCAGGCGCTCTGAACCAGCTGAGCTATTCGCCCGGTCGTGTTGGAGTGGCGACAGCCCGAATATGACGGCAATGCATGCGCCGTGCCGTGGCGCGCGTCACGCCAGCTACAGTGCGATGCCCAACGGGAGTAGGACGCAGTAACCCAGCACGAGCAACACCGCGGCCAGGGTAGGATGTCCGGCGCCGAGAATGCCGTAGCCGGCCGCGAGCGTCAGGACGCCGGCACCAAGGATGAGCAGGTTCCGGCGCCCCAGGAGGGGCCGGCGCGTCGGAGTGGATGCGCGGGGCGTAGCCATAGCGGTAGAGGCTACTACGGTACCCGACCCGGGTCAAGTTCCGGCGGCGCCTCATCTTCGCTCGGAATCACCCACCCCTCATCCAGCGCGGCACGGCGGGGCCCGTCCGCCCGGCGGCGGATTCCGCCGAGCGCCAGCACCAGCGTCGCAATGACGCTCCAGACGCCGCCGGCGGCGATCCAGGTCGCCAGCCCATACCGGCGCCGCACCGTTCCCATCCAGTCGCGAGCGAACTGTCCCACGTTGAGGCCCGTCGTCTGCCGCAGGGCGTCCTCAAACGGAACACCAGCTTCCAGGCGGGCCATCAGCGGGTCCAGCTTGCGGGTGGGATTGAGCTCGGCCAGCCGGGCCACCGCGGCCATGGAGAGCGCGTAGGCCGGACCGGCGGCGCCCTCATTCCCCCGCAGCTCGCCATCGAGGTCGTCCAGCTCGGGGACGCCGCCACGCGCGACCGACAAGTTGAGCGACAGTGCCGCGAGGCGATCCCATTCGCCGGCCGCCCACGCGGCGTAGCCTTCGTCGAACCAGCGCGGCACGCGCACCCGCACCGCGCCATGCAGTACAAGGTGAGCGAGCTCATGCCGCAGGGTTCGTTCGAGATCTCCCACATCGGCACGAAGCAGGATGGTGTGGGCCCCGGGCATCGCGATGCCGGCGCCCCACGTGGGCGCGCGTCCCCCGGTCATTTGCCGGTATCGGGCCGCATCAGGGACCAGGATGAGCCGCATCGGCCCCGCCGAGCGGCGACCCAGACCGGGCCAGTATGCGGCCTGGTCCGCCGCTTCGGCCAGCGACGCAGCCATGCCGAGCTGCGGGGGCCACGCGACCGCCACCACGTCGCCGACTCGCACCACGCGCGGAGGCGTCTGAGCAAACAGCAGGACGAATGCTACGAAAACCGAGTACGCGGGATCTCTCCACCCGAAGCCGCCAGGGCGACGAGCTCGCCGCAGCGCCTGGCCCAGGGGTTGAACTTGTTGGCCTTCTGCCCGTCGGTCCACGTCTGAACGGCGCCAGCCCGATCGCCGGCGAGCCACTGCGCCCCACCCAGCTGCAGGTACGCCTCGATCAGGTTGGGGCCGAGCCGAAGCGTCTTCCGGAAAAAGCTCTGCGCATCGTCGTACATGTCGCGCTCGAGGTACACCAGCCCAAGATAATAATGTGCGTAGAGGGTGGCCTTGCGGTCGTTGTCGAGCCGGATGGCCTTGGAGAGGTGCTCGATCGCTTCGCCGAAGATTCGCTTCTTCAGGCAGATGTAGCCGACGTTGATTCGGGCCAGGGCGTTTGCGGGCTCATTCATCAGCACCTTGGAAAAGGTGCCCAGCGCATCGTCGTACTCCTCATGCAGCATCTGCGCCCACCCGAGCAGCGACAGCGCTTCCACCGCGCCGGGCGACAGCTCCAGCGCCCGCGAGAGCACCTGTATCGCGCCGGCATGGTCGCCGAGAGAAATGAGGCTCCAGCCCTTCTCGATGAAGGTCGACGCTCCGATATGATCATCGTGCACCACCGGCCGGGCATCCGTAAATGCGGGAGCCTGCGCAGTCGCGGCTGACGCCGAGACCTGCTTGTAGCGGTCCACCAGCAGACGGATGTCTTCCTTGAGCTGCGTAACCTCCGCCAGCGCCGTATCGACTTTCTTGAAGAACGCGATGATCTCCCGCTTGGCCGCGTCGCGCCCCGATGCGTCGGCCGCGGCATCGAGCCGCGATGCGATCGTCGCGTATTCGCTCCTGAGCGGTGCCGTCAGCGACTCGTCTGCCGTCATGTCACTACTGCCGCTTCGAGGGCCTGCCGCTCCGTCGAGCTGAGGAGCCGGAGCGCGTTCAGCAGAACCACGGCCCGATCCCCTTCCGTGAGGATCCCGGCGATGTACGTCGCGGCCAGGCCGCGGACCATGGGAGGCGGCGCGGTGATCGTGGTGCTGTCCACCCGCATCACCTCGCGGACCTGGTCGACCAGCATGCCGATGCGCTGCCCGTCGAGATTGAGGACCATGAGGCGGGTTTCCTCCGTTACTCCGGCCTCCAGCTCGAGCCGCTTCCGGAGATCCACCACCGGAATCGCCGTTCCGGCGTAGCGAACGACGCCCTCGAGAAACGCCGGTGCCTTGGGCAGCGCCGACGGCTTCTCGTAGCGCAGGATGCGCTCCACCTGGGAAATATCGAGCGCGAACTCCTGCGAGCCCACGCGGAACGTGACCACCTGCATGTCGTCGCCAGTGTTCATGTGTCGATTCCCCTTTCCGCGAGCCGCGCACCAAGCGCAGTGAGATCAAGCAGGGGCACCAGTCCGTCCGCGCGCCGGACGACCGCGCGCGCCCAGGGAAGGGCGGAGCTCGGCGGGAGCGGCAGCGTCGCCTCCCGCACGACCACGTCCGCCTCCTCGACCTCGAGACAGAGCCGGATACCGCCAACCGAGATGACCACCGCGACCTCACTCACCCGGGGTGGGTACGCCTCGCCGGCCAGCAGGGCGCCGAGGTGAAGCACCGGCATCATTTCTCCCCGCACGTTCGCCACGCCGCGGAGCGCGGCCTCCGTGCTCGGAACCGGGTGCGCCGGGCCAGCGTCCGCGACCGCGACGACCTGCTCCACCGGAAGGCCGACCAGGCGACCTCCGGCGCGCACGAGCAGGAAGGACGCCTCGCTCATCGTGACGCCAGCGCGGCAAGCGCCACCTGTATCTGCGCCGCCATGTCGCGGATCGACGCCACACGGTCGGCTCCGCCGGCCTGGGCCGCAGCGTTGGGCATGCCGTATACGGTGGAGCTTTCACGATCCTGCGCCAGCCCGAATCCGCCGGCATCGTGGATTGCCTTCAGTCCGTCGGCCCCGTCACGCCCGAGACCGGTAAGCACCACCCCGATCGCACCGGGGCCGAACGCAACGGCTACCGAGCGGAACAGGGGGTCGGCCGCGGGTCGGACCCCCCAGAGCGTGGGGCCACGATCGAGCACGAGGCACAGACCGCCGTCCACCGCCGGCATGACCTGCATGTGAAAATCACCTGGTGCCACGTACGCGGTGTCCGCCAGCAGCGGCGTCCGATCCTCGGCCTCCACCACCGCGAGGCGACTCTGCGAGGCCAGCCGCTCGGCGAGGCTTCGTGTGAACTTCGGCGGCATGTGCTGGACGATCACGACCGCCGCGCCGCTGCCGAGCTGGAGGCGCGGAACCACTTCGGCGAGTGCGCGCGGGCCGCCGGTGGATGCGGCGATCGCCACGCAGAACCGCGCGCGTCCCGGCAAGGCGAACAACCGCTCGGGCGGCGCGTCGCTCCGCCCCGGGCGGGCCAGCACCGGCAGTCGGTGAATGTTGGCTTCGCTCGCGCCTCGAAGCGCCGCGAGGACCCGCTCGCCGAGGCGATGCGAGGCCTCTGCGCCGCGATCATCCTCCTTGGCGACCAGGTCCACGGCACCAAGCTCCAGTGCCCGAATGGCCCCGGCGGTCCCGGGTCCCGCGTAGGCACTGACCACGACGATGGGGCGCGGCGACTCCGACATGATGTAGCCGATCGCGCCCAGCCCGTCGAGCTCAGGCATCTCCAGGTCCATCAGCACGAGGTCGGGCGCAAGGCGATGCACCTTCTGGAGCGCGTCCATCCCGTTCCGCGCCGTGCCGGCGAGCGCGAACTCCGCAGACCCGGTGACGGCATCGCCGAGGACGTGGCGGAAGAAAGGACTGTCGTCCACCACGAGGACGGTGCGGCGCTCAGAGTGACTGGATCCCATGCGCCACCGAAGACACCTCGAGCCGGCCGTCCGCGACGTACAGCCGCACCGTCCGGCCGTAGTCGCCGCCGACTGACTCGCCCACCAGCGGAATGCCGTTGACATTGAGGACGTGCCGCGTCGCTACGACGTTGCGTTCTCCCATCTGGATGGCGCCATGGGGAGCGAGGTTCGCGAACATGCTGGCGCCTCCAGCGATGCGGGCGACGGTCCGCTTCGGATTGGCCCCGCCTTCGACCATGAGCGCCAGGAGCCGGGGCACGGCCAGCTGGGGAAACTTGGCCGGATTATCCGCGTTCCGGCTGAGCGCCGGCGAGGGCAGAAGTATGTGAGCCAGGCCGCCGATCCGCGCGCTCGCATCATGCAACGCGATCGCGACACAGCTGCCCAGCCCGACCGTGACGAGGACGTCGCCGGCGGTCCCGACATTCAGATCAGCGACCCGTACGATGATGTCGGTCACGCCGCGCGCCGATAAATGCGTTCCCGGGCATCCACCAGGTGGAGCCGATCCCGGGCCGGGCCGAGCAGCGTCTCGACCTTGCCCAGGACGAGGACACCGCCCGGAGAGAGCCGTGAAGCGAACGTGAGGAAAAGCCGCTCCTGCATCGGGCGATCGAAGTAGATCACAACATTCCGGCAGAGAATGAGGTCATAGGCCGGGCGAAGCGGCGGGTCGGCCCCGAGATCCAGGCGGCTGACCGTGACGCGGCGGATTAGCTCAGGCACCACACGATATCCTTCGGTTTCCGGCACGAGATAACGCGCGGCCAGGTCGGCCGGGAGCTCGGTAATGGCGTCCGGGCGGTAGCGCGCGCTGACGGCGCGCTCCAGACTGGCGCGATCCACGTCGGTGGCGTCAATCTCCAGCCGGTCCAGCCGCTCGGCGTGCCCCGCGGCACGATCGGCCTCCGCGACGAGCATCGCCACCGTGTAGGCCTCTTCACCCGAAGCGCAGCCGGCGCTCCACGCTGCGATACGACCCTCGCGTGCGGCGACCAGCTCAGGCACGATCGAGCCGCGGAGCAGGTCCCAGGTTTCGCGGTTGCGGTAGAATCGAGTCACGTTGATGGTGAGCGCGTCACGCAGCCGCTCGCACTCCGGCGGCACGCGTTGGAGTACCGCGAGGTAATCCGTGTATGTGTGTACTCCGCAGGCGCGCATGCGCACGGCGATCCGCCGACGCAAACATTTGTCCTTGTAGACGTCGGGCGTGAGCCCGGCCGCGTCGGTGATCCGCCGCGAGAGGGCGGCGGTCAGCGCGTCGTCGGCGGCCGTCACGATTGCCGATCCAGCATGTCGAGATTGGCCCGCGCGAGCTGATGCCCTGGGTTCAGCTCGGTCGCGCGCTGCCAGCTCGTCCGGGCCCGGGCGGGGTCCCGCCGCTTGAACGCGATGTTGCCCATCTTGAAATACAGGTCATCGCCGAGATCCGGCGCGAGACGCGCCGCGCGCTCGTAGGCCTCGAACGCCTCATCGTAGCGCCCGCCCCGGTACAGCAGGTCGGCGAGATTCTTCGAGGTCTGCGGCAGCGATGCGTCTTCGGCCAGCGCGGAGCGCAGCATGATCTCCGCCGCGGCCACGTCACCGCCGAGCTCCAGCAGCACGCCGAGATTGTTCCGCAACACGGGCTCGGCCACGTGGGCCTCGACGCCGGCGCGCGCCAGGGCAACGGCCGAGTCCGCATCATCGCAACCCGCGGCGGCGAGCGTGGCGGCCCAGAACCACAGCGGCGGGGGCGTCCGGTCGCCATGCAGTTCGCGGGCGCGGGTCAACCGTGCCTGGGCGGTCTGAAAGTCACCGCGCTTGAGCGCCACCACGCTCCAGCCGGTCTGGATCCGGGCATCGTCGCGCGCGCGCCCGGCGGCTTCGCCGTACGCGGCTTCGGCCTCGTCAAGCCGCCCAAGCTGCTCGAGCGCGAACGCCAGGTTATGCAGCGCTGCCGGACGCGGGCCGCCGCGCTCGACCGCCTGCCGCAATGCATCCGCCGCCGCCTGCCACCGCGCCTGGCGAAGCGCGATGAGCCCCAGAAAGAACGGTGCCGTTCCCTCGGACGGCCGCAGATCGGCCACGCGCCGGAACTCCCGCAGCGCCTCGTCCAGCATGCCGGTCTTGTAGAACGCGATCCCGAGATTTCGATGCTCCTCGATCCTGCTGTCATTCATCTTGGGCACCGCGGCCGCCGCCGATGAGCCGGCACGGTGGGCGAACCCTGCCGCAATCAGCCCGTAGAGCGCCTTGCCGACCTCGAACTCCACCAGCCCGGAATCTTCGACGACCTGCTGCACGTCGCGGGTTCCGTCCAGCAGCGGAAGCAGCCGCTGCTGGACGGCCGAGAGACTGACGCCGGCGGATTCCATGTGCGTCCGGTCAAGCGAAAAAATCAGGTCAAAGGAAGGAATCTTTTTGGCGATCAGGCTCCACTCGTCCACCCGGCGCGCGCCTTCGAGGAGCAGCGACTCGGCGTTGATCTGGACCAGGAAGTCTTCCCGTTCCGGCCGAACGCCCGCCTCGAAATTGAACGTCCCGCTCGACCAGGTGAACAGGTAGTACACGGCCTCCTCGATCTGGAGTCGCATGTACTCCTCGAGTGCCGCCCGTGGCAGCGCTCCCGACTCCACGAGCAGTTCTCCGAGCTTCCGCTCGCGGTCGACGCTCTGCGCCTGGACCGCCTCCTCGAGCTGTGCCGCGCTGATGCGGCCGCTCTTGACCAGGATATCTCCCAGCCGGTCACGCCGATTCACGATGGAGGCGTAGGAAATACGCCCGGCATCGAAGTAGACGTAGCCGAAGTTCTGCCGGTCAGCCACGGCGAGGCAGCCGGTTCGGCGCCCCAATGTCAGCAGCTGAATGACATCCGGAAGGCTGGCCTCCTTGAGACTGCCCTTGATCGCCATCAGCGCCACTCCTCGATCAGGCGGGCGGCGACGTCGGGCCAGTCCCAGACCATCTTTTCCCGGCTGCGAATGCCGCCGGCCGTCGGTGCGAGCACGCCGCTGGACCGGGAGCCCGTCCGCCTGGGCGCGCGGATGACGGGGCCTTCGAGTACTTCACGTGCGAGCGCGGCTGTCGGGTGGGCCTGCTGCGCTTCGGCCGCGTTCAGCACCCGCTGGACCAGGCCGAGCGCGCTGCGCATCGAGTCGGCCGGCCGGGCGGCGATGTACGCGGCGAGCTCGGGATCCACACCATCGAGCCGCGCCCCCAGCAGCCGCTCGATGGCTCGCTGGCGCAGCTCCCGATCGGGTGCGGGGAGGTCCACCACCAGACCACCCTCGAGCCTGGTCAGCAGCCGCGGCTCGACCCCGGTCAACTCCGCCAGCGGGAGCGCGCACGAGAAGACCATCTGCCTGCCCTGCTCCAGCAGGTGGTTGAACAGGAGGAACAGCTCGTCCTGGCTCCGGTCCTTGCCGGCGATGAGGTGGACATCATCAAGGAGGAGCGCATCCACCTTCCGGTACCGGGCGCGCCAGAGCGGAACGGCATTGCGATCGATCGCGGAGATCAGCTCCTCGATGAACTCGCTGGTGCCGAGGCAAGCCACGGTGCCTGCCGGTGCCAGCGCATTCCCGAGGCCATGCAGCAGATGTGTCTTGCCATTACCGCTCGCACCCACGATGACGAGCGGATTGTACTTCGCACCAGGCTCAGCGGCGACGGCCGTGGCGGCGCGTACGGCCATCCGGTTGGATCCGCTCTCCAGGACGTCGCCAAGCCTCCAGTGCGGCGACGGTCCCGGGGGGGCCGCCGCACCGGCCTGCGCCCGCTCCAGCAGCCCCGCCGCCGCCGCCACATCATCCGGATCCTGCAGCAGCGCCGACCCAGCGAGCTCGGGCGCGATGCTCGCGAGCTCGTCGGCGATCGAGCGAAGGCGGTTGACATCGGCCTCGAACGCTCTCAATGCTGCGTCGGGATCCGCGAGTGCGTCGTCGTTGAGCAGCGCGGCCAGCCGCGCGACGCGATAGCCCTCCCCTTCCCATCGCACCATGGCCTCGCCCACCCGCGAGCGCCACGACTCGACCTGGTGGGTGACCGTCGCGGACACCTCGAGCAGGAAATCGGCGAACTCGTCCCGCTCCTCCGGCGCCTCCGCTGGCGCGGGCTCCCTCTGCTCCGGCGACGGGTGCGGTGCTTCCGGCAGGGCGTTGGCCAGGCGAACGGCATCGGGCGCGTCACGACCGCCCACGAGGAGGCGCGCCTGGCCGGCGTCGAGGAGATCAGGGCTGATCGCCTGGTAGGCGATGAGGCGGTTCAGCGCTCCGATGAGCTCCCGGACGTTGTCGATGTCCACCGAGGCGACGGCTTCGAGCACGCCGGCGCCGAAGGCCGCACCGCGTGCTTCCGCCCGGCGCCGGAGAATGGCGACCCGCGTCTCATAGTCGGGTGCCGAAATGTCGATCACGAGGCCGCCCGCAAAACGGCGAATCAGCCGTTCGTCGAGCGCCTCGATTTCCGACGGTGGACGATCGCTGGTGAGCACGATCTGACGGCCCCCGCGCTGCAGCGTATCCACCAGTCGGAGCAGTTCCGCCTGCATCTCGCGTCGCTGACTCAGAAATTGCACATCGTCGAGCAGCAACAGCTGGGTGTCCGCGAATCGGTGGCGATACGCATCGCCCTGGCCGCCGGCCACGGCGGCATTGACCGCCTCGACCAGCTCGTCGAGCGTCAGGTATTCCACCGCCAGGCGGGGATCGATCGCGCGAGCGGCGTGACCGATCGCCATGAGCAGATGGGTCTTCCCCAGCCCCGGCCCTGCGTAGATGAACAGCGGGTTGTAGCCGCTGCCCGGGGCCTCGGCCACGGCATGTGCCGCCGTCGCCGCCAGGCGATTCGAGGCGCCCACGACGAGTGTCTCGAAGCGGAATTGCTCCGGCAGCGCTCTGGTCACTCGGCGACACCCCCGACGGCGAGCTTCCGAAGCACCAGCTCGGAGATCCCCTTCAGCGTCTCGAAGACGCCGCTTCCGTGCAGTGCATCGGCCGTGAAGCACTGTACGCCGCGAAAATTGAGGGCGTCGTCAAGCTCTTCCCGATTCAGCACCAGATCCGCCGGAAGGTCCTGCTTGTTGTACTGAAAGACGACCGGGAGCTGCCGCACGTCGACGCCCTGATCAAGAAGGTTCTCCTGCAGATTCTGCAGGCTCTCCAGGTTGTCCTCGAACCGCCTCGCCTGACTGTCGGCCACGAACACCACGCCATCCGCGCCCTGCAGCACCAGCTTTCGGGTCGCGTTGTAGTAGCTCTGCCCTGGCACGGTATAAAGCTGAAAGCGCGTCGCGAACCCGGAAATCGAGCCGAGATCGATCGGCAGAAAGTCGAAGAACAGCGTGCGGTCGCCGTGGGTGGCCAGTGATACCATGCGCCCGCGCCGGGTCTCGGGAACGCGGCCGAAGATGTACTGCAGGTTAGTCGTCTTGCCCGACCGTCCCGGCCCGTAATAGACGATCTTGCAGGTGATTTCACGCGCCGTGAAATTCACGAGAGACATGGGTTACCGTCCGAAGAGCGCGCGAAGGCTCGCATTGAGGTCGTGCTCGAAGTTTTCTGCCAGGACCGGGCCATGCGGCTCCGCCGGAGGTGCCGCCGCACCGATTTCCTCGGCAAACTGCTGGAAGAAGAGCTGGACGAGCCCGACCGAGGTGTCCGGGCCGAACACGACCAGGCCGATCCAGCGGCCGCGGGGCGTATCGAATCCGCTCAGCAGCATCCCCTGCTCCGCACCCTGGTGGACCAGCACGCCGAACCGTGGCGATCCCATGATGCGCGCCAGCTCCGCCGTCGACGCCATGATCGCGGCCCCGAGCGCGGCGGCGGACATGACATCGACCGAACGGGTGAAGCCGTGCTGGGCCACGACCTGTCCGGAAGTCGTCATGAGCAGGACAAGTCGGGCCGCCGATTCGTCGAGAAATCGCTCCAGTGGAGCGCCGACCCAACTTTCCAGCACTCGCATCAGCCGAGCACCCGGGCCGCTTCGAGCAGCTCCAGACGGGCCAGGCCCACGTTCGCCCCGCGGTCGGCGACCGCGACCACGAGCATGTCGTTGGGCGCAGGCACGGCCAGCAGCACTCCCTCCTCCCCGCGCAGATGCACCACACCGGGAACACCAAGGCCTGCGCTCGTGGTAGCGCGGCGGAGCCGGGCGCACAGGCTGGCGGCGAGCGCGGCAACCGCACGCCCATCCACATCCTCCATGGACACGTCGGCCACCACCAGGCCGTCGGAGGCGGATACCAGCATGACCCCGCGAATCCCCCGGACCGCGCTCACCCGGCGAAGCGCCTGCTCGTGCTGGCTCATGAGAGTCCCTCGAGCCATCGGCGAGCGGCCTGTGCCGCGCGGTCTGCCAGCAAAGCCAGCCGGCCGGCCGGCACCCCGATGTCGCGCACAGTGAGCAGCACCGTCTCCGGAGTGGGCGCCACCAGGTGCATGTTGCCGTCAGGACACTCCACCGACACGCTCTGCCAGGCGCCGAGGCCGAGCAGTCGTCCGGCGCGGGCGGCCTCGCGGGACACACCGGCAAGATGGGCCGCGACAGTGTCGGCGACATCGGTGCCATCGCCATCCCGCAGGCCGCCGCCGAGCCGCAGGCCATGCTGATCGAGCAGCAGGAGCCCATCGCGCGCGCCTTCGAGTCCGGCAAAGAGCTCGGCATCATCGGGCAGCGACGAATCGACGTCCAGCGAGAAGGGCATCGGGGGCGATGCAGTCGCCACGCTGTCCTCCGCGCGCGGCTGCGTCTGCGGCGGGACCGGTTCCGGAGCGGTCGAGGCGGCGCGCATGCGCAGGATCGCGGCGGCGAGGCCGGCATCAGCCGCCGCACCCGCGGCGGCGGCTTCGAGGTGCCGAAGCGCACGGGGCGCGTCGCCGGCCCGATAGTAGAGAAAGCCGAGGCCCTTGTGCGCACTGCGATCAGCCGGGTCGAGGCGCAGCGCCGTCATCCAGCCGTCGAACGCCGCATCGCCATGGCCGGCATCGGCCAGGATCCGCGCGTGCAGCGAATGCGCCTCCGCCATGTCCGGGTATCGTGCCAGCCCGTTCGCCGCGACCGTCAATGCCGGCCCCAGCTGGCCGCGTTGCCGCAACAACTCGGCCAGGTCGAGAAAGGCGAGACTCGACCCGTCGGCGGCGAGCTGTGCGGTCAGCGTCCGGACGTCGTCACTCATGCGCCGTCCGGGTTCCTTCCACAAGCGTCATCGCCGCGGCACGGAGGCGGCTCACCGACCCACCCAATGCATCCTCGGCCGGTGGTCTCGCATCCAGGCGGCTCCACGCATCCCAGGACTCCACGGCCTGCTCCAGCTGGCCGGCCCTCGCCTGGCACACGCCGAGCATCCTTCGCGCGGGAGCCAGCATCGGATCGATCCGCAGGGACTCCTGAAATGCATCCCCCGCTTCACCGTGCCGCCCGGAGGCGAGCAGGGCGCGTCCAAGCGTGACATGAGCCTCCGCATGGTCGGGCCGCGCCGCGACGACGTCGAGTGCGGCCACGCGAGCCGCCTCCGGATCTCCGGCGGCGAGCGCCGTCCGGGCGCGGAGCAGCAGCTCGTTCAGCTCGGCCCCGATCGGCGCGGGCGCCAGGGCGCGGCGTGGGTCATCCAGGACGATGACCCCGGCGGCGGCGAGGCCGAAGAGCGTCCGCGCGATTTCGAAATCCGAGCGCCCGACCGCAGCCGCGACGCCGTGTACATCGCGGGTGCCGTCGACGGCGCCAAGCACTTGCCATTCCGCCGGCAACAGATCAAGCCGTGTGGTGCCGCCGGCATCCGGCGGCACCAGCTCCGGCACCATCCCCAGATGCGGAATCCGGCTCTCGATGCGCGCCCACTCGTCGATCCGCCGCGCAGCCTCCATCAGCAGCGCCTCGGTGGGGATGCGCACCTGGCCGGGCCCGGAAGGCGCCGGCGGCGTTTCCGAGAAGGAGAAGTAGCCTTCGGACCAGCTCATGAGCTCGAAGATTACCTCCTCGACCTGCGCCCGTGCCTGACGTTCCAGCTCCCGGCGGCCGACCGCACCCATGGCGAGCAGGATGTCGCCGAGGCGCCGGCCGTCGCCCCCCTCCTGCATCGCCAGGGCCCTCGCAAAATCCTCCTCGCTCAGCTTGCCGCTTCGCAACAACAGCGTCCCCAGCGGATGCGGATTGGTGCGGATCTCGGCCGCGACCACCCCGCCCTGCTCGAACTGCACGGTTCCGGCGTTCTGCCTGAGGTCCGACGTGATCCGCAGCGTGCCGGTCTTCCGCGCCAGATCGAGCAGCTGGAAGACATCGTGAATCGACAGCTCCTTGAGCGGGCCTTCGATCGGCATGGCTAGCCCGCCGTCGTGGCGAAGATGTGCTGCAGGTCGCGCGCGGATCGCGCGCGGGCGCGGGCCTGCGCGGCGAGATCTCCGGCGGGTTCGAGCTGCACCACTCGGTCCCAGGCCGTGACCGCGTCAGCGAAATGGCGTTCCCGTGCAAGGGCGACGCCCCGATGGAAGAGCGCGGCAGCGTCATTCGGGTCGAACCGGAGTACCCGGTCGAACGCCTCGAGTGCGCAGCTCGTCCGGCCGTCCTCGAGCAGGATCCGCCCGAGGAGCGTCAGGGCCGCCAATTCGTAGGGGTCCACCGAAAGTGTCCGCACCAGGACGTCGATGCCCGCGCTCGCGGATTCGGTCCGGGCGAGGAGGTCCGCCAGCGCCATGGCGGCATCGGTGAAGGTCGGGAGCAGCTGGAGCGCCCGCTCGTACGCTGCGCGCGCGGCCGCCCAGTTGGCCCGTGCCTCTTCCAGGCCGCCGAGCTCGTACCAGACCTGCACCAGCGAACCGTCGAGTTGCAGCGCCACCTGGCAGGCCTCGAGCGCAGCGTCGATGTCGCCGAGTTGGCCGGCGATCACCGCCTGGAGCTGGTACAGATCGGGCCGGCCGGGCGCCGCGCGCTGGGCCGCGCGCACTGCGGCCATGGCGGCGGCCGCGTCGCCGGTCGCGTGGAGCACGCGCGCATGGGCCAGCAGCACGTCCGCATCACCGGGTGCGCGCCGAGCAAGCGCTCCCGCGACTTCGACCGCCTCGCTCGCACGGCCAAGCGCCACCAGACTGCGTATCTCGCCCAAGGCGGGTCCCAGCTCGCCCGGCGCAGCCGCGCGCGCTTCGGCAAAGCGCTCGAGGGCTTCGCCATGCAGGCCCCGCCGGGCGAAGATGGCGCCCCAGAGCGCTGCCGCATGTGCCGGTGTCACGCCCCGGCCACGCAAGCGCTCAAGCTCGGCGGCGGCAAGCTCCAGCAGCCCCTTGGCCACGTAGTCGCGCGCCAGCGCCAGCGGGTCGGGTTCGTGCGGTTCGACCACGTCCGCCCGTGCCGGCGCCAGCTCGTCGAACAGCCGATCGAGCGCCGTCGGATCGAAGGCGAACTCGCCGGCGAGCGTCGAACCGCTGAGCTCCGCCTTCAGTGCCGGTGCCACGGCGATGGTCGGATCCTCGAACTGAAGGTCGATTGCCAGCACGTATTTCTGGGGCACGTAGTACGGCTCCAGCTCGAGCGCCTGTTTAGTGGCCCTCAGCGCCGCATCGAAGTCGCCCAGCTGGCTCAACGTAAAGCTCAGGTTGTAGTGCGCCGCCGCCAGCGTGGGGTCCGCTTCCACCGCGCGGCCAAAGGCGTTCCTTGCATCGGAAAACCGCTTGAGCTCCATCAGCACGAGCCCCACTCCATTCCACGCGATGGCGCTGCCGGGAACCTCCGCGAGTACACGCCGATACCCCTCCAGCGCCTGCTGGATCTCCTGCCGCTGGAAATGCAGCAGCGCCAGGTTGAGGCGGGCGGTGAGCGGCGGCCGCGTGCCCTGCGTTGCACGGCGGAAGGCCTCAAGGGCGGCGGCGTCCGCCGGATTCTGGGCCCGGAGGACGCCCAGATTGTTCCAGGCCAGCGCGTAGGCCGGGTCGAGATCGACCGAGCGCGCGTACGACGCCGCGGCCTGGTCCAGCCGGCCGACCTGATGCAGGCAGACGCCGCGTTCGTTCCAGAGCTTCGGCGAATCACCAAACTGCTGCACCAGCGTCTCGTAGAGCTCGAGCGCCGCGGCGAGGTCATGCCGCAGCAGCTGGACCTCGGCCATCGCCTGCAAGGCGTGTCGCCGATCGTCACCGGCATCCAGCGCCAGCCGGTACTCACGCAACGCCTCGGCGTAGTAGCCCTTCTGCCGGAACGCCAGGCCGAGCGCGAAGTGCGCCAGGGCGCCGTGTCTCACGACCTTCGGCCCCTCCGCGGCGGGCTGCCGCGCCGGCTCCGGCTGACCGAGAGCGAGGTTGGCCTGGGCGCGGGCGAGCAGCGGGTTCAGCTCGATGGCGCGCCTGGCGGAGCTTCGGGCCGCTTCCTGGTCACCGATGTCGCCGTACACGAAGGCAAGCAGGTAATGCGCGTCGGCGTATTCCGGATTGCGGGCAATTGCGGCCTGAAGCGCCGTGCGCGCAGGCTCGTTGAGGCCGCGATTGTAGAGCGCTTCGCCATAGGCGAAGAGGGCGACGGGGCTCTCGGGATCGCGTTGGCACGCCTGACGAAACCATTCGACCGCCGCGTCGATGTTGCCGCGCGCCTTCTCCGCGAGCCCGATCTGCACCAGCGCCGCCGCATCGCCCGGCTCCGCCGCCAGCAGCGCCTCGAACTCGTGCACGGCCTCGTCGTGGTGCCCCAGCGCGGCGTAGGCACGGCCCAGCTCCCAGCGCGCGTCGCGGTCGCGCGGAGAGCTCCGGAGCCGCTCCCGCAGCTCTGCCACGCGGCGGTCGTAGTGCCCGTTCTCCCGGTAGGCGAGCTCCAGGTTGGTCTGGGCCACCTGCATCTTCGGATCGAGCTCGAGCGCGCGCGCGAAACCAGCCACGGCCTCTGCGATGAGGCCCTTCTGGTAGTAGAGCACGCCGAGATTGTTGTGCGCGCCGGCGTCGGACGGATCGATCCGGGTGGCGAACGACCGGAGCGCGGCGAGATCGCGCTCGGAAAGCACGGGGGCCGGCATGGCCTTACGGCAGGCGGATCGCGTCGAAAATGGCGCGCAGCGATGGCATGTCTGGCAGCAGCAGGAAATGTCCTTCGAGCTGTTCACTGGCGCCGCCGACGTGGAAGGCCGTCTCCACGCAGAAGACGAAGTCGCGCTCGTGGCCGAAGTTCAGGTACGTCGTGGTGAGAATCGCCGCCGACTGGTCAATGACGAGACTCGGCACCGACGGAACCAGCATCATTCCCATGAAGTCGCTGAGCGCGTTCATGTACGCGCTGACCAGAATGTTGCCGACCTCCTTCAGGCCCGACTGTTCCATTTCGCCGAAGGCGGTCGTCGTGCCGCGGGCGCGCCCCAGCAGCATGTCACAGACTGCGAGCGCTGACTCTTCGGGAAACAGCACGAGCGTGCGCCCGGTCAGGTCGCCCATCATCTGCATCAGCACCGCGGCGATCACCGCATCCGGCGGGCCCAGGAGATCGGTGACCTCCTCGAGCGGCCGGACATTGATCTCGGGCACGCTGATCATGATCTTCTGATTGGTCATCTGCGACAGCGCGGTCGCCGCGTGGCCCGCCCCGATATTGGCGACCTCGCGCAGCGCGTCCAGCTGCAGCTCCTTCAATCCGCGGGCGTCGTCCATTCGCTCCTCGCTCCTACAACAGTGCGGCCGCGTCCAGAATGAGCGCGGGCGACCCGTCCGCCAGAATCGTCGCCCCGCCGAAGAATGACGGCATGCCAAGCGGCGCGTCGAACGGTTCCACCACGATGTCCTGCTGGCCAAGCAGCGCGTCGACCACCAGCGCCGCCCGGCGATCACCAACCTCGAGGATCACGGTGGGACGCCGAACTGGGGGCGGTCCCCCGCGCAGCGCGACCAGGTCACGAAGATGCACAGTCGGGATGGCCTGATCGCGCACCACCAGCGCCTCCCGGTCGCGTACCGCGGTGACGGCACGGCCGTCGAACTCCACCGTCTCCGCCACGTAGGCGAGCGGAATGGCATAGCGTTCGGCGCCCACGGACGTCAGCAGCGCCCGGACAATGGCGAGCGTAAGCGGGACACGCACCACAAACGTCGTACCCTGCCCCGCCACCGACTCGATCGCCAGCGTGCCGCCCAGCGTCCGTACCCGGGTCGCCACGACATCCACGCCGACGCCGCGGCCGGACACGCCGCTCACCTGTGTGGCGGTGCTGAACCCCGGCCGGGCGAGGGTCTTGAGCAGGCTGTCGTCTGTCAGCGCCTCGACCGCCGCGTCGAGAATCCCTTCCTGCCGGGCCTTCGCCAGAATGGCGGCCCGATCGATGCCTCGGCCGTCATCGGAGACCCGGATGGCCACGCTATTCCGTTCCCGCGCCGCCGACAGCAGGATCCGACCCTGCGGCGGCTTGCCGGCGGCCACCCTCGTCTCCGGCGTTTCCAGCCCGTGGTCCATCGCATTCCGGATGAGGTGCAGGAGCGGATCGCCGATTTCGTCGAGAATCGCACGGTCGAGCTCGATCCCTTCGCCCTCGATTTCGAACCGCACCTGCTTCCCCAGGTCGCGGGACAGATCCCGCACCAGTCGCGGAAACCGGTCGAACACTTCTCCGACCGGCGTCATCCGGGCCTGAATGACCTCCACCTGCAGATCGGTGACCAGCCGGGCGATCCGCTCCGTGACGGTCTCCAGCTCCGGCGCCGCGCCAGTCCGCACCAGATCGACGAGGCGGTTCCGCGCCACGACCAGCTCACCGACCTGCTTCATCATGGTGTCGAGCCGGCGCAGGTCGACGCGGATCTGCCGGCCGCGCACAGTCGGCTCGGTACGCTCCGGCGCGATCTCGTCGAAGGTGATGCCGTCCACGTCACCGGCGGAGCGGATCGCGACCCTGACGTCCTCGTCCGATGCGGCGGACTCGAGCCGGAAACTGAACTTCCCGTCGAAGTCTTCCCGTTCGAACGCTGCGGCCGCCGGCCGGAGCGCAGTCACCGTGCCCAGCTGCTCGGCCCGACGGAGCGCCAGCATCGCCCGGCCCCCTCGCATCTGCGCGCCGGCGCGGATCGCCACGCTCACCGCCCGCCCCGACGGCTGAATGAGGTGCACCGCAAATTCGGCTGTCTGCGCACTGACGAGGCCGCCGGCCGCGGCACGGTCGAGCGCGGTGATGAGGTCACCGTCCGCCGTATTCGCCGGTTGACCCGCGGCGGCTCGCTCGACGCCCCCTGCGATCTCGTCGACGGCGCCGAACAGCAGCTGGAACAGCTCCGGGGCGGCCGCGACCCGACCGGTCCGCAACGCGTCGAGCAGGTTCTCCGCGCTGTGGGCGACGCGGGCCACGCCCTCGTACCCCATGGTCGCCGCCATGCCCTTGATCGTGTGGATGGCCCGGAAGAGGCCGTCCACCGGCTCCGGAGCCGCCGGGTCACGCTCCCACTCGAGCAGACACTGATTGCACGCGGCGAGGTGCTCCCGGCTCTCAGCCAGGAAGAGCGCGGCGTACTTGGCAAGATCCATGGAGCTAGCCGAGGACGCGCTGAACGGCCTCGAGCACGCGGGATGGCTGGAACGGCTTGACGACGAAGTCCTTCGCACCGGCCTGAATGGCCTCGACGACCAGGGCCTGCTGGCCCATGGCACTACACATCAGCACCTTTGCGTCGGGATCGCCTCGGCAGATTTCCCGCACCGCATCGATGCCGCCCATGTCGGGCATCACGATATCCATGGTGTCGAGGTCGGGCTTGAGCTGGCGGTTCGTCTCGACCGCCTGCACGCCGGACTCGGCCTCGCCGACGATCTCGAATCCGGCCTGGCTCAGGATGTCGCTGATCATCGTGCGCATGAAGATGGCATCATCGCAGACGAGAACCGTATGACTCACTAGCCCACCTCCGTGCGATTTCGTAGACGCGGGCCGGACGGCGCCGCGAGTGGAGTCAGCTGCCGAGCATCGGCGCGAGGAGCGCCTCGATGTCGAGAATGACGAAGTGTTCGTCGCCCCGGCGTCCCACCGCCAGGACGATCCGGGGATCCACGCCCGGAAGCTGATCCCGCTCCGCCACTGCCGTCGTCGGCAGTTCGACAAAATCGCTCACTTCGCCGACCAGCAGCCCGTACGTCCGTTGCCCGACGTCCATGACGATGACGGCACCCTCGTCCGCGTCGCGTCGCGTCTGACCCAGCAGCCGGTGCCCATCCACCACGGTCAGCAGTGCTCCCCGCACATTGATCAGCCCCTCCACGGCCCCGGCGACACCGGGAATGCGGGTAGCCGGGAGCGGCGGCAGGATCTCTCGCACAATCCCTGCCGGGGCGGCGCAGACCAGGTCGCCGACGCGAAACACGACGGCATGGAGGGTCGGGGAATCAGGCATCTCTATTGAAGAAAAGAAGATACCGAAGGGGTTGGGATTGGGCAACGATTCCCTGGTCAGTCAGGAGCGCGAGTGCAGGCAGGAGGTCGGCTGGCCACTCGCTCTCGAACCTAAGGCGTTCTCCGCTAACAGGATGGCGAAATGCGAGGGACGCCGCGTGCAGGGCCTGGCGCGGGGTAATGCGCTCCAGTGCTTCCGCCCTGGGCCGGCCGGCGCCGGAGATGCGACGCGCGCCGCCACCGGCGTAGACCGGATCGCCGACGATCGGGTGCCCGATGTGCTCGAGATGAACCCTGATCTGGTGCGTCCGGCCGGTGTGCAGCTCGAGACGAAGCAGCTCGGCAACCTCGAAGCGGGCGATGACGAACGCGTCGGTCCGAGCGGCCCGGCCGCCGGCCTGGACGCTCATCCGCTTGCGGTCCGCCGGATGCCGGGCCAGCGCGGCGTCGATGGTGGTCGGACTGGCATCCTGATGGCCCCATGCCAGTGCTGCATAGGTTCGCTGAACCCGGCGGGCGGCAAGCGCGGCGCCGAGTCGCCGGTGCGCCAGATCGGTCTTGGCGACGACCATGAGGCCGGAGGTATCGCGGTCGAGTCGGTGCACGATCCCGGGCCGGCCTTCGGCGCCGCCGGACAGCGTGGTGCCGCGGGCGATGAGCGCATTGACGAGAGTGTCGTCCCAGTGGCCCGGTGCCGGGTGCACGACGAGTCCGGCGGGCTTGTCGATGACGGCGAGATCATCGTCCTCATAGACGACCACGAGATCGATGGCAGCGGGGCGCAGGGTCCGTGGCGGCTCGTCGACGGGAAACCCGACCACGACGTCGTCACCTCGCGCGAGCAGCCGCGAGGCGCGAGCGACGGTGCCGTTGACGCTCACCGTCTTGCCGGCGACGATGCGCGCGGCCTGTGTGCGAGAGAGCTGGAGCTGGTCGGCGAGGAAGCGGTCGAGGCGCTCGGTAGCCGGCACCGCCACCGAAAAGCGCACCTCGCCACCGCGGTCAGACAGGGGCGGCCGGCTCGGGCGCGGCCCGGCGCGTGTCTTCGCGCCAGAGGGAAAGCGCGAGGGCGATCGCCCCGCAACTTACCGCGATATCGGCGACGTTGAAGGTCGGCCAGCGAAGGGTCCCGATGCCGACATCGAGAAAGTCCACCACGCCGCGCCCGCTTCGGATCCGGTCCACCAGATTGCCCGCGGCGCCGCCCGCCACCAGGCCCAGCGCCAGCTGCCGGAACCGGTCACCAATGGGGCTCTCGCGCGACATCCGGATCAGGACGACCACGGCGACGACCGCCACCGCCAGAAACACCCATCGCGAAAACGTCCCGACGTGCAAGCCGAACGCCGCGCCGCGGTTGTAGACCAGGCGCAGCTGAAACCACTCGCCGAAGACCGGCACGGCGGAGGTGCGGAGCAGCGCCGATTCAGCCACCAGCTTGGTCACGAAATCGACGACGACCACTGACAGCGCCGCCGTCCAGAACACGCGGCGGTCAGCGGCGCTTGGCATCCTCTTCCTTTTCCTTGCACGAGATGCAGAGCCGCGCGTGAGGCAGCGCGTCCAGCCGCTCGAAGTTGATCTCGGCACCACACTGGTGACAATGGCCGAACTTGTCCGGCGTGCCGTACAGGCGGCGCAGCGCTTCATTCACGTGCCAGAGATAGCGTCCCTCCTGCGAGGCGAAGAGGAACTGCTTCTCACGCTCCATCGCGTCGGTACCCTGGTCGGCCATGTGGAACGAATACGAGGACAGGTCGCCGTCCGAGGACTGGAGGGTCGCGTTGAACGATTCGTCGTAGTATCCGAGCTCCTTCATGACGCGCGCCCGCTCTTCGAGAAGCCGCTTCTCGAGATGCGTCAGCTGTTTCTTGTTCATGCCAAATCCTGCGTTAGGGTGCGACCGGCGACCGGCCGTCATCGAAGCGACGTACTCCCACCACCATCTGCACTCCGTCGAGCTCCAGCGTCTGCTCCAGATCGGGGCTCGGCGCGCGGGCGCCGAGGTGAATCTCGCGGGCCAGCACTTCGTCGCGGAGAAAGTTCTCGAATCCGCGGGCGGCGTCAAGCGCCGAGGGATCGCCGTCGACCCAGAGACCGATACGCGTGGTGAATTCGTATCCGGCCTCCTTGCGGAGCCGCTGCACCCGGCTGACCAGCTCCCGCACCAGTCCCTCCGCCCGAAGGCCGGCATCGAGGGCGGGATCGAGAGCGACGACGAAGGGACCGGCGCTCTGGACGATCCATTCGCTGGTGACCTCGCGCTCGACCACGAGATCCTCCGGCAGGATTGTCAGCTCGTCGTCCCCCAGGCGCAGCTGCACCGGCTCGCCGCCTTCGAGTACGCGCAGCTGCGCCGGCGAAAGCCCGGCGCACGCCGCCGCGACGTCGGGTGTGCGCTTGCCGAACCGCTTCCCGAGCGAACGAAAGTTCGCCTTGCCCCGAAGCCGCACGAGGTCGGTATCCGACTGTGCGACCTCGATCGATCGCACGTTCACCTCCGAGCGGAGCAGCTCGAGCAGCTGATCGAACGCCGGACCCCGGACCGCCGCGGGCACGGCGACCTGCATTCGCGCGAGCGGCTGCCGGACCTTGAGTCTGGCCTCCTCACGTGCGGCGCGCGCGAGCGAGGCGAGGCGTCGCACCGCATCCATGGCAAGTTCCAGCGAGATCTCGCGCTCGGCGCCAGCCACGGGAAACAGCGCCAGGTGGACGGAGGTTCCCGCGATGGCCCGATGCAGCCAGTCACTCGCGAACGGTGCCGCCGGCGCCAGCAGCCGGCTGACGGTGAGCAGCGCGGTACGGAGCGTGAGGAGCGCCGCCGGGTCGGCGTCGCGGTCAGGCGCCCAGAATCGAGCCCGGTTGGTGCGAACATACCAGTTGGACAGGTCGTCCACCACGAAGTCCATCAGTGCCCGCGCCCCGGTCGTCACGTCGTACCCGTTCCAGGCGGTCACCACGGCATCGACCGTGGCCTGCAGGCGGCTCGCCACCCACCGGTCGGCCGGCGTCGCGTCCGGCGGCTCGACAGGTTCCGCGACCCCCTCGGCGTAGCGACGGTAGAACTCGTAGGTATTTCGCAGGGTATTGAAGAAGCCGCCCGCGACCTCGGGAATGGTGCGCCGATCGAAACGCTTCGGCAGCCAGACCTGGCTCGACGCGACCAGGTAGAGGCGGATCGTGTCGGCGCCGAACTCGCTGATCGCGTCCCATGGGTTGACGACGTTGCCCCGGCTCTTCGACATCTTGAGCCCGTCGGCATCCAGCACCAGCTCGTTCACGATGACATGCCGGTATGCCAGCGTATCGAACGCCGCCGTGCCGATGGCGAGCAGCGAGTAGAACCATCCCCGCGTCTGGTCGATCCCCTCGCAGATGTAATCAGCCGGAAAGTGCGCGGCGAACTCGTCCTCGTGTTCGAATGGATAGTGCCACTGCGCGTAGGGCATCGAGCCCGAATCGAACCAGGTGTCGATGACCTCCGGCGTCCGTCGCATCCGCCCGCCGCAGGCACAGGCCCAGTCGTAACCGTCGATGAACGGCTTGTGCGGATCGAAACCCTCCGGCAGCGCCTGCCCCCACCGCTCGGCGAGCTGGCCGTAACTCCCGACGACCTCGACGTGCGTGGCATCGCGGTCGCATACCCACACCGGCAATGGCGTGCCCCAGTAGCGATCGCGGGACAACGCCCAGTCGACGTTGTTCTCCAGCCACGCGCCGAAGCGGCCGGGCCCGACCTCGGGCGGATGCCAGTCCACCTGCGCGTTCAGCTCCAGCATGCGCTGCTTGAGCGCCGACGTCCGCACGAACCAGGAGTCGCGGGCGTAGTAGATCAGCGGGCGCGAGCAGCGCCAGCAATGCGGGTAGCTGTGGGTATAGGGGACCGTGAGATGCCAGCGGCCATCATCCTTCAGGCGGCGGATGATGAGGTCGTTGGTCTCCCGCGCGGTGACCAGCCTGCCCTCCAGCTCGGGCCACTCGAGCCCCACGAACGTGCCGTCGCCGGCGACCGGCCGCAGCAGCGCGAGCGAATGCTCCTGGCCTGCCGCGTAGTCGTCCGCACCGAATGCCGGGGCCATGTGCACAATCCCCGAGCCGTCATCGGCGGTGACGAAGGTACCTGGGATCACCACGCGGGACACGGCATCGACGGGCAGCGGCACGACCTCGAACGGCCGCTCGTACCGAAGCCCGACCAGCTCGCGGCCCGAAAAGGTGCGGACCGGCCCGACATCGGCGAAGGTCCCCGCGCCCTTCTGCCCGGAGCTCGGCAGCGCCGCCCGGGCGGTGGCCAGGACCAGCCGGCGCTCGCCGATCAGGTATTCGCCATACTCCAGGTCAGGGTTGATCGCGAGCGCCACATTCGACAGCAGCGTCCAGGGTGTGGTGGTCCACACCAGCAGCTCGCGTCCGGACCCGTCGGCCAGCGGGAACGTGAGGTACACCGAATTCGTCGTAACCGTCTCATAGCCCTGAGCCAGCTCGTGGCTCGACAGAACGGTGCCGCACCGAGGGCAGTACGGAAGCACGCGATGACCCCGATAGAGCAGGTCCCGCTCCCGCAGCCGGCGGAGCAGCCACCAGACGGACTCCACGTAGTCATTGCTGTAGGTGACGTACGGATGCTCGTAGTCGAGCCAGTAGCCGATGCGGTCGCTGAGGTTCTCCCACTCCTCCTGGTATCGGAAGACGCTCTTCCGGGCACGCGCATTGAACTCGGCGACACCAAAACGCTCGATGTCCCGCTTCCCGCCGACGAGCTTCAACTCCTTCTCGACTTCGATTTCGACGGGCAGGCCGTGCGTATCCCACCCGGCGATGCGGGTCACCGACCGGCCCTGCATGGCGCGAAAGCGGCAGATCAGGTCCTTGATCGTGCGCGAGAAGACGTGATGAATGCCCGGCCGGCCGTTCGCGGTCGGCGGCCCCTCATAGAACACGAACGGCTCGCCGCCGCGCGTGGCCTCGAGCGTCCGCCGGAACAGGCCTTCCGATTTCCAGAGCGCGAGCTGCTGCTGCTCCAGCTCGTCGGCGGAAAGATCGGGCCAGGGACTGAACGGCATCAGCGCGTCAACTCCGGCTTCCGGATGGAATGATTGGCTCACCCCCGGTCCGCTCGCCGAACAGCGACGTGCCGAGGCGCAGCATGGTGGCACCCTCCTCCACGGCCGCCGGGAAATCCCCGGACATCCCCATGGACAGCTCCGGCAGTTGAACGCCGTGCGCTTCGGCGCGGTCCCGCAGCCCTCGCAGGCTGGCGAAGGTGCGGCGCTGAAGCGCCTCGTCGGCATCGTAGGCCGCCATCGTCATCAGCCCCTGCACCTCGAGTCGATCCAGCGGACCGAGTGCATCGAGAAGCCGGAGAAGATCGCCCGGCTCGACCCCGCCCTTCTGCGGCTCGGCCGAGCAGTTGACCTGCACCAGAACCGGCTGCCGGGTACCTGCCGGGCACCGCCGCTGGAGTTCGACGGCCAGCTCGATACGGTCAACCGACTGGATGAGGGCGAACACCCCGACTATCTGCCGGACCTTGTTGCGCTGCAGTCCGCCCACCAGATGCCAGCGCATCGCGGCGTCCGCGGAATGCGCCAGCTTCGGCAGCGCCTCCTGGACGCGGTTTTCCCCGACGTCGGTCAGGCCGACCCGCGCGGCCGCTCGCACCGCGTCGGCCCCATGCGTCTTGGTGATCGCGACGATTCGGACGGCGTGGCCCAGCCCGGACCGGTGCTGTCGGTCGGCGACAGTCTCACGCACCTTCGCAAGTCGCTCCGCCAGCTCCGGGAAATCCATAGCCCTCAAATTTATCCGGGCGCGAGGCCGAACGGGAGCCGCGACGGCTACCGGGACGGGAGCGCCGGGACCGGCGCGATCGGGAATCGGCCCTGCCGCATGGCATCGAGCGCCGCCTGCAGCGCCGGATTCGGCCGCAGCGCCAGCGAGCGCGCGAGGTTCCGGACAACCTCAGCGGTATCGCCGTGAGCCTCTGCCTCGGCCGCCAGCTGCCCGAATGGGGCCGCCAGGCTGGCCGCGATCGAAGCGGCCGTGCTTTCGAGCTCGCGCGCGGGTCCATTGTCGAGGCCCGAGTAGCGGTACGTCTCCCAGAGGAGGCGCCGCGTCGCGGGCACGTCCATGGCGGGACCGCCGAATGACCCCGGGACGACGCCCGGTGCCGTCGTATCGGGGCGGGCAGTGAGCTGCGTGAAGCCGATACCGCGCTGCAGTACATAGTCGCCGAGGCCGCCGAAATCGCGCCCGGTGGTGGCCGCCCAGACGATCGGACGCCGGGTCAGGTTCTGCTGCACGATGCGGATCGCGGCGATCTGGTTCGGCTCGAGGAAGGTGTTGGGAGGATAGGTGTGGCTGAACGGACCGAAGTTGACCGTGAATCCTGGCCGCCCGAGCGCCACGATGGTGGACGGGTCGAACGCTGCTGCAATCTGTTCGTCGGTCATGGAATGCAGCGGACCGCTCGGCTTCACCGGATGAAGTCCGCGCCAGATCGCCGGGGCACGAGCCTCGTCGAACTGGCGGATCGGCGCCTCGCGCAGCTGCCGGAGGTACCAGTCGGTGTTGGCGAGTGCCAGGCACACGACCGTTACGTCCTGCCGGACCCCTTCCGCTTCCTGCGCCCACCACACCGGAAAGGTGTCGTTGTCGCCGTAGAGGAACAGCACGCCGTACGGCGGCACCGAGTTGAGCAGATCGTAGGCGAAGTCGGCTGCCAGCCGCGCGTCAGGGCCCTTGCGGGTGGCGGCTGACCAGTTGAGCAGGAGCGGAATTGCCGCAAGCGCGAGCACGCCGCCGGCCGCCCGCCTCCGCCACCCGCCCCGCGCGAACATCTCTCTGGCCAGGGACGCGAGTCCGATCCCCGCCCAAAGGCCCCAGATCACGAAGCTCACGACGAAGAAGTAGTCCCGCTCCCGCACCTCGTGCTGCTCGCCGTTGGGATAAAGATCGTATCCCAGGCTGAACCCAGGCCTGAAGTTCATATACGCGACGAGCCCGAAACCCGTCACCAGGAAGATCATGAGGAAGAGCCACCAGGCGCTCCGGTCGAGCCGGCGCTGCACGACGAATCCCCTGATGCCGAGCGAGGCCGCGGCCAGGGTGACCGCGAGCCGCGCGGGCGACGTGATCGCGTTGACGGCGGCCAGCCCCTTGGCCCACTGCCAATCGAAATAGAGAATGTAGTTCTGCAGCTGGAGCCCGACGATGGCGAGACTTCTGCCAGGATTGTCCGGCCCGTGCATGACGGTTGGGTCGTCGAGTGGCGTGCGCACGGGATACTGCGCCCTCCGGATCACGGCCAGCAACGCGTCCCAGTTTGAGGGCGCCGCTTCATTCAGTATCGGGTGCTGCGCGGCGCGGATGAACAGGAAGAGGTATGGAGTCAGGCCGATGGCGGCCACCGCCAACGCCACGAAGGCGAAGCTCGCCGTTCCAGCCGAGCCAGCGTATAAGGCCGCCGCAACAAAGCAGGCCGCGCCGAGCGCGGTGAGCGTCGTGCTGCCGAGGCCGCTGCCGATCAGCAGCGCCCAGGTCCCCGCGACGACGGCGGTCTGCGCCCACTCGCGGCGGCGTACGTTCGCATCCGCGGACGGCGCAAGCCGGAGCGTGGAGATCATGAACGCGACGATGCCGGGACCGGCCAGGAGCGCGAGCAAATGGTTGGCGACAGAGACACCGCCGAGATACAGAATCAGCAGCAACACCCGTGAGCCCGATTCCGTACCCCGCCGCGCGCGCCAGACGTGGCAGAGCCAGCAAACCACCGCGATCGTAAACGTGGCGACCGCGTAGACCTCCGTCTCATTCGAGTTCTGCCAGTTCGTAAAAGTGAAGGCCCCGATAACGGCCGCGGCGAACGCCCCGCCGGTCTGCGTCACGAATGCCGCCCGGGAATCGAGCCCGGTGGCAAGCGCGCTCAGGGAGGACCGGACGACCAGGAAGAAGCAGCCGGCACCGAGCGCACTCAGCAGTGCGCTGAGCAGGTTGGTCCGGACCGCATACTCTCCGACCGGAAGCAGCGCCGCCCACACGTGTGCGATCATGACGAACAGCGGGGTGCCGGGCGGATGCGGAATGCCGAGGACCCGGGCCGCGGCGATGAATTCGCCGGCGTCCCAGAACGTGACGGTCGGCGCCAGCGTGAGGATGTAGACCAGCCACACGAATCCGGCCACCGCGAGCGCGGCGAGGTACGGTGAACGACGCATGCGCATCTTCAGGAAGGATCGAGGGAACGAACCAGCGCGAGCGCTTCGCGCGCGGCGCGGACATCG
This sequence comes from Gemmatimonadales bacterium, assembly GCA_038321865.1. GTDB lineage: Bacteria > Gemmatimonadota > Gemmatimonadetes > Gemmatimonadales > GWC2-71-9 > JAICUF01. The sequence continues at coordinate 65,542 of JBBQFH010000002.1, forward strand.
TGAACGCGGAACAGCCGCGCGCCGCGCTCCCAACCGACGGCGCAGGCGGTCGCCGAGCGTACGTCCCGAGCCGCGGGCGAGTCATCAAGCTGCCCGGCCAGGAATCGCTTGCGGGATGGCCCGATGAGCACAGGATGGCCAAGCACGCGGAGAGAGGCCAGCTCATCGAGCAGCAGCATGTTCTGAGGCACGGTCTTCGAGAAGCCGAACCCGGGATCGATCACGATCGCGTCTGCGCCGACTCCGGCGGACACGGCGCGGGCCAGTGACTGACGCAGGTCGTCGAGCACACCGGCGATGACGCCGGCCGGGTACTGCGCGTGCACGTACGACGCGATGTCGAGAATCCCACCGCGCGAATGCATCACTACCACGCCGGCACCGGCCCTGGCAACGACGGCTGCCATCGCATCATCGAGCCGGAGGCCGGACACGTCGTTCACGATCGCCGCGCCGGCGTCGATCGCCGCGCGCGCCACCTCGGCCTTCACCGTATCTACCGAGATGAGCACCGCAGGGGCTTCACGAGCGAGTGCCGCGATCACCGGGATCACCCGCGCCAGCTCATCCGCGGGCGCGACGGGCGCCGTTCGGCCCGGACGGGTGGATTCCCCACCGACATCGATGATGGCGGCACCGCCCGCAGCCAGTTCTACGGCATGAGCCACCGCCGCCTCGGGCCCCGCGAAGCGGCCGCCGTCGCTGAAGCTGTCCGGCGTGACGTTCAGGATCCCCATCAGCACCGGTTCCGTCAGCGACAGCGCACCCCGCGCTGTCCGCCAGGCCACGGACTGCTCGGCCGGGAGCGCCATGCCGAGCTCCACGGCGACATCACGCAGGGAATCGGGCACGACCCAGGGTCGGGCGAGGGCGCTCAGGCGTGCCTGGCTGCCCGCGACGACAGCCCAGTCGTCACCGGTCACGACATTGAGCCCGAGCTTCCCACCATGCAGCACCAGCGCCTCGAGCGTCGCCGGCTGCAGCGCGGACAACAGAAACGCGGCGGGGTGAATACCCCCTGCCGCGTCTCTCGCCAGCCCCGCATCCCAGCCGTGGGCGCGAAGCGCATCTTCAACGGCCCGCGGCGAGTGAACCGCCAGCGGGACGACCGTCACGCGCCCTGCGGCTCCGCCGGCGGAACGCCGAGCATGGGACCGCGGGTCGGGCTGGACGTCCTCGGCGGGGCCGCCGCGGCCGCCGGCGCCGGCTCACTCGACGGCAGCGCGCGGGGCGGCAGAGGCTGGTTGTTCACCAGCTTCTCCATATCCTCGCGATCGATCGTTTCCCGCTCCAGCAAGGTCGCCGCGATCCGATCGAGCAGCGGGCGGTTCTCGTTCAGGATGGTGCGGGCCCGCGCGTGCGCCTCGTCGAGGAAACGTTTGACTTCATCGTCCACCATCTCCGACGTTCGCTCCGACACCTCGCGCCGCTGACCGAACTCGCGCCCCAGGAAGATCTCCTGCTCGCGATCACCCACGGCCATCATGCCCACCCGGTCGCTCATGCCGAACTGGGTGACCATGCGGCGCGCGATCGCCGTGGCCTGCTCGATGTCGCTCCCGGCGCCGGTGGTGACTTTCTCCGGCCCGAACACCAGCTCCTCGGCAACCCTCCCGCCGAAGCTGATCGCGAGCCGGCCCAACAGAAACTCCTTGGTCATGCCGTAGCGGTCCTTGTCCGGCAGCGACGTCATGAGCCCGAGCGCCCGTCCGCGGGGCACGATCGTGACCTTGTGGATCGGATCGGCGCCCTCGACCTTGAGCGAGACCACCGAGTGGCCGGCCTCGTGGTACGCCGTCAGCTTCCGGTCGTCGTCCGACAGCTGGAGGCTGCGCCGCTCGACGCCGAGCATCACCTTGTCCTTGGCTTCCTCGAAGTCGCTCATGTCCACGAGCGTCTTGTTGCGCCGGGCCGCGAGCACGGCGGCCTCATTCACCAGGTTGGCGAGGTCCGCGCCGGCCAGCCCGGGCGTTCCCTTGGCGAGCACGTCGAGCCGGACATCACCGGCCAGCGGGATCTTCCGGGTGTGGACCCGGAGAATCCCTTCCCGGCCGCGCACGTCGGGCGCGTCCACCACGATCGTCCGGTCGAAGCGGCCCGGCCTGAGCAACGCCGGATCGAGCACGTCGGGACGGTTGGTAGCCGCGATCAGAATGACGCCGTCATTCGACTCGAACCCGTCCATCTCGACGAGGAGCTGGTTGAGTGTCTGCTCACGCTCGTCATGTCCGCCGCCCAACCCCGCGCCACGATGGCGGCCGACTGCGTCGATCTCATCGATGAAGATGATGCAGGGCGCGTGTGCCTTCCCCTGCTCGAACAGGTCGCGCACCCGGCTGGCGCCGACGCCGACGAACATCTCGACGAAATCCGAGCCCGACATCGAGAAGAACGGCCGGCCCGCTTCCCCGGCGACGGCCTTGGCCAGCAGCGTCTTGCCGGTGCCCGGCGGCCCCACCAGCAGCGCGCCCTTCGGCAGGCGTCCACCCAGCCGAGTGAACTTGTGCGGGTCCTTGAGAAACTCGATGATCTCCTGCAGCTCGACCTTCGCTTCATCGGCCCCGGCCACATCGGCGAACGTGACCTTCGGCGTGTCACCCGACAGGAGTTTCGCCTTCGACTTGCCGAACTGGAACGCGCGGCTGCCGCCGGACTGCAGCTGCCGGAGAATGAAGAACCACATGCCGATGATGACGATCCACGGCAGCGCGTTGATCACGAGGGCGGTGATGCCGCCCCGCGCCTCCTTGGCCGTGATCGGCACGCCGGCCTGCTCCAGGCGCTTCAGAAACGATTCGCTGTTCGAGATCGGCAGCAGGACCTTGAACCCGCTCGCGGGCCGGCTGTCGTGTTGCACGGCAGTCTTGAAATCGCCCTCGACGTAGCGGCCGTCAAATACTTCGACCTTGGCGACGTTGTTCGCGTTGAGCTGGTCGCTGAATTCCGTATACGAGAAATCCTGCACGCCACTGCGCTGCTTGCTCATCATGTTGAAGAGCGCAAGCGCGAGCAGGCCGATCATCAGCCATAGCGCCAGGTTCTTGCTCACGTTGGCCCAGTTGGCCTTTGGCGGCCTGGGCGGAATGCGGTCTGCCATTTATTCCAAGTCCCCGATGAACGGGAGGTGTCTGAAGTTCTCGGCGTGGTCGAGACCATACCCGACCAGAAACGCCGGCGGTGCGCTGAAGCCGACAAAACGGAGCTCGGCTGGAGGCTCCGGTGCCAGGTGCTTGTCGAGCAGCGCGCAGATGGCGAGGCTCTTCGGCTTTCTGGCGCCAAGCAGCACCATCAGGTGCTGGAGCGTCTTGCCCGTATCAATGATATCCTCGACGACCAGGATATGTTTCCCCTCCAGCTGAGTCGCCGGATCGTAGAGCAGCCGCACGCTGCCGCTCGATACCGTCCCCGCCCCGTACGAGCTCGCCACCAGAAAATCCACCTGCAGCGGTCGCTCGATCTTCCGGACGAGATCGCTCAGGAAGATGAAGCTGCCCTTCAGCAGCCCGACCACGAGCAGCTCGCCGTCGGGATACGCCGCGGTGATTTCGGCCCCGAGCTCGGCGACCTTCTCCGCGATGGCCGCCTCGTCGAAGATGATCGATTTCATGTTGCGCCCGCCAGTGCGGCGCAGGACCTCAGGGGTACGCGACTTCGACACGCAACGCCTCCGCGCCTTCCGCTGGAACCAGCCGGTCCGCCCGGCAGACACCGGGGACCCAGACCGCCGAGCCGTCCATCTCGAATACCGGCCACACACTACGGCGGCTCCGCGGGATCCGCGCCTCCTGAAAGCACTTGGCCACCGGCCGCCGACCGTTTCCCCGAATAGGCCGGATCATGTCGCCAGGGCGCGCCGGCCGGATGGTGAGCGGACCGGGGACGAACCATGCCGTCATCGCATCGCGCTCATGGCCCGCCGGCGCCCGCCCGTAGCTGCACCGGTATTGCCACGGTCCCCAGTTGCCGGATTCGGCCGAGAGGGCGACTGCTGATGGCCCCGGCGATGGGGACCGCTTCATGAAACGCAATCGGCCGAAGGAAAGTTCGGCCTCCCAGCCGCCGCTGATCGGGGTGACGCGGCCGCTGGTTGCCCGGCTGGCCAGCTCCAGCACCCGGCCTGCGGCGCGCTCGCCGACGGTGCACCCCGCCCGCCGCCCCATCGCACGCAGGAGCGCCGCCGCGACTGCTGAATCATACCCGAGCAGCGGAGCGGCGGCAACGGAAATTTCGCCTCCCTCCTCTCGGCATTCGAGCGCCGGCAGGACGCTGAGAAGTCGGTCCCACGCGTCGCGGTCCGCGGCAGCCATGCGCGCGCTGCGCAACAGGTTGGGCGTCAGATCGGGGATCCGCCGCTCGAGCACCGGAAGCACAGCGGTGCGGATCCACGAGCGGAGGTGAATCGGATCGGCGTTCGCCGGGTCGCTCCACGCGCTAAGGCCGCGCGCTTGCACGTATTGCGCCAGCTCGGAGCGCCGAAACGGCAGCAACGGGCGGGCAATCGCGCCCCGCCGCCGCTGCATACCGGCGAGTCCGGCCGGGCCCGAGCCGGCGAGCAATCGCATCAGGGCCGTCTCAGCCTGGTCGTCGGCGTGATGCCCAGTCAGGATCGCCTGGGCGCCAAGGCGCGCGGCCACCTCTTCCAGCCACTGGTAGCGGGCACGGCGAGCAGCCGTCTCTCCGGCCAATGGACCGAGTCGCAGCTGTCCGACCTCGACCGGCAGCCCGTACGATGCCGCCGCCCGCACGACCGTCGCGGCCGCGTCGCCGCTTCGCGGGTCGATTCCATGATCGGCATGGGCCACGGTCGGCAGCAGCCCGTGCCGGGATGCCGCCGCGGCGACGAGGTCGAGGAGCGCGACCGAATCGGGGCCGCCCGATACCGCGACGACGATCGAGCCCGCCTTGAGCGCCAGCGAGTCGAGCTCGGCCTCGAACCGGTCGGAGATGGACATGCCGAAGGATAATGGCGGGTGCGACTTGCGAGGACCGGGAACGGGATCGATCTTGCGCTTTCCCCCAGCGAAATTCGGCCAGATGCGCTTTCCGTCAGTCACGGCCTTGTTGCACCGGGCGTATGCGGTCCTGCTTCGGTTCCCCTGGACGCTGGCTGCCGCGGCGACGGCGGCGGCGGTGGCCTTCATCGGCATCGGGCTGCATGATCCCGGCGACGAATGGGTGCGCGGAGCCATGTCCGCGATGCTCGCCGTACCGCTCAGCGCGACAGTCGCCTTCGCGGCTGAGCGGTGGCGCTGGCGAGTTCCGCTCAGCATCGCGCTTCAGCTGGCCGGCCTGGCGATCGTCACCGGTTTCTATCTGACCTGGCGCGGCCCGGACGACCAGTGGGAGATGGTCCGATACCTCCAGTTCAGCGCCGCGCTTCACCTGCTGGTCGCCGTGGCCCCGTTCGTCCGCGGCGCCGAGACGGTCAGCTTCTGGGAATACAACCGCCAGCTGCTGCTGGCCTTCCTGCGGGCGGCCTTCTTTTCGGCCGTGCTGTTCGTGGGCCTGGCGGTGGCCCTCGGCGCACTCGACAAGCTCTTCGGCATTCATGTGCCGCCCAACACGTACCTGCGGCTCTGGGTGGTGATCGCCCTGCTGCTCAACACCTGGATCTTTCTGTCCGGGCTGTCCGACGATGTGACGGCGCTGAGCGATTCGCAGTCCTATCCCCGCGCGCTCAAGATCTTCACCCAGTTCATCCTCACGCCGCTCGTCTCGGTTTACCTGGTGATGCTTACCGCGTACCTCGCCAAGATCCTGCTGACCCGTCAGTGGCCAAGCGGATGGATCGGCTGGCTGGTGGGGAGCGTGAGCGTAGCGGGCATTCTGGGATTTCTCCTCGTTCACCCGCTCCGGCGCCGACGTGACGAAGGCTGGATCGGCATCTACGCCCGCTGGCTGTTCGTGGGGCTGATCCCGGCCGCGCTCATGCTGGTCGTCGCGCTGGCGAAACGGATCGGGCCGTATGGGCTGACGGAGCTTCGAGTGATCGCCCTGTCGCTCGCGGTCTGGCTGCTGGCGATCGGCTTGCTGTACACGCTCCGGCGCGACACCGGTATTCGCACGATACCGCTTTCGCTGGCGGCGCTGCTGCTCGTCCTGCTCGCGGGCCCCATGAGCGCGACCGCACTGTCGGTGCGCAGCCAGACCCGGCGCCTGGTGCGCATGCTCAGGGTGCTGGCAGAGGCGCCCCCGCCCGATGCCAATCCCGACGTCCGGCGCGAGACGAGCGCGGCCGTTCGCTACCTGCTCGCTCGCCATGCGGGCGGGCCGCTCCAGGCCGTCTTTGGCCGAACCGTGGCGTTCGATGACCGGCGCATGTGCTGCGACCATGCCGACACCGTCGCAACCGGCCTTCTGGCAACGAAGTCGATTGCGTACGTGAGGGATGGCGGCGGGCCCGGCGGCCGTTTTCGCTACGCGCAGCGTCCGGCGCTCCCGGTCGAGACCAGTGGCTTCGACTGGATGGTGGATGTCGCGTCACGCGACACGGGGACGGTCGTGCTTGGCACCGATACGCTCGGCTTCCGGACCGACTCCGCAAGCGGCGCGCTGGTAGTCGCCGCCCGGAGCGGACGTATGCTTCACTTCGACCTCGCGTCCGCGTTCGCGGCACTCGGCGCCGAACCAAATTCGCAGCCCGACTGGCGCTCCGGGCAAATGCGCCTTCGGGCGGAAGACGGCGGCCTCCGCGGGCTGCTGGTCCTGACCTCGATATCGCAGAGCGGAGACAGTTCGAAGGGACGTGCCTGGGGTGGGCACCTATTCGTTGTGATGGCGCCGGATACTGCCGGCCGCTGACCGCCGAGCGCGTGGTATGGGTCACGGCGGGACCGGCTGGCGAGCGGCATGTTGGTGAGCCGTTTTCGCATGTCCCCTGGCGGAGGCTCACTTGACGATCTCGCTCAAGCCGGCGCACCTGAAACGATACAAGGACATCGCACTGCTGCTGCTGAAGTACGGCCGCGGTGACCTCGTGGCCAGCAGCGGGCTCGACGCCGACCTCGGCGAGGGGACTGAACCGGTGGCCGGATCGGGCAAGGCCGAGGAGCTGGCCGCCGACCTGGAGAAGCTCGGTCCCACGTTCATCAAGCTGGGCCAGCTGCTGTCGACGCGCACGGAACTCCTCCCGGCGGCCTACATCGATGCGTTGTCGCGGCTGCAGGACAACGTCCAGCCCTTCGCGTTCGAGGACGTCGAGCGCATCGTAACCGACGAGCTCGGGGTGCGGCTTTCCAAGGGTTTCACCGACTTCGACCCCACCCCCATCGCCGCTGCGTCCCTCGGCCAGGTGCACAGGGCGACCCTGCGGGACGGCCGTCCGGTCGCGGTGAAGGTGCAGCGGCCGGACGTCCGTCCGCTCATCGTCGAGGACCTCGAGGCGATCGAGGAGATTGCCTCCATGCTCGACCGGCAAACCGATGCCGGGCGCCGCTACCAGTTCGCGACCATGGTGCAGGAGTTCCGGAAGGGGCTGCTGGCCGAGCTCGACTACCGTCGCGAAGCGCAGAACCTGAAGCTGCTGTCGGAGAATCTCGGGGAGTTCCCGCATATCATCGTCCCGCTGCCGGTCGACGATTACACCACCTCACGTGTCCTCACGATGGACTTCGTGACTGGGCGGAAGATCACGGCCCTCAGCCCGCTGACGTTGCTCGAGGTGGACGGCGATGCACTCGCGGAGGAGTTGTTCCGCGCTTATCTCAAGCAGATTCTGGTCGACGGCTTCTTCCACGCCGATCCGCACCCCGGCAACATCTTCCTCACCGATGATCATCGCGTCGCGCTGATCGACCTGGGGCTGGTCGCGCGCGTGGCCCCGCGCATGCAGCAGTACCTCCTGCAGCTGGTGCTGGCCATCAGCGAAGGCCGCGGTGACGAAACTGCTGACTTCGCCCTGAAGCTCGGGCAGCCGATGGCCGACTTCGACGAGGGGTCGTTTCGCCGGAAGGTGTCCGAGATGGTGGCGGAGCATCACCTGGCGCGCGCCGAGGACATCCAGGTCGGCATGGCGGTGCTCAACATCAGCCGCGTTGCCGCCGATACCGGCATCCGCCTCGCGCCCGAGCTCACCATGCTCGGCAAGACGTTACTCAATCTCGACATAGTCGGACGCACGCTCGCGCCCAAGTCCGACCCGAACGCGACGATTCGGCGCAACGCCGCCGAACTGATGAATCAGCGGATGCTCAAGTCGCTGTCGCCCGGGAACGTGTTCGCCGGCATGCTGGAGATGAAGGATCTGACGGAGCGGCTGCCCGGCCGCGTGAACAAGATCCTCGACACCGTGGCGGCCAACGAGCTCAAGCTCCGTGTGGACACCGGTGTCGACGCGGGCTCGCTGATGGAAGGCCTGCAAAAGGTCGCGAATCGCATCGCGATGGGGCTGGTACTCGCGGCGCTGATCGTGGGCGCTGCGATGCTGATGCAGGTGCGCACGACCTTCACGATCTTCGGCTATCCCGGGCTTGCGATGGTATTGTTTCTCGCTGCCGTCGCATTCGGGCTGCTGCTGGTGATTTCCATCGCCCGCAGCGACTATCAGGATCGCGAGCGCGCCCGACAAAAACGGTGAGGCGACGCCGGTCGCGTCGCCTCACCGTTTCGATCGCCCGACGTGCATAGCAGGGGCGGGACTCGAACCCGCGACCCCGGCATTATGAGTGCGGGCACACCCCCCGAGCCCCCTGCCCCTCCCCCAGTCGACGCGGCTTAGAGCGGCACGACTCGGCAGGGAAGTGCCTGACTACTGTTGCCACCCGTTTTGCCATTGAATTGCCGCGCGGTAGCCGGGCTGCGTCCGCTAGAGCGTGCGCCAGCCGACTGAATCTCCCCACAAGACTCCCCACACGCCTTCGAAGCACATTCTGGAATTGGCGGGAATGAAACCAAGGGCGGCAGTGCAGTCACGAGTCCGGCGTGGTGCCCGGCTTAAGCCCATGCGCGCTGCAAGCCTTTGGATCTTTGCGACGCCGTGACGAATCCCCCTGTGGCCCCCTTACGCTTTCCCGGGGCGGCGGCCCCATCGGCGTCGGAAAGGTCAGCATCGCCTGCGATTTCACGTCAGTTCCACATCTCCTGCGCCAGCGAGGCGAGCGTATGCCCGGCCAGTTCGATCTCCCGCGCCGCCTTCCGCATAGCCGGCCAGTCATCCCCGTGGATGGCAGTATCGAGGAGGACGGTCGTCCACCTGAGCGTGGCACAGGCGTCGTTCACGTCATCAGTCCACTGGACCGCCATCCTGGTGCTCGGCGGGTCCGAGCGGGGCTCAGGACCGACCGTGGGGTTGCGGTATCTCATAACGCCTCCCAGCTATTCCTGGTCCACTTCGGGTTATACGCAACTGTGATGTAGGGGTGGTTGCTGCGTGGCGAGCTTTTCTGACGACCGCAGCGTTCACCCGTGGTGTGATGTAGATAACATCGGTGTGATGAAGGCAGACCGAGCAAGAGTGTGAAGTTTTCTTTGGTCGCTCGACGTCAGGACACCGCACGACTCGCGGAACGCGGCTAGCTGATGGGCGCCGGCGGCTGAGAGCCTGACACCTCATTTGTTCACTCGTTCCCATAGGCAACGATTCCATGGCAGAGATCAAGACTCAGCGCACGAAAGCTAGCGTCTCGGACTTCCTCAGCGCGATTCCAGACCCGATCCGCCGGAAAGAGGCTCGCACCCTCGCAGCCCTGATCCGCAAGGCTACGGGGAGCTCTCCGGCTATGTGGGGGGCCAGCATCGTGGGGTTTGGTGCGGTGACCTATACCGGGACCCGGGGACGGACCGTCGATTGGTTTCCGGTGGGTTTCTCGCCGCGCAAGGCAACCCTCACCATTTATCTCATGGGCGGCCTGAAAGCTCATTCAGACTTGCTCAAGCAGCTTGGTCCGCACAAGGTCGGCGGCGGCTGCCTCTACCTTTCGAAGCTGGCTGAGGTCAACACCAAGGTCCTCTCCCAACTCATTGTCAGGAGCGCGGCGACCAATAGCCAAACGAACCGGCCGGCGCAGGCGAAGCCGCGAAGATGAGGGGATCGAACCCCCGACCTCGCGCATGTAAGGCGGGACAGGCGCGTTGACTGGCGTTGGCGTGCACTCATTCTCCCTCTAGAGAGCCGGAGCAACGTGCATGAGCGTCGGCCGGCGCGTACCGCTGTTGGCACCACGAACGGCACCACGAAGAGCTTTCCGCTCCTACCCCTGCATCATGTCGATGCCCTTAAGCGCCAGCACCGCCTCGTACAGCGTCGGGTAGTCCCGCTTGAAGTAGAGCAGTCGGTTGCCGTCGATGGTGTCCACTGCGTGGCAGAGATTCCGCACTGCGTCGTCGCGGGTCATCACAGCGGCCCCGGAATATCGCAGGTCCACCGCTCCGTCGTCGGCTCACCAACCTCACCACCACCGGCCTGGGTCGCGATCGCACGGAGGATTCCCCGCGAGCTCCTGCTTGCCTTGCTGGGCGAGGCGGCATCCGCCGGCGTCGGCCCCAATCTCCCCGACTACCTGACCCAGCAGGAGGCCGCGGCCCTTCTCCGCGTTTGTCCCCGCTTCCTTCGCGGCTCCTCCTGCCCCAAGCAGCTGCTGCCGTCTGGCGGCCCCCGTGGTCGGCCGCTCGTGCGCTATCTTCGCTCGGAGGTGCTGGCGTGGGCCAGTGCCCGGGCGCTCCGTCCCCTGCCCCACGTCGCGTCACACCGAAAGGCATCGTGATGGTCTTTCGCCGGCGTCCCCGCCCCCAAATGGTATCTCTACCTCCCGACCCGGACCGGCTGGGTCCAACGCTCGAGCGGGACCACGGACAAGGCGACCGCACGGGCGATGGCGCAGATGCTCGCCGCCCTGGGGCCGCGGGGCACGCCCGACTGGGAACTGCTCGATGCCGTGCTGGCGGACACGGTCACGATCGGCACGCTCTACGATGCCTGGCAGCACGATGATCTCGCGGGCCTGCGCGCCCGGCTCACCGATATTGACGTCACCGGCCATATCGACGGCTGGCAGAGGTGGCTCGGGGATCGCGTGGCGCCGGACACCGCCCAGCATTACCTGGTGTACCTGACGACGCTCATGCCGTCGGGTGAGCCGTTCTGGCGGTCCGCCCTCAGCGCGCCGACCGTCGCCCGCTGGCTCGCCGCGCGGGCCGGCGTGTCCGCCGGGACGAAGCGGAAGTACCTAGCAGCCGTGCAATCGTTCGCCAAGTATCTGCTTGAGGTCGGCGTGCTGGCCGAGCACCCGCTCCGCGACGTGTCGCCGCCGCCCGCGGCGGATCCCCGCTGCCACTTCCTCGAGCTGCCCGATGTCCGCCGCGTGGTGGAGGGGGCGCCGCAGCCGTTCCGGGCGATGTACGCGCTCGCCTATGGCGCTGGGCTCGAGGTGAGTGCCATTCTCGGGCTGGTGGACGCCGATGTGGATCCCGTCGCGCGCCAGGTCCGCGCCCGCGGCACGAAGGCGTGGACGCGCGACCGGCTCGCGCGGGTGGCGGATTGGGCGTGGCCGCACGTGGCGGAGCACCTCGCGGCCGTGCTGCCGGGCAGCCGGGTCTTCCTCGGGATGGATCGCTGGATCGTCGGTGAGGCGCACCGGACCCGTGTGCGAGCACTGGGGCTCGACGGCTACCGCCTGCACGACGCACGACACCACTGGGCCGTCCGGATGGCGCGGGCTGGCGCGCCGCTCGAGCTGATCGCGCGCCAGCTGGGGCACCGGGACACCGCGATGTGCTCGAAAGTCTATGCCCGCTTCACGCCGAACACGGTGGAACGCGACCGCTGGGAGGGTGTGGCGGCGAGCTCGGATGAGGCAAAATGGGGACGCCTTGTTGCCACCAGTGTTGCCACCGAGATGGATAACCGTGTGGAGTCACGCGAGGATAGCGCGGGAACAGCTGACGATGCAGCGAGTTATGTCAATAGCAGGGGCGGGACTCGAACCCGCGACCCCGGCATTATGAGTGCCGTGCTCTAACCAGCTGAGCTACCCTGCCGAAGGAGGGGCAATCCTAGCCCGTGCGGCGGCGGTGCGTCAAGGCTGGCTGTCGGGTCGGAGCCGATAGACGAACTCGCCTTTGCCGATCATGCCGAGCCGCTCACGGGCCACGCGCTCCTGGACCCTGGGGTCCTGTTCGATGGCGGTGACTTCTGCGCGGAGCGAGTCCACGTCGTGCGTCAGCACCTTCACCGAGTCCGCCTCCGCCGCCGCCTGCTGCTTCAGCGTGAAATAATCCCAGGTGCTGTACTCCCCGCCCTCCACCGCGAAGGCCAGTCCCGCGAGTATGACGGCGAACGCAATCCAGCGGGCGCGCGTCACAGAACGTAGAGGTCCCGGCCGGGGTAGTGCGCCAGCTCCCCAAGCTCCTCCCCAATGCGAAGGAGCTGATTGTACTTCGCGGTGCGGTCGGTCCGGCTGGCACTTCCGGTCTTGATCGGCCCCGCCCCGGTCGCGACGGCGAGATCGGCGATGAACGTGTCCTCCGTTTCGCCCGACCGGTGCGACATGATGACGCCGTAGCCGCTGCCCTTGGCCAGCTCGATGCACTGGAGCGTTTCGGTCAGGGTCCCGATCTGATTGACCTTGACGAGAATGGCGTTTCCGACCCCCTCCTCGATGCCGCGGCCCAGCCGGTCCACATTGGTCACGAAGATGTCGTCGCCCACGAGCTGCACCCGCTCGCCCAGCCGGTCGGTCATGAGGTGCCAGCCGTCCCAGTCATCCTCCGCCAGCCCGTCCTCGATCGACACGATCGGATAGTTCTGCACCCAGCTCTCGTAGAGATCGATCATGCCGGACGCCGGCCGGCTGCTCTTGTCGCCCTTCTTGAAGACGTACTCACCGTTCTGGAACAGCTCGGACGCCGCGACGTCAAGCGCAATCGCGACGTCGGTGCCCGGCTGGTACCCGGCAGCCTGAATCGCCTGCATGATGACGTCGAGCGCCGCCTCGTTGGACGGCAGCATCGGCGCGAACCCGCCCTCGTCCCCAACCGCGGTCGACAGTCCCATTTTCGTCAGCACCTTCTTCAGCGAATGGAACACCTCGACGCCCGTGCGCAGCGCATCCGAGAAATTGTCGGTGCCGACGGGCACGACCATGAACTCCTGCGCGTCCACATTGTTGGAGGCATGGGCTCCGCCGTTGAGGATGTTCATCATCGGGACGGGAAGCACACGTGCCATCGGCCCGCCGAGATACCGGTACAGCGGCAGGCCGCAGTCCTGCGCGGCCGCGCGGGCCACGGCGAGCGATACCGACAGAATGGCATTCGCGCCAAGCTTGCCCTTGTTCGGCGTGCCGTCGGCGTCCATCATCTCGGCGTCCACCGCGATCTGGTCAGCGGCGGCCATTCCCTCGAGCCGGGGGCCCAGCACTTCATTCACGTTCCGAACGGCTTCACTCACGCCCTTCCCACCGTAGCGCTTCGCATCTCCGTCACGCAGCTCGGCCGCCTCATGCTCCCCGGTGGATGCGCCGCTCGGCACGGCCGCGCGACCCTGCGCGCCGCTCGACAGCACCACCTCGGCTTCGACCGTGGGGTTGCCGCGGCTGTCGAGAATTTCACGGGCGTGCACTTCGATGATGGTGCTCATGGGGAGTCGGCTGAAGGTGAGTCACATGAGTACGGCGGACGCGGGCAACCTAGCGGTCGCCAGCGGAGGCGTCAACGTGGGCTGTGATGCCTACGCAAAGTGATCAAAGCCGGCCGCGCGCACCGGATGGCCATCGAGCGACATCACCACCGTGCCGCCGTCGGTCACGCGACCGATTCGGGTCAGCGGGAGCATGCAGTCGCCGCGAAACGTCGTGGCCTCCGCCACGCTGAACTCGGGCGGCAGCACGACGAGCAGCTCATAGTCCTCGCCCCCTCGCGCGGCGAAAACGGCAGCCTCCTCGCCGGCCCGAACGGCGGCCGCGCCGACGGACTGGGCGAGCGGCAGTGTGCCCAGGTCCAGCTCGAGTCCGACCGCCGACGCCGCGGCGAGATGGCCGGCGTCCGATGCCAGGCCATCGCTCAGGTCCAGCATCGCCCGCGCCCCGTGAGCCGCAAGCCAGCGACCTGCGCGCAACCGCGGCACCGGGTGCGCGAAGGCGTCGCGGGCAACGCTGTCCGGCTCGCCACCCGCGGTCCACGCCTCGAGCGCCGCGCGCGCGGCGCCGAGGGAACCGGTGACCCACACACCATCTCCGGGAACCGCGCCGGTTCGCGCGACAGGTGCCACGGCTCGGCCCAGCGCCGTGACGGCGATTGTCCAGTCCGTGCCGACCGACAGATCCCCACCGAGCACCTGGCCGCCGGCGGCGGTGGCGGCCAGGCCGACGCCACGCATAAGGGCGGACACATCCGACTCGGGCGCCGCGCGTGGCGCGGCAACGGCGGCCAGGACTCCCAGGCAATCCGCACCCTGTGCGGCAAGGTCGGACAGCGCCGCCGCGGCTGCCCGCCACCCGCTCTCCTCCATGGTCAGCCAGTGCCGGCGGAAATGCACGCCCTCGACGGAGAGGTCGGTACTGACGACGAGCGATCCGGCGAACGGAGGAACCACGGCACAATCATCCCCCAGCGACGCCGCGGACGGTCCCAGTACCTGTGCGATAGCGCGAATTCGATCGAACTCGACACCCGGGCCGAGCGGCGTATGGCTCACGGCCGGATGGCGTCGAGCCGAAAACGGACCAGACCGGCGGAGGTAGCGACCCAGAGATAGTCGGGGTCGATGGCAAGATCACGGATGTCGCCGGGGATGTCCCCGGCAAGGAACGATCGAAGCGGAGGGGAGTTGAGCCGCGCATACCCGAGCCCGCGATCGCCGGCGATCCAGAAACCATTCCCGTCGGCCCGGAGGGCGCGGAGGGTGCCGAGCTGACCGGACAGCGATGGACCGAGCGACCAGCCGCCGTGCGGAGCCCGCCAGAGCAGCTGATCGGGCGTCAGCGCGACGAGGGTATCGGCAAGCCACGCGAGGCCGACGACAGGGACCTGCAGGCTCGCGGTATTGAGCGCAGCGGGTCGGACGAGCTCCGCCGAATCACCGACCGCAAACAGGAGCCCCGACTGCGTACCGGCCCAGACCGTGTCCGCCGACATTCCGACCGCGAACGCCACGCCGTCGAACGACCGGGCCACCCGATGGATCCGCAGCGAGTCATCGATGCGGACGATGCCGCGGGCGGTGCCCGCGGTGACCTGGCCGTAGCGTGACACCAGCGAGAACACGCGCCCATCGGGAAGACCGGCCGCCTGGTCGAACAGGCGTACCCGCCCGCTCCCCGGCTCGATTCGCGCGACGCCGTAGTCGGTGGCCGCCCACAGCGCCGCTCCCTGGCCCACCAGACGGCGCGACTGGGTAAACGGCAGCCCAGTCGCGCCCGGCCCCTGTATGGTGGTGAATTCGCTCAGGTCCGACGCCACGAACGTCAGGCCGACGTCGGAATTCTGACTGCGGTCGGTCGCCGCCCACACACCGCCGGGCGCGGCGAAGAGGGCTCCCACGACGTCACCAGGGAGGCCGAAGGCGAGCCGCTGGGGCAGCGCGGTGCCATCGGGCAGGTAAAGCAAGCCACGTCCCCAGGTGCCGATGAACCATCCCCGCCGATCGAAGGCCCGTGCCGCCGCGGTGTACTGAGCGTTCCGCAGGCGTGCGTCGAGCAGAATCTGCGCGCTGTTGGCCTGCAGCGTCGGGTTGGCGCGCAGCAGCTCGGTCACCGGCGTCGGCCCGACGGGCTGCGCGGGCGGAAGCGAGGGCTGCGAGGCGAAGCCACCCCGCGGCACGTTCTGCCATCCGGCGGCCGTACGGATGAAGAGCCCACGCATTGGGGCGGTTTGATCGATCGCGATCTCCAGCACCTGGCCCGCAGCAGTGCCGCGCGTCCACGAGTCGAGATCAGGCTGATAGTGCACCCAGCCGTCGGGCCGGCCGAGCCAAAGCGAGTTGTCCAGCGGATCGATCAGGGCCCCGAATACCCGGAGAAGCACGCCCGGCTCAGGTGGCTGGAACGGTCCCTCCCACCGCTGGAACTGGGGGCGCCAGATCAGCAGCGCGGACTGAGAGGTGACGAAGACGCGGTCGGATGCGGCGGCCACCGACGTGACGTGCGAAAAATCGCCGACCACGGTCCGGTCGGCGATCTGCCAATCGCGGCTCGGCCGCACCGGCGTGACCTGCGCACGTGCGGGTGCCGCGATGCAGATGGCAAGGCCGAGACCGGCAAGTCGAAGCGTCATGGGGTGAAATCTATCAGCAGCGGCAGCCCGCAGCCGCGGAGGAGCTAACTTGCACGGTGTTTCCTGCAACCATCCATCACTCGCGCAATGGCTTACGGGGCGCCCTTCATGTTGCGTCTCAGCCTCAGGTGGTCTGCGGCGCGGCCAGAGTGAGCAGAATTGGCGGTCGCTCGTCGAGGATGAGGCGCGAGGTCAGCGCCCACTCGCGCCAGACGTCCGGCAGCGCAGCGATCACGTCCATCGGACGCATCGCGCGTGCGGTGTGCCGCCGCGCAGCGATGTCCGCCGCGTGACCGAGGGCCTGGGCCCCCACCGCGCCAGCAGCCGATGCATCGAGCCCCTGCGCCACGAAAGTCCCGATCAGGCCACTCAGCAAATCACCGCTACCGCCGGTGGCGAGCCCGGGATTGCCCGCGGCCACCGACACGACTGCACCGCCCGGGTTCGCGATGACGGTCGGTAATCCCTTTCGAAGGACCGCGCATCCTGCTGCGTGGGCAGCGGCCGCGGCCGCGCCCCACGGGTCCACCTCGGCAGTTCCGCCCAGCGCGGGGAACAGGCTCCGGAACTCGCCTGGGTGTGGAGTGAGAATCATCAACCGTGCACTGGCCAGCCCGCGGAGGACCTCGACCCGGCCATTGAACGCGTGGAGGCCGTCGGCATCGAGCACCAGCGCGCGGGCCCGGGACACGATCTCCGCTGCAAACGCCGCGCGCGCCTCGCCGCGGCCGAGCCCCGGGCCCAGGATGACGCAGTCGGCCCGATCGATCAGATCCCGCAGTGCCGCGGACAGCAGTCCCTCGAACGGATGCAGAAACGTCTGGACATCCGGCTCAGCCTCGGCCACGACTGCAATCGTCTCGGCTGGCGCGACGACGTGCACCAGCCCCGCGCCGGCGGCGAATGCCGCTCTGGCCGCCATGCGGGCGGCTCCCGCCATTCCCGGCGCGCCGCCGACGATGACGATCCGGCCGCGGTCGCCCTTGTGGAAGTTGGCGCGGAACCGGGGAAGCAACGCTGCCGCGGCGGCGTCGGTGACCAGCACCGGCCACGAATCGGATGGCGCTGAATGGCCGATGTCCACCACGATGATGTCGCCGGCCTCGTCGCGACCCAGCAGGTGTCCTCGACGCACGCCGCCGAACGTGATCGAGAGCGCGGCCTGCGCGGAGCCATGCACCACACCGGTGTCCAGGTCGAGACCGGTCGGGCCGTCGACGGCCACGATCGGAACGCTGAGGTCCGCCAGCCGCTCCACGAGCGCTGCGACGGCGGGCCGCGGCGCGCCGCGGGCGCCGGTGCCGAGCAACGCGTCGACCGCGATGCCGACGGCAGGCCACGGACCGTCTGGCGGGACCTCGCGCACGCCGTCAGCCACGGCCAGCTGCGCGGCGGCGGCACACAGCAGGCTCCTCTCGCCGGGCCCGCACGCCACCCACACCGGAATCCCGGCCCGATGGAGTGCCCGGGCAGCGACCCAGCCGTCACCGCCGTTGCTCCCCGCCCCTGCCGCGACAAGGACCCCCCGGGCAGCCGCGGCCGGGTAGCGCCCGGCGAGGATCGACGCGACGGCGCGCCCCGCGGCGCTCATGAGCGCGACGCGGGAAATGCCGGCTTCGTCGGAGCGGCGATCCCACTCGTCCGACTGGCTGGGAGAGAGAACAGGGATGGTTGGCATGGTCAGTCGACAGGCCGGAGGCGCTTCAGACGGAGCAGCCCCTGCGCGGCCGCCGACGCCGGGGACGAATCACGAACCGGAAGTATTCTGCCAGTCGTAGTCCGAGCCGAACGCGTCCGCGAAGTCGAACACCCCGGCGAAGTCGGCCTCGCGGTCGCCTGGCTGCGTGACCAGCAGGCCGACATCCACCAGCGTGAAGACGATGCGGCCGATGTCGTCGGTCCGGGTAATGCCCCAGTGACCCAGCACCGAGCCCGCCATCAGCCCGAACTGCAGCCTTGCGAAATCGCGGCATGCCCGCGCGAGCTCGGAGCCCGTGACGTGCCGGCGGACGTCGAGCTGCGACTGGAGATACTCGATCGCCGCGAGCACGAACAGATACCCGCGCTCGTGGTACGCTCCGCCGCGTGCGCGGATCCGCGCCATGACATCGTCGGCGAACTGCAGCTCGTTCATCGGCCGGCCACTCCACTGACTGCGGCGGCCTGGTAGAGCGGAAACTCATCGCTCAGATCTTCGACCTCACCGCGGACGGCGGCCAGCGTGGCGTCATCCGGCTGCGTGAGCGCGCGGTCGATCAGGCCCGCGATCCGCTCCATCTCGGGCACGCCCATGCCGCGAGTCGTGAGGGCTGGCGTGCCGATCCGGATCCCGCTGGTGACGAATGGCGATTGGGGATCGTCCGGAATGGTGTTCTTGTTGACGGTGATCGCCGCGCGCCCGAGCAGCTGCTCGGCGGCCTTGCCGGTCAGGTTCTTGGGGCGGAGGTCCACCAGCATCAGGTGGGTGTCGGTGCCGCCGGAGACGATTGCAAAACCGCGCTCCGTGAGGGCATCGGCAAGCGCTTGCGCGTTGGCCACGACGGCCCGCGCATACTGCCTGAAGTCGTCGGTAAGGACCTCGCCGAATGACACGGCCTTGGCCGCGATGACGTGCTCCAGCGGCCCACCCTGGGTACCGGGAAAGACCGAGCGGTCCACCGCCTTGGCGAGCTCCGCGCCGCACAAAATCAAGCCGCCTCGTGGACCGCGCAGCGTCTTGTGCGTGGTACTGGTGACGATCGCGGCGTGAGGCACCGGAGACGGATGCACCCCGCCGGCCACGAGGCCGGCGAAGTGCGCCATGTCCACCAGAAGCTGTGCTCCCACCTCATCCGCGATCGACCGGAAGGCGCCGAAGTCGATGATGCGAGAATAGGCACTGCCGCCGGCCACGATCAGCCGCGGCCGCTCGCGCCGCGCCTGATCGCGCACCGCGTCGTAATCGATGCGGCCGTCGGCCGGGTTGACTCCGTAGTGGACTGCCCGCCAGATAACGCCGCTATGGTTCACCGACGCGCCGTGCGACAGGTGACCGCCGTGCGGCAGCGACATCCCCATCAGCAGCTCACCCGGCTTGATGAGGGCCATGAACGCCGCGAAGTTGGCCTGCGCGCCGGAATGCGGCTGCACGTTGGCGTGTTCGGACCCAAAGATCTGTTTGAGCCGGTCGATCGCGAGCTGCTCGACCTGGTCCACAATCTCGCACCCGCCGTAATACCGCTTGCCCGGGTAACCCTCGGCGTACTTGTTGGTGAGCGGCGTGCCCATCGCGTCAATCACCGCGCGGCTGGCGAAATTCTCGCTCGCGATCATTTCCAGACCGCGCCGCTGGCGCTCCAGCTCGGCATCGACGAGGCCGGCGACGGCGGAATCGGCCACGCGGAGTGGCGCGTTGTGATCGAACGTCATGCCGGCACCGCATCGATCCGCGCGACCCGGGAGGCGTGGCGCCCGCCTTCGAATGGCGTCGCCAGCCAGGCGCGCAGGATGGCGCCGGCGGCGTCCTCGGACAGGAACCGGGCGGGCAGTATCAGGATGTTGGCATCGTTGTGCTGACGGGAGAGGCGGGCCACTTCCTCGTTCCAGACCACCGCGGCGCGAACGCCCGAATGTCGGTTGGCGGCATACGACATGCCGAGGCCGGTTCCACAGATCAGAATGCCGCGGGCGACCTCCCCCGACTCCACTCGTGCCGCCACGGCGTGTGCATAGTCCGGATAGTCGGTCGAGGCGGTCGAGTCGGTGCCCAGGTCGAGCGGCTCGAGCCCGGCGGCCCGCAGCTCGCTGAGCAGCGACGCCTTGAGGGCATATCCGGCATGATCGGATGCGATGGGGATCACTTCAGGCATGATCCAATGTAGGGCAAACGCCCCAAAGCGAACAAGACGCCGCAGGCTGCGGCGTCTTGCGCAAAGCTCTTGACAACGCGCCTGGTCAGCTCCTGCTGCCCATCCACATCTTGTCCAGGCCGTTGACGGCGGCAATGCGTTGCTCGGCCAGCCGGTCGGCCGCCTGGAAGCTCGGGATGCCGTCGCGCCGGGCGATCTCGAAGATTCGTGACAGCGTATCGTAGATCTCGCCGGCCTTTTTCTTGGACCGCTCCTCGGGCCAGCGGTGAAGCTCGCCGTACACGTTGATCACGCCGCCGCCGTTGATGACGTAGTCCGGCGCGTAGGTCAGCCCCTGCTTCTCCAGGGCGTGGCCGTGCCGCTCTTCGGCCAGCTGGTTGTTGGCGCCGCCGGCGATGATCTCGACCTTCAGCCGCTTCAGTGTGTCGTCGTTGATGGTGGCACCGAGCGCGCAGGGTGCGTAGATGTCCGCCTTCTGGTCGTAGATCGCGTCCGGGGTGACCGCCTTCGCCCCGAACTCCTCGACGACGCGTTTCACCTTCTCCGCGTCGATATCCGTCACGATCAGCTTGGCGCCTTCGCTGTGAAGGTGGCGCGACAGGTAGTAGGCGACCTTGCCGCATCCCTGCACTGCCACCGTCTTCCCGGCGAGGCTGTCGTTGTGCCACCGGGCGTTCGCGGTGGCCTTCATCCCCATGTAGACGCCGTAGGCCGTGATCGGCGACGGATCGCCGGAGAGCCCCATCAGGCCGGCCACGTGATTCGTCTCCAGCCGGATGAATTCCATGTCGGCGGGACTCGTGCCCACGTCCTCCGCGCTGATGTAGCGGCCATTAAGCGTTTCAATGAACCGGCCGTGGGCCCGGAACAGCGCCTCGCGGTCGGTGCGCTTGTTGTCGCCGATGATGACCGACTTGCCGCCGCCCAGATTCAGGCCCGCCACGGCCGCCTTGTAGGTCATGCCGCGCGCGAGCCTCAGCGCATCGGTGATCGCCTCGTCCGTGCTGGCGTACTGCCAGAATCGTGTGCCACCGAGCGCGGGACCAAGAGTGGTGTCATGAATGGCGATGATGCCGACGTACCCGCAGGAGGGGTCATGTCCCAGTACGAGCTGTTCGTGTCCCAGCGACTGCATGACCGCAAAGGTGTCCATCGAAGCGCGACTCCGGTTGAGGCGGAACGTCAGTTGGGGCGGCCGTGCGCGACGGTCACCGGGTTTCGTAGCTGTAAAAGCCCCGGCCACTCTTGCGACCGAGATGGCCAGCGGCAACCATCTTCCTGAGCAGCGGACAGGGTCGGTACTTGTCGTCGCCGAGGCCGCGGTGCATCACCTCGATGATTGCCAGACACACGTCGAGCCCAATGAAGTCCGCCAGCGCCAGCGGGCCCATGGGATGGGCCATCCCGAGCTTCATGACCGTATCGATCGCCTCGGGCGTGGCGACCCCTTCCATCACGCAGAAGACTGCTTCGTTGATCATCGGCATCAGCACGCGGTTGGCCACGAAGCCGGGATAGTCGTTTACCTCGACCGGGGTCTTGCCCAGTTCCCGGGCGATCTCCATGACCGTTGCCGCCGTCGCATCGGTCGTCGCGTGACCGCGGATCACCTCGACCAGCTGCATCACCGGCACCGGATTCATGAAGTGCATGCCGATCACCTGGCCCGGGCGACCCGTGCGCGAAGCAATCTCCGTGATGGAGATCGAGCTGGTGTTGGTCGCCAGGATCGCCTCGGCGCCGGTGATCCGGTCGAGTGCCTCGAAGATCGAAAACTTGACGGACGGGTCTTCGCTCGCGGCTTCGATCACGAGCGCGGCCCCAGCCGCGCTGTCGAGGGCGGTCGCGGTCGTGATGCGGCCGAGGATCCGGTCGGCCGACCCTTCCGGCAGCACGCCCTTCTTCACCTGGCGGTCTACATTGCCCCGGATCGTGGTCCTGGCGCGTTCAAGGGCGGCCGCCGCCGTGTCGATCAGCGTCACCTGCCATCCATGCTGCGCGAAGAGATGCGCGATGCCGTTGCCCATGGTGCCCGCGCCGATCACGGCCGCCTGCTTCATGACGTCGTCCTCCGGGTCCACCGCTGCGTCGCCAGGATCGCCGCCGAGATGGCGATCGTCGCCACCAGGCCGCCTTCCGGGCCGAATCGGCCCCCGGTAAACCATCCGGGCGTGCCGGGCAGGTGATCGATGAAAGGGATGCGGAATGGCAGGCCGCTCACCGGCGCGTCCGCTGCCGCCAGCGTGAGGTTCCAGCCGAGGTGCACGCCGAATGCAGTCCAGATTCCGCCGGGCGCGAAGAATGCCACGCCGAGCAGCACGCCGGCGAGCGCGATGTTGGCGAGTCCGAGCGTGGTGGCATCGAGATTTCGGGCATGGGCCGCGGCGAACAGCAGGGAGAGGACAACCACCGGCTTCCAGCGTCCAAAGGCGGCAGCGAGGAGCACCAGCGGCAGGCCGCGGAAGACAACCTCCTCGCTCAGGGCCGCCGGCGCCAGCGCACCGAGCGTCGCCCCCAGCCGCACCAGATATTGCCCGAAGGAGCCGGCATCACGGGTCCAGAGTCCGCCCGCCGGGACGGCGAGCAGCAGCGCGCCCAGCGCGGCGGCCAGACCGAGCGTCATGCCGAGCCCGAAGCCCCGCACGCGCGGGCCAACCGCCCGCCAGCGAAGGTCATCCGCGCCGAGGTGCAGCACCCGACGGCCGATGAGCCAGGTGGCGAGCCCGAAGCCGAGCAGCTGGGACACGCCGGCGACGAGCAGCTGCTCCGCGCCGATCACCTGGAGTGTCGCCAGCCCGGTCTGGAAGTCGGCGAACCGGAGCGCGGCATACGTGCAGTAGCAGATGACCGTGAACACAAAACCGATGAGAAGGAAGGCGATCGACCAACCGATCGCCTTCATGCGGGAGGGGCCGGCGGGACGCCGCTGAGGCTGGGTCAAGCCGATCAGACCCGCTCGACGCTGAGGGCCACCGCGTTGCCACCGCCGAGGCACAGCGTGGCCAGGCCGGTGGAGGCACCCCGGTCCTGCAGCGCGTAGAGGAGCGTCGTGAGGACTCGTGCCCCGCTGGCACCGATCGGGTGCCCGAGCGCCACCGCGCCGCCGTTCACGTTCACGCGATCCCAGTCCCAGCCCAGGGCGCGCCCATCGGCGAGCGCCTGCACCGCGAACGCCTCGTTGGCTTCGATGAGGTCATAGTCGCCGATCGCGGTGCCCGCTTTCGCCATCAGGTTTCTGACGGCGACGATCGGGGCGAAGAAGATCTCCTTCGGCTCACCCCCGCCCGTGGCGTAGGCGGTGACCCGCGCCATCGGCGTGAGCCCGTGAGTCCTGGCGAACGCGAGCGAGGTGACGACCAGGGCGCTGCCGCCGTCGTTGAGTCCGGGCGCGTTTCCGGCCGTCACCGTGCCGCCATCCCTGCGAAACGCCGGCTTCAGCTTGGCCAGGGTGTCGGCGGTGGTGTCTTTCCGGGGTGACTCGTCCGCCGACACGACAGTGGGGCCGCCCTTGCCCGGCACGCTGACCGGGAGGATCTCGGCGCTGAACCGCCCGGCTTCGGCGGCGGCGACCGCCTTGCGGTGGCTGTCGACCGCGAACTGATCCTGATCCTTCCGCGAGATACCCGCCTTCTCACCGGTATACTCGGCATACTCGCCCATGTGATTGCCGCCGAACGAATCCCAGAGTCCGTCATGGATCATGCCGTCCACCATCGTCTGGTTACCGGCCTTGATGCCGTTGCGCATGCCGTAGACGTAGTGGGGCGCGGTCGACATCGATTCCTGACCGCCGGCCACGACGCACTGGCGGTCACCGGCCCGGATCGCCTGTGCCGCCAGCATTACGGCCCGGAGGCCGGAGCCGCAGACCTCGTTGATGGTGACTGCGGACGTCGTCGCGGGAATCCCGGCGCCGATCAGCGCCTGGCGAGCCGGCGCCTGTCCGGATCCGCCCTGCACGACCTGGCCCATGAACACCTCATCCACGGCCTCGACGGGAATGCCCGCGCGTCGCACCGCCTCCCGGATCGCCATGGCGCCGAGTTGCGGGGCACTGAAAGACGAGAGGCCGCCGAGATAACGCCCGATGGGCGTACGAACGGCGGCCACGATCACCGGGGTAGTGCTGTCGCTCACGGATTCCGACTCCAGTAAGGGTCCGAAACGACGGCAAGATAGCGGGGGCGAGACCCCGCTTCAATTGCCTCAGCCCGTCAAGGCCCTGGTGCGGACTTCCTCGCGCACGCGGGCGATGAAATCGTCCGCCGTCATTACTTCCTGTTTCTTCCCCGCCCCACGGCTCCGCAGGGCCAGGCCGTCCGCCTCAGCCTCCCGCTGGCCGGCGACGGCCATATAGGGAACCTTCTGCATCTCGGCTTCGCGGATCCGGTAGTTGAGCGTCTCGGTCCGGTCATCCACGTGGACCCGCAGGCCGGCGGCCTTGAGCCGCGCCGCCAACCGCCGCGCGTAGTCATTCTGGTCGGCCGATATCGGGATGACGCGCACCTGCTCGGGCGCGAGCCAGACCGGGAAGGCGCCGGCAAAATGCTCGATCAGATTGCCGATGAATCGCTCGAGCGTGCCGTAGATGGCCCGGTGGATCATCACCGGACGGTGCGGCCGGTTGTCGGGGCCGGTGTACTCCAGCTCGAAGCGCTCCGGCAGCTGGAAATCCAGCTGGATCGTCGGCCCCTGCCAGAGGCGCCCGATCGCATCCCTGAACTTGATATCGATCTTGGGGCCGTAGAACGCCCCGCCCCCTTCGTCGATCCGGAACGGAATCGCCTTGCGGGCGAGCGCGGACTGCAGCATCGCCTCGGCCCGCTCCCACGTCTCGTCGTCGCCGAGCCGCTCGGGCGGGCGGGTCGAGACCTCGAAGTCGAGCTCGAAGCCGAAGGTCTGCTTGACGAGCCGGTCCACCTGATCGAGGCAAAGGAAGATCTCGTCCTCCACCTGGTCCATGGTACAGAAGATGTGCGCATCATCCATGCACAGGCCGCGGACGCGAAGGAGCCCGTGGAGGACACCGGACCGTTCGTTCCGGTAGACGTTGGCGACCTCGGACAGCCGCAGCGGCAGGTCGCGGTAGCTCCGCTGTTGTGTGCGATAGATCAGGCTGTGCATCGGACAGTTCATCGGCTTGACGCGGTAGCGCACGTCCTCCGACTCCTCGTGTCCGGCGGCCATGGCCGGGTATTGGTTGGCCTCGTACAGCGGCAGGTGTCCGGAGATCCGGAACAGCTCCTCGCGGGTGATGTTCGGCGTATACACCAGATCGTACCCGCTGGCGACGTTGTCGTCCTCCACGGCGCGGGACAGGAGCCACTTCACCATGGCGCCCTTGGGATGCCAGAACACCAGGCCGGGACCCACGATCTCCTGGATGGAAAACAGGTCGAGCTGCTTGCCGATGACACGATGATCGCGGCGCCGGGCCTCTTCGAGCCGGTGCAGGTAGGCGTCCAGGTCTTCCTTCTTGAACCAGGCCGTCCCGTAGATGCGCTGCAGCATCTGCCGCTTTTCATCGCCGCGCCAGTACGCGCCGGCGGCATTGAGCAGCTTGAAGTGCTTCAATCGCCCGGTGCTGGGCACATGGGGACCGCGGCACAGGTCCACGAACGGACCATCGGTGTAGACGCTGATCGTGTCATCCTCGCCCAGCTCGCCGATCCGCTCGAGCTTGAGCGGGTCGTCGGCAAAACGGCGATTCGCCTCCGCACGGTCGACCACCTCCCGAATGAAGGGGAAGTCGCGCTGCGCGACTTCGCTCATCTTCCGCTCGATCTGCTCCAGATCCTCGGGGGTGAACGGGCGAGCCACCTGAAAATCGTAGTAGAAGCCATCCTCGATCGCGGGCCCGAATCCGATCCCGGCTCCGGGATACAGCTCTCGCACCGCGGTCGCGAGAATGTGGGCCGCGGAATGACGCAGGAGCGCGAGGGAGTCGGGATCTCGATCGGTGAGGAGCGCGATCCCAGCGTCGGCGGTGATCGCGCGATCGAGATCCCACACCGCGCCATCGACCCGCGCCGCGAGGGCCGCCTTCGCGAGCCCCGGACCGATCGCCTCGGCCAACGCTCGCCCCGTGGTACCCTGCGGCATGTCACGGACACTGCCATCGGGCAGGGTCAACCGGACAGTGCTCACGGCGTGAGCTCCTGGCCTGCCGGCGGCACCACCGCGCGAGTAGTCGGCGCCAGCCACAGGTAGAGAACCACGCCGGCGATCACGACCGCCGCCATGACGATCCAGCGCAGCAGTTCCGGCAACGTCGCGTCGACGCGTTCTTCGGCCATGCGGATACCCGGTTTCTGGGAGAAGCGAAGTCGTGCACGCCGTGCGTGAACGATGTTAAGTTAACGCAATCCGCAAACTTTTTGCATGAGGATTCGCAGTGTCGAACAACGATCGTCTCTCCCTCGGTGAATCGGTGATCTGGAGCGCGCTCGGCCTGACCGCCGGCGTCGTGGCCGGCGCGGCGCTGAGCCAGTGGATCGGCGGGGTCAACCGACCCCGAATCAGGCGCGCCGCCTCGCGCATCCAGCAGCCAGAGGCGGTGGGACGGATGCCCCTGCCGACCGCTGCTCGCGCGGCGGCGGCGGCACTTCTCGCCGATGCGCGCCTCAAGGGGCTGGGCCTCGAAGCCATACCGGTCTCACGCGGCGCGGTGGAGCTCCGCGGCTGGGTGGATGACCGCGCCGCACGGGCGCGCGCCGCGCGGGCGGTCCGCGCGCTGCCGGGAATCGACACCGTCATCAACAGCATCCTGGTGCGAGGCGAGGATGACCGCCTTTCCGCGCCGGGCCAACCGACCGACCTGCTCGCATGAGCGAGCCGCTCGCGCCACAGTACGATCCCAACGCCATCGAAGCTCCGCTGTATCGGCAATGGAAGGCCGATCGGCTGTTCGACGCCGGCCGCGCCGGGGATCCGTACGTGCTGATGATGCCCCCGCCGAACGTGACGGCGCAGCTGCACATGGGACATGGTCTCAACAACACCGTGCAGGACGCCCTCGCCCGGTTCGAGCGCATGCGCGGTCGCGACACCCTGTGGCTGCCTGGCACCGATCACGCCGGCATCGCCACACAGAACGTCGTGGAGCGGCTGCTCGCGAAGGAGGGGCAGACGCGGTTCGATCTCGGACGCGAGGAGTTCGTCGCACGCGTCTGGCAGTACGTCCGCGAGACCGGTGCCACCATCCTCGAGCAGCTGGAGGCGATCGGGTCGAGCTGCGACTGGACCCGCACCTATTTCACGCTCGATGAAGGGCTGTCCCGCGCCGTGCGCGAGGCGTTCGTGCGCCTGTACGAGAAGGGCCTGATCTATCGCGGCCATTACATCATCAACTGGTGCCCGCGCTGCCTCACCGCGCTCTCCAACGAGGAGGCGGAGAAGGAAGAGGTGGATGGACATCTGTACCACCTGCGCTATCCCCTGGCGGCCGGAGGTCATCTCACCGTCGCGACCACGCGTCCGGAGACGATGCTGGGCGATACCGGCGTCGCCGTTCACCCGGGCGATGAGCGCTACCAGCACCTGATCGGCACCGAGGTCCTGCTTCCGCTGACCGGCCGGCGGATTCCGATCGTCGCCGACGACGCCGTGGATCCCGCGTTCGGGAGCGGTGCCGTGAAGATGACCCCGGCGCACGACCCGACCGACTTCGACATCGGGCGGCGGCACGGGCTGGCCACCATCGACATCATGACGCCGGAGGCGCGCATCGCCGAAACGGCGCCCGAACGCTTCCAGGGGCTCGATCGCTTCGAAGCCCGCAAGCGCGTCATCGCCGAGCTCGAGTCGCTGGGCCTGCTGGAGAAGATCGAGCCGCACCGGCACGCGGTCGGCCACTGCTACCGGTGCGGCACCATCGTCGAGCCGAGGCTGTCGGATCAGTGGTTTGTGCGCATGGCCCCGCTCGCCGAACCCGCGCTCGCGGCATATCGCGACGGCACGCTCCGATTCATCCCCGAGCGCCGCGGCGACGAGTATGTCCAATGGCTCGAGAGCATACGTGACTGGTGCATTTCCCGGCAGCTGTGGTGGGGGCACCGGATTCCGGTCTGGTACTGCGATGCGCCCGAGTGCGGACACCAGACCGTGAGCCGGACCGACGTCACCGCGTGCGCGGGCTGCGGCGGCCGGGTGCGGCAGGATGACGACGTCCTCGATACCTGGTTCTCGTCCTGGCTGGTGCCGTTCTCAAGCCTTGGCTGGCCCGATCGCAGCGCGGATCTCGATCGGTACTATCCCGGCGACACACTGGTGACCGCGCCCGAGATTCTTTTTTTCTGGGTGTCGCGGATGGTGATGGCGGGGTGCGAGTTCATGGGGCAGTCCCCGTTCTCCACCGTCTACCTGCATGGTACAGTGCGCGACACGCAGCACCGCAAGATGTCCAAGTCGCTGGGCAACGGCATCGATCCGCTCGATGTGGTGGAACGCTATGGTGCCGACGCGCTCCGCTATACGATCCTCGCGGGCATGACGGTCGGCACCGACCTGATCCTGGATCCGACCGACCTCGAGTCCTCGTTCGCGGCCGGCCGGAATTTCGCCAACAAGCTCTGGAACGCCGGGCGATTCATCGTGTCCAATGTCGACGGACCGACACGGCCGCTGGCCGGGGTGCGGGCCGACGTCGTCCGGCACGAGGAGCTCACGCTCGCGGATCGCTGGATCATCGCCCGGTGCGATGCCATCGTCATCGAAGCCACCGACGCGTATGAACGCTATCGACTCAATGACGCGGCCGCGGTGCTGTACCGGTTCCTCTGGAGCGACCTGGCCGACTGGTACATCGAGCTGATCAAGCCTCGGCTCTACGGCGACATCGCCGGAGGGGACGTGGCGCGCGCGGTAGCGGTCTCCGTGTTCGATGCCGCCCTGCGGTGCCTTCACCCGGTGATGCCGTTCATCACCGACGCCTTGTGGCGCCGGATCCCGGGTCGGGCCGCCGAGGCCACGATCATGCGCGCGCACTGGCCGCGCCCCGATCGCCGCGCGCCCGACGAGGAAGCAGTGCGCGACTTCACCCTGGTGCAGGAGCTGATCGGGACAATCCGCGCGATCCGCGCCGAGTACAATGTCCAGCCCGGCCAGCAGGTGCGGGCGATCGTCACGGGACTCTCGCCCGCCGCGCGGCGGGGATTCTCCGCGGAACTCGGCACGATCGTCCGGCTCGCGAGACTGGCGTCCCTCGGCTTCGAGGCGACCGACGAGCGGGTGGGCGGACATGCCGCGTTGTCCGACGGCAGCTCGCTGTTCGTCCCGCTGGGTGACGCGATCGACCTGGGACGCGAATGTCGGCGTCTCGGCGATGAGGTCACGCGCCTGCGACAGCTCATCGATGCACAGGAAAACAGGCTGGGCAACGCGCAGTTCACCGCACGTGCCCCGGCGGACGTCGTCGAACGGGAACGCCAGAAACTGCGATCTTGGACCGATCAGGCGGGCGTCCTGACTGCGAAGCGCGAGTTGCTCGGGTGCTGAGCCCAGGCCATCAGCGCTTCCGCAGCCACGCGGCTCTTGGCCTGGCCGCGGCCGCGATCACGGCATGCGCCAAGATCGAGCTCCCGCCCGGCGCTCCCCCCGACCTGACTCCGCCGCAACTGGTGTCGGTGTTTCCGGACTCGCTGGCCGTGCTCCCGGGATTCAACGGTGAGGTGGTGTTCCGGTTCAATGAGGTGATCTCCGAAGGCAGCTCGCCCAGCCAGGGCACCGGCACCGGCGATCTCGAACGGCTGGTCCTGCTGTCACCCACCACCCGGCCGGCCGAGGTGCGCTGGCGACGCGATCGCATCACAGTCCGGCCCCGCGAGGGCTGGAAGCCCAACCGGGTGTACCGCGTGGAGCTGCTCCCGGGTGCGAGTGACTTGCGCAACAACCGATCGACCGGGGGAAGCAGGATCGTCACCTTCACCACCGGCTCGCCCCGCCCGAGTCTGACACTCATCGGTGCCGCGTGGGACTGGCTCACCGGGCGGGCCTCGCCGGCGGCACTCATCGAGGCGGTGCATACATCCGACAGCCTGGTCTACCGCGCGCTGGCCGATTCGTCGGGGGGATTCCAGCTCGGGCCGCTGCCGGACGGTCCCTACCTGGTCTACGCCGCGATGGACCAGAACCGGAACGGCGTGCGCGATCCCCGCGAGGCGTTCGACACTGTGCGCGTCGCCGCTGGTCGTGCGAACGTCGGCACGCTGTGGATGTTTCCCCATGACACGATCGGTCCGCGCATTCAGTCGATCACCATGCTCGACAGCGCGTCCGCCACCATCACCTTCTCGCAGGCAATCGACCCCACGCGCGTGATCGGCCGGACCGGCGTCAGCGTACGCCTGCTGCCGGACTCGACGCCGGTTGCGGTGCTCTCGATCCTCTCGCCCGCCGCTGACGACAGCGCGTTCGGGAGACGCCCGGCCGACAGCCTGGCCCGGCCCGCGCGTGACACGGCCATGGGGCGCTCCGTGCGCGACAGCGCAGAAGGCCGCCGAGGACGCGACACGACCGCCAAGGCGGTACCCAAGCAGGTTCCGGCCGTGGCGCGTCCGGACACGATTCCGCGCCGGCCGGCGGTGAGTGAACGACTGGTGCTCCGGGTGGCAGGAAAATGGAAGCCTGGGGGCCGCTACACCGTCCTCATTCGCGGCGTGCGCAACCTGAACGGAGTGGCGGCCGATGCGGTGGGCGTGCTCGCGGTGGCCGCCCCTGCGCCCGCGACGGGTGCCGATTCGACCGGTCGCCGGGTCCGGCCCGCGCCCGACTCGGGAGCGGTCCGCACGAAACCGCGATGAGCGACGCACGGCGGGCGCTTCCCTCGGTCGATTCGCTGCTGCGCGATCCGGCCCTCGCGCCGCTCCTGGCGACCCTGCCGCGCGCGACGGTTGTCACCGCCGCACGGGAAGCGCTCGCCGCCGCCCGCGGCGGGCGCGCCGGTGCGCCTGCAGACTGGGCCGCGGAGGTCACCGAGCGCGCGAGCTCCCTCGGCACGCGCACCCTGCAACCGGTGCTCAACGCGACGGGAGTCGTCCTGCACACGAATCTCGGCCGGGCGCCGCTGGCGACGACTGCGGTGCAGGCGATGGTCGCCGCCGCGACCGGCTACTCCACGCTCGAGTTCGACCTGCCGACGGGGCGGCGAGGCGCGCGGAGTGACCACGCCCGGCGGCTGCTGGCGGAGCTCACCGGCGCGGCGGATGCGCTGGTCGTGAACAACGCGGCGGCCGCGCTCGTGCTCGCGCTCGACGCGCTGGCCGCCGGCGGCGAGGTCGCCATCTCGCGCGGCGAGCTGATCGAAATCGGCGGATCGTTCCGGATCCCCGAAATCATGCACAAGAGCGGCGCGCGCCTGCGGGAGATCGGGACGACGAACCGCACTCACCTCACCGACTACGGCGCGGCAGTTGCGGCTGGCGTCTCCGCCATCCTGGTGGTGCACCGCTCGAACTTCGAACAGCGCGGGTTCGTCACGACGCCTCCGCCGGCAGCGATCGCCCGGCTCGCGCGGGCCGCCGGCATTCCGTTCATCCATGACATCGGGAGCGGACTGCTCGCCGACCTTTCGCCCGCCGGGCTGACCGGCGAACCCACGGTGCGGGATGCGGTCGCGTCGGGCGCGAACCTCATCGTCTTCAGCGGAGACAAGCTGCTGGGCGGACCACAGGCCGGTTGTCTCGTGGGCACCGGAGAGGCAATCGCCGTGTGCCGCACCAGTCCGTTTGCGCGCGCGGTGCGCGCGGACAAGCTCACGCTCGCGGCGCTCGAGGCAACGCTTGCCCTGTACCAGGACCCGGCCGTCGCGCTGAGCAGCGTCCCCGTGCTGATCATGCTCCTGCTCACCGGGGAGGAACTCGCCGCACGTGCTGCGGCGCTCGCCGCGCTCTGCCCGCCGTCGGCCCGCGCGGAAGTACTCGCCGGACACTCGGCAGTGGGGGGAGGCGCGTTCCCGGGCGCGGATCTCGCCACCTCGCTGGTACGCCTGGACCCCGGCGACCTCGGTGCCGATGGCCTCGCGCTCCGGCTGCGCCAGGGCACGCCGGCCGTGATCGCGCGCGTGGGGTCGGGTGGCGTGCTGCTCGATCCGCGCACGCTGCCCGAGCGCTCGTTCGCTGAGGTGGCGCGGGTGATCGCGGTCGCGCTCGAAGGCTGAGCGGTCCCGCCTGAAAACTCAATCGACCCGTCGCGCGTTTGCGCGACGGGTCGATTGGCTCAGGGTCTGGAGCGGCTCAGTAGGGAAAGAGCCCGATCTCGGCTGGTGGATTGCTTCCGCTGCTGCCGACGAAGCTGCCCGTGAACGTTCGCGGGCTCTGTCCCTTCATCTGGACCGTGACGACGTAGTCCGACCGGGGGACGCCGCAATCGGCGTAGTAGTGGAGCACGACGCGATAGGTGCCGTGCGGCGCCACTCCCACGGGCCAGACGATGTTCTCGTTATTCACGTTGTCGATCGTGCAGGCCGGATTGGAGTCAAGATCGAGCGTGCCGCCGCTCGCGGCGGTCTTGTTGCCATAGTAGACCTCTTCACCGCTCGGATCGTACACGTGAAGGTCCACGTCCGTCGCGCCGCTCCACGAGACGCTCACCTGGATGTCGCCGATGCCGACATGCGTTACGCGAATCGTCTGGACGCCGTAGGCGCCCATGGCGCCGCCGCTGACCAGTCCGTAGCTGAGCTGGAACGTGCTGGCGGACAGCGTGGGCGAAATGCCGACGACCAGGTCGCTGGTCGACACGTCGGCCGGCAGGGTCAGCTCCCAGTAGTTCTGGAACCCGGGAATCGCGACGATCACCGTATTGAACGCGCTGCCGGCCGCGAGGCTCACCCGGGAGCTGCCGCCGTTGACCACGCTCCCGATGCCGGAAATAGTCGCCACGTTGCCGGTGCCCGCGACGGGCGCTGGACCGGTCCGGAGGACGGCGGCGATCGCACCGTTCGCGGTAGTCACGCCGGGTACGATGTCCTCGATCAGCAAGCCTGGGCCAAGCTGCTTCGGCGCTTCGCAACCGGCAACCGCGATGCAGGCCAGCGCGGCGCCGAGCCGCATCGCCCGACCAAACCAGTGATTCGCCTGCATGGGTGCGCACTCCTGAATGGAAGTCCGTGGGCGTTACGAATGTTCGAGGCGACGAAACAAGGGCAACGTTCGTGCCCTGTGCCTGGCGAACAGGGGCAACACATTGTCGCACATTCGGTTGTCCGCCCCACCCGGGAACGGCGGCCCTGCGTGCCACATGGCATTCCGCAACCGCTAGGCGAATCCCGGGCCCTCGGTTAGTTTTTCCGCCCATGCCGATGCGGGTAGCGGTCTGTATCTCCGGGCGCGGCAGCAACCTGGGTGCCCTGCTCGACGCGCTTCCCGGTGGCGCCCCCGCGGAGGTGGTGCTGGTGCTCAGCAGCCGGCCCGACGCCGCCGGACTTGAGCGGGCGCGGGCGGCGCGTGTGCCCGCCATATCCTTGCGGGATCCGGCGGACACGGCGGAGTGGATGTCGCAGCTGGAGCATCACCGGGTCGAGCTCGTGGTTCTGGCCGGCTATCTCAAGCTGGTCCCCGCCGGCGTGATCGCCGCATATCGGGGACGCATCATCAACATCCATCCCGCGCTCCTGCCGGCATTTGGCGGGGCCGGGATGTACGGGTCGAGAGTACACCGCGCAGTGCTCGAGAGCGGCGTGGCCGAAACCGGAGCCACCGTCCACCTCGTCGATGAGGTATACGATCGCGGGGCAATCCTGGCTCAGGCGCGAGTGCCGGTCGTGGCAGGTGATACGCTGGAAACGCTGGCGCAACGTGTGCTGGTGGCCGAACACCGCTTACTCCCTGCCGCCGTCCTCGCGGCGGCGAGGGCCGGCCGCGCGGTTGCGCTGTCCTCAGAATCGGAGTCGAGACTGTGAACGGACCGGCATGCCGCGCGCTCTGATCTCGGTGAGCGACAAGCGAGGCATCGTGGGGTTTGCGCAGGGGCTCGCGTCCCTCGGGTGGGAGCTTGTCTCCACCGGAGGGACTGCGGCGGCGCTCCGCGCCGCTGGGCTCACCGTGACCGGGGTGGACGAGGTCACCGGATTTCCTGAAGTCCTTGACGGCCGGCTCAAGACGCTGCATCCCAAGATCCACGGTGGATTGCTGGCGCGCCGGGATCTCCCGGAGCATCAGGCCGCGTTGGCCCGGCACGGCATTCTTCCATTCGATCTCGTCGCCGTCAATCTGTATCCGTTTCAGCTGACGATCGCGCAGCCTGGGGTCAGCTTCGCCGACGCCATCGAGAACATCGATATCGGCGGGCCCTCGATGCTCCGCTCGGCCGCCAAGAATCACGAGTTCGTGCTGCCGGTCGTGGACCCGACCGATTACGACCCGGTGCTCCAGCTGCTTCGGAGCGGCGAGATCCCGGCAAGTATGCGACGAGAGCTCGCCGCGAAGGTCTTCGCGCATACCGCCGAGTACGACAGCGCGATCACGGGCTTCCTGACCCCGCGCGAGGAAGGCCTGCCGAGCCGGCTGGGGCTGTCCATGGAACGGCTGCAGCCGCTGCGGTACGGCGAGAATCCCACCCAGCGCGCCGCCCTGTACGTCACCGAAGAACCGCGCGGCATGCGCGACCTCGTGCAGCGTCAGGGCAAGGAACTCTCCTTCAACAATCTGCTCGATATCGACGCGGCAATGACGGCGGTTGCCAACTGGTCGGCGCGGCCGGCGTGCGTCGTGGTCAAGCACACGACGCCGTGCGGCGTCGCGGTGGCGGGCACGGCCGCAGAGGCCTTTCAGCGCGCCCGCGCCACCGACCCGGTCTCCGCGTTCGGGTCGGTCGTCGCGTTCAACACCGTGGTCGATGACGCAACGGCGCAGGCCATGCGTGACCTCTTCGTCGAAGTGGTCGCAGCGCCGTCCTTCCACGAGGAGGCGATGGCCGTCTTCGCGGCGAAGAAGAATCTCCGGGTGGTGGAGCTCCCCGTCAGCCACGCGCCAGGCGCGCTCGATTTCAAGCGGGTGCGCGGCGGCTTTCTGGTGCAGGACGCCTTCCTGTACGACCCATCTGAACACGGGTGGGCGGTCGTCTCTTCCCGGGAACCGACCGAAGATGAGCGGCGTGACCTTCGCTTCGCGTGGGCGGCGGTCAGCACGGTCAAGTCGAACGCCGTACTGCTCGCCCACCGGGAAATGGCGATCGGGATCGGGGCAGGCCAGATGAGTCGCGTCGACAGCTCGTTCCTGGCGGTGCACAAGGCCCGGCAGCAGGGACATGCGACCGCCGGGAGCGTACTCGCATCCGATGGATTCTTTCCATTTGCCGATGGCGTCGACGAAGCCGCGGCGGCTGGCGTGACGGCCATCATCCAGCCCGGCGGCTCGGTGCGGGATCCCGAGGTGATCGCCGCGGCCGACCGTCACAACATCGCGATGGTCGTCACCGGCCGCCGCCAGTTCCGCCACTAACCGCGAACTCGAGCCTATGACCCCCGTCCCTCCCGTCCGGCGTACCCGCCCGCCTTACCTCGCCGCCACGGCGCTCGGGGCGGCCGTCTTTCTGGTCTACGTCATCACGCTGGCGCCGACGACGGCGTTCTGGGACACCTCCGAATACATTGCCGCCGCGAAGGTGTTGGGAATCCCCCACCCTCCCGGGAATCCGCTCTTCACGCTGCTGGCGCACGTGTGGGGCCTGCTGCCGCTGGCGGCCTCGTACGCGGAACGCATCAACCTGTTCGCCGCCGCGACCAGCGCCGCCACCGCCTCGCTGTGGTTCCTGGTGGCCGATCGCTGGCTGCAGCCGGTCGTGCAGGTGCGCTGGGCCCGACTCGCCGCGGCCGCCGCAGGAGGGCTCGTCGGCGCCTTTTCCTGGACGGTGTGGAACCAGTCCACCGTCAATGAGAAGGTGTACACCGTTTCGCTCCTGTCGGTGGCGCTCGTCATGTGGCTCGCCGTGCACTGGGCCGATGACGAGCCCGGCCCGCACCGCGACCGCTGGCTCGTTCTGATCGCCTACGTCCTCGCCCTGACATCGACCAATCACATGATGGGCGTGTTGGCGACCCCCGCCGTCGTCATCTACGTGTTGTGGACCGATTGGCGCGTCTTCACCCGGCCGTGGGTGCTGGTCGGCATCGCGACGGCGGTGCTGGTGGGCATCTCGCTGAACTACATCTATCTCCCGATGCGCGCGGGGCAGTTCCCCGCCATCAACGAGGGCGAGCCGATCGGTTTCTTCAGCAAGGCGCTGAGTGACGTGCTCGGGCGCGTGCAGTACGGCAAGCCGCCCGTACTCGACCGGCAGGCGGACTTCCTCGCCCAGATCGCCAACTACCTCCAATACTTCAGCTGGCAGTTCGGACGCGACTGGAGCGTGACGAGCATCGCCGCCGCCTTCTGCTTCGGCGCGCTTGGCCTGTACGGCATGGTGATGCTGTGGCTGCGTGACCGGCGCGCCGGATTGGCGGCGGCGGCGATGCTGGGGACACTGACGCTGGCCCTCGTGACCTACCTGAATTTCAAGTACGGTTTCTCACAGCACCTCGAGCAGGCCGAGCACGAGGTCCGCGAGCGGGATTATTTCTTCATCGCCTCGTTTTCCTATTTCGGCGTGCTGGTCGCGGTGGGCTTCGGCGCACTGCTGCACGCCATCGTGGGTCTGCTGCGGGACCGCGGCACCGAGGGGAGCCGCTGGGCCCTCGCGAGCCCCATCCTTGCACTCGCGCTGATCCCGCTGTTCGGCAACCGGGTGACGGCCAGTCGCGCGCACGAGCGGCTGGCGCGCGATTTTGCGGTGGACCTCCTCGAGTCCATCGAGCCCTACGGCATTCTGATCACCGCCGGCGACAACGACACCTTTCCCCTCTGGTACGCGCAGGAAGTCGAGGGCGTGCGCCGCGATGTGACGCTGGCGAATCTGTCGCTCATGAATACCGACTGGCACCTCCGGCAGCTGCGCCGGCGCGTGACGCCGACGTTCGATCCGAACTCGGCCGCGCCGATCTGGCGGCTGGGTCCTGCCGAAGGGGGCGTCGCGCTCACCGACACTGCGACCAGGCGGGCACCGGCGGTCTGGCCCAAGCCGACGACACCGGTGTTCTCGCTCACCGAAGCCCAGCTTGACAGCCTGCCGGAGGTCCAGCCGGTCCAGAAGAATTCCGGACTCCAGCTCGACAGTCTGCAGATCGCCTTCGGGACCGAGTATCTCGAGCGGAAGGATTTCGCCGCGATTTTCCTCATCAAGGACAATCTCGGCAAGCGGCCAATCTACTTCGCCTGGAGCGACGGCGGCTACCCGGATCAGACGCTGGGGCTGACCGGCTATCTCGTCAGCGCAGGTCTGGTGCGCAAGCTGATGCCGGTGCCGGTCGTTGCCAGGGACTCCATCGTCCTGTCCCAGGGGCTCGGCTACGTCAACGTGCCGCGAAGCAGCCAGCTGCTGTGGAACGTCTATCACTGGCAGAGCGCGGCCCGCCGCCGGCCGCTCGGCTGGGTCGACCCGCCGTCATCGTCGATCCTGCAGCTGTACGCGGTGGTCTACGGCGGGATGTCCGAAGTGCTCGCGCAGAAGGGCCAGCGGACCGAGGCCGTGCGGGCCGATTCCATTTCCAAGGCGGTGATGGCCAACATCCGCCGCTGAGCGACCGTTCAGTCGATGCGCGTGCTGTCCGCCGGCTGAAGACCTTTGCCGATGGCCGCCCGGTCGCCCCGCCACGATGACCATGTCAACGGACACTCGGGACCGAACGGCGGATCGGGATGGCCGGGGCGGCCGAGGAGCTCATGCAGCATCTCGTGCCGCACGACCAGCTCGTTCGCCTCATAGTCGCTCGCGAGATAGATCGCGTGGCCGGACTCCCAGCGCCCCGCGCACTGGCCGCCGGGACAATCGAAGCTGTGCCCCTCCACGACGAACCAGCGCACACGCCCGAAATCACCGACGCGGCCGGAACAGGCCTCGGTCTTGGCCCACCATTCCCGGTAGAGGAGCGGTGGCTTGATCCTGGTATCGCCCGATGGTTCGAACCCGCAGGAAAGCAGGACCAACAAGGTGGTAATCGGTACGGCGCGGCGCAGGGCAGCGGACAAGGCATCTCCAATTCAGCAATTGGCTGAGGACACCACTCCGAAGTGCACCCCCTGTACCAACCGCCACGCCGCGCTCGTCAACACGGCCGTCAGTGCCACAACCGCTTGCATCTCCTCACGTTGGACGATCGACATGTGAATCGACTTGAGCTGTTGTTGGAGCGTCGCGGCTGGCGGCGTGCGGGTCTGTTTGCAGCACGCCGCAAGCGGCGCAGTCACGCGCAGGGGACGCGCGCCGGCTAACTTTTCCGCGTGCTCATACGGAGTCATCATGAAATCCGCTCACTACCTGCTTGCTGTGTTCACCCTCGGCAGCGGCGGCTGTTTTCTCGATCCCGGGGCCTGCCAGGACGAGCATCGCACGCTCGAGCTCGCTGGCACCATCGTGACCAGCGGGTCCGGCACCCAGACGATTGGCGCGGCCGTCAGTCTCAACGAGTCCACCGGCAATCCGGGCTTCCGCGTCCTCAACCTCGTCCTCACGACCGCGCTCAACGGGGAGATTGCCTCCGCATCCCTGCTGGACGTCGCGGCGGGCGGAACACAGGTGCTCGCCACCTGGCCATCAGGAAATATCCAGCTGACCTCGCGGTGGGATGCCAACCTCGAGCTGGCGTCGTCGCCGCCGACGCACGAGACGCTGGCGCAGCTCGCCGGCGCCGGGCGCCTGCAGCTGCGTGTCGAATTTGAGGCGGCGAGTGGACTCACCTCGGCCGCCGGCCCCCTGCGAGTCACGACCGATGGCAGCTGGGAGCACCTCCGCTGCGACTGAGCGGCCATGACCAGTTCGAGCGGGTGGACTGCGTTGATCCCCGTCCCGGGCGCGCGTATGTTGATCCGCGCGCCAGGCGTGGTGGCAGAGTGGTTTAATGCAGCGGTCTTGAAAACCGCCGTACCTTCACGGGTACCGTGAGTTCGAATCTCACCCACGCCGTCGCCCGCATCGTCGCGGGCGTTGTGAGGACCCTGCCCATGAGCTGGACCATCTTTTCGAGCACAGGCGCAGCTGCGCTGTTCGCGGTGGCGCCACGCGCCGCTGCGCAGCGCCCGATGTCCCCCGTCGCATTCACCCCGCGCATGGTCATCACACGCTCCACGACCATCATCCCCGGGCGCTATGACGCGCCGGCGGGCGATTCCGGGGCGATCGTCGTCCGCGGGCAGGGCATCGTGCTGAATCTCCGCGGGGTGGAGCTGGTGGGAACGGCGGATCGGACCCACCCCGATCGCTTCGCCGGCGTGGCGGTGCGAGTCGACGGCGGGCGTGACGTCGAAATCCGCGGCGCGCGCATCCGCGGCTACAAGGTCGCGATCCTGGCCCGCGGAGTCCGAGGCCTCACCCTCGTCGGCAACGACCTCTCGTACAACTGGCGGCCGGAGCTGCTCAGCGGACGCGAGCACGAGTCCCTGGTCGACTGGTTGTCGTATCATCACAACGAGGCCGACGAATGGCTTCGCTACGGCGCCGGCATCTACCTCACCGATGTCATCGGCGGCGAGGTGCGCGACAACACGATCCGCCAGGGCATGAACGGCCTCCTGGCGACACGCGCCTCCCGCCTCCGTGTGTGGAACAACGAGTTCTCCTTCAATTCCGGGCTGGGCATCGGGCTGTACCGCTCGACGGACAACGTGATTGCCCATAACCGCGTCGACTGGAACGTTCGCGGCTATTCCCACGGCTTCTACAATCGCGGCCAGGACTCGGCGGCGCTGCTCATGTTCGAGCAGGCGTCCCGCAACGTCGTCGCCTTCAATTCGATGACGCACTCCGGTGATGGCCTCTTTCTCTGGGCTGGGCAGCACACGATGGACACCGGCGATGGGGGCTCCAACGACAATCTGTTCTACGGGAACGATTTTTCCTTCGCGCCGACCAACGGCATGGAGGCGACATTTTCCCGGAACGCGTTCGTGAACAACCGGGTCGAAGGCGGCTGGCATGGGCTCTGGGGCGGCTATTCCTGGCAGTCGACCGTGCTGGGGAACAGCTTTGCGCGAAACGTCGAGGGGATTGCGATTGAGCATGGTCAGGATATCCGAATTGCCGGCAACACGTTCACCGGCGACACGACCGCCGTGCATCTCTGGTGGAATCGCGTCGAACCGTCGGACTGGGGGTATCCCAGGCATCACGACACGCGATCACGCGGGTACGCGATCGACTCCAATACGGTCACAAATGACCGGGTTGCGCTCAGGGTGATGGAAACGCAGGACCTGCGCGGAACCGGTAACGGTGTCAGCGGCGCCGACACGGCGGTGGTGGCCGGTGGCGATACGGCCCGCTGGGCCTTCGCCGCCCCGTCGTCGGGTGCCGCGCGGCCGGTCGCCGTCCCGGATTCGCTCCGCGTCGCGTCAATCCCCGGCGGGCGTGACGTCCTCGCGGCCACCGATATCCGGCGCGGGCGGGAGTCGATCGTCGTCGACCGGTGGGGCCCATACGACGGCCAGTGGCCGCTGCTCTGGCCCGCGGGGCGATCGGATAGCGCTCCAGTCCGCCTTCGGGTGCTCGGTCCCCCTGGCCGCTGGGCCGTCGTTGGCCGGTCGGGCGTTGCGCGCCTCACCGGTGAACGTGGTCGCACGGGCGACACGCTGACGATCACGCCAGCGACGGACCGGGCGAGCCGCTTCTCAATCGAGCTCGAATATCGGGGAGCGCCGGCGGTCTCCGCCTTCGGCGAGCGGATTCCCCGGGGCCGGCCGATCAGGTTTGGCTGGTCGCGGTTCTGGCCCGGACCGTGGCGCGTCCGCTTCGTCCCGCTCGACTCCACGATGGCGGTGCCCGTCGACACGGCCGCTGTTCGGGCGATTCTGGCTCATCCGGCGGCGCTGACGCTGGACACGGCCCGGGTGGACTACATGTGGTCGCGACCGCCCTCAAGGCTGATACCTGCCGGTCGAATGTTGTCCGAGGCCAGCGCGACCATCACGCTGCCCCCGGGCCGCTATCGCATCCGGACGATCGCCGACGACGCCATCCGGATCTGGGTCGACGGGCGACTCGTGCTCGACGACTGGACACCGGGCGAGTCGCGGGTCACATCGGTCACCCTGCCGCTCGGCGGGGCGCATGCGATCCGGGCCGAGCATCTGCAGGTGGATGGATGGTACGAATTCCGTCTGGATATCGAGCCGGTCGTGCCCTGAGTACCAGCGCGGTTCGGCGCAAGCGTCCCTTGCGTCGCCTGTCCGCCCGGGCGATTTTCCGCGCACTCAGGGAGTGGTGGCCGAGTGGCTGAAGGCACCGGTTTGCTAAACCGGCATAGGGGGTCAACCCCTATCGAGGGTTCGAATCCCTCCCGCTCCGCTCTCGCGAGGGTCTACCGATCACGGTAGACCCTTCGCGCTTTGATCCCGAACCGTGTACTTCATGACCGCTCCGCGCGTCCGCTTTGCCCCGTCACCCACCGGGTACCTCCACGTCGGAGGTGCCCGCACTGCGCTGTTTAACTGGCTTCTCGCCCGGAAGACGGGAGGCACGTTCATTCTCCGGATCGAGGACACCGATCGCGAGCGGAGCACCGAGGCGCATACGCAGGTGATTCTGGACGGGCTTCGCTGGCTGGGGATCACCTGGGACGAAGGCCCCTTGTTTCAGGGTGCGTTCGGCGACCGGCACCGGGCCGATGCCGAGCGATTGGTGCTGGAGCGAACAGGATACCGCTGCTTCTGCACCCGCGAGGAGCTGGACGCCCAGCGCGCCGTGGCCGAGCGTGGCGGCGGCCGTTTTCGCTACAACGGCCGCTGCCGGGCGCTCACGCCGGATGATATCCGGAGCCGGCTCGATGCCGGCCAGCCCTTCACCATCCGCGTGCGCATGCCCGACGGCGAGATCG
Organism: Gemmatimonadales bacterium; assembly: GCA_038321865.1. Classification (GTDB taxonomy): domain Bacteria; phylum Gemmatimonadota; class Gemmatimonadetes; order Gemmatimonadales; family GWC2-71-9; genus JAICUF01. Next base: position 107,494 of record JBBQFH010000002.1, read on the forward strand.
CCTGGGACGATGCGGTCCATGGGCGCATCAGCTTCCAGGGCCACGATCTCGACGACTTCGTCGTGCTCAGAAGCGACGGCACCGCGATCTACAACCTCGCGGTCGTGTCGGACGACATCGAGATGCGCATCACCCACGTGATCCGCGGCGACGATCACGTCTCCAACACGCCCAAGCAGATCGTGCTGTACCGCGCCCTCGGCCACGAGCCACCGATCTTCGCCCACGTGCCGATGATTCTCGGCGCCGACGGCAAAAAGCTGAGCAAACGCCACGGCGCAACTGCCGTGGGCGACTACCAGAACCTCGGCATCTTCCCCGCCGCGATGCGCAATTTCCTCGCGCTGCTCGGCTGGTCGCCGGGCGGAGACCGGGAGATCATGCCCGAGGCGGAGCTGATCGCGTTGTTCTCCCTCGACGGGATTCAAAGCAAGCCGGCGGTGTTCGACACCGTGAAGCTCGAATGGATGAATGGCCAGTACCTCTCCGCCACCCCGGCGGAGGAGCTGCTCCCGGCCGTCGAGACGCAGCTGGGGGTGCTGGGCGTGAGCGCTGCCGGCAGGAGCCTGCTTCCGGTTATCGATGCCGTGAAAGCGCGTTCCCGGACGATCGTCCAGCTGGCGGAGCAGGTCGCCGTGCGGGTCCACGGCCCGCGTGGCACGCCGGACGACAAGGGCGCGGCACTCATGCGGAAGATGGGACCCGCCTTCCAGGCCAATCTGCAGCTCGCGGCGAACGAGCTCGCCGCCATGCCGCCGGCCGAGTGGACGCCCGATCGCCTGCTGGAGCGGCTCAAGGCGGTCGCCGACGGCCACGGCCTCAAGCTGGGTGACGCGCTTCAGCCGATCCGTGTGGCTCTCACCGGCTCGACCGTCTCCGAGCCGGTGAACGAGCTGCTGGCCATCGTAGGCCCGATCGCGAGCGTGGACCGCATGCGCGCCGCTGCCGTCGCCTGATCCGTTTCCCCCTATCGACGCCCCCTATGGCCAACGACATGCCCGACGACCGCCCCCCGACACCGGCCGGCGAGGAGCCGACGCCAGTGGCACTGGCCGTCACCGATGCGCCGGTCGAGCTGCGGGTTGCGCTCGTCGAGGATGATCGTACGCCCGATGGAATGGTCTGCATGGGCACCTACTGCGGCGAACGTCTCGTGGCGCGCTGTGTGATGCCGCCCGAAGCGTGGGCGCAGGTCGAGGAATTCGGGCTGTTCGAACAGCCGGTGAAGGTGGTACTGGTCGCCCGCGAAGCGGCGCCGGGGCTTCAGTGCCAGCTCTACGCGATGGTGCCGGTGCCGGAGGCGGAGGAGGAGGTTCCGGAAGAGCCATGGGCGTCGAGTGTACCCGGCGCCGGTTACGACGCTGCCGTCGCCGATGATGACGAGGAGGAGGAGGCGGAGGACGAGGAGGAGGGGCCGCCGGAGGACGTCACGCCGCTCCCGCTGGGCAACATCGTGCGATTCGCGCGGGATCGTGCGCATCCGGACAGTCTGCCGCACGAGGCGGCGGATATTCTGATGAAGGTGATCGAGGGAAAGACGTCGGAAGTGGTGGACCGGGCGCTGGCGGACCTGCTGGGGCTCTAGCGGTGCGCTACACCATCACCTCCATGCGGAATCGCCAGATGCGCCGCAGGAGATCGTCCAGATAGCCGTGCACCACGAACGCATCGACGGCGGCCGCGGTCGATGCCGCGTCGGTCCCCCACAGGTTCACCCGTTTCACGTCCCCGTCCAGATCGGCCTGCACGAAGACCCGCTCATTCTCGCTGAATATCGTCGCCAGCTCACCCACGTACGCCTGCGTCAGCGCATTGGCCCCAGGGCCGCCGATGGCAATCGTCGGATTGTGCTGCAGCACGCCGTTGTCGAGGTACCAGTCGTCCACGACCGTCACCCCGCGACGATACGCGTGCCCCTCGCCTCGGCGGTCGATCTCCTGCTTGAGCCAGGCGGCCAGCGCCAGGTCGCGGTCGGCCGCTGCGCCCGTGACCAGCACGATCGTCTCATCCGTGTCGACCAGCTTCACTGCTCCTCCTTCGGCGGGGTGCGCTGATTGCGCTCGAATTCCCGCTCCTGCTCCTTCCGGACGCGGATCTCGCGAATCTCTCGCTTGAAGTCTTCAACGTTCGCCGACCGCTGTGCGGCGAACCGCAAGTCCTCATACAGCCAGCCCGACCGATCGAACGCCTTTGATTCGTTGCCACCGGTCGGCAGGTGCAGCAGGCCGAGAACGGCCGCCGGAATTTTCAGCCCCGCAATGTAGATGTTCCGCGAGTCCAGCCCAAACTTCTTACCCGCAATCGTCGTCGTCCAGCTCGGCATCACGACGGCCCTCGATGCCGGATCGGCGGCGATGCTGTCGAGGAACGCCTGGATGATGCTGGTGACCGCACTGTCCGCCAGCTGCGCGTGGGTACGCTGCAGCCGCTCCGCCAGCTCGCGCGGCGGCAGCGGCAGTGGCGCAACCCAAAGCTTCCCGCGCGCCAGCCCAGGCCCGATGCGGCGCGGGCCCGCGTCGGGGCTCGCTGTATCGCCGCGCGCGGCGGGGGCCGGTGCTGCGGTCACGATCGGGCTCGGCAGTGCTGGCGGAGGCGGCGCGGGCGGGACGGCGTGCGCGACCGCGACCGGCGCGTTCGACGCAGTAGCGCGCGAGGGGGCGGACATCCGGCCCCCTGGCGCCGCGCTCCGAAGTTGAGTGGTGCCCTGGGGGATGTCGCCGCCGGATGGAAGAGAGACCAGGATGACCGGCGCGGCCGGGGGAGCGATGTTTTGCGGAATCCACCCGCTGAACACCACGACCCGGAGCAGCACGAGGTGGATGAGTACGCTGGCCGCGACCGCGAGCCGCGGCCAGCGCGGAGTCGGCGGAACGCCAAGCTCAAAGCGTACCGGCAAGCGCTCCCCGCTGCGTGGCATCGAGGACAGTGCCGATTCGTCGTACCGCTTCCGCGATTCGCTCCGGCCCGACCGTCAGGGCGATGCGGAAGAACCCTTCGCCCGCGGGACCGAAGCCGCTGCCAGCCATGACGAGGGCACCGGTCTCCTCGAGGACCCGCCTGGCGAACGGACCCGACGCGACGCCGGGTGGAAGTGCCACCCAGAGATACATCGCCGCCTTGGGCGACTCGAGCGTGAATCCAGCGGCCCGAAGCGCCGCTACACCGGCATCGCGCCGCCGCTCGAGCTCGGCGCGGATCGGCTCGACGATCGCCTCGGAGTGGTCGAGCGCCGCCACGGCGGCCTGCTGAATGGCCAGGAAGGGACCGGTGTCGACGTAGGATTTCACCCGCGTGAGGGCGCCGATCAGGTCCGGCCTCCCCACCGCGAACCCGATCCGCCAGCCCGTCATCGAATAGCTCTTCGACAGCGAGAAGAACTCGATCGCGACGTCACGCGCGCCTTCGATTTCGAAAATGCTGGGCGCGCGATATCCGTCAAAGGTCAGCTCGCAGTAGGCGTTGTCGTACGCCAGCAGAATGTCATGCTGGCGGCAGAGCGCGACGGTCCGCTCGAGGTATTCGCGACTCGCCACCGCGGCCGTGGGATTGTTCGGGTAGTTTACGAATACGATGCGCGCTCGGCGCAGAATCTCGGGCGACAGCGACGCCAGCTCGAGCAGAAAGCCGTTCTCCGGCCGTAACGGCACGATGTGCGGCTCGGCGCCGGCCAGGAGCGCACCACCCAGATACGCCTGATAGCCGGGCTCGGGCACGATGGCGACGTCACCCGGATTGATCACGGCGACCGGCAGGTGACTCAAGCCCTCCTTGGAGCCGATGAGCGGCAGCGTTTCCGTCACCGGGTCGAACCGAAGTCCGAATCGGCGCTCCACCCAGCGCGATGCCGCCTGCCGGAACGGAAGCAGCCCCTGCTGAAAGCCGTACTTGCTGAGTGAGGGGTCGGCGAGCGCGGCGTTCATCGCCTGTACGACGATCGCCGGCGGAGGGGTGTCGTTGTCACCCGCACCCAGATCAATCACGTCCATCCCGGACTCGATCAGCCTTCGCTTGATCGTCGGGATTTCGGCCAGGGGGTAGCCGGGCAGAGCCAGCAACCGGTCACTGAATGTGATCATCGTGGCCCTGCAGCTCGGACGGGATTGGACAGCCGGCCGACTTCGGGAATCTCGACTTCGACGATGTCGCCTGGCGCGAGGCGACCCACGCCGGCCGGCGTGCCGGTGAGAATCAGGTCCCCGGGCTCGAGGGTCATTACCCCGCTGATGTACGCTACCAGTTCGGGAATCGAAAAATGCATATCAGTGGCGGGCGCGCGCTGGCGCTCGACGCCGTTCACACGGGTAATCACACTCAGCGCGCGCCAGTCGAGGCCTTCCACCACTCGCGGCCCGACGGGACAGAATGTATCGAACCCCTTGGCGCGCCCCCATTGCCCGTCCGGCTTCTGGAGATCGCGCGCGGTAACGTCGTTTGCACAGACGAATCCGCGGATGCCGGCCTCGCCCGACGCCGCGTCGGCATGCCGGAGCCTCGCGCCGATCACGACGCCGATCTCGCCCTCGTACTCGACCTGGCCCGAAGCGGACGGGAGCTCGATCGGATCACCGCTCGCGAGCAGCGCGCTGGGTGGCTTGAAGAACAGCATGGGCCGTTCAGGCAGCTCGTTCCCGAGCTCCTTGGCGTGCGCCACGTAGTTGCGGCCGACACAGACGATCTTCGATGGTGCAACCGGGATCATACGCTTGCTCCGATGCCATAACGGGCGAAGAAGTCTTCACACTTGATGCGGACCTGCGCCCACGGCGCCACGATCCGCTCCGCCCGGGGAAGGCCGCTCAGCACCAGCGGGCCGTAGCGTTTGGTGATGACCCGGCTGTCCAGCAGCACCACCACTCCAGCGTCCTGCCGGCTCCGGATGAGGCGGCCGAAGCCCTGCTTGAGCTTGAGCGCGGCATGCGGGAGGAGATACCCCATGAAACCATCCTCTCCCTGCTCCGCCAGGCGTTCCAGCCGCGCCGCGGTGAGCGGCTCGGAAGGAACCTTGAAAGGTAGCTTGTTGAGCACCAGCGTTCGCAACGCACGTCCGGGCACGTCGACGCCTTCCCAGAATGAATCGGTGCCCAGCAGGATTGCGTTGCCCAGCTCCCGAAAGCGGCGCAGCAGCACATCACGCGGCGCGTCTCCCTGCACCAGGAGCGGCCAGCGCGAGCCGAGCGACTGCCGCAGCCAGCTCGCCGCCTTCTGCAGCGCCGCGTGACTGGTGAACAGCACGAACATCCCGCCGTCCGACGCATACGCCAGATCGCTCACGATCTGGGCCACCGCAGCAGCGTGACCTGCCTCGTCCTCCCGCGGCTCCGGTACGTCCGTGGGAATGCCGAACAGACATTGGGACGGGTAGTCGAACGGCGAGGGGAAGACCTCTCGCACCGTTACCGGTGAGCCCTCGCCGCCGAGGCCGACCCGAGACTCGAGGAAGCCAAAGTCACCGCCCGCGGCGAGCGTGGCGCTGGTCAGGATCGTGGTCTTGAGTCGGTCGAAAATCAGCTCGCGAAGGACCGGCGCGAGATCCAGCGGAACAGCGGAAAGCGATACGTCCTGGGACCGGCGTCCCGCGCGCTCCATCCAGCGCACCGTGGGCGGCCCGCCAGACGCCGGCCTCAGCGTCCGGTTGAGCGCATCGGCCACACCGTCCAGCCGCCGCATGACTCCGCGCAGCTCCTGCAGGAGGGGACCCCGCTTCTCGCTGTCCTCCGCCTGCCCCAGCCGGTCGGCGATCGTCTCGATCAGCTCCTTCAGGGCGCGGAAGGCGACCAGCGCCGCGTCGAGCTCTGCGCCGAGCCCGAGCGGCCAAACCTCGTGCGTGGCGAACGAGTCGTCCAGCCGGAGCTGTCCGCCTGCCTGTTCGGCCAGCAAAGAATGCAGCCGGACAAACAGCTGCTCGGTGCCCCGGCGTGCCGCCGCTACCGCCGGAAGCAACCGCTCACGAAGCAGGTCCAGGCTGGCCCGGCTCATGAGGTCCGCCCGAGCCGACAGCTCGTACGCCAGCGTGGGGGCCAGGCCGCGGCCGTTCCGCTCGAAGCGACCGAGGAGGCGCCGCACCGACCGGCTCGACACCTGCACGCCAAGGTGGCTGGCCGCGACGTCCTCGAGGTGATGGGCCTCGTCCAGCACCAGCCGCGAATACGGGGGAAGCACGGCGGCTTCAGTCCAGTTGTCCTGTTCCTTCCGCACGGCAAGGTCGGCGGCGAGCAGGTGGTGGTTGACCACCACGATATCCGCTTCCGCCGCACGCCGGCGGGCCCTGAACAGGAAGCAGCGATCGAAATGCGGGCACTTCATGCGGGTGCAGAGATCGGGTTCGGCACTGACCTCGTCCCACACTTCGGCCGTCGGCTGCACCGCAAGATCGCTTAGCGTCCCGTCAGGCGTATGTCCGGCCCACTCCGCGATTCCGTACAGCTCTTCCAGCTTCTCCTGCTCGAGCAGCGTGCGCTGCGCCGAGACGGCCTGATGCATGCGGGCGAGGCAGAGATAGTTCCGCCATCCCTTGAGGAGCGCGAACGTGGGCGTGTAGTCCTCGTCCCCCAGCGCCTTGCGGAGCAGTGGCAGGTCCTTGCCGACCAGCTGCTCCTGCAGGTTGATGGTATTCGTGCTCACCACGGTACGCTCGCCGTTCATTCGCGCCCATGCCAGCGCGGGCACCAGGTATGCGAACGACTTGCCGACGCCGGTCCCCGCCTCCAGCAGCAGTGTGCCCCCATCGTTGTAACCGTCCACGATGTACGCCGCCATGTCGCGCTGGCTCTGGCGATCCTCATACTGGCCCATCAGGCGCGCGATGGGTCCCTGCTCTCCGAGGAGGTCGACGACGTCGAACGGGTCCACGCGCAGTACCGCGCGATCGTGCGGCACCTCGACCACTACGTACAGCTCCGTCGCGTCGTTGTTCAAAATCCCGAAGCCGACGCCGCCATCGTGCAGCCGGGCGGCGACCGACAGGTCCTCCCCGGAAGGATCGAGGCGCCCGCCGGGATGGTTGTGCAGGACCATCTCCCCGCGCTGGGCGGCGCCGGGGAGGGCAAGCACCATCTCCACGGTGCCGCGCGCTACGGCACGAGCCTCGGTCACGACGCCGTCGCGATCCACCTGCGCCACGAACGACACCTCGCGCCCGCCCGCCGCCGAAATCTCGGCGGCGAGGTAGGCGCGGACGCCGGGGGCAATCCGCTCACTCAAGTTTTCAGTTCTTTCTTCTTCGCGGCCGGAAAGAGGACGTTATTCAGAATCAGCCGGTAGCCCGGCGAGTGCGGATGCAGGGACAGGTCGGTCGGCGCGTCGCCGATCTGGTGCTGCGGGTCCTCCGGGTCGTGGCCGCCGAAGAACGTCCACGTCCCCTGCCCGCGCTCACCATGAATGTACTTGGCCCAGGGCGCGCCGGGCTCGTCGGCGAGCACCGTGTCGGATGGCTTGAGCGTACGCCGGGTGAAGGAGGTGGTGAGCCCGTAGAAGTCGGGAATGACCTGGCGGTGGTTCTGCACCAGCATCGTGGCCACCGGATCGATCTTGGCGCTGAAGTTGAACAACGTGAACGACCCGAGGGGCTGGCGACGCTCCGGCGCGTTCACCTGATGACCGTCGATGTCGGAATACGACGGGGTCGTCGGGCTCAGCTCCAGCTGAGCATTCTGAAACGCGAGGGCCCGGTCCCAGTGCAGCTTCCCGCTGGCGTCCGGGTCCATCGGGCTCCCGTCGGCGTAGGAGGCGGCGATGTCGACCCCCTCACTCGCGAGCGCGAGATCGAGCGTCTCGGTCGCCGTGCACATGGCGAACAGAAATCCTCCGCGTTCGACGAATGCGCTGATTTTCTGGGCCACCATGCGCTTGGCCGCCGGCACCGAGGCGAACCCCAGCTGCCGCGCGACGGCGGTGTTGCGCTGAATCATGTCGGACAGCCACGGCGCACCGGCGTAATTCAGCACGAACTTCGAGTATTGCCCGGTGAAATCCTCGTGATGGAGGTGCAGCCAGTCGTAGGTCGGGAGCTTGTCGGCAAACACCTCCGGATCCCAGACCTTCTCGAACTTGACCCCTGCGTACTCGAGCGCCATGGTGACGGCATCGTCCCATGGAGCTGCGTTCGGCGGGGCGTAGACCGCCACCTTCGGCGCCTTCTCCAGCGGCACGGCGTCCATGTTTCCCTGCTGGAGCTCGCCGCGAATTCGGGTGACCCGACTATCGTCCAGCGGTTCGGAGGCGACGCCCGACAGCGCTGCGTCCCGAACGGTGGCGGTCTCCGCAGGCACGAGAAAAGACCCGCCGCGATAGTTGGTGAACCACTCGACCTTCGTGCCCCGTTCCAGCGCCCGGTAGGCGAGACCGTAGGCCTTCAGGTGGTCGCTCTGCGTATCGTCCATCGGGATGAGCAGCCACGGCGCCGCCGACCGCAGGCCGCGAGGAAGCCAGATCCCCGACCAGGGCAGCAGCACCGCGGCACCCGCCGCGCCGCGCAGCAGATCGCGACGCTTCACGTGCGGGGCACGGCTCCGCGCGCCTCGTCGAGCGCCCGTCGCGCCTGAGGAACGAGGGCACTGGTCGCGTAGGTGAGAATCAGGTGCTCCAGCGTGGCGACAGCTTCCGGACGCCTTCCCAGCGCGATCAGCAGACGGCCCAGCTCGAGCTCCGCTGCCGGCGCCGTGGCCGGTGCAGCCTCGACATCGGCGGCCCGAAACGCCTTCTCCGCCTCCACCGCGCGGCCCCGCGCGGCCTCCAGCCGGCCCGTCCACAGGCGAAGCTCCGCTCCCCCTCGATCCGGCGCCAGCTTGCCGGCGAGCCGCGACAGCGCGGACACCGCCGCCGCGGTGTCGCCCTGTTCCAGATGAAGGAACGCGGCGCCGAGCGCGGGCAGCGAGTCGTCGTCGATCCGTTGCAGCAGCGCCAGCAGCGACGCGCGCTTCGCCGCCTCCTCACGGGTGCCGGTGTAGGGACCGGCCGCACGAAGTCGGGCTACCGCACCCAGGATGTCTCCCCGCAGCATGGCGACCCGCCCCGACACCGCGAACCCTTCCACCGTACTGTCCGCGACGAGCGCCCGCTCCGCTCGATCGAGCGCGCCGGAGCGCGCCCAGCCCCAGGCAACGCGGCGGTTGAGGCTGAGGTACTCGTCGGCGCTCAGTGAGAGACGTGCCGCGCGCAGGCGGTCGTCCGCGTCCATCATTCGTCCCTCGTCCACCAGGACGCCGATGAGCGTGGCGGCGGCGCCGGTCATGGCTGCGGGCGCAGCGCCCCGGTCATCCGCCACGCCGTTCAGCATGCGCCTGGCGCTCTCGCGATCCCCGCCGTCCGCATACGCCTGCGCGGCGAGCATGCGCGCCCGCGGCGCGCCGGCCCCCGGGCTCCGCGTGGCCAACGCTTCGTAGGCCATCCCCTCGGCGCGCCGTGAGTCAGGAGTCGCCGGCCGCGCCTGCAGCCCCTCGACGAACTGCTTGAGTCTCGCCGCCGCCTGGACGTTGTCGCCGGGGAGGGCGGCCTGGAACACCCGGAACCCGCCGACCGGGTCGCCCCACCGCGCGATCAGCGAGCCGGCGAGTGTGCGCCCATCGGCCGCCCCGTCTCCCTGCAGCAGACGCAGCAGATCGGCGTGCACCTGGTCCGGCGCTGCGGACAGGGCCGCCAGCGCGGCGTACCGGAAGCCATCCACCTGCCGGATCGCGGCCAGCCACTCGTGGGCGGAGCCGGTCCAGTCCCGTTCGCCGATCGCAAGCTGCGCCGCTTCCGGGGCGAGGGCGTCGAGGCGCCCGACCCGCTGCCGGGCCAGCGTCACTCCCGCCCGCGCGGCGGCACGATCTCCCCGCCCGATGGCCGCGCCGACCCACTCCCGATACGGAGCCTCGTCTCCCGGGGCAGACTGCGCCCAGCGATCCACAGCCGCCCGCACGCTGTCGGCCGCGCCAAGGGCGATCCACGTACGGACCAGCACTCCGTTTCCCACTGCGCTCGGCGCACCGGCCGCGAGCGCCGCCCGCGCCGCCGGCGCTGCCTCGGCGGTCCGGTTGAGCGGGAGCAGTGCACGCTCAAGGCCCAGCAGCGCGGCCACGTCGGCGGGCCGCGCCCCGAGGGCGGCGCGGTAGGCTTCCGCCGCGGCCGCGTAGCTGCCCTGACGCTCGAGATCGAGAGCGCGAGCCAGTCCGGGCTGCTGAGCCGCGGCGGATTCGCCGAGGGCTGGCAGCATCAGCAGCGCGAAGATTCGGGTTCTCACGGCCGGGCCGGCTGCTCCGACAGCTTGCGGAAGTAATCCATGACCAGCCGGCGCTCTTCCGGCGAGAGCTGCTGCAGCTGTTCCCACGATGGAGGCCGAAGACCGTCGTCAGTCTGGAGCCGAGCGCGCAGTGCGGGCGGCAGACTGATGCTGTCTCCTGCGGCGGTCGTGCTCTGCCGTTCCTTCTTCTCGTCTTCCTCGTGCCCCTGCAGCGTGCGCCCGGCGTCCAGCATGCGGCGGAAGAGACGCTCCTGCCGCTCGACGGTCTGCCGATCCAGGCGGCCCGCTTCCAGCCGCCGGGCCAAATCCTTGGCTTCGTCGGCAAGTTCGCCTGCACCGGGCATGTTGCCCTGCGCACGGAGCCGCTCCAACTGCTCCGACAGCGCCCGCTGCTGCGCGCCGAGCCGCTCAAGCGCCGAGGCCATGCCGGAGCTTCCCGCCATCGGGAGCATTCCCCCTGCCTGCTGCCCAAGCTGCCCCTGTTGTCCCGCCAGCTCGCCCATGCGCTTGATCGCCTCGGCCATACCGCTGCCGGACTGCGCCCCCGATACATCGCCCCGGGCACGCACCAGCTCGTAGCTCGCCGCGTTCAGCGCATCGATCGCGCCGCCTGCCCGTTCTGCCGCCTCCCGGGAATTGGGCGCCGCCGACGAAACCGCCTCGCGCGCGCGCTCCATCTCCTGCTGAGCCGCAGAAAGCGCGGCCGAGATCTGCGGCGAGACGAGCGCGTTGCGGCCCGAGGCCTGCCGTACCTGATCGAGCAGCTTCTGCACACCCTCCTCCACGGCCCCCTGCTCCCCACGCGCGGCGGCCGGATCACCCCCCTGCTGAAACTGGCGCTGCACGCCAAGCTCACGCTCGGTCAGCCTCGTCGACTCGGCCAGCGACCGGTCAAGTGCGTCGGCGACTTCCTGCCGCCATTCCTCCTGCATCGCCTCCCGGTCCTGGTCGATTTGGCCGCCGAGCGGCTTCAGCGACTGAGACGCCTTCCGGCCGTGGGCTTGGGCTTGCGGCCGCTGCCCGGACGCCGCGGCCTGCTGCGCCTGCTTCATCTGATCCGCCGCGTCCGCTGCCGCCCGTGACGCCGACTCCGTCTTGCCGCTCCGCGCCGAATCCTCAACTGCCTCGGACGCCTGCTTCAGCCCGGCCGCCAGTGAGTCCGCCCGTGCGGCCAGCTGCCGCTCCTCCGCGGAGGCGGCGGCACTGTCCGCGCGGGTCGCCTGCTCGTTCCACTGCTCCTGGGCACGGGCGAGATCCTTCGCCTCCTGCGCCAGATTCGAGAGATCACCCTCCAGCGCGGCACGCTTGAACAGCTCGCGGCTTCGCTCCAGCGCCTCTTTCAGTTGCTTCTGCACCTGCGCCAGATCCTGAAGCGCCTGCTGGGTGCGCTCAGCGTCCAGTTCCTGGAGCGAGCGCTGCAACTCGGCGAGTTTCTCCCGCAGTTCGGGTGTCAGGGCGCGATCGAGCTCCTGGCGGATTTCGTCGAGGTGTTTCTGAAACTCCGGATCGGTCAGCCCGGACTGCTTCGCGCTCTCCTGCAGCTGCTGCAGCGCGCGATCAAGGGACTCCGCGTCGCGCACCAGCTGCTCCTGTGACCGGGCGATGGCCTCCGCCTTCTTCGCCTGGTCAAACTGGAGACTGTTGTCGGCGCGCTGGGCACCGCCGTTCTGCGGGCGCGGTTGCTCGCGCGCGAGGTCCTCCGCCTGACGTTCCAGCCGGGCGCTCCGGGCGGCGATCGAGTCGAGCCGCCCGCCGATCGCCTCACTCGCTTCGCGTTGCGCCGCGCGCATCTCCGTCGCGGTCGGCACGCGGATGACGAACTCACGCGATCGGCCGACGTGGGCCTGTGGCGCGTTGTCGGTCGCCAGGGCCACGTACCGCAGCGAGTCACCCGGCAGGAGTCCGCGGCGATCGAGTTGCAGCGTGTAGGACAGAATGGCGCGATCGGTCCGCTCCGCCGGGAGCGCGACCGACTCCCGCACCACCGAGTCCGCCACTCCCAGCCGGCTCACCCGGCGGCTCTCAAGCGTCACCCGCATCAGCGCATGATCGTCCCGCACGTCGAGCACCAGCGGGACCCGGAGATCGAGCGGCGCGACGGTGTCCGCGCCGGGAACGGGAATCTCGACCCGCGGCGCGCTGTCGGCCACGACACGAACCGGGAGCCGAACGGTGTCTCCGCCCAGCGCCGCACCGTCCGCCGTGACCAGCAGAAGCTCGTACGATGCCGACGCCGCAGGAATCAGACTGCCGGCGAACGTCGAGCTGGTCACAGCCAGCCGATGCACGATGCCCGGCGCTTTCCAGGCAGCGGACCTGAGCGCGGCCGTCGCCTGGCCGCGGGTGTCCAGCCGGGTACCGGCCGGCACGACGATGGTGTCGCCACCGACCGGCAGCGGTTCATCGTCCATATGCAGATACGACGGATAATGCGCCGTCACGCTGAGGGCGCCGAGGAAGACCGGAAGCCGCACCCGGACCAGTACGGTGTCGGACGACCGGGATGCGCTGGTCAGCCGGGCGTACAGATCGGCGCGGAGCGGACCGACTATCCGGATCGAATGGCCGGCGGAGTCGAGCTGCACGCGCTCGGGCCGCCAGGCCTCGCCCGGCGCGCGCAGCCAGAGGGTGGCGTCCCTGCGCCCCGGTGCATCGAGCACCAACGACACGCTCCCGCCCCGGTCGACCGCATCGGCCGACGCGCGAATGCGGACCGGCGCGATGGTCTCCTTCCAGGCGCGGAGGGGATGCCACAGCGCTGCCGCGGTGCCATGCACCGGGCCGGCCGAGCCGATCGCGGTGAGGCCGAGAGCGGCACACACTGCGCCGGCGGCGGCACGCTGGCGGATCGGGACAGCGACGGGGTCGAACGCCTGCCGGCCCCTCGACTCGAGCGCCGCGGCCTCAGCGCGATCGGCCTGCGCGAGCAGCGAAGGGCTTCCGCCTGCGGCAGGCAGATCGAGCAGCGCGGTCAGCGCTCCCGAGCGCCACGCCCCACCAGCCTCGAGCCGCCGCGCCACACGCCGAAGGTGGAGCGCCGGCTCGGCCTGGAGGGCCGCCAGCACAGCGACCCCGCCGGCGAGCAGCGCGAGTGCCCAGGCCACGAGCACCCAGTACGGCGCATCGAACCAGTGCAGTCGCGCAACCCATGCGCAGCCCCCCAGCAGCAGGGCCACGGCGCCGACGGCGGTGGCCCCCCAGCCGCCTCGACTCAACCGGGCGACCGGAGCGATCAGGCGTGCCAGGGCCTCGCGCGTAGCACTCATCCGCCGAACCCCACCGCGTAGGCGAACAGGTTCACTCCCATGCGGAGCGCGGCCTCGTGCTTTTCGGGAGGATCGTGGTGCACCTCTTCATCCTCCCATCCATCGCCGAGGTCGGACTGATACGTGTAATAGACGACGAGCCGGCCATCGACAAAGATGCCGAAGCCCTGCGCCGGCTTGCCGTCGTGCTCGTGGATCTTGGGAACGCCCCGCGGCAAATCGTAGACGAGGTGGTAAATCGGGTGCGTCAGCGGCACTTCGACCAGCGGATGGTCTGGAAACAGGCGGGCGAGCTCCCCGCGGATCGACGCGTCCATCCCGTAGTTGTCATCTACGTGCAGGAACCCTCCCTGCTCGAGATACCGGCGCAACGTCCGAAGGTCCGCGTCCGACCAGTGGACGTTGCCGTGGCCCGTCATGTAGATGTACGGCACGTCCCAGAGGTCGTCGCCCGCCAGGGTCACGACTCTTTCCTCGCTCCCGACGCGGATCGGCGTCCGGGTCCGGATCGCCGCGAGCAGGTTGGGAAGGCTCGACGGGTTGGCGTACCAGTCACCCCCGCCCTCGTAATGCAGCCGGCCCACGGTGGCGCCCGGCGGAGCGCTCTGCCCGCCGAGTCCAATGATCGGAGCGGCGACGGCGAAACCGCAGACGGCGGCAGCCCTGAGCCAGCCGCGCTTCACTGCATCTCCATGACGCGACGGTAAGCCTCGTTCCGCGGGATACCCAGCATGCTGATCAACCGTTCGACCACGTCGCGGCGCGAGGTGCCCTCGCCCAGCCACCTCGCCGCCAGCTCCGCCGCTTCCGCGCTGCGGTCGGGGGCCTGAGCCGCGGCGTCCGTCCCCTTGAGCACTACGGTGAACTCGCCCCTGGGTTCCTGCGCGGTAAAATGTGCCGCAAGCTCGTCGAGCGTTCCCGCTCGGAGTTCCTCATGGAGCTTGGTCAGCTCCCGGGCGACGAATGCCTGCCGCTCGTGTCCCGCCAGCCCCGCCAGGTCTTCCAGCAGCGCAACCAGGCGGCTCGGTGCCTCGAAGAACACGACCGGCCACTCCTCCAGCGCCGCTCGACCCAGCAGCCGGCTCCGTTCGGAGCCCTTTCGAGGCACGAATCCGAGGAAGAGGTACCGGTCGCCCTCGAGGCCGCAGACCGACAGGGCCGTGGCGACCGCGGACACGCCCGGTATGGGGACGACCGCCGACCCGCGGGCGCGCACGGCGGACACGAGATCGGCCCCGGGGTCGCTGACGACGGGCGTGCCGGCATCGGACACGAGCGCGACATCGCGCCCGTCGGCGAGGATCTGCAGGATGGCGTCGAGACGGTGCTGGTCGGAGTGCTGGTGGAAGCTGAGCAGGCGGGGACTGGCGCCCAGATGGGTCAGCAGCCCGCGAGTCCGGCGCGTGTCCTCCGCCGCGACCACCGGCACGCCGCGGAGAATCTCCGCGGCGCGCGGTGTCAGGTCCCCGAGGTTGCCGAGCGGGGTGGCGACGACGTAGAGCGTGCCGGTAGGCACTACCCCAGGTGCTGCTTGATCTTCCCCTCGAGCGTCGCCTTGGGCACGGCACCGACGACGGTGTCCACGTGCTGGCCGTTCTTGAAGAAGAGAATGCTGGGAATCGAGCGCACATTGAAGCGCGCGGCCGTCCGCTGGTTCGAGTCGACGTCCACCTTGGCCACCTTCACCTTGCCGGTGTGTTCGCTGGCGAGCTGGTCGAGAATCGGGGCGACGATCTGGCACGGTCCGCACCAGGTGGCCCAGAAATCGACCAGCACGAGACCGGACGACTGCTCGATCTCGCCGGCGAACGTGGCGTCGGTCACGTGAACGGTCTGCGTATTGGTCGCGCTCATCCTGTTATTCTCCATTCGTGAGGCCCGCACGGGCCTGCAAGTTAATCGTATGCGACCGGAGTCCCGAGTGACCGAGTCTCGTATCGCCCATGTCGGAATCGCCGTCGCTGACCTCGACGCCGCACTGGCCTTCTACCGCGACGTGCTGGGGCTGGAGCCGCCGCACCCACCGGAGGTGGCGGACGGGGCAACGATCGTTTCGCTGCCCTTCGGCGATTCGGAAGTCGAGTTGCTCACGTCCTCGGACGAGGCAAGCCCGATCGCCAGATTCCTGGCGCGGCGCGGGCCGGGGATCCACCACATCTGCTATCGCGTGCCCGATCTGGACGCGGCCCTGGCTGCCTGCCGGCGCGACGGCTACCGGCTCGTCGATGAAGTGCCCCGCATCGGCGCGGGCGGGCGCCGGATAGCGTTCGTACACCCCAAGGCCACCGCCGGCGTGCTCCTCGAGCTCACTGAATAGAACATCGGGCGGTTCCCGGCTTCAGGGTGACGTGGCACCCGAGGATTCGCAGGGGCGGCCGGGGCTTCCGGCGGCGCCCAGGTCTATCTGGTTGATGATCCAGGCGTTGCCCGACCTGACTACGGTAAACGGGACCACCTTGTCGCAGTGTTCGCGCTTGAGCTCGACCTGGAGCAGCCGTCGATCGGCCTGGCCCATGGCGGCATCGTTGGACATGATGCGGTAGCTGGCGCCGCGGAGATACGCCTGGATCACGACGATGCGTCGCTCGTAGTCGGACGGCTCGTGCGTGACCGCCGCCGCCCCCTTGGCCGAGCCCCAGAGCTGCGCCATCTTGGCGACGTTGCTGTCGCTCACGGCACGCATGAAGTCCTGCACCGCGCGTTCGGCGGAGGGCGCCGTTTCGGGCGCCGTACTGGTCGGACGGTTGCCGCTGCAGGCGGTGAAAAGCACGATGGCGGCGGCGCCGAAATACGAGCGCTGGATCACGCGGAGCTCCGGATCGAATGTGAGGCCGCGAACATAAACCTTGCGGCAGGCGCCAAACAATGACCGCGTTGCGTCTGTACATCAATATCGACCACGTCGCCACGGTGCGGCAGGCCCGGCAGACCGACGAGCCCGATCCCGTGGCGGCGGCACTGGTGGCCGAGCGCGCGGGGGCCGATGGGATCACCGCCCACCTGCGGGAAGACCGGCGGCACATTCAGGATGATGATGTGGAGCGGTTGAGCGCCGCGGTGACGACGGTGCTCAACCTGGAGCTGGCCACGAACGGGCAGATCGTGGACCTGGCGTGCCGCCTGCGGCCCTTCCAGGCGACGCTGGTTCCCGAGCGCCGCGCGGAGGTGACGACGGAAGGGGGGCTCGACCTCGCCGACCCATCGCGTATCGCGGCGGCGGCTCGCCGGCTGAGCGACGCCGGGTGCCGGGTGAGCCTGTTCATCGATCCCGATCCCACCGCCATCCGACGGGCGCATGATCTCGGCGTCGCGGCGATCGAGCTCCACACCGGACGGTACGCCCGGACCTGGCGGGAAGGCGACGCCGCGCTCAGGCAACTGACGGAGGCTGCCACGCTGGCGCGGACGCTGGGCCTGGCGGTGCATGCGGGGCACGGGCTGACCTATGGCAACGTACACGCCGTCGCCGCCATCGCTTCGATCGAGGAGCTGAACATCGGCCATAGCGTCGTCAGTCGCGCCGTGATGATCGGCATGGGGCGCGCCGTTTCCGAAATGGGCGAGCTGATTCGAGCCGCGCATCCGCGTTGACCTGACCGGGCGCAACTCGTAGACTGCAGTCCGCACCCCCACCGTCCCCCGAGGCGACATGAGCAACCCGCTGGGCACCGCCGACTTCTTCGCGCTGGAGGCGGGAGAGTGCCTCGATCGGCTCGAGCAGCTGGTGACCCGACCCCAGGGGCCGCCACCCGACGAGATGCTGCGGTATGCGCGCGCGCTGCGCGGGTCGGCACTCATGGCCAGCCACTCGGCAATTGCCCGGGCCGCGGCGGCGCTCGAGGCGATCGCGCGCGGCCTTCGGGACGGCACCAGCGCGTGGGAGCCGGCGATGCGCGAACGAGCCGGACAGGCGATCGATGAATTCCGCCTGCTGGTGCGCAACGCCCGGGAGTGGAGCTCCGCGGATGCCGTCCGCGCAAGCCGGATTGAAGCCGATCTACTCGCGCTGGCCGGCGAAGAGGCCGTCGGGACATCGCGCGCCATGCCCGCTCCGGCGGCGGAACCGGCTGAGCTCAACACCGGTGTCCGGGCGTTCGTGGCGCGGGAGGGCGCGCTGATCGCCAGTGCCCTTGACCGGGCCGCGCGGGCGCTCAGGGAAACTCCGGGCGCGCGGGAGCCGCTGTACGCGGTGCTCCGGCGGATGCAATCCCTCCGTGGCCTCGCGGAGCTGTCCGAGCTCACCCCGCTCCCCGAAATCCTCGACGGCATCGAGCTCGCCGTCGGCGACCTCACCCGGCTCTTCGCGCCGCCACCTGATGTCCACCGGCTGCTGGAGTCCGCCGCGCAGGCGCTCACCCGGATCGCGCGCGACGTCGCGGGGAGCGGCCGTCCCGCCCCGGATCCGGACGAGGCACGGCTCTTTACCGAACAGCTGCTTCGGGCGTTCGCGGTCGAGCGCGACGTGGTTCCGATCGAGTCGCTGTACGTGGACGGCGACGCCACACCGTTCCACCGCTCCGAGAGCCAGCCACAGTTCAGCGCGCCGACCCCGCTGAGCGGCGTGGAGCTGGTGAGCTACGGCGAGCACCTTTTCCAGGCCGCCGACCGGATCGTCGACGCCGAGTCGGCGACGATCCGGGACCTGCGCCTCTACAGCCTGGTCGGAACCCTGCGCTCGGTCGCGACCGCGGGCGGCGACCCCGTCGCGGCCGCGCTCACCGTGTTCGGGCGCTCCGCGCGCGAGGCGATCGCGTCCGGAGCCGCCGCGGGCGGGGACGCCGAATTCGCCGCGATCCTTCGTGAGGCCGGGGCCCTGCTGCGGAGTCTTGCCGATGCGGCGGACCAGCATGAGGTGGGACGGCGGCTGCTCGATCTGGCCCATCGGCTCGACCAGTCGGTGGCTCAGAGTGAGGAAAAGGCTGCGGATGCCAGACCGGCCCCAGCGCCTGCGAACCTGGCAGACGCTGACATCGTACCGATCGAGTCGCTCGACTATGCGACCCCTGATGAGGCGCGACCCGCGACGATCCCGTCGCGGACGCCGGACGCGGCGGAAGTGAACAGTCTCGAGGCAACCTACGCGACATACGGCAAGCTGATTCGCGACCACGGCCTGGCGGCATCCTCGGTGGACCAGCTCATCAGGCGCCCGCATGACGCCGGCCCTGACGGGGACACGGAGCGGGCCCCGGTCGACATCCGCGACCTCTGCTATCGCGGGCGGGCAGCGCTCGAGCGCGCCGTCGAGGTGCGTGATGCGCTGGCGGCACGGCTCTCCAGCCACAGCCCCCTTCTCCCGGGCGAACCGCTGCTCCTTGAACTGCTGGATCTCGTGCCGCTCGCGCTGGATCGGTCCGATTAGCACCGCCGCCACATCGCGCCGGCGCTGGTGGCCCCTGGTCGTCGGAACGCTGCTTTCGCTTGGCCTGCTGGTCTGGGTGCTGCGCGGCACCGACACCGCCACGCTGCTGCGTGAGATCCGGGCGACCCGGGTACTGCCACTCACCCTCGCCGTGGCCGTCGCAACTGCCACATTCCCCCTTCGCCTGATCCGGTGGCGCCTGCTGCTTCGCGCTGACGACGGCAACGGTCTTCCCGCGGTCCCGCTGTGGCACGCCATTGCGATGGGGTTCATGGCCAACAACGTGCTCCCCTTTCGCGCGGGGGAGCTGGTCCGATGCTTCGCGGCCGCTCGGCTCACGGGAGCCCGGCTCACGGCCGCGATCTCGTCGGTCGCGGTGGAGCGTGTCTTCGACGGCCTGACGGTGGTCGCGCTGCTCACGGGCGCGCTGTTGGCAGCGCACCTTCCGCCAACGATCACCGTCGGCGGCACCAGCGTTTCGATTGCGCATGCGGCCACCACGGCGGGGCTCCTTTCAGCGGCGGCCTTGCTGGTCGCGCTCGTGATCGTGATCTGGCCGGTCGCTGCCGAGCGCATCACCCGCTCCGTGCTGCCGGCTGGCAGGCTGGCGTCGGCCGTCGTGCAGGCCATCGAGGGATTCCGCCACGGACTCGCGTCGCTCCGCTCCCCCGGACGGCTCGCCGGCGTGGTGCTCTGGTCGGTGGTGATCTGGCTCGTCAACGCAGCCGCGTTCTGGATTGCGTTCGCGGCATTCGACCTCCCGGTCGGCTTCGGCGGTGCGCTGTTGCTGCAGGGGCTGCTCGTCTTCGGGATCGCGTTGCCGTCTACGCCTGGCTATATCGGGGTGTTCGAAGCCGTGATCAGTGCGGTGCTCCTGCTCTATGGCGTCTCGGCGTCGCGCGGCGCGGCCTATGCGATCGTCTACCACGCAACGACGTTCGTGCCGATCACATTGCTCGGCGTCTGGTCGCTCGCGCGCACCGGGCTGTCGCTCGCAGAGATTCGGTCGTCTCGCCCCGATGACTGATCGGATCACGATCCGGGCCCCTGCCAAGCTCAACCTGTTCTTGCGCGTCCTCGCGCGAGAATCCGACGGCTTTCACGGGATCGAAACGGTGTACTGCCTGCTGGGGCTGGCGGATGACATCGCGGTGGAGCGAACCGACGCCGGTGTGAGCCTGCTGTGCGACGCGACCGATCTCGGGCCGGCGGCGGACAATCTCGCCGTGCGGGCGGCGCAGCTCGTGCTCGACGCGACCGGCAATCGGTTCGGTGTCCAGATCCGGCTCACCAAGCGGATTCCCGTGGGCGCCGGCCTCGGTGGGGGGTCGAGCGACGCGGCCGCCGTCCTCGTCGCAACCAACCAGCTGGCCAACTCCGCCGTGCCTCGCCACGAACTCCTCCAGCTCGCCGCGAGGCTGGGCAGCGACGTTCCCTTTTTCCTTTCGGGCGCGCCGCTCGCGCTCGCCTGGGGGCACGGTGAACGGATGCTTCGCCTCCCCCCGCTCCCGGCTGCACCGGTCCTGCTGGTCACCCCGCCTCGACCCATCGCAACCGCTGAAGCGTACGGATGGGTCGACGCGTCGCGCCAGACGGCAGGTCGCCGCGGTGGGCTCGCCCTCGACCTGGAGGCACTGTCCACCTGGGGTGATATCGGCCGGATGGCGGGCAACGATTTCGAGGCGGCGGTGTTCCAACATCGGCCCGAAGTGCGGACGGCGTTCGAGGCGCTGGTAGGCACCCGCCCGCTGGTCTGCCGGATGAGCGGCTCGGGCTCGACGCTGTTCGCGATCTACCGCTCGGTTCGGGATCGTGACGATGCTGCCGTGATGCTGCACCGGAAGCATGGGGCGCTGACGGCGACGGACACGATGGCTGCTATCCCGGTTTCCGCTTAAGTTTCGAGTGCTGGCCCTTCGTCCAATGGCAGGACAGCGGACTTTGGATCCGCGAATGGTGGTTCGAATCCACCAGGGCCAATGCGTCCAACCCCTTGACGGCGTGGCGTTAAAGGGTACTCTCGTACAGTGAAATCCCTGAGATCATGAGCCAGCCTACCTGGGCCTGCCCCACCTGTCAGACGCCGCTCCCCGGAATGGCGTCGTTCTGCTACGTCTGCGGCACCGCGACGCCTGCAGGAATGAACGCGCACACGGGGGAAGTCGTCACCACCACGCGCACTGCGGGTATCGGCCCGGCCGATCTCCTGCGGAAGCTTCAGCGCGCATTGGGTCCGGGCTATCAGCTGCAGGACCGCATCGGGGCCGGCGGCTTCGCCGAGGTGTTCCGCGCCCGGGATCTCCGGCTCAAGCGAGATCTCGCGGTCAAGGTGTTGCGTCCGGACCTCGGCCTGTCGCCGGAACTCGTCCAGCGTTTCCGCCGTGAGGCCGAAACCATCGCGACGCTGCGGAACGCGCATATCGTGCCGGTCTACGACATCGGCGAGGCGCAGGGGCTGGCCTTCATCATCATGCCTTTGGTCGTCGGAGAAAGCCTTCGCCAGATCCTCGATCGGGATGGTGCCATGGCGCCGGCGGAAGTCGCACGGATCCTCCGCGAAGCCTCGCTTGGCCTCGCCGCCGCGCATGATGCCGGGATTATTCATCGGGACGTGAAGCCCGAGAACATCATGCTGGAAGGCCGCGACAAACGCGTCCTCCTCATGGATTTCGGCATCGCCAAGGCAATGGGCCTCGCGGCCGATTCCGACCCGGCGTCGTCGCTCACCACGACCGGCATCATCATCGGGACGCCGCAGTACATGAGTCCGGAGCAGGCGTCGGCTGACCGGTCGATCGACGCCCGCAGTGATCAGTACTCACTCGCGGTCGTCGGCTATCGCATGCTGGCCGGGGAGCTCCCCTTCGGCGGGCAGTCGACGCGGGCCGTGCTGTATCAGCAGCTGGTCGCGACGCCGGCACCGATCGAGACCAAGGTCGCCGGCGTCCCATCCGCGCTGTCGGGCGCAATCCAGCGGGCAATGGCGAAGGAACCCTCGGAACGCTTCCCTGACATGCTCGCCTTCGCGGCGGCAATCGACGCCGACCCGGCCACGAGCGCGGCGCCAACCGTCAAGACCAAGTCCGAACGGAAGCCAGGCGGCGCGACCGCCCCCCGGCGCGGAGTCATGATCGGCGCGGCGGCGGTCGTGCTGCTGGGCGCCCTGGCCGGCGCCGCGCTGCTGACCTCAGGTGGGAAGCCGAAGAAGTCATCCGAGTCGACACCGCCTGTCAAGCAGGGCGCTGCTCAATCGGCGGCAGTCATCCAGCCGGGCGCGAAAGCGCCGGGAGCGGTCGCGCCGCCTTTGCCCGCCGGTCCGAAACAGCCCGTGGGCAGGGATACCGCGACCGTGAGGCCGTCTCCTACGACGACATCCTCGGTGCCGTCCGCCAACCCGCGACTCGGCAGTGCCGGTGCGGTGCCGGGGGCGCAGACGACGCCCAAGATCACCGATACGAAGCCGGTGAGCCGTCGTGCTGCGGCGCAAGCGGCAGCATCAAAGGGCGCTCCGACCGTCGCGGCCGCGACCTGCACGAGGTACCCCGCCCCTGCCGACTATGCGACCGTGGCACCAGTCTGTCTGGCCCAGGCGAACGCCGGCAACGCCGTCGCGCAGCGCATCCTCGGCACAATGTATGACAAAGGGAACGGCATCCCGGCGAGCCCGTCCGACGCAGTGACCTGGTACCGGAAGGCCGCCGGGCAGAACGATGCCGAATCCCAATATCTCCTGTCCCAGATGCTCGACATCGGGCGCGGAGTGGCGGCCAATCCCGCCGAATCGATCCTTCGGCTGAGACTGGCCGCCGCTGCGGGGCTGCTCAAGGCGCAGCAGCTGCTGGCGTATCGACTCGAAACCGGCAGCAACGTCAAGAAGAACGAGGCCGAAGCCGTGACCTGGTACCGGCGTGCCGCCGACGCCGGCGATCCGATGTCCCAGCAGAAGCTGGGCGATGATCTCGCTCGAGGACGTGGCGTCGAAAAGAACGAAGCGGAGGCCCTGGAGTGGTACCGCAAGGCCGCCGGCCAGGGCTCCGCGACGGCCGCATGGCAGGCGGCGCAGATGTACTTCAAGGGCCGGGGCACGGCCAAGGACGACTCTGCCGGGATGCGGTTCCTGAAGGAGGCCGCCGACGCCAACGTACCTGATGCCGTGAAGGAGCTAGCGAAACGGACCGGCCGGTAGACCCAAGAATCGGCTAAGCCGCCGCCGCAACATGTGTTGCGGTCGCCACAGGACGATGTGGCGCATGTACAACTTGGCATTCGTGACCGCGGAGCCTCGGTCGTTCAGTTCAGGTCGCGATGACGGCCCAACCGTTTGGTTCTCCATGATATACACCCTAAGCTCGGTAGACGTCTCGGGCTTGGTGATCCACGTCACACAGGGGCGCGCCTCTTGCTCAGGTAGGGTTGGTTCGACTCCCAATCGCGACTCATAGCTCCCACCGGCCGACCGCCGGACCCGTTTCCTCACCGTTCTCGTTGGCAGGAGGCATCGATGCGCCGCACGATTTCCAGGTATGCACTTTGGACCATGGCAGCCGGGCTGGGCTTGGCGGTAACCGCCTGCTCGTCTGATCCGGTTTCACCGACCGCGCTGTCCAACGCCCATCCGATGCTGGTTGTCGGTACGACCGCGCCACCGGCCGGATCCACGCAGATTGCGCTCGCCAGCACGAGCGCGGTCCAGTATTGCGGCTTCAGCACTGTGATGGACGGCAGCGTGAACCCCAGCGGCTCGTGCGTCAACTCGTTCGATCTGACGGCGGTTCTGGCCGGCTCGCCGGGAGACCCGGGCTGGGGCGCACCGCTGACCGGCTCGTCCTGGATCGGGGCACAGGCCAACGCCAATGAGTACCGCGTCCCGACCGGTACGTACGCGTTCCAGACGACGTTTACCGTGCCGGCTGGCGCGACGGGCAAAGGCCTGAACATCACGATCAAGGCCGATAACAACGCGATCGTCTACCTCAACGGCACCGAGATCGGCCGCCACGATCCCGCCGGCGACATCTCCGGTCACTGGACGGGCAGCCTGAGCCTCACCGACGCCGGTGCGGCCATCCAGGATGGCACCAACACGCTGCGGATCCTCCTGCTCAACACGCGGGTGGCGCCGGCCGCGTTTGATGCGACCGTGCCCTGCCCGCTGCCGCCGGCCGGCGCCTTCCGGTACGCCGGCTACGATCAGGTCGTCTGTCTCAATCCGTCGGCTCTGAGCTTCACCGCGACGGCGTTCTTTACTCCGGCCGCGCCGCCTCAGTACGCCTTCGTTGTCGGCGACGTCACGTATGACGGCGTTGGCGATCATCAGTACTTCTGGGGCGCGCAGTGGTGGAAGAACAACAAGATGAGCGGCGTGGTCGACCACGGCGTCGCCGGCTTCAAGGGCTTCGCGGTGCTGGTCAACGGCTCATGCGGCTCGACGTGGCAGTCGCTGCCGGGCAACAGCTCCAACCCGCCGGAGAACATCGGCGACATCGTCACGATCATCGTGACCAGCACCGTCACCAAGTCCGGAAACCAGTACGCCGGCAACATCGTGCGGATCGCGCACGTGGACCAGGACGGCAACTACGCCGACAACCCGGGTCACGAAGGCCAGGGACCGGTTGTGGACGAGGTGTGTCCCCGCTAGGCTGGCTGAACTGCCTGCATGAGTGAACAATCGCCCGGGCGGCCACTGGCCGCCCGGGCGATTGTCTTGCCTGCCTTCCTAGCGCCGCGAACGATCAGCTCGCGGGATGCGCCGTCACCGTGAGCACGACATCGTTGATGTCGGCGTCGCCGCCATCCTCGAAGGTCAGCGTCCACTGCGGATATTGGCCAGTCGCCTGCAAAATCGGGGTACGCTCGAGCTGGCTCGATAGCATCTGAATGTTGATGGCCGATCCGCCGGCGTAGGGGCCGGAGATCGTCCACTTCTTGTTCATGGGGACGTGGCAGGCATCGCTGGTGAGGTCGTCGGTCGTGGGCGAGACGATGCGCAACCGGTCGTTGGTCGCCGCACAGCTGCTGCCCGCCATGATGACGTCGAACGAGGTGATCGCCGCCTCAACCGGCAGCGTGCACGCACCCGGAACGCCGTTCTGTGTACACGTGAGCTGGGTGACTACCGCGGGCCCGTCGCCTGGGGCAGTCGCATAGTCGCCGGTCTTGCATGCGCACAACGCCAGCAGACCGACCGCGCCGGCCGCGGCGACAAGAGTACGAGAAATCATTGGGTACCTCTCCGTTACGAATGTATTCGGGACTGATAGCATCCATCTCGGTGCCACCGCCCGACGCTTCAGTCGATTCACCAGCTCCCGCTCCCGGCTGGACCGGCGGAATATTCATATCACCCCGGCGCCGCGCCGTGATCCGTGCCACGGATCCGGAGGCCGCGGCGCATCGCTTCCGAGTTGACGTAACCCCTGTTCCCTGGGTAGGTTGTCGGGCTGTAAACATGACGGACCTCTCGCTCTCCCGAAGCCAGATGCTGCTCCTGAGCGGCACTGCCAATCGCGCCCTCGCGGAAGAGGTGGCGGCGCATCTCGGGCAGCCGCTCTGCGCGGTGACGATCCGGCGCTTTGCCGACGGCGAGCTGTTCGTGAAGATCGACGAGAATGTGCGCGGGCGGGACGTCTATATCATTCAGCCGACCAATCCGCCGGCCGAGAACATGATGGAGCTGTTGCTCCTCATGGACGCGGCCAAGCGGGCGAGTGCGGCCCGGGTGACGGCGGTGATTCCGTATTTCGGGTACGCGCGCCAGGATCGCAAGGACCAGCCTCGCGTCGCCATCAGCGCGAAGCTGATGGCGAACATGGTCTCGATGGCCGGCGCCGACCGAGTGCTGGCGATGGACTTTCACCAGCATCAGCTTCAGGGATTCTTCGATCTGCCGGTCGATCATCTCTACGCGGCGCCGGTGTTCGTCAACCACTATCGGCAGAAGTCGCTGCGCGACCTCGCCATCGTGGCCCCCGACGTGGGCTCGGCTAAGATGGCCCGCGGCTTCGCCAAGCGGCTCAATGCATCGCTCGCGATCATCGACAAGCGCCGCCCGTCGGCCAACGTCGCCGAGGTGCTGAACGTCGTCGGAGATGTCCGCGGCAAGGACTGCCTGATTCCGGACGACATGATCGACACCGCCGGCACCATGGCGGAGGCGGTGATCGCGTTGAAGCGACTGGGTGCCGAGGACGTCTATTGCTGTGCGACGCACGCCCTGCTGTCGGGCCCCGCGGTCGAACGCCTGATGGCGTCCCCGGTAAAGGAAGTCGCCGTGACGAATACGATCGGCCTTCCGCCCGAGCGGCGGTTTGACCGGCTCAAGGTTCTATCGATCGCGGGACTGTTGTCCAAGGCGATCGGCTACACCCACAGCGACCAATCGGTGAGCTCGCTGTTCGACTGATACTGCGCCGGGTGGCGTACCACATACGAGGGATCGAACAATGGCACAACAGGTGAGTCTGCAGGCGTCGACACGGAACAGCACCGGCAAGGGCGCGGCCCGCTCCTTCCGCCGCGCGGGCAAGGTTCCTGCCGTTATTTACGGGCACGGGCGCGAGCCCGAGGCCCTGGTGGTCGACGCGCCGGCGCTCAGCCGGATGCTGATCGGGATCAGCGCGGCGAGCACGATCGTGGACGTGACCGTGGACGGCCGCGCACCGATCAAGGCGATCCTCCGCGAAATCCAGCGCAATCCGATTCGCCCGGCCGATATCATTCACGTCGATCTCTACGAGATTCACGCCGACGAAAAGATCACCGTTGAGATTCCGGTCCATCTCACCGGCACGGCCGACGGCGTGCGCAACTTCGGCGGCGTGCTCGACCACATCCTCCGTACGCTCGAAGTCGAAGTCTTCCCGGGAGACATCCCTGCGAGCATCGATCTCGACGTGACGAATCTGGGCATTGGCGATTCGCTCTACGTCCGCGATATCACAGTCGAGAAGGCCGAGATCCTGAACGACGGAGATCTGCCGGTCGTCACCGTGGTCGCCCCGCGGAGCGAGGAAGTCGCACCGGTCGTCGTGGAGGAAGCAACCTCGTCCGAGCCCGAGCTCATCCGGAAGGCGAAGGCCGAGGGCGAGGATACCGAACCGAAGGCGTAAGCACTGCTCGTCATCACTGGCCTGGGCAACCCCGGCCCGGAGTACGCGGAAACCCGGCACAACGCCGGGTTTCTTCTCGTGGACCATCTCGCCGCCCGGTGGCGCTTCGGCGCATTCAAGCGTGCCGAGCGGGCTCGCCAGGCCAGCGGCGCATTCGATGGGCGCGACGTACTGCTCCTCAAGCCCCAGACGTACATGAATCGGAGCGGCGTGGCGCTGGCCCCGATGCTCGCGGCCGACGGCTTCGATCCGGCGCAGCATCTCCTCGTGCTCGTGGACGATGTCGCGACCGACCTCGGCCGCTTCCGGCTTCGGGGCGCGGGATCGAGCGGCGGGCACAACGGGCTCAAGAGCATCGAAGCGACCCTGCGCCGGCAGGACTACGCGCGGCTCCGCATCGGAGTCGGCCCGGTGCCGGCGGCGACGGCCGATCTCGCCGACTTCGTGCTTGGCCCGTTCAGCACCGAGGAGCGGGCAACCGTAGACGGCCTGCTCGATCCGATGGCGGATGCCGTCGAGGCGTGGATCGTGGATGGCGTCGAGCGGGCGATGACGCGCTTCAACCGGTAAGAGAAGGCTCATGCTGCGACTCGGAATCGTCGGACTCCCCAACGTCGGCAAGTCGACGCTGTTCAACGCACTCACCTCCGCCGGTGCGCTGGTCGCCAACTACCCGTTCGCCACCATCGAGCCGAACACCGGCGTGGTGCAGGTACCTGATCGCCGGCTGGATGAGCTCGCCCGTATCGTCAGTCCGGAGCGGACGCTGCCGGCGACGGTGGAATTCCTCGACATCGCCGGCCTCGTCAAGGGCGCCAGCCAGGGCGAGGGGCTCGGCAATCAGTTCCTCGCCAACATCCGCGAAGTTGATGCGATCGTCCACGTGGTCCGTTGCTTCGAGGACGACGACATCCAGCATGTCATGGGCCCGGTGGACCCGGCGCGTGACCGTGAGATCATCGACATCGAGCTGGGGCTGGCCGATCTCGCGAGCGTGGAGAAACGACTCGACAAGGCGGCCCGTGCGGCCCGGTCGGGGGATGCGCAGGCGAGACTGGAGCTCAAGCTGCTGGAGCAGCTCCAGCCGGTGCTCGCTGCCGGAACGCCGGCGCGGGACGTCACGCCCAGCGACGAGGAGCGTGCAGCCTACCGCGCGTTCAATCTGCTGACCTCGAAGCCAGTCCTCTACGCCGCCAATGTCGGAGAGGCCGACATCAATACCGGCAATCGCTTTGTCGAGGCCCTGCGTCAGTCGCTCGAACGCGAGGATGCCGACGGCGAGATCGTGACGTTCTCCGCCAAGGTAGAGGCCGAACTCGCCGAATTGCCCCCCGAAGACCGGGCGGAGTTTCTCGAATCCCTGGGGCTGTCCGAGTCGGGGCTGGACCGCCTCGCACACGGCGCCTACCACCTCCTCGGGCTTCAGAGCTACTTCACGGCCGGCGAGAAGGAAGTGCGCGCCTGGACGATTCACCGCGGAGACAAGGCCCCGGCGGCCGCCGGTGTCATCCATTCGGACTTCGAGAAGGGGTTTATCCGGGCGGAGACGGTGAGCTACGATGCGTTCGTGCGCGTGGGAGGCTGGAAGCCGGCACGGGACCAGGGACTGGCACGGGCCGAAGGCAAGGAATATGTCGTGAACGACGGTGATGTCATGCTGTTTCGATTCACGTCATAGGCTCAGCCGCTCCCTACCATCCAGCTCCCGGTCAAGCTATTATTGCAGGCTCACATATCTCCTCCTCGGCCCCGCACCAGGGCCGGGGCGCACCCGCCGGGCCCCGAGCCCGGCACTCGTCCAAAGGACGGTGTCATGACCCACCAGTATGAGGTGGTCTACATCTTCGATAGTGCCCTCGAAGACACGGCCATCACCGAGCGCCTCGAGCGCTTCCACACCCTCATCAGGCAGGATGGCGTCGACGCCCCCACTCTGGATCACTGGGGCAAGCGCGCATTGGCCTACCCGATCCGGAAGCACGAAATCGGCAACTACGTCGTCGCCAAGTTCGAGACGGCCGCGGTCGCGCTGCCGGAGTTCGAGCGTGCCATCAAGCTCGACGAAGGCGTGCTGCGCCACCTCGTCGTCGCGAACGAGGGAGCTCAGCCGGTCCCGGTGTCCGCTGCGAAAACCGGCGACGAGGAGGACGACGAATGAAGCGCGCCGCGAAGACCTGCGCCATTTGCGAGTCGGGCGTCCGGGTCGTCGATTTCAAGGATGAGCGTACGCTCTCCCGGTTTCTCACGGAGCGCGGCAAGATCCTGCCGAGCCGCCTGTCGGGCACCTGCGCGCGGCATCAGCGTCAGCTGAGCACGGCGATCAAGCGGGCGCGGCAGCTCGCGCTGCTGCCGTATATCAAGGGATTCGCCGGCTGACCAGCGGACTCGTGGCCCCGGAGCGCCGGCACGGCGTGCTGGCGACCGCGTTGCTGGTGGCGGCGTATCTGCTGCTGGCCCCGTGGGTCTTCGTCCTGGGGCCGCTGGTCGTGCTGCTGCTGGTTTCGCGCCCCGCGGCTCGGCGGGAGCTGATCCTGCTGGCGGTGTCGGTTCCGCTGCTGGCCATCTCGCTGCTCGCCGTCGGGGGGCTGTTCGCGCAGTTCGTGCGGGCCGCGGGAGTGCTGCTGACGGGTGCCTTCGTCGTGCTCATGCTGTGGCGGCCGGGCCCGGTCTTCGGCCGCGCGCTGACGGCGATCGCCGCCGCGGGCGCGGGTGTCCTCATCTGGGGGAGCCAGTTCGGATTCGGCTGGCCGCAGGTCCAGGTGGAAGCCGCGCGGGACACCCACGCGTTCTTCCAGCAACAGGCGACCGCGGCGGCGGCGCAGGGATCGGCCGGCGAAACCGCCCAGCGACTCTTCACGCAACTGGCCGCGGGCGCCGATGACGTGGCTGCGCTGTTCCCAGCGATTCTGGTGCTGGGCGCGCTGGGCGGGCTCGCGCTGGCCTGGCGGGTGTATCAGCAGGTAGCGGAACACCCGCTCATCCGGTCAGAGCCGGCATTCGCGGCATTCCGATTCGGTGATCAGTTCGTCTGGGCTCCCGTCATCGCGCTGGCGGCGTTGGTGCTGCCGGTCGGCGACGCGCTGAACCCGATCTCGATTCGCATCGTCGCACAGAATGTCCTGCTCGTCTGCGTCGTGCTCTACACCGTCCGCGGGCTGGCCGTCTTCTGGACGGTGGCACGCTCGGCGCCCCGGATGATCGTCCTGGTGCTGTCGCTCGTCGCGATCTTCTTGTCTCCGTTCGCCGTGAGCGGCCTGGCGCTGCTCGGACTGGCGGACTCCTGGGTAGATTTCCGGCGGCGCCTGGCGCCGCCGTCAACTGGAGGGTTCAGCCCATGATGGAAGTGATCCTGCGCGAAGACGTGAAGTCGCTCGGCAAGGCCGGCGACATGGTCCGCGTCAAGCCAGGCTTTGGTCGTAACTACCTGCTGCCCAATGGGCTGGCCTACGAGGCGACCGAGGGCAACAAGAAGCGTATCGCCGCGGAAACCAGGGCGCGCGGTGTTCGTGCCGAGGCGGACCGGACCGAGGCGCAGGCCGAGGCGGCGCGACTCAGCACCGCGGCGATCGAGCTGACCGGCAAGGCCGGTGAAGAAGGCAAGCTGTTCGGTTCGATCACGACGGCCGATATCGCTGAGGCGCTGGCGGCAAAGGGCTACGAGGTGGACAAGCGGCGCATCGAGCTCGATCAGCCGATCAAGAGCCTTGGCCATCACACCGTCGGGGTCCGCCTCCACGGCGACATCCGGGCCGAAGTGCACGTGAACGTCGTCGCGGAGTAAGCCGGCAGGCATGACCGTCGGAATCGCCTACGTCGACGGACCCCGCCTCGCGCGATCCTTCTTCGCCGCGGCCGACTGGGTCACGGCGGGCCGCGAAGAGATCAACCGGATCAACGTGTTTCCGGTGCCCGACGGCGACACCGGCACCAACTTCAGTCTGACGCTTCGCGCCGTCGCCGACGCCCTCCGGGCGCTCGGCGACGCCTCGCTTCAGGCCACGGCCAGCACGGCGGCACGAGCAGCGGTGCTGGGGGCGCGGGGCAACTCCGGGATGATGCTGGCGCACTTCCTCCTCGGATTTGCCGAGGGGCTGGGCGATCGCACCTCGGCCCGCGCGTCGGACATCGCGCGAGCCGTGCGGCGCGGCGCCGACACTCTCGAGTCCTCGCTCGATGACCCGCGCGAGGGCACCATCCTGACGGTTGCACGGGAGGCGGCCGCGGCGGCCGAGCGCGGCGCCCGCCAGTCCGAAGACATCGGCGACTTCATGCGCTACCTCCTGCGTGAGGGGGAGGTCGCCCTGGCGCACACCCCGGAACTGATGGCCGTGCTGAAGGAGGCCGGCGTCGTGGACGCCGGCGGGAAGGGATTCATGCGGATGGTGGAAGGAGTCGTCCGGCTCATCCAGGGCGATCCGCTGCTCCCCGCCGGCGGTGCCGACTCCGATGGTCCGCCCCCGGTCGTCTTTGCCGAGGTCGCTGCCGATCGCGATTTCCAGTACTGCACCGAGGTCCTGGTGCGCGGGGAACAGCTGCCTCCCGCGAACGAGGTTCGAGCGGCCCTCCACGCATTCGGCGGATCCATCGTCGTGATCAGCACCGGTGACATCCTCAAGATTCACGTACACACCGATGTGCCGGAGGCTGTCTTCGCCTCGGCCGCGCGCTGGGGAACGGTCGAGACGACCAAGGCGGAGGACATGCGGCAGCAGCACCGGCAGCTGGCTCATGGCGACCGCCGCCCGGTTGCCATCGTGACCGACAGCTCCGCCGACCTGCCCGACGCGGTGCTCGATCGGCATCGCATCACCCTGGTCCCGCTGCAGGTCCTGTTCGGCGACCAGTCGTTCCGGGATCGGGTCGAGCTGAGGCCGGAGGAGTTCTACCGCCGCTTGCGCGCTTCCAAGGAGCTGCCGACGACCTCCCAGCCCACTCCGGCGGATTTCACCCGGGTGTTTCGTGATGCGCTCCAGGAGGCTGACGACGTCGTGGGCGTGCTGCTCTCATCAGGGCTTTCCGGCACCTTTCAGTCCGGGCAGGCCGCCCGGCGCGGGAAGGGATTGGAGCGGGTCCACCTCGTCGACAGCGGATCGGCGTCGCTGGGCGTAGGAATGCTGGCGCTCCGCGCGGCCGAGCTGGCCGAGTCGGGCTGGCCCGCCGACTCGATCGTGACCGAACTGGCGCGGATCCGACGCCAGTCGGGAATGCTGCTCACCGTGGACCGGTACGACAACCTCATTCGCTCGGGACGGGTCAGCCGGGGCAAGGCGTGGCTGGGCGGGATGCTGGACGTCAAGCCGATCCTGTCGCTGGACCCGGACGGCCGAGTCGTCCCGGTGGACCGTGTGCGCGGACGGGACAACGTCGTCCCCCGTGTATTGTCGCTGCTGGATCGCCGGCTGACACCGCGTCCAACGGTCGTCCGATTTGGCGTCGCGCACGCCGACGCACCGGAGGTGGCCGAGCGGGTCCGGACCGCGTTGGTCGCGGCGTACCGGCCACGGAATTGTTTCGTAACTCTCGCCACCGGGGTGCTCGGCACCCATGTTGGTCCCGGTGCATGGGGCATCTTCTATCAGGTGGAGGACGGCACGCCGGCCCGTCTCAACCCGGGGGCGAGCCGGTGAGGGATAATAAGGCGGCGCACCACAGCGCCGAGCGGACGACCGTTCGAACCGGCTTGCCCGAGGGTCTCGGCATCGCGATCGACGCCATCCGCGATCTGAAAGCCAATGGTGTGGTGGTCATCGATCTCCGCACCATGTACGATGCCACTGATTTCTTTGTCATCGCGTCCGGCACCTCCGACGCGCACGTCCGCGGCATCGCGGAGTCAGTGATCGAGAAGCTCAATCGGCGCGGTCACCGCGCCCATCACATCGAAGGCCTGCCGGGCGGACGCTGGGTCCTGCTCGACTTCGTGGATTTCGTGGTCCACCTGTTCCATCCGGAGACCCGCTCGTTTTATCAGCTCGAGCGGCTCTGGAGCGACGCACCGGAGCTGCTGATCGGCTCCTCCTGACGAGGTTTTATCATGCTGCGACGCTGCGCCCCCGCGCTGCTCTCCGCCCTGCTGGCTCTGCCGGCCTCGCTCTCCGCCCAGTATTTCGGCCAGAACAAGGTCCAGTACGAGTCATTCGGCTTCAAGATCATCGAGACCCAGCATTTCGATGTGTACTTCTACGAGCGCGAGCGCCCGGCGGCGATGGACGTCGCGCGGATGGCGGAGCGGTCGTACGCCCGACTCGCCAAGGTGCTCAACCATCAGTTCCACGAGCGCAAGCCGATCATCGTCTACGCCTCGCACGCCGACTTCATTCAGACCAACGCGACGCCGGGTGATGTCGGCGAGGGCACCGGTGGCTTCACCGACTTCCTCAAGCATCGCAACATCTTTCCTCTGACGGGCTCGTATGCGGAAAACCAGCACGTTCTCACGCACGAGATGACCCACCAGTTTCAGTACGACATCTGGTCCGGCGGCAAGGCAGGCGGCGGCATCTCGACGCTGATCGCCGTCAATCCGCCCCTCTGGTTCGTCGAGGGCATGGCCGAATACATGTCGCTCGGCTCGGTGGACCCCAACACGGCGATGTGGCTGCGCGATGCCGCGATCGAGGGGAAACTCCCGACGATCAATCAGCTCGAGAATGACCCCCGGGTCTTTCCCTACCGTTTCGGGCACGCCCTGCTGGCCTACATCGGCGAGCGATGGGGCGACGAGGCGATCGGCGCGATCCTGCAGACATCGCGAACCGCCGGCATCGAAGGCGCCTTCCGCCGGGTGCTTGGCCTCACGCTGAATCAGCTCTCGGATCAGTGGCGGGACGCGGTCCAGAAGAAATATCTCCCCGAGATCGGCACCCGGCCGAAGGCCCGGGCGATGGCCACCGCGATGCTCACGAAAGCGCGGTCGCAGGGGACGCTGCATCTCGCACCGGCCCTCTCCCCTGACGGCAGCAAGGTGGCGTATTTCAGCGAGAAGGACTTCTTCTTCGTCGACCTGTACCTGGCCGACGTGGCAACCGGCAAGGTCGACCGGCGCCTGCTGAAATCCACCTACAGCAGCAACTACGAGACGTTCCGGTTCATCAATTCCCAGGCGAGCTGGTCCCCCGACGGTCGGCTCATCGCGACCGCGGGCAAGCGCGGCCCACGAGACGAGATCGTCATTATCGACGTCAAGCAGAACCGCCAGGTCGGGCGAATCAAGGTGAACCTCAACGGCGTAACGACGCCGTCATTCAGTCCGGACGGCAAGCGGCTGGTTTTTACCGGGTATGACGGCGGGATCTCCGACCTGTTCGTCGTCGATGTGGATGGGCGGAATTTCCGGCGTTTGACCAACGACAAGAATGCCGATTTCGATCCGGTCTGGTCGCCGGACGGAAAGACGATCGCCTTTGCCACCGATCGGGGTCCCAGGACCAATTTCACCGACCTCGCGTTCGGCAACCTCCGGATCGCCCTCTACGACCTCGACACCGGGAACATCCGGCTGCTGTCGCACATGGACGAAGGGACCAACGTCAGCGTGCAGTGGGCGCCGGACGGACGGTCCCTCGCCTTCGTATCCGATCGGACCGGCGTCAGCAACATTTTCCTGTACGAGCTCGGCGACGATCAGCTCTACCAGCTGACGGACTTTTACACCGGCGTCCAGGGCATCACGCCGATCTCGCCGGTGCTGTCATGGGCCCACGCGGCCGACCGGCTCGCGTTCGTCTACTATGAAGACGGCAAGTACGACGTGTACTCGCTCGCCAATCCGCGGAGCCTCAAGCGCCAGCCGTTCGTGACCATGCCGCGGGACAGTGCCGCCGGCGTCGCCAGCATCAGTGCCCGACCCGCTGCGCCCGGTGCACCCACTGCGGCTGCCCCCGCGGCTGCCGGCACACCCCAGCCACAGGTCGGGGAGGGCGGATCGATCTACCGCACGCCGCGCGGATTCAGGTCCTCCAGCGAAATCGCGATCAGCGGTGACAGCTCGAAGGTCCCGGTACCGGTCTCCATCGTGGCGCTGATGGACTCGGTGAACTTTGCGCTTCCCGACACGGGCGACTTCTCGGAGAAAACGTACAAGGTTCATTTCACGCCGGACTATGTGGCCCGCCCGTCCATCGGGTACACCCGCGACAACTTCGGAAACGGTTTCTTCGGCGGGAGCGCAGTCCAGCTGAGCGACATGCTGGGCAACCAGCAGCTGGTCTTCGCCGGATACGTGAATGGCCGGATCACGGAGTCGCAGGTGCTGGCCGCGTACACCAACCTGGCGCATCGCACGAACTATGCATTCGGCGTCCAGCAGCTGCCGTACTTCTTCTTCGAGTCGTACGAAAACCGGGTCGGCACGGGGCCGGGGGAGAACACCTTCGTCACCAACATCCGGCGCATCGTGCTGCGGTCAGCGTTCGTGCAGGCCTCGCACCCGTTCAGCCGTTTCCAGCGGCTGGAAGCCGCGATGAACTACACCAACGTCAGCGATGCCAACCTGGAGATTCAGGAGCCGTACGACGCCGCCACCGGCATTCCGCTCACCGACCCCATCCTGGTGACCAACGGGCTGCCCGGCATCAACTACGTGCAGCCCTCGCTCGCCCTGGTATTCGACAACTCCCTCTCCGGCTACGTGGGCCCGTTCCTCGGGCGCCGCTACCGGCTCGAGGTCGCGCAGAATATCGGCAACTGGCGCTTCACCCAGCTCACCGCCGATTTTCGCCGGTATGACAAGCTCATCGGTCCCTTCACGCTGGCGACACGGGCCCTGTACTTCGGACGTATCGGCCGGGACGCTCAGCAATTCCGGATTTTCGGGGGCAGCACCGAGCTGATCCGTGGCTACACCTCCGGTTCGTACCAGCGCCACGAGTGCGCCAATGCGCCGTCCACGGGCACGGTCACCGGTTGCGCGGCGCTCGACCGACTGGTGGGCACGCAGATTGGCGTCGCGAGCGCGGAATTGCGCTTCCCGCTGATCAACGCCAAGCTGGGTGTCGTGCCCAGCGGTTTCCCGCCGATCGAGGGTGCGCTGTTCTATGATATCGGCGTCGTGCGGGACGTGGGGACGACACTCAAGTGGAGCTACGGCCCGGGCGAGGAGTCGGATCCGAACATCCGGGTGCCGCTGCAGACGATCGGCGCGTCGATCCGGATCAACATGCTGGGATTCGTCATCGTACGGCTGGACTATTCGCGACCGCTCCGGCGTCCAGGCGTCGGCGGCCTCTGGGCGCTGAGCCTCGGACCGACGTTCTAACCCCCCCTGTCCCATCGGGCCGTAACCGTTCATCGGGAACTGGTTACGGCCCACCGGCCTGCCTATCTTTCCCGGCGTGACTCGCCGATGCCGCCTCGTCGGAGCGTGCCTGGCACTGCTCGCCGCCTGCGGACGCTCTCCGGACAAAACAGCCACCGCTGTTGCCGCCGCTGACCGCGCCGCGCCGGCGACCACCGTGGTGCGCCTCGCCCGCGCAGGCGGACGAGCCCGCGCGTATGCCGTGCCGTCCCTGGAGCCCCAGACCTGGCAGTCGGACGGCACCATCCCGCCGATCGACACCATCGTCGGGATCGACTTCGAGCAGCACCTGATCTATGCGCTCGACCGAAAAAAGAACGTCTTTGCCCTCGACCTCGATTCCCGGCGCACCCGCTCATTGCTGCCGCAGACCGTTCGCGCCATCCTGGGCCCGGATGCGTCGTTGTACGCGGTGGACACCGCCCTTGCCATCGTCCAGATCTCGCGCCGCTCGGTCACGCGCTTCCCCGGCCGCCTCAGGGCGCTGCCGACGCAGCTCTTCGCGACCGCTGGCGGTGAGGTGCTCGCCGTCGAGCCGACGATCGGCCGGCTCGCGTCGATCAGCGCTGATGCCGCACGGTCCGTGGCCCTGCCCCGCGGCCCGCTTGCCGCCTCGTTCTGGGGTGACCTGATTGCGGTGGCCACCGACACCGGGATCGTCCTTGCCGATCCGCAGGCGAAGCGTGCACCGGCCGTGATCCGGGAGCCGGGTGCCCGCGCCCTGTTGTTCTCGCCGTCCGGGCATCGGCTCTACGCCGTCAGCGGTGCGCACGAGCTGCTGGTGATCGATCGCTTCGGGCGTACGATCATGAAGCGGATCCCGCTCCCGGCCGCCGCCGCCGTGATGCGGACCGACTTTTTCGGCAATTGGCTGCTCGTACGGGCGGCCGATGGCAGCACCGTGTGGGTGGTCGACCTCGACCGCGAGAGCGTCCTGGCGACGGTGACGTCCGACTGGGCGGCGGACCTGCCGGCCATCAGCTCTCCGCATACCCTGCTGCTTCGGCGAGGGCCCGACGTCGTCGCACTCGATCTCTCGAGTGCGGCGCTTGGCGAATCCGGGCGCGTCGCGGCGGGTGCGGCCGATCTGTGGCTGCCGGTCGTCTGGGCGCCTCCGCCGGCCCGGGTACTGGAGACCGCGGAAGCGACGAGCGACACCGCGCGAGTGGCGCCACCGGTCCGAATCATCCGCGCGGACAGCGGCCGGCCGGCGTCGCCCGATACCTCTCAGCCCGTTGTTCCCGCTGCGGGCACGCTGCTCTATCTGCAGGTCAGCAGCACCCGGAACCCGACCTGGGCCGACGATCTGGCCGGCAAGCTTCGCGGCGCCGGGCTCCAGCCGACGATATTGAAGCCGGCGGAGGCCGAAGAATCGTATCGCGTGGTGCTGGGGCCGTTCAAGACCCGCGAAGAGGCCGAGGCCACCGGCCGCCGCCTTGGCATGCCATCATTCGTCATCACGGCCCAGGGTGACTCCGGCCGATGATGCCTCCCCGTTTGCTGACAGGACCTGCGGCATGAAGCTGACCAGGCTGGAGCTCTCCGGCTTCAAGTCCTTTGCGGACACGGTGACCCTGACATTCGAGGAGGGCGTCACCGCCATCGTTGGACCCAATGGGTGCGGCAAGTCCAATGTGTCGGACGCCGTTCGGTGGGTCCTCGGCGAGCAGTCTGCCCGGCTGCTGCGCGGCGGCAAGATGGAAGACGTGATCTTCCAGGGCTCGAGCGGCCGGCGGCCGGTCAACGTGACGGAAGTGTCGCTGTATCTCGACAACGCGGACGGCGATTTGCCGATCGCCTACCGGGAGGTCGTCATCACCCGGCGGCTCTCCCGCTCCGGGCAGAGCGATTACCTGCTGAACGGGTCTCCGGTCCGCCTGCGGGACATCCAGGACCTGCTGCGCGGCACCGGGCTCGGGAGCGACGCCGGAGTCGTGATCGAAGCGAAAATGATCGATCTGCTTCTCTCCGACCGTGCCGACGAGCGCCGCTCGCTGTTCGAGGAGGCGGCCGGCATCGGGCTCTACCGCGACCGGAAGCACAGCACCGAACGACGGCTCGAAGAGACCGCACAGGACCTGCAGCGGGTCGAAGACCTCATCGCCGAGGTGCAATCACAGATCCGCAGCCTGGCACGCCAGCGCGGCAAGGCAGAGCGCCACGTAAAGCTGACCGAAGAAAAATTTACGGTGCAGCTCACGCTTGCACGCCGCATGCTGGACCGGCTCTCCGAGCAGGCCACCGGCATGGAGGTGCGCTATGGCGAGCTCAGCCGCATCCTTCCGACGGCCCGGCAGCGGCTCACCGATCGGGAGGCATCCCGCGAGCAACAGGCGCTCGCGCGCGCCGCCGCCGAAGCGAGTCGGACCGGCCTCTCCCGGGAGCTGGGAGCGATGCGAGTGGAGCTTGGCCGTCTGGAGGGGGATATCGCCCTGGCCAGAGAGCGGCTGGCGCATGCCACGGAGCGCAGGCTGCGGGCCGCAGAGGAGCGGGCACTGACCGAGGCCCGGGCCGCCGAGGCGGCGCGGGAGGAGAACGCCGCGGAGGCAGAGCGAGCCCAGTCGCACGCTGAACATGAGCGGATTCAGGTGGAGCTCACCGCTCGGGCGGCCGAGGAGGATGGTGGTCGCGCGCGCGTAGTTGCGGCGCGAGAGGCCGTACGGACACAGGAGAAGGAGCTCCAGGATCGTCTGCAGCAGCTTCGGGCGCTCGAGGGTGAGCGAGCCGCGCTGGACGGCGAGTTGGCGTCACTCCGGGAGCGGACTGCCCAGGCCGGCGCGCAACGAGCCGCGCTCCGAACCGAGCTGAGCGCCGCTGAGCGCCGTCGCGATCAGCTGGTCGAGCGTTCCGGCTTTCTGACCCACGAAGCTCGGCGTGCGCTCGACGAGGCGGAGCGGGCACGGCACGTGGTGGCGGAAACACGAGAGCGCGAGGCGACCCACCGCGCCACTCGGCGGCAGGCCGAAGAGCTGTTAGCGCAACTCACTACTCGTCGGCACGCCCTCGAGGAGCTCGAGCGCGACCGGGTCGGCCTGGCCCCGGGCGCCGCCGCGTTGCTTGCCGCACGCGGCCGCTTCGCGGACGGCGTCCTCGGCCCGCTCAGCGATTTCGTGAGCACGGGCCGGGAGGATGCGGAACTCGCCGAGCGGCTCTTGGGCGAGTGGATGCACGCGGTGCTGGTCCGGGACGAGGCTGCCGCCACCGCCATTCAGGCGTGGCACGCGGAGCAGCAGCCGGGCGCACTGGTGCTGCTGCCCGTCGAGCCAGGGCCGGCGGTGCACTCCGACAGCCAGGCGTTCGACGAGCGGCTCCGCGTCGAGGCGCCGGCCGTCGACTGGGTCCACGCCGCGTTGGCCGGCTCCCGCGTGCTGGATGGTGCCGGGCGGGTCCTCCGACGCGCGAGCGGGGCGATCTTTCTTTCCGGAGCGGGCGCGCCTTCCGGCCCGCTCCGCCGCCGCGCCGAGATCGCGAGCCTCATCCAGGACGTGGCCAACGGCGAGCATGCGCTCTCGACGGCCCAGACCGTCCTGGGTGAGACGACAGCCCGGCTGGCGGATGCCGAGCGGCTCCTCGCCGTCGCCGCCGCGTCCGCGGAGTCCGCCCGGGAAGAGGAGCGACAGGGAGCCGCCACTCGGGAAGATGCGATCCGCGTTTTAGGCCATCTGACGCGAGAGTTGGCCGATTCCGAAGCGCAGCTGGCACGGGTCGCGGAGCGACTCGCCCGCGCCGAGCTTCGCCTGGGGGAGATTGACGCGGCGCTCGTGGAGGAGGAGGTCGGCCGCGCGCGGGGTGACGACCTGCTGGCCCGCGCGCGCGCGGACTTCGCCGCGGTGGAAGCGGATCAGGAAGCGGCACGCGAAGCGCGCGTACACCGGCAGGTGCAGGAGGCACACGTCGGAGCCCGGTTGCGCGCGGCCACCGAGCGCCTCGAACGCGCCGCGCGCACGCGGACGGAAGCCGAAACCGGCGGTGCCGCGCTCCGCGCCGAGCTGGTGCGCCTGGACGCTGACACCGCTGTTCTGGAGGCGCAGCGCGCCGGCTGGAGCGAGACGCGCGCTGACCGCATGGCAGCCGTGGCCGAGCTCGAAACGGCCACGACCAGCGCCGAGTCCACGCTCGAGGAGGCCGAGCGCGCATTGGCCGCAGTTGAGCGCGCGCTGGCCGACACCCGGCACGAGATCGACACCCTCGCCGAGGAAAGTCACCGGCTTCAGATCGAACGGACCGAGGCTGCCGCGGCGCGCCGAAGCATCACCGAGCGCGTCGAGGCAGAGTGGCGCCGGCCGATCGCGGCATTACTCGAGAGCGTCGCCATGCTCGACCTGGATCTGGAGACGCTGGAGGCGGAGTCGGCGCGGATCGTCGGGGCGCTGGAGAGCATCGGGCCGGTCAATCCGCTCGCGGTCGAGGAACACGCGGAGGAAAGCAAGCGGCTGGACTTTCTCATTGCCCAGCGGGACGACCTCGTCAGCGCGCGCCAGTCGCTCATGCAGGCCATCCGCGAGATCGACGGGACGGCGCGCCAGATGTTCCTGGAGACCTTCAACGCCGTGCAGGGCAATTTTCTCAAGGTATTCACCACGCTGTTCGGCGGCGGCGAGTGTGATCTGCGCCTGGCCAATGCCGCGGATCCGCTGGAGAGCGAGATCGAGATTCATGCCGCGCCGCGGGGAAAGCGCACGCAGCGGATTCATCTGCTGTCGTCCGGCGAACGCACGCTGGTGGCCGTCTCGCTGCTGTTCAGCATCTATCTGACAAAGCCCAGCCCGTTCTGCCTCATGGATGAGGTGGATGCGCCGCTCGACGACGCGAACGTCGGCCGGTTCACCCGGCTCCTCGATGAGTTCAAGGCGACGACCCAGTTCCTGGTCATTACTCACAATCCGAGAACCATGCAATCGGCCGACGCCGTCTACGGCGTGACGATGCAGGAACCAGGTGTGTCCACAATCGTGGGGGTGAAGCTGGGCGAGCGGGAGCGGGAACTCGCGTGACGCGGCTTCCGGGAATGGTCCGTCCCTTGCATAGGCCGCTGCTGCGCGTCCCCGGGGGGTCGGAGCCATGTTGATCGTCATGCGGCACGGGGCGCCCGAAGCCGATATACAGCGAGTCGTGAGCGTGATCGAGGAAATGGGGTATCAGGCGCGACCGATGCCAGGTAAGCAACGCATCACCGTCGGGGTGGTCGGAAATGACGGCCGGATCGACGGCTCCCGGCTGGAGGCGCTGGATGGCGTGCAGGAGATCATCCACGTCACTAAGGCCTACAAGCAGGTCTCACGGGAGTGGAAGCCGGAATCGACCGTCGTCCGCCTGCCTGGCGGCCTCAGCATCGGGGGCGACGACGTCGTCGTGATGGCGGGCCCCTGTTCCGTCGAAAGTGAGGAGCAGATTCTCGCGGTGGCCGCCGCCGTGCGCGATGCGGGCGCGACTGTGCTTCGGGGCGGCGCCTTCAAACCGCGCAGCTCGCCCTACTCATTTCAGGGACTGGGGCGGCGAGGGCTGGACCTCCTCGGCCGTGCCCGCGCCGAAACCGGACTGCTGATCGTGACGGAGGCGATGGACGCCGAAGGCGTCGACATGGTGTCAGAAGTGGCCGACATCATTCAGATCGGCGCCCGGAACATGCAGAATTATTCCCTGCTCAAGACGGCGGGACGTGCCGGGAAGCCCGTGCTGCTCAAGCGCGGCCTCAGCGCCACGATCCAGGAGCTGCTGCTCTCCGCCGAATACATATTGGCCGAAGGAAATCCGGACGTGATTCTCTGCGAACGCGGCGTGCGCGGCTTTGACGGCGCCACCAGAAACCTGTTCGATGTCAGCGCCGTGCCGGTCGTGCACGGCCTGTCGCACCTGCCGATCATCGCGGACCCGAGCCACGGCACCGGGCACCGTGAGATGGTCACACCGATGGCCTTGGCCGCGGTGGCCGCCGGCGCTGACGGACTCCTGGTCGAGGTCCATCCCGATCCGCAGCGCGCATGGTCCGATGGCGCCCAGAGTCTCGAGGTGCCCCAGTTCCAGCGGCTGATGCGCGAGGCACGGCTGATTGCGGAGGCCATCGGCCGGCGCGTGGCCGAGCCGGCGGGACTCCGCGCATGAGGGCGCGATGGCTGGCCGCCTGCATCGCCCTGGGCGCCCTCACAACCACCCCCGCCGTTGCCCAGAATGCGGCGGACGTCGTCGGCCGATCGGCACGGGCCTACGCGTCGCTCGGTTCGCTTCGAGCGGAATTCGAGCAGCGCATCGATGATCCGCTGATCGACACCGCGCTCACCAGCCGCGGTACGCTGGTGCAATCCGGCCAGTCGAAGCTGTCCATGCGATTCTCATCGCCGCCGGACGACCGCATCATCATCGATGGTCAGCACGTGTGGGTCTACACGCCGAGCACGACACCCGGGCAGGTCCTCCGGCTGGCACTGCCGAGCGGCGGGCCGGTCTATGGGTTCAACGTGCTGTCCTGGATTCTGGACCGGCCGAGCGAGCGATACCGGATGCGCTATCTCCGGAGTGACCAGGTGGGCGGACGGGGAGTGGATGTGGTCGAGCTGACGCCGAACGTTCCGGAACTGCCCTTCAGCAAGGCGATCGTGTGGCTCGACCGGGACGATGCGCTGCCGC
Source organism: Gemmatimonadales bacterium (assembly GCA_038321865.1). GTDB lineage: Bacteria > Gemmatimonadota > Gemmatimonadetes > Gemmatimonadales > GWC2-71-9 > JAICUF01. Next base: position 150,371 of record JBBQFH010000002.1, read on the forward strand.
GCCGCCTCGAGATCACTGAGCGGCTTGGCGGAACGCGCACCATCACGCTCTCCCGGCTCCGCGCGAACGCGTCGGTTGCCGATAGCACCTTCCTCTTCAAGGTGCCGGCCGGCGTCCACGTGGTGGATCAGTAGCCCTCAGCCGGCGGCGAGCACCCGCACCACCGCATCCGCGGCCGCCGGCGCCAGTCCAGCGCTCCTCGCCAGGCCCAGCGCCACCATCCCAAGGTCACAGTAGAGCCGGCGCTCCCGCCCCTCGAGGCGGGACAAATGTGCCGTGACCGTGGCGACGTCTCCGCGGCGAATGGCACCCGTCAGCGCCGCTTCCGGGCCGAGCGCCGCCAGATTCGATGCCGCTCCGGCGAGCAGCGGCCGGTAGATCTCGCCCGCCTCGACAGGCCCGATCCCCGCGCGCCGCGCCATTCCCTCTCCGACCGCCAGCAGCGACGCCGCATAGTTGGCGACGAACGTCGCTCCGAGATGGTAATCCGCCTTGCCGCCCGTCGGAATGCGGACCGGCCGCATGCCGATCGCTCGCGCGAGCACCTCAGCGCCCTCGATCGCGCGCGCGTCTCCCTCCACTCCAGCATACGCGCCGCGGAGCCGCTCACTGGCGAGGGCGGGGTCCGCGACGGTCTGGAGCGGGTGCAGCGAGCCGAGCCCCGCGCCGGTCACGCCCAGCGGGGCGAGCGCCTCGCGATCGAGCAGTCCGGACAAATGGAGTACCACGTGTTCCGAACCGATCGAGGCGGATGCGGCCAGGTGGGTGGCCACATCCCCGATGGAGCCATCCGGCACCGCGATCAGCACCATGCGACTCGCCGCGACCGGCGTCGGCCAGCGATCGGACGGCCAGATGAGGTTAGGCACCTCCACGCGCTCACGTCGGCCGAGGAGCGTGACGCCCCGCCCCGCCGATGCCAGCGCCAGCGCCAGACCGCGACCCATCCTTCCCGGGCCGATGATCGCAATCGAGCCGTCAGCCACCAACCCTCCCGCGTCCGGCCCGCGAAAGCCCGGCCGGCCCCTGGTAGGCCGGCCGGGCTTCGTAATACCCCGCATTCCGAGACTGGATGCTAGTTCCTGCCGGCCCCAGCCGGCGGCTGAGCAGACAGCGCAAGCAGCTCCTTCGGAGTCTGGGCGCGACGGAGGAGACCAAGTGCGGTCTGCATCTGGTGATCGTCTCCCGCACGGCGCCGGAACTCAGCCGGGCGGCCGAACACGTATCGGGCAATCTGGTAGCCGATCTGGGGGTCCACCAGCGTGGCCGCGCTGTCGTACACCATCTGCGACACCTGCACGCCGCCCGCCTTCAACCGTTGAAACACCTGCTGGTGCATCTCTGGCGTCACCCTGAAGTTTTCCGAGCGAACCGATCCCTTCTGCTTCACCTCCAGTGCATAGCTCGTGAGTACGTCGAGGTACACCGGGGTCTTGTCAGCCAGGTCGCGGACGAACTCCTTCTCGGGCCCGGTGAGCGTGTCCCGCCGGACCACGACATCGGGCACGATGCCGCCGCCGCCGCGGACCGTTCGTCCGGCGTCGGTCTGGAAGATGGGGCGGGCCTTGATCGAGGTATCGCGCGGGGCCGCCAGCGAGTCATGCGGTGCGACACTGCCGTCGGCGATCGCCTGGCGGAACTGGTCCTCTTCGTCCTTGGCCGTGCGCTGAATCGTGCGCCCGCTCGGCGTGAACCAGCGCGCGGTCGTCAGCTTCAGCGCGACGCCGTCGGCCAGCGGGTAGAGCGTCTGCACCAGCCCCTTGCCGAACGTCGGCGAGCCGACGACGACTGCGCGGTCGTGGTCCTGCAGGGCGCCGGCGATAATCTCCGCGGCGCTCGCCGTGCCCTCGTCGACCAGTACGACAATCGGCATATCGGGCCAGACCTGGCGGGCCTGATCGAAGAACTCCTGCGACGAGTGCGGCGCGCGGCCTCGGGTGGACACAATCTCCTGCTTCGGATCGAGGAAGAGATCACCCACTTCGACACCCTGATTGAGCAGCCCGCCCGGGTTGCCGCGCAGGTCGAATACCATCTCCTTCATGCCCTTCGCGCGCATCGCCGTGATCTCGTCCCGCAGCTCCCGCGCGGAGGTCTCCGACACGGGCGCGAGCGAGATGTAGCCCACTCCGCCGTCGAACAGCGTCCCCGCCGGCACCGACCGCTGGTGGATGCTGGCGCGGGTGAGCTCGTACGGCATGACCTGGCCGAGCCCGACACGACGGACCACGATCTTCACCTTGCTGCCGGGCTCGCCGCGAAGGGCCTTCACGGCCTGGTCGCTCTTCCAGCCCTCGGTAGAATTGCCGTTGACCTCGATGATCTGGTCTCCGGTCTGAATGCCCGCTCGTTCGGCCGGCGTTTCGGGGAGGGGCGCAACGACCGTGATCCACCCGTTGCGCACGTCGATCTGGATGCCGAGCCCCGCGTAATTGCCGGAGGTCTGTTCGGTCAGCTGCTTGTAATCGTCCCCCGTGAGCAGCACGGAGTAGGGATCCTTGAGCTCGCTGAGCATGCCGTCGGTGGCCTTGCGATAGAGCGAGCTGTCCGCGATGGAATCCACATAGTAGCTGCTCACATGCGACAGCACGTCGTTGAACAGTCGTTCCTGCTGATAGCCGACCGCCTGTGGTCCCGAGCTGCGCTGCAACAGCCAGCCGCCGCTCGCAAAGGAGATCACCGCCACCACGCCAATTACTCCCCACCGCTGCTTCATGTGTTCCCTCCCGACAGAAGCGCCCGCCCGTCTCAGACTTGCTGACCGCGGCTGGCGCCGAAAGTTTCCGGTCTGGCCCGCTGGAGCACTGCCCATGCGAGCTCGGCCACCCGCTCGGCTGGCAGCCCTGCATCCAAATGTATCACCCCTGTGCCAGCGGCCTGACGATACGCGGCCCAGACGCGCTGGTGAAAACCGACATCCTCCTGCTCGATCCGGTCCGGCGCCTTGCCCGAAGCAGTCTGGCGGGCGCGCCCAGCCGCCGGATCCACATCTAGAACCAGCGTAACATCAGGAGCGGTACCCATTGTCGCACAAGCGTTTACCTGCTCGACCATCGGCCGTTCCAGCCCACGACCTGCCACCTGGTAAGCAAAGGTCGACAGGTCGAATCGATCCGACATGACGACACGTCCGTCTTTCAGCGCCGGACGGATTACCTCGTGCACCAGGCTGGAGCGGGCCGCGGTCATGAAGAGCAGTTCCGAATGCGCGTTCATCCTGGCGCCAGGATCAAGCAGCAGCTCCCGTATCCGCTCCGCAGCGGGTGTACCTCCCGGCTCGCGCACGATCACCGGGTCGATCCCGCGTTCCCGCATGCGGCCTGCAAGAGCTGCGCCCAGCGTCGACTTCCCGGCCCCTTCCGGTCCTTCCAGCACCAGGAAGAAGCCGGGGCTGGTCACGCGAGGGTGATGATGCTGCTGGTCGCGCCGCGCTCCATGCCTTCGCTGATCTGCTGGTTCACCTTCGCCATGAGCTTTTCGAAGTTGGTGCGCGCGACGACGTACGCCTGACCGGTCGTACTGGTCTCCAGCTCACGCACCGCGGTCTCATACGCCTCCGCCGTAGGCTCATCGGGCATCTGGCCGGACGCGACGAGCTGGTCCACCTGGCGCGCGAGCGTCTGAATCTGGTCAAGCTTGGCGACGGTGTCCTTGTCCTCTCGCAGGGCGCCTTCGGCGCGGCGGAGCGCCTGATATTCCGCCGCCTGTCCGATCAGGCGGCCCAGCTCCTGTGCCTTGTCCCAGATCACGATTCCGTGCTCCTCCGCGCGAACAGGTATCGATCGCGCCCGTATAGGTCGGTCTCAACGACGATGTCGCGCCAGCCGAATGCTGACGCGCGCCCGGCGACCGCAGCCGCCCGATTGCAATCCACTTCCAGCGCGATCCAGCCCCCAGGCCTCACCACGCGCAGTCCGTCTCGCAGCAGCAGCGACGTCGCCGCGAGACCGTCGGCGCCGCTCACCAGGGCGGACCCCGGCTCCCAGTCACGAACCGACGGATCGAGGGCGGCGTATTCGTCGGCCGTAAGATAGGGTGGATTCGAGACCAGCGCGTCGATTGACGCATCGGCCAGCGCGAAGGTCAGATCCCCCCGCAGCAGCGGCACGTTCACACCACAGCGCCGGCTGTTGGCCCGGGCGACCGCGAGCGCGGCTGCGGAACAGTCCAGCCCGGTGACCGATGCATAGCCGCCTTCGCGCGCGAGACTCAGCGCGATGCAGCCGCTGCCCGTGCCGACGTCCACCACCGCTCCCGCATCGACGCGGGCGAGCACACCTGCTACCAGCCCTTCCGTCTCGGGCCGCGGAATCAGCACGCGGCGATCCACCAGCAGCTCCAGCAAGCGGAACCCGGCGATCCCCGTGACGTATGGCAGCGGCTCTCCGACGGCGCGGCGCGCGATCGCGCGCTCGAGCCCGTCGGCCTCGGACGGATCGAGCAGCCCATCGCCGAGGCCGAAGGCCTCCGCCGGCGAGCGGTTGCAGAGGGCGGCCCAGAGCTGCCGCACCTCGCGCCCGGCGTGCTCGATCCCGGCCGCGTCCAGGGTGGCGCGCCCAGCCCGCAGCAGCGATGCGAGTGGGGCGGCGGTGTCAGGCATCGAGCTGCTCCTGGCGGCTCGCCATCCGCAGCGCATCCACCATCTCGTCCAGCTGACCGTTCATGACGTCTGCGAGATTGTGCACCGAGAGGTTGATGCGATGGTCGGTGACCCGGCTCTGGGGATAATTGTAGGTCCGGATCTTGGCGGACCGATCTCCGGTCCCGACCATCGCACGCCGCTCGTGGGCCCGGGCGGCTTCCTGCTGGGAGATCATCCGGTCGAGCAGGCGGGCGCGCAGCACTTCCATTCCCTTGATCTTGTTCTGCAGCTGTGATTTCTGGTCCTGCTGGCTCACCACCAGTCCGGTCGGCAGGTGGGTGATTCGCACCGCGCTGTCGGTGGTGTTGACGCTCTGCCCACCCGGGCCTGACGATCGAAAGACGTCGATTTTCAGTTCCTGCGGATCGATCTTCACGTCGACCTCCTCGGCCTCCGGCAGGACCGCCACCGTCGCGGCCGAGGTGTGGATGCGGCCCTGCGTCTCCGTGGCGGGCACGCGCTGTACGCGATGCACACCGGACTCGCGGCGCAGCAGGCCGAACGCCTCGGGGCCGCGCACGGCGACGATCGCCTCCTTGATGCCGCCCAGGGTCCCCTCGCTCAGCGTAATGGTTTCCCACGTCAATCCGCGTCGCTCGGCGAATCGCTGGTACATCCGCGACAGGTCGGCGGCGAACAGGGCCGCCTCGTCACCACCGGTGCCGGCACGGATCTCGACGATGGCATCGCGATCGTCGTGCGGATCACGCGGCATGAGCAGGGCGTGCAGCTCAGCCTCGAGCGCCGCGATTTCAGGCGGCAGCCCCGCAAGATCGGGTCGCGCGAGCGCAACAAGCTCGGGATCGGCCTCTTCGGCCATCTCCCGAGCCTGATTCAGCTGGTCCTGCAGCCGCGCAAGGCGGTCGGCGACGCGAACGACCGGCGCCAGCCGGGTATGCTCGCGGCCCAGCAGCTTCAACTGGGCCGGGTCGCGAGTGACCGCGGGGTCGATCAGGAGCCGTGCAACTTCCTCCGCCCGGCCCAGCGCCTGGCGGAGTCTGGCCTCCACGAACTACGCCTTGGCCGGCGCGTCGGTCTGATACCGCTTGCGAAAGCGATCGACGCGTCCGGCGGTGTCGATCATGCGCTGCTTGCCGGTGAAGTATGGATGGCACTGGGCGCATACTTCGACGTGGATATTATCCGACGTCGAGCGGGTTTCGAACGTGTTGCCGCAGGCGCACTTCACAGTCAGCTTCTGGTACATCGGATGGAGATCGGCCTTCACGGGATAACTCCTTGCAGGTGGCCACGCTCAGAGAAGCGGCGGCGGCGTACGACTTCGGGACCAGCCGGTCAATCTAGCCCGGGTCCGCGGCCGGGAGCAAGGCGGCGGAGCTGGCCTCGATTGACACGGTGGAAAGGTGCAAGTATCCTAACGCCTTACACTTCCATATCGTTCCCGCCACTGACGAGGCGTACGTGCCGCTGACACCGATGCAGGTCTTGAAGAAGGTTCCCCTCTTCTCGGGACTTTCCGAAGCCGATCTCACGGCGTTCGCCGACCTGACCCGGGAGCGCAGCTACCCCAAGGGCAGCGTCATCGTCTTCGAAGATGACCCGGGTGATTCGCTGTACCTGGTCGCCGGCGGTCAGGTAAAGGTCGTACTGATCGCCGAAGATGGCCGAGAGGTGATCCTCTCGGTATTGGGCGAGGGCACATTCTTCGGGGAGATGGCGGTGATCGACGAGGAGCCACGATCGGCGCACGTGATCGCCATGGACGATTCCAACCTTCTGGTACTCCGGCGCGAGGACTTCCACGCCCGGCTGCGACAGTCCCCCGAAGTCGCGATCGCACTGCTGAAGGAGATTTCGCGCCGGCTCAGACGGGCTGATGAGAAGATCGGAAGCCTGGTCCTGCTCGACGTCAACGGGCGGGTCGCGAACCTGCTCCTTCGCATGGCCGAGGACGAAGGCGGAGACCGGATCACCCGCAAGCTCACTCACCACACGATTGCGCAGATGATCGGCTCCAGCCGCGAGACGGTATCACGCACGATGCGCAACCTGGTCGAGCGAGGCATCATTCAGGTGACCCGCAAGGACATTACGCTCAAGGATCGTCACTCCCTGATGCTGGCTGCGCGGCGGTCGTGATTCGGGTCACCCGGGGCGGGTAACCTCCGCCCCCGCCCCGAGCGCCGCAGCATGCCAGGTTGCTGGATGCATTTCCGCATACAGCGCCCCGTGCCGTGACCTACGACGTCAAGTTCTGGGGCACCCGTGGCTCCATCCCTACGCCCGGGCCGGAAACCGCGCGCTACGGTGGCAACACCCCGTGCATTACCCTGGCGGGCCCCGGGCCCCTCATCATCCTCGACGCCGGCAGCGGCCTTCGCTGCCTCGGCCATGAGCTCATGCAGGCCGTCCCGCCCCGCCGGCTGCACGCGGACCTGCTGCTTTCCCACACGCACTGGGACCACATTCAGGGCCTGCCGTTCTTCAAGCCGCTGAGCCAGCCAGGCAACGCCCTCTCGATCTTCGGTGCGCCCCAGGAAGGGGTGCCGCTGGAGGAGATCCTGGGCCGGCAGATGGATCCGATGGTCTTTCCCGTTCCGCTCAAGGCGCTCGCCGCATCGATCCACGTGAACGACATCAGCCCGGGGCGCTTCGAGATCGACGGGTACCGGGTAGACGCTTTCCGGCTTCGCCATCCGGGCACGACGCTCGGCTACCGGCTAATGCCGCTCGACGGCGGGCGCGAGTTCGCGTATCTCACCGATAACGAGCTCGGCGCCGGCGGCTCGTACGACCTGCCCGCCGATTGGCGGGACGGGCTCCTGGACGCTCTCGCCGGCGTGGATACGCTGGTGCACGACGCGATGTACTCGGAGGCGATGATTACGGCGCGCGCCGGCTGGGGACATTCGACGCCGACCGAGGCGATCGATCTGGCGGCCGCCGCAGGGTGCCGGCAGCTGGTCCTGTTCCACCACGAGCCGGAGCACGACGATCACGACGTCGATGAAATGCTCGCCACGGCCCGCCGATACGCCCGCGATACCGCGCCGGCGTTGACCGTCATCGCCGCGGCCGAGGGGATGACGCTTACCCTGTAGTCGCGGCCTGGCCGCTACCCGAGCTTGGTCTCAGGGTCAGAGCAGGACGTCTCTCCCCTCCGCCGCCGATCGGTAGATCGCATCGACGATCTTGTGGAGCGTGACGTGCTCCTGAAGGGACGGTGCCTTGGCGTCGCCGGCGATTACCGCCTGGAAGTGCGCCCACTCGGCGCGATACGATGCCGTAAAGGCGTTCTCGCGCCCCGCGGAGCCGGTTGGCGAGACATCCGTCGGGACGCCATTCAGCTCCTTCCACACGGTCAGCGGGTTGATGGCGGCCGTCCCCTTGGCGCCTCGCAGCCCGAGACCGAACCGCTCGCCGTCACCGATGTGCCGCCAGGTCACGTCGACGAAAATCGACGCGCCGTTCTCACAGACGACGAAGGCGCTTCCGGACTCCTCGACCGCTGTCTTCCCGGGAACATCGAGCGACGCGCTCACCCGCGCCGGCTTGGGGTTGCCCGCCAGCCAGAGCGCGAGATCGATGACCGAGAGGCCGAGATCGAGCATCACTCCACCGCCCGACAATTCCCGCTTCTGCCGCCAGCCCAGCTGGGCCCGGCTCGGGCGGAAGACGTGCCAGCTCCCCCGGACGCTGTCGATCACCCCAAGCTCCCCGCTCTGCACGAAGCCGCGCACCGTCTGCACGTCAGGGCGGTAGCGGTGGTTCATGCCGACCATCACCGTCTTGCTGCGACGCTCGGCCGCCTTCACGATCCGCTGCGCCCCGGCGGCGTTCGAGGCGAGCGGCTTCTCGACCAGTACGTGCAGGTCGGCGGAGAGGGCCGCGAGCACGTGCGATTCATGCAGATGATTCGGCGTGCAGATCACCAGGGCGTCGAGCTCCTCGAAGCGCAGCAGGTCCTCGATGTCATCGAACGCGTCCTTGATCCCGAACCGGTTGGCGAGCGCGCGCGCCTTGAGCCGGTCCGTGTCACAGATGGCCCGGACCTCCACCGTCTTGAGCTTCTTCAGGATGGGCAGATGTGCCACCTGGACGATGGCACCGCCGCCGATGATCCCTACCCTGAGCGGATCGCCCACGATTCCTCCTCGCTCGGCCACGCCGGTGGCCTTCAGTAAAGGCGCTGCAGCTCGGTTCCCGGAAAATAGGCGGATAGAATTTCGGGGTAGCGCTGGCCCGCGCGCGCCCGTCCGACCGCTCCCCACTGGCACATCCCCACTCCGTGGCCGGCTCCGCGCCCGTCGGCGACCAGCCGGGTCACCTGGCCACCCGCGTGCGCCGACGACAGCTCGAACAGGTTGCTGCGCAGAATGTCGCCATTTGTGGTCCGCAGCACCGACCGGATCTGCTGGCCGTCCACGCGAATGTTGCCCGAGGAGGTGGTGATGGAGAGGGCGGCCACCCGGCCTGACGGGGTTCGACCCACCGGCGTGACGGCAAGTATGCGCCCGAGGCGATCGCTCGCCACCACGCGGGACTCGACCAGCGTTCGCGAGAGAATGGTCCGAAGCGCCTCCCCGTTCCACTCATCCCGCCAATGGAACCGCGGAGAAATGCTGCAGTACGCCACGCCATCGGGCGCCACGTCGGCGATCGAGCGGAGATAGGGGCGAGCGGCACCGCGGAACGCCTCAACCCCGTCGGCGGTGCGGCCGCCACAGGTCGAAAAGAAAAATGCATCGATCGGCGACCCGCCTGACGTCACCGCTTCACCGCGTGTATCTCGCACGCTCTGCACCGCCAGCGTATTTTCCGCCATCACCCCGCCGTACACCTGGTCCACGACCGTGGCGTAGTAGTCGAAACCCTGGGTCCGCCAGCGACCAACGTTCCGGAGGGCGTACGTGCGCGACACGACCGCCTGAGCGCGCAGGGCCTCGATTTCACTGGTATCCCGGCGACCCATCTCGCCACCGACGACCCCCGACACGTAATCCTCGAGCCCGACCCGGTTGACGAGGGTAAGGCCAGTCCGGTCCCGCAGCACGTCGAGCGTTCCCCGGTAATCGCGGCGCCCGACCCGGATCGCGTCGTTCTGGTCGACCGGAACGATCGAGATCGCGTCCGCGGGGGTGGACGTCCAGCCGGCGGGACTCACCAGCGCGATGGCCTGGCCGGCGATCACGACCTGCCAGATCTCTCGCGCGGGGATCTGAACGAACGGCGTGCCGTCCGGCTGGGTGACGCTGAGCGGGGCGCCTCCGCCAATCGTGAGCGAGGCGGCACCCACCGCCAGGCCGACCCGGATCTGCGGCTCGGCCCGGCCCGTCGGAGAAAGGGACCCGGGCGCGGGTGCGGTCGGCGTGACAGGGGTCTGCTCGCGGATGCAGCTCACCGCGGCCGCGGCCAGCGCCGCGGAAGCGACGGCGAGCGCCACCCGCAGGCGGCGTGGGCGGCCGGTCAACCCCGGTAGTTGCCGAACTTCAGCTCGATGCCGAAGTCCTGCGCGCGGAGCAGTGCCATGGCGGCCTGCAGATCGTCCTTCGATGGCCCGCTGACCCGGACCTCGTCGCCCTGAATGCTGGTCTGAATCTTCTTCAGGCCGCCATCCTTGATCGCCTTGACGATCCGCTTGGCCGTATCCTGCGAGATTCCCTGCGTGAGGGTGATCGTGCGGCGCACCGACATCCCGGTCGCCTGCTCCAGCTCGCCGAGATCGAGATTCTTCACCGGCACACCACGCTTGATCATCTTCGACTGCAACACATCCACCAGTGCATCCATGCGGTATTCGTCATCCGCGGCGAGTGCAAGGGTTCCCTTGTCCCGGTCGAATGCGATCGTGCAGCTGCTGCCCTTGAAGTCGTAGCGCTGCCCGATCTCCTTGAGTGCCTGATTCACGGCGTTGTCGACCTCCTGAAGGTCGGCGCCGGTCGAGATGTCGAAGGATGCTGTGGATGCCATGGGCCGTGGAATGGAGATGAAGCCGGACGGATCCGGCACTGGGATGCCGCGGGTGGTCAGGCCAGGAAGCTCTCCAGCGCGCGCGCCCGGCTGACATGCCGGAGCCGGCTCAGCGCCTTTTCCTTGATCTGACGCACCCGCTCACGGGTGATGCCGAGGAGGCTGCCGATCTCCTCCAGCGTCATCGGCTCCGGCCCGTCCAGGCCGAAGTACAGGCGGAGGATCTTCGCCTCCCGCTCCTTGAGGGTGGAGAGGACCTCCTCGATCGATTCGGTCAGCGCGTGCTCGAACGTCTCCGAATCCGGCCCCGGGTTCTGGGTGTCGGGGAGGTAGTCGAGCAGCTTGTTGTCCTCGCCGGGGGTGAGCGGCGCGTCGAGTGACAGATGGTTCTGCGAAATGGAGAGGGTCTTCTGCACCTCTTCCATCGTGATGTCCATCCCCTCGGCGATCTCCGAGGGCGTGGGCTCCCGGCCCAGCTCCTGGAGCAGCGCCGACGAGCGCTTGCCGATGCGGTGCAGCGTGCCGGCGCGGTTGAGCGGGACACGAACGATGCGGCTCTGCTCGGCCAGCGCCTGCAGAATCGCCTGGCGAATCCACCAGACCGCGTAGGAGATGAACTTGATCCCCTTGGTCTCGTCGAATTTGTGCGCGGCGCGGATGAGACCGAGATTGCCTTCGTTAATCAGATCGGCGAGGGACACGCCCTGATTCTGATACTTCTTGGCGACCGATACGACGAACCGCAGGTTGCTGCGGACCAGCTTGTCGAGCGCTTCCTCTTCTCCCTTGCGGATCCGCTGTGCAAGCGTGACTTCCTCGGTCTGCGGAATGAGCGGATAGCGGCTGATTTCGCGCAGGTACTGGTCGAGTGACCCCTCGTCGAACGATGGGCCGCGCTTGCCGGAACCAACCTGCATTGGGCGCATGAAGTCGACCTCGTGGCGAGACCCGAGCGGCCGGATCTCGCGTGCATGACAGAGCGATTGCGGTGATACGGAACCTTACCCTCCGCTGACGGCGCGCGCAACCGGCTCCGGCGGCGAAGCTTCAGACGTCGTACGTGTCGATCTGTGCGCGCTGCAGACGCCCTGAATAGTCGACGTAGCAGACCTTCGTTTCCGAGTAGAACTCGTACACTTCCCAGCCCCCTTCGCGATGGCCGTTGCCGGTCGCCTTGACGCCTCCGAACGGCATGTGCGCTTCCGCGCCGATGGTCGGCGCATTCACGTACGTAATGCCGTTGTCGAGGAGCTCGAGGGCCCGAAAGGCACGATTCACATCGCCGGTATAGATCGAGCTCGACAGGCCATAGCGCACACCGTTGTTGACGCGGACGGCATCATCGAATGAATTGACGCGCACGACACTCAGCACCGGCCCGAAAATTTCTTCCTGCTCCAGCCGGCTCCTGGGCTTGACCCCGGCGAAGACGGTCGGCCGGTAGAAGTAGCCGCTGGCGAGCCGGCCACCTGGCCGGCGCCCTCCGGTCACCAGCTCGGCGCCTTCTTCCAGTCCGATCTCGACGTAGCGTTCGACCTTCTCACGCGCCGCCGCGTGGATGAGTGGCCCGACATCGGTCCGTGCCGTCCGCCCGTCCCCGAGCCTGAGCGATTCGGCCGCGTCCGCGACCCGGGCGAGGAAGCGGTCATGAATCTTTCGGTGGAGGATCAGGCGGCTGGTCGCCGTGCAGCGTTGCCCGGTGGTGCCGAAGGCGCCCCAGAGCACGCCCTCGAGCGCCAGGTCGAGATCGGCGTCATCCATCACGATCATCGCGTTCTTGCCGCCCATCTCCAGCGAGAGCCGCTTGTGCATGCGGCCGCAGGTTTCCCCGATGAGTGCACCGGTCTCGGTGGAGCCGGTGAACGAGATCACCGGGACTGCGGGGTGCTCCACGATGGCCCGGCCAACTTCCCCGCCCCCGTGCACCAGCTGCACCACCTCGGGCGGCAGGCCCGCCTCGAGCAGGATCTCCACCAGGAGGTGCACAGTGTGCGGGACGTCCTCCGAGGGTTTGATGACGACCGAGTTTCCGCAGAGCAGCGCCGGGAACATCTTCCACGTCGGGATGGCCAGCGGGAAGTTGAAGGGCGTGACCAGCCCCGCGACGCCGATCGGGCGGCGGTAGCTCATCGCCCACTTCGAGCGCAGCTCGCTGGGGACGACGTGCCCGAAGAGCCGCCGGCCCTCGGTGGCCGCGTACTAGGCGGTGTCGATACCTTCCTGGACGTCTCCCCGCGTTTCGGCGAGGACCTTGCCCATCTCGCGGGTCATGGCGTTCGCGATGGCTTCCTTCCGCTCGACCAGCAGGTCGCCCACGCGCCGAAGCACATCGCCGCGTACCGGCGCCGGGGTCCGTGACCAGAGATCGAATCCGCGCCGGGCGGAGCGGACCGCGGCGTCGACGTCCCGCGCGGTGGAATCGGGAAAGCGGCCGATCAGGTCCGCCGTATCGGCCGGGTTTCGATTCTGGAAGTATCGACCCTCGGCCGGCGCGATCCATTCCCCGCCGATGAAGTTGCGAAACGTCTTGGCCATGATTCCCGGGCGGTAGGAGTGAGAGAGTTCGGAAGCCGGCGTGCGTCAGCCGCAGCGCCAGGAGGCGGGCTGCTTCGCGTAGCCGGTTCTCGGCAACAGCTCGCGCGCGGCGAGGGCCAGGCTCCAGGTGAGCACGAGCAGCGCCAGCACATGCGCGAAGCCCTGCCGCCGCGCCCACGCCGACCGCGCCGCCCAGAGCCCCGACAGGCCGGTCACGGCGACCGCGACCCCGTACAGCGCCAGGTCCAGCCCGCAGGCACGCCCGTAGGGCCAAAACGGTAGCGCCACCGCGAGGGCAACGGTCACCAGCACGCGCCCCCAGGTGGCCATGCGCTGGCGAGGACCGACACCGGGTACCGGCGCGGGCAAGCGGTCCGCCGGCGGTGCCGGCGCGCGGGGGGCGGCGGTCGCAGGAGGTTGGGCCGCCGGCGTGGTGGCCATGACCCGATCGATCGCGGCGAGCTCCTTGTCCCAATCCCGCGGCGGCTGGCTCATGGACCCTCCCGGCTGAGACGTAGGCGTACGATCCGCTTGTACAGGTTGGTGCGAGGCATCTTCAAGGCACGGGCCGTCTCGGCGACGTTCCAGTCATGCTGCCGAAGCCTCTGCGACAAAAATGCCCGATCAGTTTCGTCCCTGAACTCGTCATACGATGCGGCCTGCGGTATATCGGCGTACGGCCCGCCGACGGCAGCGGGGGGGGCGATCGTGGGATCGATATCCGCCGCCGAGACGAGCTTACCGGGCGCCAGAATCATCGCGCGCTCGATCACGTTGCGCAGTTCCCGCACGTTGCCGGGCCAGGCCCGCTGCTGCAGCAGCCGCACCGCCTCCGGCGCGAAACGCCGTCGGGGCACGCCGGCGCCGGTGGCGAGCAGGTCGCTGAAATGCGCGACCAGCAGCGGGATGTCACCGGGGCGGTCCCTGAGCGGCGGGACCTGAATCTCCACCACGTTCAGGCGGTAGAGCAGATCCTCACGGAAGCGTCCCTCGGCGATCTCGGCGCCAAGTTCCTTGTTGGTGGCCGCCAGCACGCGCACATCAACCTCGGTGGGCTTCGACCCGCCAATCCGGGTGAGCACCCCTTCCTGCAGGACCCGAAGCAGCTTGGCCTGCGCCGACAGCGACATATCGCCGATCTCGTCGAGGAACAGCGTACCACGATCGGCCTGCTCGAATTTGCCCGCTCGATCCGCGAAGGCACCAGTGAACGATCCCTTCACGTGACCGAACAGCTCGCTCTCGATCAACTCGGAGGGGATGGCGGCGCAGTTCACCTCGACGAACGGCTGGTCCCGTCGCGGCGAGGCGACATGCAGCGCGCGCGCCACCAGCTCCTTGCCGGTGCCGTTCTCGCCGGTGATCAGCACGCGTGCTCCGGTCGGGCCGACCTTCGCGATCAGCTCCCGCACCGCCGTAATCGCGGCGCTGTCACCCACCATCGCATGGCGCTGGCCTACCGCCTCGCGAAGCCGGTGGTTCTCGCCGATGAGGTCGGCGTGCGCGAGGGCGTTGCGAAGCGTCACCAGCAACCGATCGGTATCGAGCGGCTTCTCCAGGAAATCGAATGCGCCGGCTTGAGTTGCCTCGACCGCCGTCGCGACGGTGGCGTGGCCGGAGATCATGACGACCAGTGCCCGGGGATCGAGCGCGCGGAGCCGGTGCAGCGTCTCCAGGCCGTCGAGGCCAGCCATCTTCACGTCGAGAAACACGAGCGTGGGGCGCTGCTGGCGGTACAGCGTGAGCGCTTCGCCACCGGACGCGGCCATGCGGACGTCCATGCCCTCGTACTCGAGCACCTGCTTGAGCGCCTGGCGAATCCCCGGCTCGTCGTCGACGATCAGCAGGCGTGGGGTCACGGCGGGCCGCCGGCGGAGAGCGTCACGCCGGCCGGCGTCACACGAATCGCGCTCACGTAGAGAGGCACGCCGAAGGTAAGCGCGCGGCGCGACTGATCGCCCTGCAGCCTGCCCATCAGCCGCGGGATGGCCTCCGGAGGAATGGGAATGTCGCGGATGCTGCCGCGTTCGACCACCCATTCGGCCATGCCGGCGCGGATGAAGCGCAGCGGACCCTGTGCCTGCACCGGTTCGCGCGCGCGAAGCGCCGCGCTGAACGGGCCCAGCAGGTCGCGCGGAAGCTGCGCCGTCCGCAGCTGGCCGGTGAGGCCGATTCGGCCCTCGCCCAGCTGCACTCGCAGCGAATCGAGCTGCCCGCGGGCGACAGGATCCAGCGCCTCGCGAATCAGCGATGCCATCTCACCGGCGTCGAGCGTGACGGCAGCGGCGCCCGGCCGTCCGAGTGCGGCGAGCTTTGCCTGCGCCGTGGCGAGCGAAGAAGCGTCCGCACGCCCGCTGCCGGCCGGCGCCGACTGCCCATCGATCGACGCACGCACCCAGCTGGCGATGCGATCGCGGTAGCGCCACCCGGCCGCCAGGAGCAGCAGCAGGAGCACCAGCATCAGCAGGCGCCGAACGCACCCCATCAGCCGCTGAGCCCCACCGAATACCGGGTCTCATAGCGGGGGCCGGCGGCAGTCAGAATGCTTTCATAGAGCACGACATCGCGCGCGTCGAACGCCCGAGGGGCCACGGTCCTGGCATAAGTCTCCAGGCCCTGCAGCGGAAGCCGCTGCCCCTCACGCACGCGACCCAGGGTCACATGCGGCTCAAAGGGAATGCCTTCGCGCGCGAAGCCGATCGCGTCGCAGGCGTTCTCGAACCGATCACGCAGCGCCGCCAACTCTGCGTTGGGCGCAAATCCCACCCGAAGAATCCGCGGCCGGCGCATCGTGGGAAATGCGCCCAGGCCGTCGACCGTGAGCGTCAGGGGACCGGTGGGCGCGGCCGCGAGGCGGAGCGCTTCCGCGATCACGTCCAGACGCTCGTCCGGCACTTCGCCGAAGAACTTCACGGTGATGTGCACGACCTCGTCGCCGACCCAGCGCACCGGCCAGCCGGTGCCACGGAGTGTGCCCAGCAGGCGCAGGATTTCGCCGCGCGCCGGCTCGCCGAGTGGCACGGCCACGAAGAGGCGCATCAGGCGTCACGGTGCGGGAAGGGTGACATGCGAGTAACGTAATGCCATCACAGGGCAACGGAAGCACGTTCGCGTGGCCTGCCGGCGGACCCTCGGATGCGACCTGATGACTCACGATTCGTACCTCCACATCACTGACGCGCTCCGGATTCCGCGAAGCGAGCTGACCTATCGGGCGACGCGCGCCAGCGGTCCCGGCGGCCAGCACGTCAACAAGAGCTCCACGCGCATCGAGCTCTGGTGGGACGTCGCCGGTTCGCCCAGTGTGAGCGAAGCGCAGCGCGTTCGCCTGCTCCGCCGCCTCGCGACGCGGGTCGACGGCGAAGGGCTGCTGCGGATCGTATCAACCGAGATGCGGAGCCAGCTGCGCAATCGGGAAGCTGCCACGGCGCGTCTCTGCGAGCTGCTGGAGGCCGCGCTCCGGGTG
This sequence comes from Gemmatimonadales bacterium, assembly GCA_038321865.1. Classification (GTDB taxonomy): domain Bacteria; phylum Gemmatimonadota; class Gemmatimonadetes; order Gemmatimonadales; family GWC2-71-9; genus JAICUF01. Next base: position 166,945 of record JBBQFH010000002.1, read on the forward strand.
CCGAAGCCGCGGCGCAAGACCAGGCCGTCGCGCGCGGCGAAGGCGGCGCGGCTCGAGTCCAAACGTCGGCGGGCCGACACCAAGGCCCGCCGCCGGCCGGTGGCTGGCGACGAGTGACGTTCAGCACGCCGGCGCCAGCCGGCGGCGATCCAGCGTCCGATACTGGACCGCTTCGCCGACATGGGTGACACCCAGCTCTTCCTGGCCCGCGAGATCACCGATCGTCCGCGCGATCTTGAGCACGCGATGGTACGCGCGCGCCGAGAAGCCCAATTTCTGAATGGCGCCTCGAAGGAGGTCCTCCGCGTCCGGCGACATCCGACAGTGCTGCCGCAGATCGCGCGGAAGCATGTGCGCATTGGCGTGGATGCCGGCACGATCGCGGAAGCGCAGCTGCTGGATGGCACGCGCCGCGACGACTCGCGATCTGATGGTCGCGCTCGGCTCCTCAGGGACGCCGGCCGCAAGGTCCCGGTAGGGAACGGCCGGGACAGACAGGTGAATATCGATGCGATCCATGAGCGGGCCGGAGACGCGAGACAGGTAGCGTTCCACAGCGAGGGCATCACAGCGGCATGCATGCGTCGGGTCGCCATGGTGGCCGCAGGGACATGGATTCATGGCCGCAGCCAGCATGAAGCGTGCAGGGAACGTCAGACTCATCGCCGCCCGGCTGAGCGTCACGACTCCATCCTCCATCGGCTGTCGCAGAACCTCCAGCACGTTTTTGCGGAATTCGGGTAGCTCGTCCAGGAAGAGGACGCCGCCGTGGGCCAGGCTCACTTCACCAGGGCGAGGCCAGGAGCCGCCCCCGATCAGGCCGGCATCGCTGATCGTGTGATGCGGGGCGCGGAACGGCCGGACCGATGCCAGCGAGTGGCCGGGCGGCAGCATCCCGGCGACGCTGTGCACCTTGGTTGTCTCGACTGCTTCGTCGAGTGTCATCCCCGGCAGAATGGTCGGCAGGCGCCGGGCCAGCATGGTTTTTCCGGCGCCTGGCGGACCGATCATGAGGACGTTGTGGGAACCGGCCGCTGCGACCTCCAGCGCGCGCTTCGCCGACGCCTGGCTTCGAACGTCCGCGAAGTCCGCATCATCCGGCGCCCGGCGGTCCAGCAGCCGGGCAAGATCGACGTGCGCCGGAGCGATAGGCCGGCTGCCGTCGAGATGGGCACACATGGCCTGCAGCGACCGCGCACCGCGAACCTCGAGCCCCTGCACCACCGCCGCCTCAGCCACGTTTTCCACCGGTAGCAGCACGCCGGTGCAGCCCGCGGCCCTGGCGGCGAAGGCCATGGACAGAACGCCGCGGACCGGCCGAAGATCGCCCTCGAGGCCCACCTCGCCGAGCGCGGCCTCACCGTTCAGCGCAGAGGCGGCGAGCTGGCCACTGGCCACGAGGATCGCAAGCGCAATCGGCAGATCGAGCGCCGAGCCTTCCTTGCGAATGTCAGCCGGGGCCGGATGAACGACACACCACATCTGGTGCACGTCTCGTGACCCGGCTGCTCCGGCTGCCGCCGGCCCGGACCCGCACGCGGCGCGTTTCGGCCGATGGAGCGGCCTGAATGCCTCGCTACGCCGCGCGACCCTGCGTGCCGTCCCCAAGCCGCGCCCTACCCTGCGGAGCTCGCTCGCGCGGCGGCCGCTTGCAGTGCCGTGCTAGCAGCCGCGTACAAGGGACATGCCCGTCCGATAACTCCACTACAGGGCCAATGGCCCGATGCGACGAGGTAACGCGATGACGCGACCGATCAGGAAGGCGACGAAGCGAGGCACAAAGCGGAGGAAGGGTGGGCCGGGGAAAACAGCGGTGCAAACAACGGTGAAGGCGCCGGTGGTCGCTCCCTCGGCCAGGCTCGAGCTGATGCGCGGTGCCACCGAGAAAGTCCCCCAGCCGCACGGCGGTGCCCTGAGCACCGGTGGGACCCCGGGCAATCGCGGCGGCTTGGGCCGGCCGTCCTCGGCCGTCCGTGCGCTCGCCACGCTTGAATTCGACAAGCGGATCCCGATCCTCTGCGCCATCGCCGATGGCGTGCTCACCGAGACGCACGTGCTTCGGGACGGCACGCGCATCGAGGTCGGCCCGAGCCTGCGTGAGCAGATGCGGGCCATCGTGGCGCTGGCGATGATCGGCATGGGCACGCGCGTCGAGGTGGACCCTGCGCCCACCGCCGGCTGGAATCTGTCGTTCACGGTCGCGCCCGCGCACCCCGCGGTCGCGGCCTCCCCCGCCCCAGCCGCATGACGGCCCCTGCCTTTCACCCCTGGAGGTCCTGATGTCTCGTTTCTCTCCCACCGTCCGGCCGGAATACTACGGCCCGCAAAATCCCGGCAGTGCCATCGCCGGCGCCATTGAAGACTTTCGCCAGGCGAGGCGCCAGGAGAAGGCCGACGCCGAGGGCGACACGCAGCTCGACCTCGCGCGCTACCGGGCGGGCTGGCGGCCGGGCCACGCGCCCGAGGACCCGGACCAGGTACCGACGTACGAGGCGGATCAGGCGGGACACGCGGTCACGAGCGTAGCCGACGCGATCGCACGCGGTCGATCAAGGGGCCAGGCCGGCCCCTCGCCGCTCGGCACCGGCCAGCCGGGGCGCGACACCGATCCGGGGATGAACCCGCCGGTCGGCATCCCGCAGCCGGTGCCCAACGCCGGTGCGGCCGCGCCGGCGACGAGTCGTCAGCGGCTTGGCATGCTGGAGCCTGGCACGCTCATCCATGCGGCCGGGACGAAGTTCTACGCGCTCCCGCACGGCGGCTACGTGGACGAGTCGGCCACGCCCGAGGCGCGGGCGGAATCCAGCTACCAAGCGCACACCGCCGACGAGCGGCAGTACCAGGGGCGCGTCCGGCAGGAAGGGTACGCGCACCAGGACACGCACGACGAGCACCTGCTCGATCGGCAGAACGCCGCGGATCGCGGGCGCATGGTGCTCGAGGGCCAGCGCGAGGACGCCCGCGGCTCGCTGGCGCGCGACCTCGAGCGGATGCGCGGCGAGTACGGCGTGAAGGAAGCGGGTATCCGGGCGAACGCCACGGTGGGCGCGGCCGGGATCCGGCACACCGGTGCGGCGGGCACCGCGGATCCCGCGAGCCCCAAGGCGCTGACGGAGCACTTCCGGATGAACGAGCGGCAGCAGGCCGGCGCCGCGGCCCAGCTTCGGCAGGTGCAGCGCGACGCGGAGAACGCCTACGGCGAGTCGTCGGATGATTCGACGGCCACGCGCCTCCAGCGGCGCGCGGACCAGCTACAGGGGCGTGTGGACTCGCTGAGCACGGTCGGCGATCTGATTGCCGCCGCGCGCGGTGGGGACCCTGACGCGATCGCGGAAGTCCGCGCAACGGCGGATCCCTCGGACCCGACGCTCGGCGCCGCGCGGCCGTCGCTTGACCTTCCCGGCTACAAGGCCGCGGTGGCGAAGCTCGAGGTGGCGCGGAAGGCCGCGCTCGCCAAGGGCCACCCGGCGGACGTGGTGGCGCGCGCCTACCAGCAGGACATGGTCAAGGTGATCCGGAAGTACGATCCGGCCGCGGCCGGCGGCCGGTAGTCTGCGCCGGCGCCGGTCCGCCGAGGGCGAGGGACCGCGCTGATGCCGGCGACGATTCCCGTCCCCGCTGAGGACGAGGAACAGCGGGCGCTGATGCAGTGGGCGGCCCTCGCCGCGACGCAGACCCCTGCCCTCAGACTGCTCTTCCACATTCCGAACGGCGGCGCCCGCCATCCCGTCGTGGGCGCCAAGCTGAAGGCGCTGGGCGTCAAAGCCGGATTCCCCGACCTCGGGCTCCCGGTGGCGCGCGGGGGCTACCACGGCCTCTACGTCGAGTTGAAGCGCCGCGGTGGTGGCACGACTGGCGCGACGCAGACGGCCTGGCACGCCGCCCTCCTGGCCGAGGGCTATGCGGTGGAGGTGTGCCACGGCTGGCTGGCAGCGCGGACCTGCCTCCTCCGGTATCTCGCGCTACCGAAGGTCAGCTCACGCCAGGCAGGTGGAGCGAACGGACATCATCCCCGCTGCGCTGGCCCGCCGCGTCAGGTGGGCGGGCTCCCGGACCGCGCCGCGCCGCTCGGCCAGTTGCGCGGCCGGCGTCGCGGGCCGATGTTCGGCTAGCGGCGTCTCGCCGCACGGCCACGACGGAGGGATCGCATGCCAGACTTTAAGCCCGTGTACCTGGCCGCCCTGAAGGATCGCCAGCCGGAGGAGTACGCCCACCTCGAGCGGAGCGGGGAGCTCGACGCCCAAGCGGAGCAGATGGCGGAGCGGGCGCTGGACCAGTGGCAAACACTGCTGGCGCAGATGCGGCGTCGGGACCCCGGCCCGGCGAGCGCACCGATGCGGGCGCAGCACCTGGCGGTGCTCGGGAGTCAGGCGGAGGAGCTCGCCATTGAGGACCTTCTTCCATCGATCGAAATGAGCGGTAACTAGACTCCGTGCGGCGAGCCACGAGGGCGACGCGCGCGTTGGCATCGGCCAGGACGAGGAGGTGGTCGCGTGAACCGCCCGCCGGCCCGCCGTTGGACGCTACCCGAAGGCCGAGCGTTGCAGCCCCTTATTGAGCTGCGACTCGTCACCCGGACGATGCCGACCGAGCACGTGACGGAGCCGGCCGCATGGACAGCGGTCGAACGAACAGCGGAAGGACGGCGTCCGACCCGCCCGGTCCGTCCCCGCGGGTTCGACTAGATGGGGCTGCCACCCGGAGCTACCGGATGAATGTCTTCACCTTGAGCAGCGGGCTCCGTGGGATGAATTCCTCGAGCTCCGGCATTCGGTCACGGATCATCGCCAGGAGGAGCTCGATCCGCGTGGTCATGAGGCACTTCCTGTAAGCCTGCGGCCGCTCGGTAAAGATGCTGACGAGTTTCGGCCGGTTCGTTTCGGAATAGGTGTGCAGCGGGTTGACGCGCCATACCCCACCGCCGCTCATACCAATAAAGCTCGGCGGTTCGCCCTTGCCATGGGGTCCGGTGATCTCCCTTGGAATGAATTTCAGCGCGAGATGAGACTCGGGCTTCACTTTGCAGCGCGTGTAGGTGGTGGCGCCGGCCGGCAGGGTCAACAGTCTCGTGGCCGGGACGCGGTAGCTGTACGCGCTGCGGTTTGGAATCGCGTCACGCGCCGTGTACCCCACCAGCAAGTAGGGCGCGGTCCGCGCGGCGGACTCTTGTGGGGCCAGGTCGAAGCGGCTCAGGAAGCGGTGCGCACCGATCGCCGTTACCTGCTCAGCCGTCAGGACCGAGTAGCCGAGGTCGAATGGATCGTAGCTCCGGATGGTGCCTACCCTTGGGCTGGTCAGGACGTGGTCCTGCGTCAGCGACAGGTCGCCGTATTCAGGGATGATTGCGCACGCACCGGTCCGCAGTGCATCAAACACGTGCGCCGCTGAGATCAGGAAATAGACCTTACCGATCCGGAGCAGCACGCCCGTGCCCTCGAATTCCGGCTGCAGAGTTGTATTGATCGAGAAGATCGGGAGCGTATGCGGCAGGATAAGCTCGAGCGCCTGCTCAGCGGTCTGTTGCGCGAGATCAGTCGACGAGGATAGCCATGACATGGTCACTTGGGGTCGCGGCCCAGGTCTGAGGTTCAGATCCACTTACATCATGGCAATTTAACCTCACCTGTGGCCACTGACAGTCCTGTGCACCTGCGGCCATTTCACCGTGTGTGTGGATCGGCTGCCCCGACCGCCGGCCGACTGACTGTCTTGCGACAGACAATCACCGGACGGTAGTTTGTAGTCTTCGTAGGGCAACCCGAACGACCGATATTACCTAGGGCACTCGGCCCCCTAAGTCACGGCGACTCGGGGGGCTTTTTGATCGTCGTGCTTTTGCTCCCCCTCGTGGAGTGCGTGGGCGTCTTCATTTTCCGGGCGGAGCGCCATGGGCATCAAGTCGTACCGCGTGCAGGTTGAGCGGACGCGGCAGGGCGTACATTGGTTACTGGCGCCTGATATCCCGAGCACGGATCCGACAATAGCGGGCGAGCAGCGCTACCCGCGCCAGGGTTACCTAGGCCGGAGGGAGGCTTAGATCATCAACCTTGAAAACGCCTTGCGCGTCCTGATCATCACGGTCGAATGGACGGGCGAGAAGCCGGAAGACCCCGATGTCTAAGCGGAACGCGATGCGGATCACCTACAGCGCGGAGGCCGACGCGTTGTCGGTCGAGCTCGTGCCCGACGCCAGCGCCACTCGCATGGTGAAGATCGCACCTGACGCCAACGCGGACCTGGACAGCCGCGGCCGCCTGGTCTCGATCGAGATCCTGCAGGCGAGTGCGTACTATGATCGCGCGGTCCTGGACCAGCTCGCCGCGACCAGCGACGAGATCACGCTCGTCGAGGCCGCCGAAGAGAGCGGATTGGCGCTGACGACGCTTCGGAATCAGATCCGCGCGGGGAAGCTCACCGGCGTCAAGCGGGGACGGGATTGGTTCGTCGAGCGAGCCGAGCTGTGGAACTACCTCGAGCGGCGGGGGGCAGCTGGCCGCCCGTCGAACGCCGAGCGGGTCTCGGCACGGCAGCGAGCGGGCCGGTAGGCGTACGCCCGTCCGGACTGTCGTCTCGACCTGGCTGCGCATCTCCGCTTTAACCTGCCGGCGGGGACCTTTTCTGTCGAGACGCGCCGGAGCGACGCTTCACTCGCGGTCGCTCGCGCGGCGGCCGCTCCGCTTCGACCGCCTTGTGTGCGGTGATGAAACCCTCGACGCAGCGGCGGGCGATCGTCGCTACTGCGTTCATTTGCACAACGAAATCCATGCTGCGTCGGTGGAGCCCGAGCGACCCCGTGATCTGCGCCAGGCTAATCGCTGTATTCTGCCCCGGATCAGCCAAACCCACATTGCTCGCTCCCGCGAGCATGACGACCCTGCCATGTTCTGCTTCGAGGCCGATCGGGCTGAGCCCGGATGCACCGCCATGCACGCGGTCGCTCGCCCATTTATAGTACGGGCGGAAGTGTGTCAGCTGCGCCTTGGCTTCCACGTCGGTGAATTTCGGACGCGACTTCCCGGTTAACTTAGCCGCCCAGCCCCAGTCGTTCCCGAAATCCTGTCCATATCTGGCTTGTAGCTCCCTGAGTCTCGCTTCATTTCGCGCGAGCACCGCTTTCCCAAGCGTCCGAAGCCCCAGCGGTCGGCGATTTTCTTCATAGATCTTTCCGCCCCGGTGCATTTGAGCTTCGGCGTGGGCCAAGTACCGAACTGCGAGATCGACCTCGCCATTCGCGATCACGTTGATCACAACACTGAGCTCGTGAAGCGTGCGCCACCTAGCCAGCGCTCCGTCGGCAAACCCACCGCCGATAAGCTGAAGGATCTCAGCGCCTATCCTGCATGACCTGGCGTGCAACTGGCACAAAGCCTTGAATGTTGGATCGGCTGGATCGTAAGGAGACAGGTGGCCATCTCGTAGAAATGTGGCGCCCACATGTCGGTAGATCTCGAGGAGCAGCTCGAGTTGGTCGATCCCTGGACCCCACCGCTTCAATAACCTCGATTCGAAGCCACGCCGCTCCCGCCGCCGGTGTCGCAATATGTTCGGTTGCGTTTCGTAGAACGATTCCACAAGAGCTTCACTGGCCTGACGAATTGCTTCTGGGACGGCTCTGCGAACGCGGCGCCTGATCTCTGCCGCGTCCAGCGCCGACTCGCCTTTTCCCTCAAGGTGGTCTTCGAGGCTGCGACGAAGGATCTCGCCCAGCTCATCAACAAAGCGCTCTGGCTTCGGTTGCCGCCGCTTGGACCCTCCCACTCTATCGCACCCGCGGCTTTCGGTTCATCTCGACTTTCGACGGCGGCAGCATATCGAATGACGCGAGCTCCGCCCCCTCGAGCAGTGTCTCAGCCACCAGCCGGCGGAGCCCGGCGTCCCAGCAATCATAGAAGTCGTCGCTCATGCGCTTCGGGGCGTGCAGACGAGCGCCGCGAATCCATGCGGCGAGGCGTTGACGCTCGGTTGAAGGGGCAGCGGTATCGTTGGGCATCACTCACCTGGAGCGCGTCATGGAAGGCCAGTGCTGGCGCACGCCGCGCGAGGATAGTTCGCCGGAACCCGAGGCCGTGACGTCCCGTACCTGGTCGCGCCCCGCGGCGCTTCCACCGGCGCCTTCGATTGCCAATCCCTCCGGATCGACTTCAGGAAGCCGCGATGGAATCGCCGACGGCTAGGTCGGCTTGTTCCATAGATTTGCCGCGTCCTGTTTCCGCTTCGCCTCACGGCTTCGCTCAAGCTCGTCGGCGGCGATTCGCGACTCCTTCGCGAGATCCAGATAGTCCTTGAGTGCGGACCGGAGGGACGATGGCAAGCCGCTCCGCACCGCGACCCCGCCGCTGCCGTCGCCGACGAAGATGGGTGGACACTCGCCGTACGCCGACGGCCGATCCGCCAGAAACCCACCCCAAGGGCGCGGCAGCTCGTAACCATTGTCGGCAATGTACCCGAACGGCGCGAGCGTTCGCGCAAGCTCACCGCGAGCTCGTCGGATCGGTATCACGTACCAGTCCGCCGCAACAGCGTCGTTGGGATAGTTCGCGGAGAGGTGAAGCCAGATGTCCTTCCCGAAATGCTTCTCCGCGACCGCGAGAGCGCCGGATACAAGTTCGGCGACCGCCCGCTGTGCCCTCGCAACTCCCTTCTCGCCCAGCTTAAGCGTGACATCGTGCGATGCCGCTGCTTCGGTTGCCGCGCGCTCGGGAAACCATGTCGCCAGGTGGCGGGCGACCTCCGTGAGGATCACTCGCTGCTTCGCGTCCATTGCGTCTCGCAGTCGCGCAATGCTCGCCCGGTGCTTCTCGATATCCGCTTCGTATGTTGCCATCTCCCGCGACCTTTCAGAATTCTCGAAACTGTCATTCGGAACAGTGTCGGGACCCGCTGGCGCCGCGCGTTAGTACTAAGCCACTCCCCGACGACGAGGCGATTGATGCACGACGCCGCTGAGCTGGCCGAGCCGTCCGCGCTCGCGCTCGCATACGCCGAGAGCCTAACTGTGCAGCCGGCCTTGCTCGACTGGTCCGATGCGATGGACACCAAGCTCATCGCGATCTTCAGCGTCTCGTCCGTCATCGTCACGCTCGTCCCGACGCTCGGCCCGGCGGGCCTGGCGAGCTCGCGCCTGTGGCTGGCCGCGCTCGCCGCTTGGGGGTTCGCGGCGTATTTCTGCTGTGCGGCGCTCATGCCGCGGAGCCTCCAGGTTGGGCCGGACCCGGGCAAACTCCTGGGCGATGATTGGCTCAGCCTCTCTGCCCCGGCGTTTCTGCGTGCGCGACTGACGTACATGGCCGAGGCTTACAACGAGAACGTCCCCGTGCTGGTGCAGAAGGCGGGCCGCATCCGGCGCGCGCTGCTCGCCACCGCCGTCGCTCATCGTGCGAGACTCCGGTAGCACCTTCCGCACTGACCGTACCAGTCCGTCATACTCCATCTGAAAGAGTTCGGCGACGAGCAGATCGAACGCCGGCCTTCGGATGCAACGGTCACAGTGGGCGATAGGGCACACGAGAGCGGTGCAGCCGCATTCCGTAGAGCCGGCGGCCGAGCAGGGCGCTCATCGACTCGCGCGCCAGCCCGTAGTACCCGTTTGGCCCAATCACGACATCGAAGAATGGGTTGACGAGCAGATTCCGAAGGGTGCCTCGCACGGCTGAGTCTCCCCAGACCGAGTCTTGCAGGAGCTCGGCCTCGTATGCCGCTATATCGAGGCACATATATGGCACGGGCATCACGGTTCCGGCTCGCACGCGCAGGCGCTCGTCGCTCATCGGCATCGGCTGGCTGATGACACGCCACTCCTTCTCATGAGCGAAGCTCTTGTCTTTCAATCGCGCAGCCAACGCGAGATACGTGTGCATGTACGCCCACATCAGCGTGCCTTGTACCGTCGACCCTTCTTCCCGCTCAGTGTCAGTGAGCTGTCGGAATCGCGCCAACGCCTCTGCGATCGCGTCGTTGACAAGCAAAACCTGGTCGCCCTCGTCGTAGATACACTGCACCAGCATGCAATCCGAAGCAGTCGCCAGGTTGTCGAGGTGTACCGTGTCGAAGCCGATAGCGTACCCGGCGGTGCCCGACCCATATCCGCGCCACTGATTAAGATCGTCCTTTTCCTCTGAACAACAGAATGCAAATACTCCTAATCCAATCTCGGTGCCAGGATCGCCGAGGTAGTAGGGGGTATTGGGAGGGGGAAGGCGCGGCGTCATCGCCTCGTGCAGCGACATCAGGAACCGATGCTCGGCGGTGGAAAGACCGGGCTCGAATGCGGCGAGTCGTTGCCGGAAGAGCTCCGTAGCAAGCAGCAGCTCTCGAGCATCGTTCATGTAGCGAACATCCCCGAGACGGATGGTCGGGTGGGTACGGTCAAAGATTCCGAGAAGCCCGCTTTGACTCGTGTAGTGCCAGAGAGTCTTCCCGCCCCGCGTGTATTGCCACCGAAGGTCCATCGCACCCGCCGCCATCGGGTTGATGCGCTCCAGCTCCTCCGGTGTTTGCGTGCCGATCTTTCTGGTCATGTTTGCAATTCGGTTGTGAGGGCGCTCCTCAGCTGAGTCTCTCCGAAGCGACAGCAGCTGCCGATCCCAACTTGCTGGCCCTGGCCGCCGCGTCGCCCTTCTCCGTCAGGAACGCCGAGGCCGCGACGTACGCGCTCGTCGTCCGCCGCTCCGGTAGTACCGTCCGCACTGACCGCACCAGGCCGTCGAACTCCAGCTGAAAGAGCTCGGCGACGAGCAGATCGAAGGCCGGCCCCTCGCCGTCGATCGCCGTGTCGAAGGTGAGGCGGCCGCCGGCCATCTCTCGCAGGAGGTAGGCGCGGCGGTTCACAGTGGGTGACGGCGTCTGGACGTCTTGCCTGCAATGGCACACGCGGACAGGAGATCGCTCTCACCCATCGTGTCAGGAAGGATGTCTCTCCAAGGCGACTCATCCTCCGTGTACGCATGATTCATCAGCGGCAGAGCCACCCCGATCACATCCGTGCGCATATAGAGCAGGCGGGTGCGCCGCGCCCGGCAATCGTAGGCTGTGCGTTCAAGCACGGTGATCGAATCGATGCGCGTCCGCGTCCAGACTAGGTAGACGCCAGGCGAGGCCGTCACGATCGATGCAGAGTCCGTCGCCGTGTATTGCCCCGTCGCGATCCAGCGGTCCTGAGCGGACATGTCCGAGGCCTGAACAGCCATGCTGGTGGCCAGGCAGCCAGCGGCGACGAGGAATCGACCCAAAGTCACCTCCGGCATAGAAAGGCTCCCTCCGACGAAGAAACGGCCTGACCACCCGCCCGTGCATTTGGATTCCGACCATGCACCTGACGGCCGACCACAGCCCAAACCATACCTAATTTCTTCCGCGACGCCGAGGCCGGGCGAGTCCCGGATCCAGCTCGCACCGGTCGCGTGGACGCGCCCGATGCCGAGATGCCCACGACGCTCGAGAAGGCGCGGGCAAACTACCCCAAGGGACTGCGCCGACAGCTGGCCGAGCTGCCGAAGCAACTTCACTCGCCGTGGAAACGACCCGCCGCCGCTCGGATTGGACGCCTATCGACGGCGAGGCTTTCGGCGGGGTGAGCGCGCACCCGCGATCGGCGCGGTGAGGGTTGGCGCCTCGTGGGCCGCTGGTGCTCGAACGATA
>JBBQFH010000003.1:0-142772 GCA_038321865.1 Gemmatimonadales bacterium
AGGTTGAGCAGCCCGGCGAAGAGCAGGCCAAGCGCAAAGGCGAGGGCCACGAGCCCTCCGAACTTCAGCCAATTCAGCGAACGTGCCGACATGGAGCGTCCTTCGACTTTCTGCCCGTTTGGGCCGTCGGAAGCCGGCGCGGAAGCGCCGGAGCCGGATACTCTAATCTAACGCAGATGCCCCGAACCCGGTTTCGGTCGCGCCGGGCCGGGGCTCCGCCGTCCCTCGCTGCTGTCTACTTCTTGTCGTCTACGATCTCGTAGTCCGCCTCGACCACGTCGTCCGGACCCGGAGCCCCGCTGCCTGCCTCGGCCCCGGGCTGGCCGGACTCGGTCGCGCTCTCCGACGTGCCGGCCTGGCTCTGGTACAGCGCCGCGCCCGCCGCCGAGTACGCGGCGTTGAGCTCGTCGAGCGCCTTCCGGATGCCGTCGGCTTCGCCGGTCCGGAGCGCCTGCTTGCCGCTCTCGACCGCGGCATCGAGCCGGGTCTTGGCCTCGGCCGGCAGCTTGTCCACCCATTCCTTGCTGTCCTTTTCGACCTTGTACACCAGGCCATCGAGCTGATTGCGGGCCTCGATCTGGTCGCGCCGCGCCTTGTCCTCGGACGCGTTGGCCTCGGCTGCCTTCACCATCTTGTCGATGTCGCTGTCCGACAGACCGCTCGAGGCCTCGATCCGGATCTTCTGCTCCTTGCCGGTCGCCTTGTCGCGGGCCGAGACGTGCAGGATGCCGTTGGCGTCGATGTCGAAGGTCACTTCGACCTGGGGCATGCCGCGCGGTGCCGGCGGGATGCCGGTCAGCTGGAACTTGCCGATGGTGCGGTTGTCGACCGCCATCTGGCGCTCACCCTGGAGCACGTGGATCTCGACGGTGGTCTGGTTGTCCTCCGCCGTAGAAAACGTCTCCGACTTCTTGGTTGGAATCGTGGTGTTCCGGGGGATCAGGACGGTCGTCACGCCGCCCAGCGTCTCGATGCCGAGCGAAAGGGGGATGACGTCGAGCAGCAGCACGTCCTTCACCTCGCCGCCGAGCACGCCGCCCTGGATCGCGGCGCCGATGGCGACGACCTCGTCCGGGTTGACCGAGCGGTTGGGCTCCTTGCCGAAGAACTCCTTCACGATCTCCTGGATCTTCGGGATACGGGTCGAGCCGCCGACCAGGATCACCTCGTCGATGCTCTTCGGGTCGAGTCCGGCATCCTTGAGCGCCTTCTGCATCGGCGGCAGCGTGCGCTGGATCAGGTCGTCCACCAGTTGCTCGAACTTGGCCCGGCTCAGCGAATAGTTCAGGTGCTTCGGCCCGCTCTGGTCGGCCGTAATGAACGGCAGGTTGATGTCCGTCTGCTGGGTGCTCGACAGTTCCATCTTCGCCTTCTCGCCGGCTTCCTTGAGGCGCTGGAGCGCCATCGGATCCTTGGAGAGGTCGATGCCCTGGTCGCGCTTGAACTCGGTGACCAGCCAATCGATGACGCGCTGGTCAAAGTCGTCGCCGCCCAGGTGGGTGTCGCCGTTGGTGCTCTTCACCTCGAAGACGCCTTCGGCCAGCTCCAGCACCGAGATGTCGTAGGTGCCGCCGCCGAGGTCGAACACCGCGATCTTCTCATCCTTCTTCTTGTCGAGCCCGTACGCGAGTGCCGCGGCCGTCGGCTCGTTGATGATTCGCATGACCTCGAGGCCCGCGATCTTGCCGGCATCCTTGGTGGCCTGGCGCTGGGCGTCGTTGAAGTAGGCCGGCACGGTGATGACCGCCCGGTCCACCTTGGTGCCGAGATAGTCCTCGGCCGTCTGCTTCATCTTCTGCAGGATCATCGCGGAGATCTCGGGGGGCGAGTACTTCTTGCCCTGGATCTCGACGGTCGCGAGGCCGTTGGTGCCGTTCTCGGTCTTGTAGGGCACCCGGCCCGCCTCTTCCTTGACCTCTTCCATCCGCCGGCCCATGAACCGCTTGATCGAGAAGATCGTCTGCCGGGGGTTGGTCACTGCCTGGCGCTTGGCCACCTGGCCGACCAGGCGCTCGCCATCCTTGGTGAACGCGACGACCGACGGCGTGGTCCGTCCGCCTTCGGCGTTGGGGATGACGACGGGGTCTCCCCCCTCCATCACGGCCACGACCGAGTTGGTCGTCCCGAGGTCGATGCCGATGATCTTGGAAGCCATGCCTGCTCCTCGTTGAGCGTAGAATTACTGCCGGAATCGCGCGCGAGACCGGAACCGCCACCGCTCAAAGCAAGCCACGTACCGGAAATATCTGCCGTTTTGACATAAAAACGGCGTGAGCAGAGTCACGGCGACGCAGTCTGGCTCAGCCTACAATCGGGTCAGCCTGACCGCAACGCCATCCGCTGCGCTGCTCGCGGCTTCACGAGGAGTACCCGATGCTCTGGACGATTGTCGTAGTCCTGCTGGTCCTGTGGCTGCTCGGCGTCGTGTCGGCCTTCACGCTCGGCGGCTTCATTCACGTGCTGCTGGTGGTGGCCGTCGTCATCGCCATTCTCCAGCTGATCCAGGGCCGCCGAGTGGTCTGACGCGGCCGCCGTCCATGCCAGCCGCTCCACGCCGCCGGGCCGCCCGGGGCCCGGATCCCGTTCGCTACGCGCTCGTCGGGCTGGGCCATATCTCCCAGGTCGCCGTGCTCCCGGCCTTTGCCCACGCCCGGGAGAACTCGGCCCTGACCGCCCTGATCTCCGATGACCCGGTGAAACGGCGGACGCTCGGCCGTCGCTATGGCGTGAAGCACCTCTATTCCTATGACGAGTACGGAGAGGCGCTGGCCGGCGGGGAATTCGATGCCGTCTACATCGCGCTGCCGAATCACCTCCACCGTGACTACGCCGTGCGGGCGGCCGATGCCGGCATCCACGTGCTGTGCGAGAAGCCGCTGGCCCCGACCGAGGCCGACTGCTACGCCATGATCCACGCCGCCCAGCGGAACGACGTCCGGCTGATGACGGCGTACCGCCTCCATTTCGAGCCCGCCAACCTGAGCGCGATCGACCTGGTGCAGGCCGGCCGCCTGGGCGAGCCGCGCCTCTTCAACTCGACCTTCACCCTGCAGGTGAAGCCGGGGGACATCCGGCTCAACCCGCACGAGATGGGCGGTGGCGTGCTATACGATATCGGGATCTACTGCATCAACGCCGCGCGGAATCTGTTCCGGGCCGAGCCGGAGACGGTGTTCGCCACGGCGGTGCACGGCACCGACGCGCGCTTCGCCGCGGTTGAAGAGTCGGTCAGCGCGGTGCTCACCTTCCCGGGCGACCGCTTGGCCAGCTTCGTGGCCAGTTTCGGCGCCAGCGACGTGGCGCACTATCGCGTCGTCGGCACCGAGGGTGACCTGGTGCTCGATCCGGCGTACGAATACGCCGGGGAAATCACCCGGACCCTCACGGTGGACGGCCGCTCGCGCGAGAAGACCTGGCCCAAGGCCGACCAGTTCGCACCGGAGCTGGTGAACTTCTCGCGCGCGGTTCGAGCCGGGACGGACCCCGAGGCATCGGGCCGGGAGGGGCTGTGCGACGTGCGCGTCATCCGTGCCCTCTACCGGTCGATCGAGGAGGGGGCGCCGATCCGGCTTCCGCCGTTCGAGAAGGCGGAGAGGCCCGGCAAGGCGCACGCGATGCACAAGCCGGGGGTGCGGAAGCCGAAGCTGGTCAACACCCAGCCGACCAGCGATTGAGTCCGCGGGCCCCGGCGCAGCCGGACTGGATCGAGCCGATGCTCGCGACGCTCACCGCGGACCGGTTTTCCGATCCGCGCTGGGTGTTCGAGCCCAAGCTGGACGGGATCCGCTGCCTCGCCTTCGTGCGGCGAGGAGAGGTGCGCCTCCTGTCGCGGAACCGAAAGGAGCTGGGCGGGGCCTATCCCGAGGTCGTGGCCGCGCTGGGGGCGGCCGGCCGGGACATGATTCTCGACGGCGAGGTCGTGGCGCTGACCAAGGGGGTCTCGAGCTTCCAGCTGCTGCAGCAGCGGAGCGGGCTTCGCGGCGACCAGGCCTCCCGGAGCCGGGTCCGCGTCCATTATTACATCTTCGACCTGCTGCACCTGGACGGACGCGATCTTCGCGGACTGCCCCTGACCGAGCGCCGGGCGCTGCTCCGCGACGCGCTCGAGGCCGGCGGCCCGCTGCGGCTCACCTCCCAGCGGAAAGGCGCCGGCGAGAAGTACTACGCCGATGCCTGCCGGCGGGGGCTCGAAGGGGTCATCGCCAAGCGGGCCGACGCCCGCTACTCGGCCGGGCGGTCGGCCGACTGGCTCAAGTTCAAGTGCGTCAGCGGACAGGAGATGGTGATCGGCGGGTGGACCGATCCGCAGGGCAGCCGGACCGGGTTCGGGGCGCTGCTGGTGGGATATCATGACGGCGACCGCCTGCGCTACGCCGGCAAGGTGGGAACCGGCTATGATGACGCCACGCTCAGGTCGCTGTCGGCGAAGCTGGAGCGGCTGAAACGGGCGAAGTCGCCGTTTGCGGACGCGCCGGCCATGAAGTCGGTCCACTGGGTGCAGCCGACGCTGGTGGCCCAGGTCGGCTTCCATGAGTGGACCAGCGGCGGCCTCCTGCGCCAGCCGCGGTTTCTCGGACTCCGGGACGACAAGCGCGCGGCCACCGTAGTGCGGGAGCGACCCCGACCAGTCTGAGGAGAGGCCGTGTTTCCCTATCGCGACGACAATCCGAGCCTGGCCACCCCCTGGGTCACGATCCTGATCATCGCGGTCACCACGGCGGCGTGGCTGCTGGTGCAGGGGATGGGGACCGAGCCCGCCCTGTCGCGCTCGGTCTGCGAGCTGGGGCTGATTCCGGGCGAGCTGCTGTCGCGGTTGCCGCCCGGCGCGACGCTCCAGATGACCCCGACCGCGCGCTGCGTGCTGGGGGAGGGGCCGTCGTGGTATACGCCGCTCACGTCGATGTTCCTCCACGGGGGCTGGTTCCACCTGATCGGCAACATGTGGTTCCTCTGGCTCTTCGGAAACAACGTCGAGGACTCGATGGGCCGGGGGCGCTACCTGGCCTTCTATCTCCTGTGCGGGCTGGCCGCGGCGGCGGCGCAGACGCTGGCCCAGCCGTCGAGCCCGGTGCCGATGATCGGCGCGTCGGGG
The DNA here is from genome assembly GCA_038321865.1 of Gemmatimonadales bacterium. GTDB lineage: Bacteria > Gemmatimonadota > Gemmatimonadetes > Gemmatimonadales > GWC2-71-9 > JAICUF01. The sequence goes on from JBBQFH010000003.1 coordinate 5,093, forward strand.
GCGATCAGCGGAGTGATGGGCGCCTACGTCATTCTCTATCCGCGGGTGCGGATCCACACCCTGATCGTGCTCGTCATCTTCTTCACCCGGGTGGAGCTGCCCGCCTGGGTGATGCTGGGCTACTGGTTTGCCCTCCAGCTGTTCAGCGGCGCCATGTCTTACGGCAACGACAAGGGCGGGGTGGCGTTCCTGGCGCACGTGGGCGGCTTCCTCGCCGGCGCGGTGCTGATCACCCTGTTCAAGCGTCCGGAACGGGTGGCCCAGCATCGTGCGCTGGCGCGCTCGATGTGACCGGTGACATGGCGTCCGCCGGCCCCGCCGCCTAGGTTCCATTCTGCAGGGAACGCCCGAAGGGTTTTCGCTGTTCTGGCAGGTGCTGGGAACTGCTCACTGGAGGCACCACACGTCGACGCGTACTGTAACCTTCCCGAACCGTGATGCCGCCGGATTTGTGAAGGAGATGAAGCAGCGGGTGGCCGAGTATTTCGCATCCCGTGGCGGCCGCACCAAGGGCGACTGGCGGATGGTGGTCAAGACCATCACCCTCTTCGCGGTCCTGTTCGGCGCGTACGGGCTGATCCTGACCGGCTGGTTCTCCCCGCTCGGGATGCTGGGCCTGACGATGGTGATGGGCGTGGGGATGGCCGGCATCGGCTTCAGCGTGGCGCACGATGCCCTGCACGGCGCCTACGCCGAGCGGGCGTGGGTCAACAAGGTGATGGGGTACAGCTTCGATTTGCTGGGCGCCAACGGGTACATGTGGAAGATCACCCACAACGTGGTCCACCATACCTACACCAACATCCAGGGCGTGGACGGCGACCTCGAAGTCTCGCCCTACCTTCGCCTCTCGCCCCGCTCGGCCTACCGTCCGATCCACCGCTACCAGCACTGGTACGCCTTCGCGGCCTACAGCCTGTCCACCCTGGTCTGGGTGCTGCTCAAGGACTACCGGTATTTCCTCCGCGGCGAGCTCGGACCCTACAAGGACAAGAAGCACGAGCCGGTCGAGTACGTCACGCTGATCGTCGCCAAGCTGGTCTACTACGGCTGGGCCATCGTGCTGCCGCTGGTGCTGCTGCATCTCGCCTGGTGGCAGGTGGCGATCGGGTTCCTCGTGTTCCACCTGACCGCCGGCATCATTCTCGGCATCATCTTCCAGCTGGCCCACGTGGTGGAGCAGACCGCGCACCCGCAGCCGGACGAGACTGGTGCGATGGAGCACGCCTGGCTGCTGCACGAGCTGGAGACCACAGCCGATTTCGGCCAGCAGAATCACCTGCTCACCTGGTACGTGGGCGGGCTCAACTACCAGATCGAGCACCATCTCTTCCCCAAGGTGTGCAGCGTCCACTACCCGGCGATCAGCGTCATCATCCGGGAGCTGGCCCAGAAGTACGGGATGCCATACCACAACAACCGCACGCTCAGGTCGGCCATCGCCTCGCATCTCAAGGTGCTGCGGATCCTGGGCACGGGCGCCACGGAAATCCCCGCGCCGGTCGAAGCGGCCGCCTGAATCGGCTGGCGGCTCCCGCCGCCGGCCGGGTATCTTGGGAGATGGCCAGGCCCACCGAACACCAGCGCCCGACCTCCCCAGGAAGCCGGGCGCTCGACATTCCCGTCGCTCCCCGCAATCCCGGCATGCCGCTCGAGCTCGACTGGGTGCGCGAGGTGCGGATCAACCGGAGCGCCGTCGAGCGGCGCGCCGCCGCCCTCGGCGCCCGCCGTACGGTCAAGAAGGAATGGCAGGCCGCCTGGCTGCTCCGCGCCGTCACCCTGATGGACCTCACGACGCTCGCGGGCGACGACACCGCCGGCCGGGTCCGCCGTCTATGCGCCAAGGCGCGGCACCCGGTGCGGGCCGACATCCTCGAGGCACTGGGCGCCGAATCGCTTCCGATCCGGGTGGCGGCCGTCTGCGTCTACCACACGATGGTCGAGACCGCCGTCGCGGCGCTTCGGGGATCGGGGATTCCCGTCGCCGCGGTCTCGACCGGCTTTCCCGCCGGTCTCTCGCCGCTGGAACAGCGCATCGCGGAGATCCGCGCGTCGGTGGCCGCCGGTGCCGACGAGATCGACATCGTCATCACCCGCGGCCACGTGCTCACCGGCAACTGGACCGCGCTCTACGACGAGGTCCGCGCCTTTCGCGAGGCCTGCGGCGACGCCCACATCAAGACGATTCTCGGCACCGGCGAGCTGGGCACCCTGCGGAACGTCGCGCGGGCGAGCCTGGTCTGCATGATGGCGGGCGCCGACTTCATCAAGACCTCGACCGGCAAGGAAGGGGTCAACGCCGTGCTGCCGGTGGGTCTCGTCATGGTCCGGCAGATCCGTGACTACCTGGAGCGCACCGGCCATCTGGTCGGCTTCAAGCCCGCCGGCGGGATCCGGACCGCGAAGGAGTCGCTCGACTGGCTCGGCATGATGAAGGAGGAGCTGGGCGACCGGTGGCTCCGGCCCGAGCTCTTCCGCTTCGGCGCCAGCTCCCTGCTCACCGACATCGAGCGCCAGCTCGAGTACTACGCGACCGGCCGGTACTCCGCCGCCTATCGTCATCCGATGGCCTGAGGACACGCCCATGGCTTCGATCCCCGAGATCTTCGAGACGATGGCGTACGGCCCCGCGCCGGAGGCGGCCGCGCCCGCGCTCCAGTGGCTGAGCGAGCGCGGCGGCGAGATGCAGCTCTTCATCGGCGGGCGCTGGGTCAGGCCGGCGGACGGCGAGTACTTCGATTCGACCAACCCGGCGACGGGGAAGGTGCTGGCGCGGGTGGTCCAGGCGGGCGAGGCGGAGGTGAACGCCGCCGTCACCGCGGCGCGCGCGGCGCAGGCGGCGTGGTGGGAGGCGGGCGGCCATGTGCGCGCGCGCTATCTCTATGCGCTCGCCCGCCAGGTGCAGAAGCACTCGCGGCTCTTCGCGGTGCTGGAGACGCTGGACAACGGGAAGCCGATCCGGGAGTCGCGCGACATCGACATCCCGCTGGTGGCCCGGCACTTCTATCACCACGCCGGCTGGGCCCAGCTGATGGACCGCGAGCTGCCGGGCCGGGTGCCGGTGGGCGTGGTCGGGCAGATCATTCCGTGGAACTTCCCGCTCCTGATGCTGGCGTGGAAGATCGCGCCGGCGATCGCGATGGGAAATACCGTCGTGCTCAAGCCGGCGGAGTTCACATCGCTGACGGCGCTGCTGTTCGCGCAGATCTGCGCGGACGCCGGGCTGCCGGCGGGCGTGGTGAACGTGATCACCGGCGATGGCCGCACCGGCGAGCTGCTGGTGAAGCACCCCGACGTGGACAAGATCGCGTTCACCGGCTCGACCGACGTCGGCCGCCTGATCCGCGTGGCGACTGCAGGCACCGGCAAGAAGCTGTCGCTGGAGCTGGGCGGGAAGTCGCCGTTCGTGGTGTTCGAGGACGCCGATCTCGACAGCGTGGTAGAGGGCGTGGTCGACGCGATCTGGTTCAACCAGGGGCAGGTCTGCTGCGCCGGCTCGCGCATTCTGGCGCAGGAGGGGGTGAGCGAGCGGCTCATCGCCAAGCTGCGGGCGCGGATGGAGACGCTCCGCGTGGGCAACCCGCTGGACAAGGCGGTGGACATCGGCGCCATCATCGCACCGGTGCAGCTGGAGAAGATCCAGCAGCTGGTGCAGCAGGGACAGGATGAGGGTGCGACGATGTGGCAGCCGTCGTGGAGCTGCCCGACCGAGGGCTGCTTCTATCCGCCGACACTCTTCACCGACGTGGCGCCGTCGGCGACGATCGCGCAGGTCGAGATCTTCGGGCCGGTGGTCGTGATGATGACGTTCCGGACGCCGGACGAGGCGGTCGAGCTCGCCAACAACACCCGCTACGGCCTCGCGGCGAGCGTCTGGAGCGAGAGCGTGAACCTCGCGCTCGACGTGGCGCCGAAGCTCAAGGCCGGCACGGTGTGGATCAACTGCACCAACGTCTTCGATGCGGCGTCGGGGTTCGGCGGCTATCGCGAGAGCGGGTTCGGGCGCGAGGGCGGGCGCGAAGGGCTACGGGAATACGTGAAGTATGCATGGGACAAGGGCGCGGCCGTCGAGGCCGCCGCGCCGGCCAATCCGGCAAAGGCGACGAAACCCGCCGCGCCGCCGGCCGCCGCTCCGGCGGGCGGACCGCCGCCGATCGACCGCACCGCCAAGCTCTACATCGGCGGCAAGCAGGCGCGGGCCGATTCGGGGTACAGCGTGGCGCTCACCGGTGCCGGCGGCGGCCGGATCGGCGAGGTGGGGAAGGGCAACCGGAAGGACATCCGCAACGCCGTCGAGGCGGCGCACAAGGCGAGCGCGTGGAGCCGGAGCACCGGGCACAATCGCGCTCAAATTCTCTACTACATCGCGGAGAATCTCGCCGCGCGGGCGGACGACTTCACCCGCCGCCTGGCCGAGCTCGGCGCCGCTGACGGCGCGGCGGAAGTCGAGGCGTCGATCCGGCGCATCTACACCTACGCCGCCTGGGCCGACAAGTGGGACGGCGCCGTCCACCACACGCCGTTCCGGAACGTGACCCTCGCCATGCCCGAGCCGCTCGGCGTGATCGGCGTGGTCTGTCCCGAGGCGCGTCCGCTGCTCGGCTTCGTGTCGACCGTGATGCCGGCGATCGCCCTCGGGAACGCGGTGGTTGCGATCCCGTCGGAGCGCGGTGCGCTGGCGATCACCGATCTCTACCAGGTCTTCGATACGTCGGACGTTCCCGCCGGCGTGATCAACATCGTCACTGGCCCGCGGGACGAGCTGTCCGCCGTCCTGGCGGCACACGATGACGTGGACGGGCTCTGGCACTTCGGGTCGCGCGAAGGTGCGGCGGAAGTGGAGCGGCTGGCGGCGGGGAACATGAAGCGGACGTGGGTGAGCTACGGGCGGGGGCGGGACTGGAATGACGCCGAGCAAGGCGAGGGCGAGGAGTTTCTGGAGCACGCGACGCAGGTGAAGAATATCTGGGTGCCGTATGGGGAGTGACGAAGTGGCGGGCGAGTTGAATAACAGCCCGGCCCGCGCACGGATTGTGACGCGCTGCAATCGACCTCTGAGGCTCGCCTAGCCCTGAAACTGCCGCGGCTTATTGGCAACCAATTAACCTCGCTTGCGCGGCCTATTTCTCGGTCGACCTGCGCAGACCGGCCGTTGGCCGAGCGATGGTCGAGATCGGTTGCGGACGCGCCACCTTGTGAGAGTGCCACTCACAAGCCGCCTATCTCGCATTAGGCGGTTGTCGACGTCCCGTCAGCAGTCGAGGTGTCGCTAAATCGGAGGATGCTTGGCACCTGAATGGACCTGCGCGCAGTGCGGCGAGCGGCACAGTCGCGACTTCGATCATTGCTGGAAGTGTGGTGCGAGCGGGCCACCCACTCTTCCTACGAGCGGTCTTGATGGGGATGAATCAGAACTGGCGAGAGAACCTCCGCCGACGCCGGTTGGCGGCTGGACACGGCTTGGAGCGGACATTGTGGCCGGCGCCGGCTATGGTCTGGCGACCGCCGGCGTGCTCTTCCTCATGATCCTGTTCCGCGGACCGCAGATGGGTGCCAGGTATGACCTGAGTGGCATGCTGAAGGATATTGTCCAGCCGCTTTTGGCATGCGGCCTTGCCGGCGGTGCCTTGGTCGGTCCGCTCCGCCCACTGATGCGCACCGTGCCTGGGGCCGCAGTGGTCGGCGCAGCAGCAGGCGGTGTGCTTGGAATCACGATGCAGGTGATTCCGCAGGGCTGGGAAGGCTACGAGAACTGGGTCACGTTCTATGTGGCCGCCCTCCTGTCGGGAGTGTTCGCGTTCCGCCGCTGGCGGCAGCCGCCAGGGCATTCCAAGCGCACCGCCTAATCACTGCATGCAGCAGACAGGGCCACCGAGCTACTCCGCGTGCGCTGAGATTTGACTAGTGGCCCTGCAGCTGATGCGAGGGCATTAGGCAGACCACAACCGGAGGCGCCATGCGTTACGGCGTGTGGGTGCTCGCCCCCCTCCTCCTGGCCTGCGCGCACGCGGCAGTCGGGAAGCAGGCGGTTGCTCCGGAGGTCGAGTGCGACGGCAGTTCTTGTGAGCGGCCAATCGTCGTATATGCCGGCAGGGATCTGGCGGCCATTAGCTGGGAGTAGTTTTGCTTGGCCAAGCATTATCCGGAGCATGGGCCGGTCGGTGAGGCTCTGGCCCACCGGAACGGGGGCTCCTACGATGAGCTGCACGTTCCCACGGCTGATGGCCAGACCGCGTTCGTGTGCTTCGATATCGCCGCGGCGGATCATTCGTCATCTCGAGTCCTTTGAAGCTGATGCGCGTTGCGTTATACCGCTACCTGACCCGTACCGCCGATAGGAGGAATCCGAATGGCTAGATGCACCGCGCCCGTATACGGCCACCGCTCGGCAAGCGCCGCTGCAAACTGCCCTGCATGCGGCGGACGTTATCGCGGCTACGGAGGCTACGGGTCATACTCGTCCTACTCTTATTCCTCGCCAAGCAGCGGTGGCGTTAGCAGAAGCAGCAGCGGTGGGGGAGGAGGCGGTCGCAGGCCTCGATGGTCGCCGAGCACTTCGTCGCTGGTCTACACACCTATCGAGGTGGCAGCGCTCACGCCAGTCCGCAACAACGTCGAGAAGCTGGCTACAGTGCCTGACCTTCGCGATGTCTTTCTATGCCACGCATGGGACGACCGACAAGGCGCCGCGAAAGAGCTTCACGATCTCTTGGAGTCGCGGGGCGTGAAGGTATGGTTCAGCGAAAAGGACGTGAGCCTTGGCGTTCCGCTGCTTCGTGCCATCGACAAAGGCCTGGCTCATTCGCGAGTCGGGATCGTGTTGGTGACCCCGGCGCTGCTGCGCCGCTTGCCGAATGAAGGCATCGCTGACAAAGAGCTCTCAGCACTCCTCGCAGGCGAACGGCTCGTACCCGTTGTACACGGAACGACGTACGAAGCGCTTCGTGATGTCAGCCCACTTCTGGCCTCGCGAAGCGGCCTAAGCACCGCAGAAGATTCCATGGTAGGCGTGGCGGACAAGCTCGCTGAACTAGTTTCGCTTGAGCTCTGTCCCATCACCAAACCGTGAATCGCGCTTACCAGTGATAAAGGAATCGAAGCCGTGTGCACGATCATCCTATCTATCGGCACCGGCTCTGGCTCAGACATCGGTGCGCGAGCGGTATAACAGTCGTTGCAGTTGACAAGCGATCTAAGGATTAGGCAGCAACTCACTCTTGCAAAGGCGGAGCGAGGTGACCGAAGATTTCCCGTACACAGCCTTTGAGCTTCCTGACGGTATAGACCCCGATCCCTGGGCGCGGGCGCTGCTAGAGCAAATCGAACGCGATGTGCGCCAAGGTAGTCGTGCGCCGTCCGATCGGCCACGAGTCTATTTCAGCGGCCACTCAATACGTGGAGATGACCAACCACTTCAGGTAATCGCTGAGAATGATGCATACCGATCTGTTATAAACTTTGATATACGAGATTTTGATGCCGACGTACTGAGACGACGCGATTTGCCCAGTGATGTTGTTCCAGTGACGACCGCCAATGCAGGCTCCGGCCGGACGTGTTGTTTCCTGCGTGGGATCTGGCGTATCACCCTCCTGAATGGGCAATCCGCCCTGAGTTTTGTGAACGTCACGACTGGCGAGACCCGTGTGGTGAGCCTTAATGCACACGAGAGCATAGACGAGGCTCGGCTAGACAGCATGTACGCAACGGACCTCCATGCATTGTTCCGCCGCAGCGGCGCCGAGTAGACTCCGCATCTGCTGCCTAATCACTGCATGCAGCAGACGAGGGCGCCAGGCATTTGTGATCGTTTGAGTATTTGATTGGCGCCCTCGCAGCTGATGCGACGGCATTACACCGCCAAACAACTGCCGGGATGACATGGTAGATCGGTGCCAGCCGTTTGCTCTGATCCATAGGCATTGGAGCGACCGCCCGATCCGATGCGATAGGCGTTAATCCCGCAGGATGTTGAGGATCGCGTTCGACCGTCAGGGACACCGTTACACACGATCTCCTTTCGGTGGAGCTACCCTAAGCCTGGGACTGACTACCCATACGCTGACCCATGAACCTGGCAACTGCAACGGATCTCAATCGTTGGGCGGACCTGCGGGAGTCCCAGGGTATTCTGCCCCAGCTCGTACGTCGCCTGATCTCGGCTACCGGCAGCGGCGTGACGCGGCTCTCGGTTCGAGCCGGCGAGGGAGTAGCCCTTCCTGATTGGGACGGTGTCGTCGACGCCAGTGAGGCTGATGCTCACGTCCCCACGGGAAGGTCGGTATGGGAGATGGGCGTCGGCGGAGATCCGAGAGCTAAGGCGACCCAGGACTACCGCAAGCGGACAGACGACCCCGGCGACGTGAATCGCGCGGAAGCTGCCTTCGTCTTCGTCACCCCGCGGAGGTGGCCTGGAAAGGAGGAATGGATCCGGGCGAAGGCCGGCGAGGGGCTGTGGAAAGAGGTCATCGCCTATGATGCCGATGACCTCGAGACGTGGTTAGAGCGCGCGCCGCATGTCCATGCCTGGATCTCAGCTCTACTGGGCAAGGACCCCTACGAGGTCGAGAGTCTGGAAACGTGGTGGGAGAGTTGGGCTGGCGCGACAAACCCGCCGCTTCGGCCAGAGCTGCTGCTGTCGTCGCGCGAGAGCGAAATCGCACGGGTGCGCGAGGTCACGACCGCGGCACCCGCTAGTCTGACAGTCTCTGCGGACAGTCAAGAAGAGGCGGCCGCGTTCGTTGCTTCCGCTCTGCGTTCACCGGTCGGAGCGGCAGCGAATCAGCTTGAGCGGGCGCTAATCGTGCGCACACCGTCCGCTTGGCGCCTCGTCGCTATGAACGATCGCCCGATGATATTGGTACCCCTTTTTCCGAATCCACAGGTCTCAGCTGCGGTCGGGCGCGGGCATGCTGTGATCGTCCCCCTCGGACGGGAGGTCGAGGCCTCTAGCGGCGTGAACCTGCCCCGGCTGCGGAGGGCAGCGATTGAAGGTGAGCTGTTGGAGATGGGTATACCAGAGCAACGCGCCCGGTTGCTCGCTACGCTAGGGCGGCGGAGCCTGCTCTCACTTCGGCGAGGCTTGGCTGTCCATCCAGAGTTGGAGCAGCCGGCGTGGGCTCGGGCGGATCGCGCTCGTTGTGTTCTTCCTGCCGTTCTCGCTGGCCGCTGGAACGATCGAAGAGAAGGCGATCGCGCGGCCGTCAGCCAACTTTCCGGCCGATCGTACGACGACTTTGCTGCTGAGGTAACCGGGTGGGCCAACGCCTCCGATCCCCCGACGCGTCGTGTGGGGGACGTCTGGCTCACAACGGCGAAGGATGACGCGTGGCAACTGCTGGCTCGATATGCGACAGATGACGATCTGGATCGCTTCAGCACAGTTGCTCGGGAGGTGATATGTGGCGAGGACCCGACCATAGGTCTCCAGCGCGGCGAACGCCTACTTGCCCCCCTTCTCGGTAAGCAGCGCGAACATTCCCCGCACCTGATCGAGGGATTGGCCGAGACGCTCGCGCTCATGGCCGCGCTGTCGGACCGAGTACTGCTGCCCGGCGGTCGTCGGGGGCAGGAGCTGGCTACCGATGTTGTTCGTTCACTTCTTGATGCGGCCAACCGTGATCTGACAGGGCGCCGTTGGATCGCTGTCGCGAGTACCCTACCGTTGTTGGCTGAGGCAGCGCCGGAGGCCTTCCTGGCGGCGGCGGAAGCTGGTTTGGCAGGGGAAGGTCCAGTGCTGTTGAAGGTGTTCCAGGATGGTGGCGAATACGACTCCTTCTTCGGTGCCTCGGCACACCCTTCGCTCCTCTGGGCGATCGAGGGTATCGCCTGGTCGACAGACTATCTTGCGCGTGCGGCTCTTCTACTCGCACGGCTGAGCAGGCTTGATCCGGGAGGGAAGCTGGTCAATCGCCCTTCCGCGAGCCTCCGGAACATGCTGCTGATGTGGCGACCGGGGACCTCAGCCACCGTTGACGAGCGGCTCCAGGTAGTGGATATCATCCGCAGCCGGGAACCGGAGGTCGCGTGGAAACTGATCCTCCAGCTCATCCCGACAGGGCACGAATCTGCGAGTAGCACGCATTCGCCGAAATGGAGAGACTGGAAGCCGGAAGACCTGCGGCGGGCCACTTACGGGGACATCGCTCATGCGGTCCGCGAACTGGCAAGGCGCGGTTTGCAGGACGTCGGGGTGCGCGGGGATCGGTGGGTGGCGCTGTTGAGCCGCATTGCCGACCTTCCCGGCGATCTGCGCCAGGCTGTTATCGATCAGCTGGCTGAAGCGGTACTCCAGTTCGGGGAAGGAGATAAGGCAGTCGTGGCGAATGAGCTCCATGCGCTCATCGGGAGGCACCGAGAGTTCACCGATGCTGAATGGGCGATGGATCCGGCGGACGTTGAACGTCTTCAGCAAGTCCTTCCAGGTCTGGAGCCGGCGAGCCCACTCGCCAGAAACGCATGGCTCTTCCAGTCAGGGGCATCATTCCGTCGCCGCCGGGGTGGTACGGGTGCGCAGGATCTCCCCGATGCGCAACGGGAGGCGATGACAGAGTGCCTCGTTGCGGTCAGCATTGGGGAGATTCTCACTTGGGCGGAGACGTTCGACTCCAACGGCTACAGTCAGCACGCCATCGGTTGGGCGCTCGCCGCGGTGGGCTTGGACGGAACTGACGCGTCCCTTGTAATACTTGAGTCGCTAACAGCAGAGAGCAGGAAACAGGCAACTGTCGCCGCTGCATACGTGTCTCGGATGGCGCAGACACACGCGACGGATTTGGTCGGCTGGACCAACAACATCATCTCCGGTACAGGTGCAGCCTGGGCTCCAGATCATAAGGCCACCTTCCTTGCTGCGTTGCAGCCAAGTGAAGAACTGTGGGAATTCGTGGAGTCGCTTGGTGCCGCTGTGGAGAGGGGGTACTGGCAGCGGATGGGGCCCTACAACCTTCCCCAGGATCAGCGTTCTCGCGATCATGCATCACGGAAGCTGATGGCGTACGATCAGCCGTATGCCGCTGTGATGCTGCTGGATCCACATGGCGAAGTCGATCCTCCGTCCCTGGAGCTGATTGCTGAAGCACTCGAGGCCGTCGTGAGGATCGAGGCATCTGGCCCACTCGACAGCATGTTCTCATACCATGTAGACCGGCACCTCAGGCGCCTCGAGGAAGCCGCGTTCGATGAGCACCGGCTCGCCCGAATCGAGTGGAGCTACCTGCCACTGTTTAGGTACGAGAATCGGCCGATGCGGGTCCTCCACCTCGCGTTGGCGAATGAACCGACTTTCTTCGTTCAGGTGATCGAGGCCGTCTATCGCGCCGAAGGTGAGGAGCCACGGGAGCTATCGTCCGAGGAAGCCAGCAAGGCGGCCATCGCGCGAGATCTACTCGGGTCTTGGCGTCACCTGCCAGGCAGGCGTGAGGACGGTTCGATCGATCCCGAAGCACTGAACGCTTGGGTCGATGCTGCTCGCGCACAGCTCACGGCAAGCGGCCGTTTAGGGATTGGTGATCACGTCATCGGGCAGGTCTTGCGATACGGCCCCGGCCCACGTGAGGATCAGTGGCCGGCGCAGGAAATCTGCGAGCTCGTTGATCGAATTGGGAGCGACGACCTAGCGAGCGGTTTCCGAATAGAGGTATTCAACAGCCGCGGGGTTACCACTCGTGCGCCCACTGACGGCGGACAGCAAGAGCGGGCCTTGGCCGCGCAGTATCGGAGGTACGCTGAGGCGGTCCGGTTGCGCTGGCCGCGGACTGCAGTCGTCCTGAGGAGCCTGGCAGAGACCTATGAAGCCGACGCCGTGCGCGAGGACGCCAACGCCGACCTCACCGAAGATCTTTGGGGATGAACATGTTGAGAGCACGACCGTGACATGGTTGGTCCCATTTCGCGGTCTCGTCAGATCGTCGGGATCCAAACATGGCGACCGAGATCGAGCAGGATGTCGCCGTGCCGCCTACTAGATGATCGCGGCCATCCGCGCCAACACAGGCGAGTTGCGCGCGTCACAACGTTCCCGACGGCCAGCGGAAGCTGGAGCAGAAGACTTGTTCGCTGCCAGCGAACTCTTTGCAAAGGCTAGGTTGATGCTTCACCCTGACAAAGCGAATCACGGTGGCAGGTCACGGGTTCGTGCAGGCGGAGATATATCGTCAGCGCATACGGGTCACGTACCATCGGACTTTGTTGACGCGTTCAAGACGCTCCAGCAGTTACAGCCGAAGGTCAGATACGGCAGTAACTACGCACTATCGATCCTCCTGAGGGTCGACGCCTCTCCAGCGGTTAGTGACTTTTGCTCGCAGATTGCTGCAGGAAGACCACGGTGCCCCCCCACCGGACGAGGTTCGGCGGTCTATCACTGCATCCAGCCGGCAAAGCGGCCGGGCTTTTGCCCTGCATGCCTTGGGGAACACATGGCCGCTTTGCAGTTGATGCGAGGGCATTAGTCGCCAGCGGAGTCAGCGTGATTCTGCATCTCAGCCACCGTATATGTAGGGGCAGTCACGCTGACCTATTTGATCCGGCGGACGGCTGGATCTACAAGCTATTTCGGACGAGCAAGCCGACGTTTCACAACGGTCGGGCTCTAGCTGCTTTTCATGCCGAGCTGGAAGCGTTCAGGCTCTCCGCGACTGACCCGATAATTGCGAACCACGTTCCGGCATTTAACGGCCCAACGCCGATCGATGCGGTACTGGACTCAGCCGGTAGAAGCCGAGCCGCATGGTACCTATTGGAGTGTTGCTATCGAACCGCGCGGCTACCAGGCCCAGAGTGCCGAGTATTCGGCTGGCCAGCTGAGCGAGAAGCTGAAGGAGCAGCGCTATTGAAACGCTTTGATGAAGTTGGGATCCGACACGCCGTCGACGCTTCCGTCTTTGGTACCGACCCGGGGCAGACCATGAAGTTCGTCGACATAGCAACGTTCGACGCGCGCGCGTAGCAGGGATCCAGGCTTCGGCGCCTAATCACTGCATGCAGCAGACAGGGCCACCGGACTACTCCGCATGTCTTGAGATATGATTCGTGGGCGCTGCAGCTGATGCGAGGGCATTACGCGGCGTCGTGAATGCAGCGAGGCTGTCATTGACCGTTTGGGCCGTCGTCATCTTTGTGGCACTTGCCATTTGGCTCGCGCGAGCTAGTGCAAAGCAGGCGCGCAAGCCCGTCGGGCCGCGTTTTCCGGAGCGCTACGATCTCGACAATTCGCAGCACGTAGCGCTGATAGATCGAATCAGAGGCCGCTACAGCCATTTGATGGGGTACGATAACAGCCCATATGCAGGCTGCATGTACAAGCCGGCGAGCCTACTCCCGTATCCAAAGCCGGAAATCGAGAAGGCGATTCGCAGCTTGCTGTCGTACGCTAATGGCTCGAGTGGGTCGCGTTTGCTCAATCCATCGATTCGCAACCAAGACGTCGTAGATCAGCTAGAGGTGGCGTTAGCCACTCTGACCATGTTCCTGGATTTACCGCCGCAAGACCTTCCCACTGAGCCGAGGCAGAATGGCGTGGTAGGTGCGGCGCACTGGAGCGCTAGCGAAGCAGGCGGTTAATCAGTTGCATGCACCAGACCGGGCCACTGACGTTTAGACCATGCCTGGGATTTGAGTAGCGGCCTGAGGTAGCTGATCGAAACGCCGCCTGTACACGCGCGTGAGATCATTGGCGCCCGGGTCCGGTCCAGCAATTGGCCAATCCGCCGTACGTTCCACTGCCCCAGCCCACAGGCAGCCGATGCGCAACGTGTTCATGCTCTATATGCCGCCGGGAAACCGGCAAGCCATGGTGCATTACGAGGACACGATTCGCCAGCGGGTCCCGCTGGAGCGCATCGCGCCCCTCGTCAGCCGCAGCTTGGCCGATGAGCTGAAGCGCGTCTTTCAGTCGAATCGAATTGCCGTTTGGGGATCGGTTCCCGGGCCGCGCAACCAGCAGACGTTCGATCGGATGACCGCCGGCGATTACGTCCTCATCGTCGAGGGCGACCACATCCGGCTCCTGGGGCAGATTGCGGCGAAGACCGCTAACGCGGGGCTCTCGCACGAGCTATGGCGTCCGCTCCAAGGGGATGAGAATGCCTCCTGGTCTCTCGTCTACTTCATCGCCAATGCGCGCGAGCTCGACGTGCCCTTCTCGGCGCTGTGCGATCTATTCGGGTTCCGGAGCTCCTTTCAGCTTCGTGGCCTGACGGGCGTGGCGGCCAGCCGCCTCGAAACATTCTACGCTCGTTACGACGACCTTTACTCGGTGCTCGTGAAGCTGGAAGCGCGCCAGCCGATTGTCGAGCGCCAGGAGCCGAGGCCCGCAGCCTCCGTCGCCGCGGCGCCAGCAACCGAGTTGCAGCTTGACGATGTGGAGCGTGTGCTGCAGCCCGACGGAATATCGGACCACGTGCGCATGCAGTGGAAGCTCGCGCGGCTCGGTATCAAGGCTGGCGAAAAGGTCTGGGTGCCAACTGGCGACCAGGGGAAGCTAAAGCGTTCGTTCGAGTTTGACGCTTTCGACAAGGAGTTCAGTTCGGGAATCGATCTACCACATTCCTATGTCGAGAACATCGATGTGGTCTGGAAGCAGGAGTTTCGCATCGCGGCCGCCTACGAAATTGAGAATTCCACATCCATCTATTCGGGCCTGCTCAGGTTTTCCGACCTAATGATCCTGGCGCCGAACACCATCTACCCACTCTTCGTAGTCGCGCCGTCAGAGCGCAAGAACCGGCTCCGCGAGCAGCTCCGCCGGCCTACGTTCAAGCGGATGAATCTGGCGGAACACGTCAGGTTCCTGTCGTACGAAGCGGTGGATGAGATCGATGAGTTCTTCCAGCAGCATGAATCAGGACTGACTGTAGACATCCTCAAAGGCCGGTCGGAGGCTTCGGGTTGAAAGCGGCGCTCACGACGTGAGCGGTGTGCTGATGACAGTAACAAGCATGGCCAACCTCGTCTTCAGCATAAACCAATCCTTGGACGGCTGCGCTGATTAGCCGCGAGCGCCGCCGAAGAGCGCCACGAGATCATCGTGAGCTCGTCGCGAGAGGCCGGCGCCCAGCCGAGCCGCTCCGTGAGGATGTCGGGCCGCCCGTCTCCGAGCCGCCACCGCATGTGACCGTCTGACCCGTTTGCCGGCACCTGAGCCGCCGCTACTACCGCGCGGTGAGCCGGTAGCTCACGAGGTGCTGCACATCGCCCGCATCCAGATAGGCGCCAAGCAGGTAGTCCGTTCCCACCTCGTACACGTCGAGATCGAATGGAAACCGCAGATGAGCCAGACGTGTGCCGTCCGGCCGAATGGCTTCGATCTCGGTCGCAGGATCACCTTTGGGGCTGATCACGACCCAGAGAGTACCGGCAGGGCCGGGCAGGATGGTCCGGTAAGCCGGCACGTATTCCGGCATCGGCGTCGCCATCAGCCGCTTCCTGTTTGCCGCGCGAGCCGCCGCTTCCCGGAGGCTGGATACGATCCTGTCAATCGTGGCATCGTAGTTGGCGGACGTGGGGTGACGGCGTGGCACATCAAGGGCGAACCCGCCATCAGGCCGGCCGTCCGCAGTAAAACGGTCGACCCGTGCCGAGTCTCCCGTCCCGACGTAGAGTCGGCCGGGGACCAGGGCGATCGACGTGAGCGCGCCGAGGGGCCGATTGGTTCCGAGGACGACGGGCGCGACGGCACCCAGGCTGTCGCCACTCGTGCTGACCACTAACACGGCGCCGGAATAGACCGGCGATGCGGTTGATGTGAGGGGCGTAATGGCCAGGACGGCGATCCGTCCCGCCCGATCGCAGCTGATCTGAAGCGGATCTCCCGGAAGCCGTGATTGCCGGATGAACGCCCCGGCCGAATCGAGTACGGTCAGGCGGGCATGCATCCGGTCCCAGGCATAGAGCGTATCCGCGCCGCACTGCTGGATGGAGACCAGATCCTTGTACTCTCCCGGACCATCGCCCGGTCGGCCGACGACCCGGATTGGTGTCCCACTCGCCGAAAAGAATCTCAGCACCGAAGATCCACGATCGGCGGCGACTACCTGTCCACCGGAGAGACGGGTCGCCCCGACCAGTTCACCGATTTGGCCGCGCCCCGTGTCGCTTGCCGCCGAGACATCCATCACGGGACTTGCCGACACCGCGATTGACCCGGTCGCGCCGGCTTCAAGGTCTGAGCGGCGTGCAGAGCTGTGCTCGGCCGCGCAGGCGCTTCCGATTACAAGGAGTAAGGGCAGCGCGTGGATCGGGGTCATCGATCGCATGGATTCCTATTGTGCGACTAGAAGTCGTTGGGCTGCAGCGATCAATCTGGCGTCGATTGTCGCCGTCGGATAGCATCCAGGCGCGGGCGCGCCCCTCTTGCGACGGCTCCGCTCATTCCCCCCAGGCGGCGGTTTCAGGTTCTACTTGTCGCATTCAGGCGTGGAGGGCAATCTTTCCGAGGACTCGCGGATCTCGGGGCTCCCGAGTGTGTGGCGCGATTGCCGATTTTGACCCCATGGTTCCGCAGCAGGCAGCTCCCGTTGGAGGGTTCATGCGTACCGTGCGATTGATCATTACGATCGTCAGTCTATCCCTCGGCGGCGTGGCGAGCGCCCGGGCACAGGTGCCCGTTGCTGGGGTGCATGCCCAGTTTGAGGTTGAGCCGCTGGTTCGCGCGGCACCGGCATGGCCTAAACAGCGGATTGATGTCCAGAGGACGAGCGCAATGCCGCGCCGATCGGTGACCTGCCGGATGCGGGTGGTGCGTGGGGCATCGCCGGCTGACAGCATGCCCGTCGCCCGTCGCGAGACCAGCATCGCGCAGACGATGCCGATTGTTCCCGGCACCTGTGATTCGAGTGGGGTCGCGGCCGCGAAGGTTCATTAGTCAGCAGCGGCGCACTGCATGCACCCGGGCAAGGCGGGCTGGCCTCAGGGATAGGAGATCTCAATGCGCTTGCTGGGTGCGCTGCTGGCGTGCCTGACCGCATGCACGCCTGGCGGACCGGCCCACTCGCGCGAGGCAGAGCGCCGAGATTCCGTTCGTGCGGACGCGCTGCATCACGAGGCGGCCGCGCGTGGCGCGGCGCTCATGCGCCAGAAGGATTCCGTGCGGGCCGCGGCCGCCGCGGCGATCGTCGATTCGCTGGTACGCCTGGAGCCCGATTCCGACGTGGTTCGGGCCATAGCGCGCGGCGATTCGCGCTTTCTCGCCTTCCAGGAACCTGAGCCCACAGTGCCCGGCGTCCCCACCGACTTCTGGGCATATCCCGGAGCACCGGCCTTGAAGTATCTCGTTCCGCCTTCGGCGGCGGTGGACCGGCGCGGGGAGGCCACGGCGGCACTGACCGCGTACATGCAGGCATTCAACCGAACGATGGCCCAGCACATTGGACGCATGCCCGGCCGAGCACGGCCGACCACCTGGCAGCTGATGCCCCTCCCATCAGGCCGCACCAAGTGGAGATCACATTATGCCAGCCGTCGCGACCGATACGGACGATCTGCGGGCTGACGCCGCCCGCCTCGCCTTCGCACTGATCCGTTTCGAGGGGCTGGCCGCGCACCTCTCGCGAGCGAGCACGCCGCCTGGACTCCCGCGGATCGGTACCGACGCCTACACGTTCATACCTTCCTGGAGGGCCGTTCCCGGGGACCAGGTCGAGGCATTTCTCGTGGGCCTGCCGTCCCCTGCGCTCCTGGCCCCCACGACGACCCGCGGCTCGATCGCGCTGCAATTGCTGCACGAGCTGAGCGGGGACCGGCGACGGTGGGCCGAGAAGACGTTCAGCAATTACGCCACGGGGCTGGAGGAGATGGCTCGGCAGCTCGAATTGTCACCCCAATCGCGGATCCTCGTCGAGTTCGACGACGAGTCGCATGTATTCTCGTTCGCCGCCGTGCGCGAATGCAGCCAGCAGTTCGCCGTCCATGTGGGCTGGAATCTCGGGGCTCTGCCGGATGATTCGCGTGCCGACGCGGTCATGGGTCTGTTGCGGGGCGACGGACGGTGGTACAAGGGGCGGTCCTGCTGGGTCCCTCGCGCTGCGCCTTCGCATGAGCCTGAGGCTGGAACTCCCTGACGTGCCTTGCAGCTGACACGTGTGGGTGCCGGCTGGCTTAAGTACAGATTTCCCTCCGCGTAACCCACTGGCCTGACAGTACTTGTGAGGAGGCCTGTCGCAAATAGGGCCCTAGTTGTCGCAAATAGGGCCTAGTTTCGCTGATCCTCATGTCCTATGATCGCGCGTACTCCTAAAAACGGCTGTGGCCATCCGATCGAAGCGATCATAGTCGTGCGACAGCTCGAGCGTGGCAGGCTAGCCTCTCTCACGAGTGAGGTACACGATGCGTAACAGACTGACCGCCCTTGCGGCTCTGGTCGCGCTGTGCGGAACGCTAGGGGCAGCGTCTCCGCGATCCAACGACACTTACGCTGTGCCGACGCCCAGAGGAAGCGCGCCGGCTGCGCTGTCAGCAGCGCTCCAACCCACCAACTGTTTCTACTGTATGATCTGTCAGGAGAATACCGGGCATAGCACGCCGGGAGCGCAGGTCGATGGCGTCCAGTACGGCCATACATGTTTCGCGGGGTATACGACGTGCGGTGCGTCCGACCACCCGGCCTGTAGTTGGTCGCAGGGAGTAGCGGCCCCGGCCCGCGTCGCGGAATACATGGCGCTCGCCTCCGCAGCCGGTCGCGGAAGTACCGCGGCGATCGGCAGCCTCCTGAAGGACTTTCCCGAACGAGCCTCATACAACGCCGGCCGACAAGCGTTGCAGCTCGCAGGCTGCACGCCCGATAGTCGTGTCGGCAACATCCCGCTAAGCGTGCGTCAAGTTGCGACACTTGCCCTGACGCCCGACACGAAGCTGGCCGCGCGATAACGTAGCTGGCTAGCCTGCCACGCGACCGGCCGGTGCAGATCGGGGGCGGATCGACCACCAAGGAATCTTTTCTTCTATTGCGGGCGCTCGGCTCGGGAAGGTGTCTGTGATTAGCCATCGTGCTCGGAGAGGTCGGCCCATCTCGCTCGCAGTACTCGGCGCGATCCAGTTGATCAGCAGTGCCTCCTCGCTGTTACCTCAACAAGTCTCCGCCCCATCGAACCGTGCCACGTGTGCGACTTGCCGAATCGTGGTGACGCAGCTCGCAGAACTTGGCGACGCCGACGGACCAGGCGCCTTGTACAGCCGGCCCACATCGATCGTTCGCGATTCACGCGGCCGGTTCTTCGTCATCGCTCCGGAAGGCGGCCCCTCGCTCCCACAGGTCTTCGGGCAGGATGGACGTTTCATCGCTGCCCTCGGGCGCCTCGGCCAAGGGCCGGGGGAATACACGCAACCCTACGCGATTGCTCTCAGTGCTGGGGATACTATTCACGTCTTCGACTTGGGATCCCGACGCCACAGCATCCTTGGGCCCGATCTCAAGTTTGTACGAAGCCAACCGCTGCCCGGCGTGGTGAAGGCCGCTATCGCAGTGCCCGGCGGTGGCTTCATCGTCGCGGCGGATGTCGGCACCCCCGCGGCAGTCGGTTTCCCGCTGCACCGGTTGAATGATCACGACGTCGTGGTCGCATCATTCGGACCTGATTCGCTATTCCCCGGGCAGGATTTGGCCCGTGCTAGCCGCCAACTGTCTGCCGCCCGCGATGGCGGCCTGTGGTCGGCCCGGCTGGCGCATCGATACGAAATCGAGCGATGGTCGTTCGATGGAAAGCTTGCGAAGCGAATCACTCCGAAGGTGGCATGGTTTCGCCCGTACGAAGCCAGCTGGGCCCCGACCCCTACGCGGGCACCGGCGTCGATCGTCAAGGCAGTATGGGAGGATGCCGCGCACAACCTTTGGGTACTTGGCTTGACCGCCGATCCCAAATGGCGCCAAGGGCTAGAGCGAGGTGTACGGCGTGAAGGAATGATGACGTATGGTTGGGCCGATAAGTCGCTGATCTTCGACTCCATCCTCGAAGTGCGAGACGGCGCTACTGGTGCGCTCCTTGCCTCGCGTCGCATGCCCGAGTTTATGGAATTGGGCGTCGGCAACGGCGTCGTGGCGGGCTCCATCGAACGTGAGGATGGTCGAATGGTGACCCGGGTGTGGCAGGTCAGGCTCTCTCACTAGGGAGGTGCACTATGTACAGCTCTCAACTTCGGCGACTCGGTGTCCTCATAGTCGGGTTGGCCACGAGCGGACTCGTTGGCGCCGCGGCGCCGGCGGATCGGGGCGTGCCAGCTCGGCCGGTATTTGCCTCCACGCGGCTCGCAATCGTTGCGCCGGAGCCGAATAACTGCTTCTACTGTATGATGTGCTCGGAGAGCGCAGGGCATATGACACCGCAGGGTGCCATGGATGGTGTGCAGGGTGGTCACGCGTGCTTTGTTGGGACCATCTATTGCGCGTGGCAGGAGCATCCCTCATGCTCACTGCAGGGGACGGCACTCCCCACTCGAATCGAAGAGTACATGACGCTGGCGGCCGCTGCTGGGAGGGGGAGCACGACCGCAGTCGCGAAACTGCTGCTGGAATACGCCGACCAGGTCACTTTCAATGCGGAGCGCCAGTCGCTTCAACTCGTCGGCTGCACGCCGGAAACGCGCAACGGGAACATTCCGCTGAACGTGCGGCAGGTCGCCATGCTGAAGCTCAACGGCAGCGTCCAGCTCGCCTCAAAGTAGATCACGTTGTTGGCATCCGGCCGACGGGTGCCCCCATTGTGACGGGCGCGCGTTCCGGACTTGTGACAGCGGCGTACCGTGCCAGGCTGGAGCCCGTCGCGGATGCGGCGGGCTTCTTACCCTTCTTGGGAGGCTGCGACACCATCGACGCCGACACGCTGTTTCGCTCGCACGCAAGGGCCGTTCACGCTATTGGCCGTCGGTATTGCCGCAATGCATCCGACGCCGACGAGGTGGTGCAGGACACCTTCCTTGAAGTGTGGCGGAGCCGTCACCAGTTCTCTGGATCTGGGCCGATCAGTGCGTGGATCCATGCAATCGCGACCAGTAAGGCGCTGATGCTGCGGCGCCGGGAGCAGGTGCGGGCAACCTGGCCACTGTTCGATGGGGATGCCCAAGCCCTAGACGAGCCGTTGGAACTGCGTGTTGACCTGAGCGCGGCGCTGGAGCGCCTGGATGGGCTGTCGCGGCGCGTCACCTGGCTGCACGATGTCGAAGGCTGGAGGCACCACGAGATCGGGGCAGCGGCCGGTATCACGGTGACGTGCTCGAAGAGCAGACTTCGGCGGGCGCGACGCACGCTGCGGCGGTATTTCCTGGGATGACACGCAACCGTTAGGGAGCGCTCAAGGCTCGCCCAGGAGGAAAGGATCGACTAATGATCATTCGGGCGACAGCACCGGCGAAGCCGCGATCTCGCCCCGTGTACGGGTGGTAGAGCGATTCATCGGCGGGCTCGCAGCGATGCCGCCAACAATAATCGAGATTTCTGATTCCGGGTTGACCCCTTCGTGGGAGTCTGAGTGGCGCGGAAAGCGATTCCGCGGAACTCACTTTGCCGTTGGTCGTGACCGTACGCATAGAATTATTGTGGCGCTCATCGCGGGCTTCGCTTCCAGTGGGCCTGCTCGCCGCCACCACAGCCCGTCCCGGGGGATGCTGGCACCGCAACTTGCCGCGCGAGCGACGTGACGACCGTCATGATTCTGAGCGCGTTGAAGGGGGCCGCGAGTGCCAGTGACTCCTCCTCGGCACAATCGCGGCGGAGCGTTCACCTGCCCGCCGTGAGCGCTGACAGTGTGTATGAGATAAGGAGCGACAGCGTCTGCGCACAAGCTGCGTCAAGCATGGATTCGCTCGCCTCACCGAGACAGCATGCTGCGGTGACACTCATCAAGGCAGGCTCCGTCTTCGTCGCGTTCGATCCGACCGATCGGGCCGGCGAGTACCTGAAGCTGTACATACTGGACAGCAGGTTTCGATACCTCAGCGGCGTACTGGAGCAGCTGCCAGCGAAGCGATGTCCTCCTCAATGCCGAGTGTCGTCGGCGTCCCGAATCAGGCACACCCAGCGCCGCCGGCACCCGCCCACTTTTCCACATGCCCGCCTCGTGGCCGTTCCATCCGCCGTCTCGCGCCGGTGAATATTTGGTGGGCCGCCCACTTCGCGGCGCCGAAGACGCTCGCGGTTCAGGGTGACGTGCCGTTGGCCCTGTCGCACGGCTCGTCCACCGCGCCGTCCGCGTCGCCCATCCATGGTTTCGCGTTCATCCTCGACTGGGCCCACACGATCCCGCCTATGACGCGCCCCTGATTCCACCGCAGCGTCGAACGGCGCTCTGTGCGCACACGTATTTTATTGTCCGGACGCAACTTCCGCCATCGCCCGTCGCACTGATCCGCCGCTGTGTTGATTCCCCGCAGGTACGCGTCCACCCGCCGTCGGACCGCCTTCGTCTTCACAACTTCCGTCTCGTCATCCGCGCGGCCGCATCGCCCGCCGGCGATGACGCGTCGGTCGCTGATCGGACGCGTTCATCGTCCAGCGGCCGCGTTTGTCTCCACTGATTGCGCCAGAATATTTCCGTCGCCGCGCGCGCCGCCGCACATCTGTGGAAAAAAATCTGGCACGTCTATCGCATCTCGGGGGTTCGGGCCGGCGAGAATGCCGGGAGCCGACCCGCTCATTCATCTACCGGTTCGATGTCCCGGCCGTCAACCGGCCAACGTACTGGAGGGATGTATGTCAGGGAGAACTCGCAGGATCCTGGAAATGGCCCGCCGCGCGCTCGCGTTCGTCGTCGCGCACCCGGACCAGAGCGCTGGCTTCACCACCGCCACCGCGCAGCTCGCCGAAGCACTCGCCAGCGCCGGCGCGCTGTCGGACCAGCAGTACAACGGCATCCGCGGCGTCCGGAGCGCCACGGCCGAGAAGATGAACCTCCGGCGGAAGATCCGGTCGCCGCAGCTGGAACACCTGGCCAGCGTCGCCCGGCTCGCCACGCGGGAAGTGCCGGAAATCGACCGGAAGTTCGTCCTGGTCCGGTCGGGCGCCCCGAACCTGGCCTTCCGCACCGCCGCCCGGGCGATGCTGACCGCGGGGCAGGCGGAGAAGGACGTGCTGCTGAAGCACGGGTTGAACGAGTCGGTGTTCGCCGGACTGCAGGCGTTGCTCGACCAGTTCGACGCCGCCACCGAGAAGAGCGACGAAGCCCGCCGCTCGCACGTGGGCGCCAGTCTCGCGCTGAACGGGGTGGGCCACGAGCTGCTCCAGATCGTGGCGGTCCTGGACAGCATGAACCGGCTTCGTTTCGAGGACAACGCGGAGAAGCTGGCGGAGTGGAAGCAGGCCAGCAGCGTACAGAGCACCTCCCGGACGGCGCCCGAGGTTGCGCGGGAGGCCACGCCCGCCGCTGCAGCGGCGACGCCCGTCACATGAACGCGAGGTGAACAGGAGAGTTTCTGATGTCAGATGACGAAGGACAGTAAGCCGCCGCCGAGTTGGAACATCGGCGGCGGTTGTCGTTTGGGCGACGGGGCAATATCGCGTTGCAGGCCCGCGTCCAGACGCATTGTTCGAATCGCGAAGGTGTCATTCCAGCTGCGGTGCCGTTCGCACCCCACGCACGATCAACCAGACTCCAAGCACGATCTCGAACACGCCCGTCGGCGCCCAGATGAGCATCGACGGGGCGTTGCCGCTCAAAAACTGCAGTGAGAAAGCGCCGATCAGCAGCAACGACGCGAGGACGCCGAGCCACGCGAGTGCCGCGGGAACGAGCCGGCCGCGCAGCATCAGCCATGTAAAGAGCGTGCTCCCGACCGCGAAGAAGGTGGCGGCGACGGTGACGTTCCACGTCTTGAGCTGCAGCAGCAGGCCGGCAATCACGGTGGCCTCGGGCGTGGCGCTCATCGCGCTGCCGCCCCTCGCGAACCAGAGCAGCCCGAGTGTGGCCATCAGCGGCACCATGATCGAGAGGCCCTCGCCCACGCGACAGATCAGCGCAAGCAGGGCAATGTCAGGGTCCTCGTCGCGCGTGAGGCCATGGAGTGCGACACCCAATGTCAGCGCGATGAAGGCCGTAACCAGACCCAGGAACATGTTGAGCCGCACCAGCCCCTCGTGCGATGCGATGACGGTGAGTCGTTCAGCGGTGCCGGTTACGTTGGGCATACCGCGCGCAAGCAACAGCGCGGTGACACCGAGCACGATGTAGAGCAGAAAGGCGTAGCCCGCGACTCGGGCGTTGGTGCGTGTCGTCATGTCATCGTCTCCTCGGTGAGGGTTATCCCGCGCAGCGGCGTGCGCGATCGCAACCGCCATAGCCAGTACAACATCACGATAATGATCAGGACGACCGGAACGGCGAGGGTCGTTGGCGAGATCAGCACGTCGGGCAGCACCTTCTCGACTCGACGGCGCGGGCCCAGGAAGAACGACGCCGTCGCAATCCAGAGCGCCATGCAGGCGCGCCAGACATGCCGACGGAGGCGGGGCGCGCCGCGGAGTACGGCACCGCGCAGGATCCGGACGTCGCCGCGCAAGCCGAGCAAGGCGGCCGAGGCGAAGAGCAGGTAGCCGACCATGGCAGCCGTGTGATCAAGCGATTGCGCTGCACACGCGAGGCTGATGATCGCCACCGCGGCAGCCGCGCCCATCGCCAGCACGAGTGTCCTGTTCCATCCCACAGTCGTGGGCCGCACCGTGATCAGCGCGGTACTCACGAGATAGGTGGCGAGCAGCCCTCCGAGGACGCTCGCAATGGCGCCCTTCCAGACCGCGATCGCCGTCCCCGTGAAGGTCAGCACCAGCATCGCTGCGACAAATGCGAGCCCGCCGCTGCGATGCAGCGAACCGCCCTTGGGCGAGAAGAGCACGGTGAATCCGACCACGATCGCGAGCGCGCCCGCGAGCATGTGGACGAAATAGGGGCCTGGCACGGGTGCCTCCGAACGAAGTCGAGGGGCAGGTCAACAGCGTCGTCAGTCGACGACCGATAAAAGGCAAACGTATAACTAAGTAAATAGTTTCACGAGGCTGGACGCTGCCTCTGGCCTTGGTCGGCTGCCCACTATCTGCGGTTTGGCTTCGGGGGATTCAGGAGCTCGCGCATCCGGGCGAGTTCCTTGTCGGTCAGGCGGTGCTGATCGATCAGGTTGGCCAGCAGCTTAACCGGCGAGCCGCCGTAGATCTTCGCGATCACCCGGCCGAGAGCAGTCTTGCCAGCGGCGCTGGCATCCAACACGGGGTAGTAGAGGTGGGCCTTCCTCTCGCCCTTGCGGTGTGCGACGTACTTCTTCGCCTCGAGCAGCCGGATCACAGTCGAGATGCTGGTGTATGCCAGGTCAGGATCGACACGATCACGCACCTCGGCCGCCGTCGCCTCACCGAGCTCCCAGAGCACACTCATGACGTCGAGCTCGCGCTGGGTGAGGTGCAGGTCCTTCATCGACCGACACTCGCTGCCGCCGTCGACAGCACTCGGTCCGTCGGAAGCATCGGGTGCGGCGCGAGCAACACGGCGATGAACAGGGCGAGTGCGAGGGCTGGGAGTGCGATGCGCCACGCCAGGCTCAGCTGCAGCGGCATGACGAGTGCGCCCAGGCGTCGCTCCAGCATCCCTGCGCCGAGGAACGCGGGCTGCAGCCGCGGGTCGGGCTGCCCGGCGGCAGCGACCTTGAGCAGGAGGGCTGCGTAGGTCTCGCGATCACCGAGTGCACCAACGACGCGACGATCGCAATCCATCTCGAGCGCGAGCCGGAGTCGCCGCACCTGCCACCAGAGTGCCAGGTTCCATGGCATCACGATCAGCGGCAGCCACACGAGGAAGAGCATCCGCGCGTCGTTTGTGCGACGGTGTTCGTCCTCGTGCCGCACCACGTACCGCCGCTGAGCGGGCGGCAAGCCCATCACCCAGCGCGGCAGCAGAATGCGCGGGTGAAACACACCCACGGTCGCGGGCCCGATGGCATCGGTCATCACGACCGGCACACCATCGATCACCTGCTCGCCAGGTTGATCACGACGCGCCGCACGGACGAACAGTGCGACTCGGCACATCTCGAACAGCACCCACGTCATGAGCAGCCAGGTCATCACCTGCCATGCACCCATGATGAAGGGATTGAAGTCGGCGGTATGGCTGAGCCAGCCCGTCCACGCAGCGCCGTGATGCAAATGTGCTGCGGACGCGCCGAGAACAGCGCTGTGCTTGGCACGATAGAGCGGCGGCACGAGCAGCGTCCCGGCAATGGTGACGCACCAGATCCAGCGACGCGGCGCATCAGCTGGAAGCGCGCGCTCGAACAGCAGCCCGGCCACACCGAGGAGCGTGCCCACGCCGATTATGTAGAGCAGGCAGAGCATCGCGGAGCGTTCTCCTGCAACGTTGCACGGATGGAACGAATGACTGGGAATCTTGCTGGTATGATAACACACGCCGCAGAGCTTATCAGGCGGGAGCCACCGCGGCCCGGATCGCGATCTCGCGCCGGGTGAGCTTCGCCAGCACGTCCGCCTTTCGCGCGCCACCCCAGCACTCGAGCGACAGATCGGCTCCCGAGAAGCGCGGCACCACCGTGATCTCGACGCGGTCGCGCGTCAGCTCGGCAGTGAGGCTCTCGACGATCGCGGTGTGGCCGCGGTCGAGTCCGTCGGCCACCCGGAGCAGCGCGCTCAGCCGCTTGACCGTCTCGCGGTCTTCCGCCTTGAGCGCCGCGTATTCCTCATGCGAGCGCTTCGGTCCCGACTTCCGGTGATACCGGCTCACCAGCGCCACCAGCATCCGGTCCCGCGCGGAGAGGTTCAGCCGGTCGGCGTGCATGATCAGCTGGTAGCTGTGCCGGTGGTGCCGCTGGTAGCTGATGAGCTGGCCGACGTCGTGCAGCAGCCCGGCGGTCTCCAGGACGAAGCGCTCCGCCGGATGCGCGCCGAGCGCGGGGCCGAGCTGGTCGAAGAGGAGCAGCGCGAGATGGCGGACGTGCTCCACGTGCCGCCGGTCCGACTGGCACCGCTCGGCGAACTCGCGCACCAGGCGCAGCGGATCGGTGCGCCGCTCGATCCCGGCACCGGCCATCTCCAGCAGCAGCCCCTCGCGCAGTCCGTACGCGCTCACCGTGATCGAGCGCGCATTCGCCAGTGCCAGCAGCTCGGCGCAGACGGCGACGCCCGCCAGGATGATGTCGGACCGCTGGGGGTTGAGGCCGGGCACGGCGCGCCGCTGCTCCGGCGTCTTGGTCGCCAGCCACTCGAGGAGGTGCTCCACCTCCGCGGTCGCGACCGAGAGCCCGTGGACCATGGCCGGACCCGACCCGCCCCGGCGCGCTACCGCCATCCGGGCGAGGTTGGTAAAGGTGCCGCCGGAGCCGATCACGCGGGACGCGGTCCACTCGCGGTCGGCCAGCTCCCGGCGGAGCTGTTTCCGGATATGGCTCCGGAGCTTCCGCACGCCGGTGAGCGAGTCCTTCGAGCCGCCGAGATAGAGCTCGGTGAGACGGACGGCGCCGAGGGGAAGCGATTGGGTCAGCTCGACCAGGCCGTTGACGGCGCCGATCAGCTCGAGACTCCCGCCGCCGATGTCGGCGACGAGGGTCCGGGTATCGTCGAGCTGGAAATGATGCGCCACCGAGCGGTAGGAGAGCGACGCCTCCGTCTCGGCGTCGATCAGCCGGAGCGGAATCCCCAGCTCGCTCCGCACCCGGGCGATGAACTCGCCGCCGTTGGACGCCTCACGCACCGCCGCCGTGGCGACGGCGGAGATCCGCTTGACCCCCCGGCGCTCGCAGACGTCACGCATCCGGCGGAGGGCGGTGAGCGCGCGTTCCATCGCCGCGTCGTCGAGCTGGCCGGTGGTGGCGAGCCCCTGGGCCAGCCGGGGCTGATCCTTCACCTCGTCGATCACCGTGAGCCCCGACGCCGGATCGTACTCGGCGACGAGGAGCCGGATCGAGTTGGATCCGACGTCGAGCGCGCCCAGCCGCTCGCGCGGCTCGGCGGCGGCCGGCGGGGTGGGCTCGACCGAATCGCTCACGGCCCCGCCGCCTCGGCGGGCAGCGCTTCGCCGCCGTCCTCCGCGTGGTGCTTGATGGACTTGCCCTCCACCAGGAAGACCACGTCCTCGCCGATGTTGGTGGCGAGGTCGGCGACGCGCTCGAGGTTCCGGCTCACCAGGAACAGCTCCATGCCGGCGCTGATGGTGTGCTGGTCCTCCATCATGTGCGTGAGCAGGATGCGGAAGACCGAGTCGTGCAGCGCATCCACCTTGTCGTCCCGGCGGCAGACTTCCCGGCCGGCCTTGGCATCGCCGCGGATGAACGCCTCGAGGGCGTCCGACAGCATCTCGCGGGCGAGGCGCGCCATCTCGACGATCTCCGGCTCCGGCGTGATCGGCCGAGTCTGCACCAGGCGCTGAGTGGACTGCGCGATGTTGACGGCGTGATCGCCCACCCGCTCGAGATCGTTGGCGATCTTGAGGGCGGAGGTGAGCATCCGCAGGTCACGCGCCATCGGCTGCTGGAGCGCGAGGAGATTGACGCAGCGATCCTCGATCTCGATCTCCATGTTGTCGATCAGCCGGTCGCCGGCGATCACCTGCGCCGCCTTGGCGCTGTCGCGCTCGAGCAGCGCCTCGATGGCGAGCCCCAGCGCCGCCTCCGCCTCACCCGACATGGTGAGGAGGCGGGCCTTGAGATCGTTCAGCTCGTCGTGGAAGTGCCGCCTGACGTCGGGGCTCATCCGAACCTCCCGGTGATGTACGCCTCGGTGCGCTCATTGCCCGGGGCGGTGAACATGCGGTGGGTGTCGCCGTACTCGATCAGCTCGCCCGCCTCGAAGAAGGCGGTGAAATCGGAGACCCGCGCCGCCTGCTGCATGTTGTGGGTGACGATCACGATGGTGTAATCCTTCTTCAATTCGAAGATAAGCTCCTCGACCTTCTGGGTGGCGTTGGGGTCGAGCGCCGACGCCGGCTCGTCCATCAGCAGCACGTCAGGCTGGTTGCCCAGCGCGCGGGCAATGCAGAGCCGCTGCTGCTGGCCACCGGAAAGACTCGTTCCCGGCGAATCGAGCCGGTCCTTCACCTCGTCCCACAGCGCAGCCTGGCGGAGGCAGCGCTCCACCAGCTCCGGCAGCTCGCGCTTCGGCACCAGCCGGTTGAGGGCGGGGCCGTAGGCGACGTTGTCGTAGATCGAGCGGGGGAAGGGGTTGGGCCGCTGGAACACCATGCCCACCCGCTGGCGCAGGGTCACGAGGTCCATCCCCGCGGCGAAGATCGACCGGCCCTCGACCAGGATGTCGCCTTCGTAGCGGGCGCCGGGTGCCAGATCGTGGAGCCGGTTGATCGAGCGCAGGAAGGTGCTCTTGCCGCTGCCGGACGGGCCGATCACCGCCGTCACGGCTCGGCGCCGGATCGCGAGATCCAGCCCCTTGAGCACCAGCCGCTCGCCGTAGGAAAAGCGGAAGCCGCGCACGTCCACCGCCGGTCCCGCGCCGGCATCGCCCTGCGGTCTGGGCGCCGGCGGCACGGGTGCGGCGGTGAGTGCGCCTGCCATCGTTGGTCGCGTCATGGTCGTGGTCATCCGAATCGTCCGGTGATGTAGGCCTCGGTCTGTTCCTGCTTCGGCGCGGTGAAGATCCGCCGGGTCGGGCCGGTCTCGATCATCTCGCCGACGTAGAAGAACGTCGTCGTGTCGGAGACACGGGCCGCCTGCTGCATGTTGTGCGTCACGATGACGATGGTGAAATCCTTCTTGAGATCCACCAGCAGGTCCTCGATCCGCTGGGTGCCCTGCGGGTCGAGCGACGCGGTCGGCTCGTCGAGCAGGATCACCTCCGGCTGCGGCGCGATCGTCCGGGCGACGCAGAGCCGCTGCTGCTGTCCGCCGGAGAGCGCCATCGCGCTCTTTTTCAGCCGGTCCTTCACCTCGTCCCACAGCGCCGCCTGCCGGAGCGAGCGCTCGACCGCCTCGTCGAGCTCGCCGCCGCGGAGCTTGCCGACCTTGTTGGAGACCCGGAGTCCGGCCGCGACGTTGTCGTACACCGAAAGCATCGGAAACGGCGTGGGCTTCTGGAACACCATGCCGACCCGCCGCCGGAGCTGCATCGCGTTCACCTTCGGCCCGTAGACGTCCTCGCCGTCGAGCAGGACGCGGCCCTGAATGGCGGCGCCCTCGGTCAGCTCGTGGAGGCGGTTGATCGTCCGGAGGAAAGTGGACTTCCCGCACCCGGACGGGCCGATCAGGGCATGCACCTGATTCTCGGCGAAGTCGAGCGACACATTCTTCACGGCGGCGAAGGTGCCGTAGGTCGCGGTGAGCGAGTCGGTGGCGAGACGGCAGGCGGTGTCACCCATGCCGCGTCCTCCCGATGGTGAGACGGGCCGCGACGCTCAGCACGAAGACCACGATGATCAGCACCAGCGCCGACGCCCAGGCGAAGCGGTGCCACTCCTCGTAGGGGCCGGTCGCGTAGGTGAAGACGGTGAGTGGGAGCGCCGCCATCGGCTGGTTGAGTTTGGTGCTGAAGTACTGGCTGCCGAGCGCGGTGAAGAGGAGCGGCGCCGTCTCACCGGCGATGCGCGCCACGGCGAGCATGCTGCCGGTGACGATGCCGGGCAGTGTGGAGCGCACCACCACGCCGAGCGTCGTGCGCCAGCGCGGGTAGCCGAGGGCGAGTGCCGCCTCGCGGAGCGAGTTGGGCACCAGCTTGATCATCTCCTCGGTGGTCCGCATGACCATCGGGATCATCAGCATGGCGAGGGCCGCGCTGCCGGCCAGGGCGGAGAAGTGCTTCTGCTTCGCCACGATGAGCGTCCAGGCGAAGACGCCGATCACGATGGAGGGCGTGCCGTTGAGGACGTCGGCCACGAAGCGGGTGACCCAGGTGAGCCGGCTCGAGCGGTACTCGGCGCAGTAGATCCCCGCGGCGATCCCGATGGGGAGCCCGATGAGCGAGGCGACGCCGACGATGACCAGTGTGCCGACGATGGCGTGAGCCACCCCGCCGCCGACTTCGCCCGCGGGGACCGGGAGCTTGGTGAAGAAGGCGAGGTTGAGACTGCTCGCGCCCTTGATGACCAGCGTCGCGAGGATCAGGACGAGCGGCAGGACCGCCAGGATGACCGCCGCGATCATCAGGCCGACCATCACGTTGCTCTTGGCGCGCCGGAACGCGCGGCGGCGGGCGCCGGATGCGGCCGCGGAAGTCACAGCGCGCTGCTCCCGGCGCCCGAGCCGCGCGCCACCCGCCAGATGAGCAGGCGGGCGCCGGCGTTGACCACCACCGTCACCGCGAAGAGCACCAGCGCCACGTAGGCGAGCGACGACAGGTGAATGTCGCCGACCGCCTCGGCGAATTCGTTGGCGATCGCGGCGGCCATCGTGTAGCCCGGCGCGAAGAGCGAGGTGGCGATCTCGTGGCGGTTCCCGATCAGCATCGTCACCGCCATCGTCTCGCCGAGGGCGCGGCCGAGGCCGAGGATCACGGCGCCGATGATGCCGGAGCGGGCGTAGGGGATGACGGCGCTGGTGACTGCCTCCCAGCGGGTGGCGCCGAGGGCGAGCGCCGCCTCGCGCTGGCTGTTGGGCACGGCGAGCAGCACCTCGCGCGCCACCGACATGATGTAGGGCATCACCATGATCGCCAGGATGATGCCGGCGGAGAGCATGGAGGGGCCGTAGATCGTGCCCTGGAAGAAGGGCAGAAAGCCGAGGGTATCGCGGAGCAGCGGAAAGACGCTCGACTTGAGGAACGGGATGAGGACGAAGATTCCCCAGAGGCCGTAGACCACGCTGGGGATCGCGGCCAGCAGGCCGATCACGAAGGCCACCGGCTGCCGGAGTGCATTGGGCGCGAATTCGGTGAGGTAGATCGCGACGCCGAGCGAGAGTGGGACGGCGATCACCAGCGCGATGAGCGAGGAGACCAGCGTCCCGAAGATCAGCGGCAGCGCCCCGAACTGCTCGGCGACCGGATCCCAGGTGCTGGTCGTGACGAAGCCGAGCCCGAAGCGCCGGACCGCCGGCGCCGCCTCACCCCAGAGCTGCCAGATCAGGAGCGCGAGCAGGACCGGGATGACGACGGCGGCGACGGTGAGGATGGTGCGGAAGACGCGGTCGCCGTGGCTGCGTCGGAAGAGGGTCGGGCGCGCGGTCGTCATGGAGCGGGAGTCTACCGGCGCTCCCGCTCCATGGGGTCACGACAACGTAACGAATGCGTCACGACCACCCCCATGCCCTATGCTACATCGCGGCCAGACGTGCGCGCACCAGCTCGATGACGGGCATCGGAAGCGGGCCATACTGCAGGTCGGCGGCCATGCGCTGAGCCTCGGGGCCGATCATCCAGGTGCCGAAGGCCTTGAGCTGGCCGGCCTTGGCCGTGTCGCTCATCGTCTTGTGAAGGAGCAGCCAGGTGAATGATGAGATCGGATACGCGTCCGCACCCGCCGCGTTAGTGATCGACACCCGGAAATCGGTATCACGCCCTAACGCGGCGCCGGCGGCAGCGGCACTCACACTCTTGAGCGACGCCTCGACGAAGGCGCCCGAGGCATTCCTGACCTGGGCGTACGGCAGCTTGTTGGAGACGGCGTAGATCAGCTCGACGTAACCGAGCGACCCCGGATTCTGCTTGACCTGCTGCGTCACGCCTTCGTTGCCCTTGCCGCCCAGGCCGACCGGCCAGTTGACCGACGTATTCTTGCCGACCTTGCTGCTCCACTCCGGAGACACCTTGGTGAGGAAGTCGGTGAAGATGTAGCTGGTGCCTGATCCATCCGAGCGGTGGGCGACGATGATGTCACCCGCGGGCAGCTTTGCGCCGGGATTCAGCTGCACGATCCGCCGGTCGTTCCACTTGGTGATCTTTCCCAGAAAGACATCGGCGATGAGAGGGCCATCGAACTTGAGCACGGTGGCTCCGAGCTCCGGCACGTTGTAGGTCAGGACGACCGCGCCGAGGACGGTTGGAATATGGACCACGTTGCCCTGGACCGCCGCGACCTGCGCATCAGTCATCGGGCCGTCCGTGGCGCCGAAGTCGACGGTGCCCTCGGTAAACTGGCGGATTCCGCCGCCGGAGCCGATGGACTGGTAGTTGATGTGTACGCCGGTGGCCTTGGCGTACGCATCGAACCACTTGGTATAGATGGGATTGGGGAATGTCGCGCCGGCACCTGTGAGGGTGCCGCTGGCGGGCGTCGACGGCACAGCGGCATCGCTGGACTGCTTGGGTGCGTCCTTCGTCGTGCAGGCCACCGCTGCGAGGCCGAGTGCCACGAGCAGGGTTTGTGACGGTGATCTCATGGTGAGTCCTCGCGCCCGGTGAAACGCCGGAGCGGCCGGCGCCCCGGGAAAGGCGCCGGCCGCTCTCCTACGCCAGGAATATACTATTTCGCCGCGATCGCCTTGCCGTTCGACATCAGCGAGGGGAGCCGGCCGCGCACCAGCTGGACCACTGCCTTCGGCAGCGGCGCGTACTTGAGCTCGGCCGCCATCGCCTGCGCCGCCGGCGTGATCATCCAGGCCAGGAATCCCTTGACCGCGCGCGCCTTGGCGGCGTCAGCCATGTCCGGCCGCACCAGCAGCCAGGTGAACGACGAGATCGGGTAGCTGGCGGCGCCCGGGGCGTTGGTGATCGAGACCCGGAAATCGGTGTTCTTCTCGAACTTGGCGCTCGCCGCCGCGGCGGTGACGGAGGCCAGCGAGGGGTCGACGAACTTGCCGGCCGAGTTCTGCACCGTCGCGGCCGGCAGATTGTTCGAGATGGCGTAGATCAGCTCGACGTAGCCCAGCGAGCCCTCGGTCTGCTTCACCTGCTGCGTCACGCCGTCGTTGCCCTTGCCGCCGAGCCCGACGGGCCAGTTGACCGAGGTATTACGGCCGACCTTGCTGCTCCACTCCGGTGAGACCTTCGACAGGTAGTCGCTGAAGATGTAGCTGGTGCCGGAGCCATCCGAGCGGTGCACCACGATGATGTCGGCATTGGGCAGCTTCACGCCGGGGTTGAGCCGCGCGAGCCGCGGGTCGTTCCACTTGGTGAGCGACCCCATGAAGATGCCGGCGATGGCCGTGCCGTCGAACCGAAGCTTCGCCGCGCCGATCGCGGGCAAATTGTAGGTGAGCACCACCGCGCCCATGACGGTCGGGACGTGCAGCACCTTGCCCTGGACGGCGGTAATCTGGGCGTCGGTCATCGGGCCGTCGGTGGCGCCGAAGTCCACGGTCCCTTCGGTGAACTGGCGGATACCGCCGCCGGAGCCGATGGACTGATAGTTGATCTGCACGCCGGTCTGCTTCCCGTAGACGTCGAACCACTTGCTGTAGATCGGGTTCGGGAAGGTGGCGCCGGCGCCGGTGAGCGCGGTCTGCGCCGCGGCCGGCTGTGCCGCCAGGATGAGTGCGCCCAGCAGGGCTGCGCTCGAGAGTTTGCGAATCATCTGATCCTCTTTCGTGGCGTCGGGCCGGTCAGAAGGTGAACTGGGCCTGGAACAGCCCCTGGGTCTTGGTCGCGTACTGCGCCGGGGTGGTGATGCCGCCCTCGTAGGCGATGTTGTCCACGTCGGCGAGGAGGCGGAGGTTCGGCGTGAGCTGGTATGACGCGCCGGCGATGAAGCGCGTCTGCCGGTTGTTGGCGACGTCGGTATTCGGATCGGTGATGTCCACCCGGCCGATGATCGAGGCCTTCGAGTTCGGGATGTGGAGCACGCCGAAGGCGCTGACCACGCGGCCCTTGACGGTGGCGCCGGTCGGCGTGGCCGGGGCGGGCGGGTTGTCCGACCGGTCCTCGGTGTGGGTGTACTCGGCGGCCAGCGTCACGAGCTTGCTCCGATAGGAGAGCATGCCGAGGAAGCGGTCACGGCGGCCGCCGCCGGTGGGCTTCCCGACCTGGGCGTAGGCCGTCGCGCGGAGGCCGCCGACCTTGCTCCCGTCATCGGTGGCGAGGATCCGGGCGGAGACTCGGCCCATGACGTCCTTCCGCTTGTCGCCGGGGGCCTTGTTGTAGTTCTCGCCGTTGTAGACGCCGACCTGGGCGTTGAGCAGGTCCTTGCTCCAGCTGCCGTCCACGCCGGCGCCGAAGTCGGAGCTGGAGATGTAGCCGCCGCGCTCGAGCGCCATCTGTCCCTGCATCCGGTAGTCCCAGAGCGCCTCTTCCCAGTCGAGCAGTGGCGTGTGAATCTGGCCCAGCTTGAAGGTGAGCGGGCTGCCGTGGGGGGTGTAGCCGAAGTAGGCGTACTTGAGGCGGTAGCCGAGGGAGCCGTCGGCGTTCCGGTAGATATCGGCGGTGACGCGCGTCCCGAGTCCGCCGTTGAACTTCCCGATCACGTTCACGTAGGCCCGGGTCACGTCGAAATTGTTGACGTGGTTCGCCGTGTCCTTCAGCTGGTAGAGATACTGCGCGTAGACCACGCCGCTGACGGTGATGGGGGAAGGCGCGGGGGCGGACTGGGTCGGCGCAGCGTGGGGTGCCGCCGCGGCCGAATCGGGTGCGTGCGGCGTCATCGTCGGCTGCTGTCCGGCGAGCCCGCCGCCAACAGTGAACGTGACTACGGCCAGCAGAATCGTGCGACGGGCTACCGTGTGCATCATGACCTCGCGTGTGCGTTGGGCGCGTTCCCGCGCCCTGGGTGCTTCAGCGACAGCAAGAACGCCATTCGTCGTAACGGCAACCCCGCTACCGTGTCACGGATGAGTAACGAAGCACGGCGACGACGCTGCCGGTCACGGCCGTGACAGAACCGTTGCGACTCCATCGCGATTCCGTCACGGGCCACGGAGAGTTTGCGCTGTCTCTCTCCCGGGAATCCGATGCGCCTGCCCAGTCCGCTGCTCGCGATCGCCATTGCGATCATCGCCACATCGCTCGCGCCACGCGCGCTGTCTGCCCAGGGGTCCGGCCGCCTCATCGGCCGGGTGGTGGACGCGGATCGGGGCGCGCCCATCGCCGGCGCGCAGGTGGATGTCGTCGGCGGCGCGACCACCGCGACGGCGGCGGATGGCCGGTATGAATTTCAGGCCGTCCCTGCCGGAACGGCGTCGGTCCGCGTCCGCATGATCGGGTTTTCGCCGAAGGTGGTCACCGGGATCGAGATCGCGGCGGGCCGCACGGCGGTTCAGGATATCGCGCTCGCGGCCTCCGCGGTGCAGCTGACCGAGGTCGTCGTGACGTCCGCGGCGGAGCGAGGGTCGGTGGCGCGCGCGATCGACGAGCAGCGCACCGCCTCGGCGATCGTCAACACGGTGAGCGCGGAGCAGATCGCCCGCAGCCCCGACGCGGATGCGGCGCAGGCGGTGCAGCGGGTGAGCGGAGTAACGGTGCAGGATGGGCGGTACGTGCTGGTGCGTGGCCTGGGCGAACGCTACACGACCACCTCGCTGAACGGGTCGCGCATCCCGAGTCCGGAACCCGAGCGCAAGGTGGTTCCGCTCGACCTCTTTCCTTCGGCGCTGCTCGAGGGGATCACGACCTCCAAGACGTTCACGGTCGACCAGCCCGGAGACTTCAGCGGCGCGCGGGTGGACCTGAAGACGCGCGACTTCCCGACCGGCCGGGCGATTACGATCTCCAGCTCCGCCGGATTCAACACGGCGGCGACCGGTGCGGAGGTGGTCAAGGCGCCCACGACGGGCGGCGAGTGGCTGGGCCTCTCGTCTTCCAGCAGGCAGCTGCCGCAGATCGTCCGCGATGCCGGCGACTTCAGCACCGTCACCGACGCGCAGCAGAACCAGATCGCCGGCTCGTTCCGGAACGCGTGGAATGCCCACCAGGGCAGGGGCGCGCCGAACGGATCGGCGGGATTATCGGTCGGCGGGCAGGGGTCGTTCCTGGGGAGGGAGCTGGGCTACATCGGCTCGCTTTCCTATTCGACCGCCCAGGAAGTGCACAAGGATGAGACCAAGGGTCTCGCGACCAACGGCCCGACGCCTGGTACCGCGCTCCCTTTCAATACATATACTGGCTCGAGTGCCCGCAGCAGCGTGCTCTGGGGCAGCCTGTTCAATCTGAGCACCCGGCTGGGAACCGGCAGCAAGCTCGCCCTCTCCACGACGTACACACGGACGGCCGACAACGACGCGAGCGATCTTCGCGGTACCAACGAGGAGTTCGCCAGGGACTTCGCGTTCACCCGGCTCACGTACACGGTCCGTAGCGCCCTCTCTTCACAGCTCCACGGCGAGCATGCGTTGTTCAATGGGCACCGCTTCGACTGGCAGGCGGGCTATGCGCGTGTCACGCGGGACGAACCGGATCGCTCGGATCTCGGCTACATCGCTGAGACCGATCCGGCGACCGGCCTGCTCGCTCCGGTCGCGTGGTTCGGACAGGCGCGGTTCGCGACCCGCACATTCAGCGCGCTCAGCGAGCATAGCTGGGAGCTTGGCGGGAGTTATCGTCTCCCGTTCGGCCGAGGGGACGGAGCGCCGGCGCTGAAGGCCGGCGGGCAGCTCCGGACGGTCGGCCGGAACTCGGACACGCGGGCGTACGACATCGTTAACCGCACGCTGAGCGACAGCGAGCTGCAGCAGGGCGCGGAGACGATCTTCGACGGGGCCTATGCGGCGGCCGGGCGGCTGCTGGTCCGGCCAAATGCCAATGCCGGGCGCTATACGGCCGATGACAAGGTCGCTGCGGGGTACGCCCAGGTGGAGCTTCCGCTGCTCGACCGCTCGATCACTGTGACCGCGGGCGCTCGCGTCGAGCGCTGGGCGCTCGATCTCGAGTCGGTCACGTCTGCCGGGACCGTGGTGCCGGTCCGCCGCCGGGTGACCGACCTGCTGCCGGCCGCCTCGGTCACCGTTCGGCTGACTCCGTCGCAGAATCTCCGCTTCGCCGCCAGCCAGACGCTGTCGCGCCCCGAATACCGCGAGCTCTCCCCGGTTCCGTATTTCGAGGGCGTGGGCCTCCTCACGACCTTCGGCAATCCCGATCTCCGGCGCGCGCTGATCCAGAATTACGACGTTCGGTGGGAGTGGTATCCGCGCGGCGGCGAGGTGATCAGCCTGGGCGCCTTTGCCAAGCGGTTCACCGGCCCGATCGAAAAGGTGATCGTGCCGCAGGCGGGAGCATCCGCTCTAGGCTTCGTGAACGCGACCACCGCTCGCAACTTCGGGTTGGAGCTCGAGTTCCGGAAAGGGCTCGACATGCTCCTTCCGGCGCTGGCGCCGGTGGAGCTGTTCGTGAACGCCACGCTGATGCGGAGCCGCATCCAGCCGGGAAGCGCCGTGCTCACCAATGCCGACCGGCCGATGGTCGGCCAGTCTCCCTACGTCATCAATCTCGGTCTGAGCTACCTGAGCGGATCGGGCCGGTGGAGCGCCACGGCGCTCTACAACGTGAGCGGCCGCCGGATCCTCGAGGCCGGGGCCGGTGGGCTGCCCGACTCGTACGAAGCGGCGCGCCACCTGCTCGACCTGTCGCTGCAGGCGCCCGTCGTGAGTGGCCTCTCCGTCAAGTTCGACGCCAAGAATCTGCTGGACGCGCCATACCGCCTCACCCAGGGCGATGTGCTGCGCGAACGCTATACCGCCGGCCGCGTATTCAGCGCCGGATTCACGTGGCGCCCGTGAGACCGCTGTCACCGAACGCGAACTTCATCCTCCTGAGGGAATCAATGACCCTGTTTCCTGCGACCAAGCGACTGGCTCTTCTGTCCCTCGCGCTCCTGAGCGCCGAGGCGGCGGGGTGCAGCAGCGACACCGGCAACGGGCCCAGCCCGCTTGCCGCCCCGACGAACGTCACGGTGACCCAGAACTCGCTGACGTCGGTCACGGTCTCCTGGACCGCCGCGACGGGGGCGACCAGCTACCTCGTCCAGCGCGCGCCGGATGCGGCGCCGACGGCCTTCGTTCAAGTGGGCAGCGGGCTCGTGGCCGCGACGAGCATCCAGGACGTCGTCACTTCGGGTGTGACCAACCACTATCGAGTCGGATCGGTGGCCGGCGCCGACACGGTGTTCGCCACCGCCGTGTCATTCGCGACGGGCGTGAGGGCGGCGACCATCGCCGCCAACGTCGCCGCGAACCGCACCCTCTTTGCCGACACGCTGTACACCCTCAAGGGCTACATCAAGGTGCAGCCCGGAATCACCCTCACGGTTCAGCCGGGAACGAAGATCGTGGGTGACACGCTGACGGCCGGCAGCTCGCTCTGGATCCTCCGGGGAGCCAAGATCGACGCGCAGGGCACCGCGGCGTCCCCGATCGTCTTCACGTCCGCGCGCACGGTCGGCAATCGCAAGCCGGGCGACTGGGGCGGGCTCATCATCATCGGCAACGGCATCATCAACCGTACCGGTGGGTCGATCCTGACAGAAGGCGGTGCGGCGGGCGCGGCCGAGAACTACGCGGGCGGGACAAACAATGCGGACAACAGCGGCACGCTCCGCTATGTCCGGATCGAGTTCGCGGGCTACGACATCTCGAACGGCGCCGGCCAGGAGCTCAATTCGCTCTCGAGCTACGCGGTCGGCAGCGGCACGAAGTACGAGTTCATCCAGACGATGAGCGGTCTCGACGACTCATTCGAGTACTGGGGCGGCGCCGTGGACGGACGATACCTGATCTCGTACGAATCGGGTGACGATCACTTCGACTGGACCGAGGGCTACGTCGGCCGCAACCAGTTCCTCATCGCCCTGCAGACGCAGAAGCTCACGCCGGCCGCGGGAGCCGGGGTCTTCTCCAGCGATCCGCGCGGGTTCGAGGGCGATGGATGCGATCCGGCGGTGACGGGCTGCACCGTGGTCAACGCAGCACCCGGCGCCGGCACGAGCACTCCGTACTCGATGCCGGTGTGGGCCAATTTCACGGTGATCGGCCCGGGTCAGCTTGGCGGCTTCCCGACCGACGGCAACGGTGCCGTGCTCCGCCGGGGCACGGGCGGCACGCTATTCAACGGCATTCTCGCACGCTGGCCCGGCGTCGGCCTGCAGATGCGCGATGCGTTCACCGACTCGCTTCGCCTGCGCGACTCGCTCAACATCGCGAACATCGTCCTGGCGGAAAATGGTCCGATCGCGACCCCGACCAACTACGACGCGAACGGGCAGGATACCGACCCGGCGCTCAGCGAGGCCAGCCGCCGC
The DNA here is from genome assembly GCA_038321865.1 of Gemmatimonadales bacterium. GTDB lineage: Bacteria > Gemmatimonadota > Gemmatimonadetes > Gemmatimonadales > GWC2-71-9 > JAICUF01. The sequence goes on from JBBQFH010000003.1 coordinate 45,109, forward strand.
TTTGCGCAGGCCCCGAAGTTCGCGGCGTCCGGGCACCGGATCGGTACCGCCGCTGCGGCCTTGATCGCCAGCTTGAACCCGGCGGCGCTCGACTGGACCCCCGCCGGCGTGGCCACCTCCGGGGGCAGCGCCGTCGTGCCCACGCGGCTCGGCGGGCGGGTCGCCGGATTCTTCGGGGGCACGTTCGTGAACACGAGCTACGTCGGGGCCGCGGATCCCGCGGGTCCAAAGTGGTGGCAGGGGTGGACCATCTACGCGATCAACTGATCGCACTAACGGAGACCGGCCGGCGTCGATCTGGCGCCGGCTGCGTCGCATTCGATGGATGACTGAGATGAAGCGCGCCGCCTGGGCCCTGCTCATCCTGACTGCCGGCTGCCGCGGCGCCGGGCACCAGCCACGTGTCGAGGCCGGCGCTACGGCGACCGCCACGGTGGCCTCAGCTCGCCTCGACGATCTGGCCAAGTTTCGTGCGGGTTTGCATCCGACCGATACCCTCTCAAACGGCGAGCCGACGCGCGACGCCCTGGTCCGCCGGTTCGTGACGGCGGTCGCGGCCGGCGATACACTCGGCCTCCGCCGGCTGGCGCTCAGCCGCGCCGAGTTCGCCTACGTGTACTATCCGTCGAACCCGCAGGGCTTTCCGCCCTACGATCTGCACGCGAGTCTGATGTGGTTCATGCTGTCACGGCGGGGTGAGGTGGGCGCGCAGCGGCTGCTCACGGCGCGAGCCGGCCATCCGCTGCGCTTCATCTCGAGCGCGTGCGATTCAATTCCCAGCCGTGAAGGCGAGAACACCGTCTGGGGGCCCTGCGCGGTGCGGTACGCGCGCGAGCGAGGCGACACGGTCTCGGAACGGCTGTTCGGCCTGATTGTCGAGCGGCGCGGGCGCTACAAGTTTTTGAGCTATGCGAACAAGCTGGATTGACGCTAACGTGGCGAACGGGAGAATACCGAATGTCGACTAGACCAATCGGTGTCGCGCGCATCGGACAGGGCAAGAAGGCACGCGCGGTGGTGATCTGTGAGGACGGGTCGGGATACGTCTATTCGCATCGTGATTACGAGTGGACGGCCATACCGCCAGTTCCAGGAAGCAGAGCCGCCAGCGAGGTGCGGGAGAGCGATGGCACTTCAACTGCCACTGGCGGACCGCTCTGAGCAGCGGGTGCCCGGAACGTGAGAAGCGTGATGCCGGCAAGGTGGAGGATGCGAGTGTAACAACCTGGCCGCCGGGTCTGGCGGCATCCGCCTGGCGCATGCACTTTCGGCGGTCTCGCGGAGTCACCTTGGCTACGAGGAGCGATCACGTGTTGCGCCGCGGAAGATTATCTCACGAAGGCGGGCCGGTGGTGGCGAATGCCTGGATCGCGCTGGCCGTGTCGCGACACGGCGGCGCCACATGGTCGGCTGTGGTGCGTGTCCCCGCCACCGCGCGGCTCGCCATTGGAGACCGCATCATGCTCGAGTTCGACGATGGGGAGCATCGAGGCGGGGCGATCGCCCTCACGCGGCGCGACCGGTCGGAGCAGATGGTGATGATCGAGAGTGGAGCGGCCGAACACCCGTACGGTATCGATCGAATGAGCGCCGCCACGCGCAACGCGAGTTCCGGCGGGGAGATCGGCTTGATGAGATAGTCGTCGGCACCGAGTGGAATACCCTCGATGCGGTCGGCCTCGTCCCGCCGGGACGTGAGCAGGATGACGCACGAAGCCCTCGCTCTGGCGGTGAGGGCTTCGTCGTTCCGGGAAAGGGCAAGTCGTGTTAGGGCGTTGCGCCGGCGAAGAAGATCTCCAGGTTGGTTTCCAGTGCGCCGGTCTTCGGGCCGACCCCGGTCCACGTCATGAGAGCCCGGTCCGGGAGCGACACGAGCCCGTTGTAGTCCCCGATGAACGGCCGGATGCCGCTGCCGCTGGGCACGCCGTAGAGCGACGGGTCGAAGCCGGCGGTGCTGATGCGCTGCGTCTGCCAGGTGGCTCCGCCATCGCTGCTCGAGGCCAAGGTGACGTCCACCAGCGTATTGCCGGAGTAGCTCCGGTCGTAGAAGGCCAGATCGAGCCGGCCGCCGCTGGAGATGCCCAGCTCGCCCTCGAAGCGGTCGCCCGTGCCGGCGAGCGGCGGCAGCATCGTCCAGCTCGACAGGTTGACTGGCTGCCCAGCGGCCGGCGCCGCGGCGTACGCGAGGTACACCTTGGCTCGGCCGTCGGCGGCGATGTCGTCCCAGGTGACGTAGAGCCGGTTTCGAGTGGCGTCGAAGGCCGGGACCGGGTACGAGCCGCCCGCGCGGAACGGTCCGCCGCTCAGGTTGAAGCAGGAGGGCGGGAAGGCGCAGACCGGGTTGTTGAAGGTCGCCACCTGCGCCGGCGTGCTCCAGCTGGTGCCGCCATCGCCGGAGCGCGAGGCGTAGATGACGGTGCCCTTGCCGCCCTGGACGCCGGTATCGAACGTGAGGTAGAGGGTGCCGTCCGGCCCGCTCACGATGCGGGCGTCCTGGTTGTTGCGGACGGGGCCCTGGGTGACGCGGACCGGGGGGGCGAAGCTGTGTCCGCCGTCGCGCGAGACGGCAACGAGCACCGGCGAGTGCGAGCTGTTGCCGTTGAACTGCACCCACGACACGTAGATGAAGCCGGTGCGCTGATCCACGAAGATCGACTCGTGGTCGGCGAACTGTCCGTTGGAGCCCTTGCTCTTGCCGTTGCCCTGCCAGTTGGCGACGTGGACCAGCGGGGTGGTGCGTCCGTCGAGCCAGGTGCGTCCGCCGTCGGTAGAGCGGCTGAGCAGGAGGGCGATTTCGGTCGGCGAGCCGAAGGTGAAGGCCTGGCAGACGAAGTAGGCGGTGCCGTCGGGGCCGAAGGCGATGGCCGGGTCACCGCCGGCGTCGTAGCTGCCGGTGCCGGCGACGGCGGGATCGTTGGTGAACTTCGTCACGCCGGGCAAAAACCCGTTGGGGAGGGTGGCCGTCCAGCTCCGGCCGCCGTCGAAGCTGGCGTTGACGGCGCAGCCGTCGTTGTAGTTCCAGTCGTTGGCGCCGGTGATGAGGTTGGCGGTATTCCGCGGGTTGGCGGCGAGCGGCGTCTCGTTCTGGGCGGTGGTGTCGTGGCTGACGTTGACCGGGCTGGTGGCCGAGCCGGCGGTGAAGCGGGCGGCGGGGGACTCGCTGGTCGGGGTATCGGAGCAGGCCAGGGCCAGCGCGGCGAGCGGCAGCAGCGCGGCGGTGCGGGGCAGTCGAAGTGGCATCGGGGACTCACGTGGGGAGCGGTGGGAAAGCGGTGTGCGGGCGAGGGGAAATATGCGGGCGGTGCCATGGGTCCGCCAGCATCCGGGATCTGCCGGGAACCGAATCCGGGCGCCGGTGTTCCAGACTGGTTGAGCCGCGTTCCGTCCACTCCGGAGACCCAATGAGCATGCAGGCGATCCTGGTCGTCGACGACGACAGCACGGTCCGTGGCCTGACGTCGCGCATTCTGGTGGCCGAGGGCTTTGCGGTGGTGGAGGCGACGAACGGCGCCGAGGCGATCGAGCGGGTGGTGGAGTCGGGCGAGCGGGTGCGTCTGGTGGTGAGTGACGTCATGATGCCGGTGCTGGACGGGATTGGCCTGCTGGAGCGGCTGTCGGTGTCGCATCCGGAGATCCCGGTGATCCTGATGTCGGGCTACAGCTCGACCGAGCTGCGGGCGCACGGGCTGGCGGCGCCGTGCGGGGTGCTGCAGAAGCCGTTCGCGGCCGACGAGCTGATCGGGCATGTCCGCCGGTGCCTGGCCGGGGCGCCGGTTTGACGTAGAGCCGGGTGGGTTGAGCAGGGCAGCGTTCCGCCGTTGACGATTCGTCGTCAGCGGCGGTTTTGCGTGGGGCACGCGGCGCGTGGGCTGGCCGGGTGTGACACAAGTCTATTCCTCGCTTCACCCTCTCTTCACGGAGTCCGTCGTAGCTTTGCGACCTACGGCTGGGAGGCCCCAATGCGAGTAGCTGACCTGATGACCCGTGACGTGATCGGGATCGACCGCGACGCGACCGTCGCCGAAGCGATCGGCCGGCTGGCCGACGAGCACGTCGGCGCCATCGCCGTCGTCACCGGACGCAACCGGCTGGTCGGCGTCATCTCGACTGCCGACGTGCTCCGCGCCGAGGCGGACACGACCGACACCGACGCGCGCGACATCCTGTTCGAGCAGACGCGCGTGGCCGAGCTGATGACCGCACGGGCGCTGACGATCGCGCCCGGGGTCGAGGCGCGGGAGGCGGCGCGCCAGATGCTCTACGCCGACGTCCACCGCCTGTTCGTGGAGGACGCCGGGGAGCTGGTCGGCGTCATCTCCCAGTCCGACCTCGTCCGCGCGCTGGCACTGGGCAAGGTCTAGCGCCGCCGGATCCGCCAGGGAGGGTCGTATGATCGCGGCTCTGCATCAGGCACTCGTTGGGCTGGCCGTCGTCGCCGCCCCCGCGTGACCGGCACCATCGGACGCGACATCGTGATCGTTCGCGGCCATCTCGAACTACGCAGGGGTTCTGCTTGGCGTCGCCGCGCTCGTCACGCGCGCCTGGCTCCGCCGGCGCGCGCCAGTGGAGCCCGCGCCCGTCGAGCCGGTCCCGGCGATGGCGTCGCACGATCGGAGGGGTGAAGAAGATCTCACGCGTACTTCACCCTCTCGTCATGGGCAGCGTGACATCATTGGGACGCAGCACGATCAGGCCGGGCATGCCCGCATCATAGAAGGGCCGCTCAGGCGGCAAAGGAGGGTGCATGCGCACAATGTCATTTGCGGCAGCACTACTCGCGATCGGGGCGACGACGCTTCCCGCGCAGTCACCGAGGACGCTCGAGCTCCGGCCGATGGCCGGTGCCACCATTCCGACCGGCGCGCAGCGCGACCTGTTCAAGGATGCGCCGCTGATCGGATTCGGCGTGGCCATGCAGGTCCATCCCAATCTCCATCTCGTCGGCAGCTTCGGCTGGATGCGGGAGCACACCAGGTACGCCGTCACCCAGAATGACGCCAACCGCTATCAGTATGACGCCGGTGTGGAGCTGAGCCTCGAGCGGCCCCTGGGCGCCGCGTGGACGGTCCGCCCGTTCTTCGGCCTGGGCGCGGGCGCGCGCACGTACAATTTCCAGGCGCAGACGCTCGCCACCCGGACGTGTGCCGCCGGCTACGGCGCGCTCGGCAGCGAGTTCCGCCTTGGTGCGACGGCGCTCCGGCTGGAGGCGCGTGACAACGTCTTCTGCTACAAGTCTCCGATCATCGGCCAGGACTCGCACACCCGCAACGACCTCACATTTTCGTTTGGGGCGGCGTATCACCTCTGGTAGTTCGACCCGGGGCTGGCGTCGCGACTCAGGTCCGCGGCGCCGGCCCACGGTGGCGGCACACATGGCGGCTGCCGAACGAATGAATGACCTGTGAAAGTCTGAGGCGTTATGCGAAACGACAGCATGCTCCGCAGCGACCTTCTCGATGAGCTGAAGTGGGATCCCAGCATCCGGAACGAGGATATCGCGATCGCGGTCAAGGATGGCGTCGTGACGCTGGCCGGTACGGTCGACACGTTCATGCAGCGCTATGCGGCCCAGCGAGCCGTCGAGCGCGTGAATGGTGTGGCCGGGATCGCCAACGATCTCGCCGTGAAGCTTCCGGGGGCGATGGAGCGCTCCGACTCGGATATCGCGCATGCGGCGGTGAACGCGCTGCGCTGGGACGTGCAGGTCCCGGACGAGCATGTGAAGGTGAAGGTGACCCAGGGCTGGCTCACGCTCGAGGGCCAGGTCAACTTCTTCTTCCAGAAGGACGCTGCGGAGCGCGCGGTGCGTTCGCTGGCCGGAGTCAAGTCCGTCAGCAACCTGATCGCCCTGCGCCCGATCGTGACCCCGGCGGACGTGAAGACGCGGATCACGAGCGCGTTCGGGCGCCAGGCCAAGCTGGACGCGAGCGAGATCACCGTCGAGACGATCGGATCGAGAGTGATGTTGCACGGGAGCGTACGCTCCCACGCCGAGCGGTGTGATGCCGAGCGGGCCGCGTGGAATGCACCCGGCGTCATGGTGGTCGAGAACGAGCTGTACGTCAGGTCGCTCGTCCCCGCTCTGCTCTGAGCGGCGGTTGATCTACCGACGCGCCGGGCGCACGTTGCCCGGCGCGTCGGCACGTCCGTCACCTCGATCACGCGCGGGTGTTCCGCGCCGCCGGGCGCCGATTTGGTGGGTGCAGTGGGTATGTGTGGTGCAACGTGCGCGATGGCCGATGATCCGGGGTCCGTGCTGCCGGGCCCCTCGCGCCCGCGGCTGGTGGTGCAGATCCGCCAGGCGATCCGGGTGCGGCATTACAGCCGGCGGACCGAGGAGGCGTACGTCGCGTGGGTGCGGCGGTACGTGCGCTTTCACGGGATGCGGCATCCCGCCGAGCTCGACGCGGGCGACGTCGCCCGTTTTCTGACCAACCTGGCTGATCGGGGCCGGGTGAGCGCATCCACCCAGAACCAGGCGCTGAGCGCGCTGCTCTTCCTCTATAGAGATGTGCTCGGCCGCGATTTTGGGTGGCTCACGACGGTGGTGCGGGCCAAGCGGCCCAAGCGGCTGCCGACGGTGCTCACCCGGGAGGAGGTGGCGGAGACGCTGCGCCGGCTGCCGGGGACGCGGCGGCTGATGGGCGAGCTGCTGTACGGCAGCGGGCTCCGGCTGCTGGAATGCATGCAGCTCCGGGTGAAGGACGCCGACTTCGGCGGCCGGCAGCTGATGGTGCGGGGCGGGAAGGGCGGGCGGGACCGGGTGACCCTGCTGCCGGGGGTGGTAGCGGGGCCGTTGCGCGCGCATCTGGAGGGGGTGGCCGCCCAGCATGCGCGTGATCTGGCGAGCGGGGCGGGGCGGGCGCCGCTGCCGGAGGCGCTGGAGCGGAAGTATCCCGGCGCGGGGCTCGAGTGGGGCTGGCAGTACGTCTTCCCGGCGACCCGCCTCCGCTGGGACCGGCTTCGGAAGGAATGGACGCGGCACCACCTGCACGAGTCGGTGCTCCAGCGGGCGGTGTATCAGGCGGCGCGCGAGGCCGGCATCGCCAAGCGGGTGAGCTGCCACAGCTTCCGCCACAGCTTCGCGACTCATCTGCTGGAGGACGGGTACGACATCCGGACGGTGCAGGAGCTGTTGGGCCACAAGGATGTGAGCACCGCGATGATCTACACGCACGTGCTGAACCGGGGGCCGAAGGCGGTGCAGAGCCCGGTGGACCGGCTGTGACGGCGTCTCGGCGCGATCGCGTCGGGTCCGAGGGAGGTGGCGAGGCTCCTGACGCGGGCATCGAGGGATCTCGGACGGGTGGCGTGCCTGCTCAATCCGGTTGCGGCGTGTCTCTCGCCGGTTGCGACGTGTCGCTCGCCGGTTGCGACGTTCCTCTCGCCGCCGGCGAGGCTTCTGTGTGACGCCGCGTCCGGCCTGCGGGTGGTGAGGCGGGTGCTGGCGTGGGTGGCGGGGTTGCTGGCGGGCCGGGTCCGGTCATTCGCGGATGCCGCGGGGCTCCTGCTTTTGCCTGCGCGGTGTCTCTGTGTCCGATGGTGCCGCCTGACGCTTCCGGCGGCGACCCTCGCGGGTCCGGGCTGACGCCTGTCGGCTCGCGCGGCACTCGGGGCGGCTGGTGATCACTCGCGCCGGGCCGAGAAAGATTTTGAGCGGCTGAAGCGGGTCGCGCGCGCCCTCGGGCTGGCGGCGCTCGCCCTGATGCAGGACGCGCTCACCCTGATGCCGGCAGTGGGCGCCCTGATGCCGGCAGTGCGTGCGCTGATACCGGCGGTGCTCGCCCTGAAAGCGGCATGGGGCGGTCTACGGTGTCCGATATGCCGGCTGAGGGATGGTGAGGCGTCTGGGGGCGAAGTGGGGCGCTCGCTCGCGGCGCCGACAAGCGGCGCCGACAAGCGGGGGGGGGGCCCGGTGGCGGCCTCCTCCTGCGGGCGGTATGCTGGTATGAGCTGCGCGGTCCCGCGCGCCGAGCAAAGCCGCGGCGGCGGCAGTCTATTTCCCGCTGCCTATTCCCGCCGGATTGCAACGCAGGGCCCGTGGCGGACTTTCGCCGGCATGTCGGCCCTGGTCCGGGTCTGAACCGGCGTTGGGGGCGCGGTATTGTCTTTCTAATGGGCTGTCTAGTTCGCATTAGGCGGCAACTAGGAGGTCGTGTATGCGGAGTCTTTCGTTCCTGATCGCGTTCACCCTCGGCCTCGGCGTGCCCGGCACCATCAGTGCGCAGAAGCACTGTGCCGCCCGTGATGCCAATGGTGTGGTCCGCGGTCAGGTGCTCGACGAACTTGCGCGGCAGCCGGTCGAGAATGCGCTGGTGACCGTTCCGGCGTTGCCTGGATGCGCGGTTGTCACGGACGCGCGCGGTCGATTTGGATTTCCGCGCCTAGCCGTCGGTCCGACGCGGCTGCACGTGGCCTTCGTCGGCTTGCACACTCCCGACCACACGATCAGCGTTGCCGCCGGCGTGCCAGCAGATGTCACCATCCTGCTTCAAGGCTTCCGGGAGCCCGACATCGCCACTCTGGACCGCTTACCCCCGGCGGAACAGATGAGCATGCTGCAGGCGGTGATCGCCTACTACCGTCAGCCAGACCGCGATGGTGAGGTTGCGGCGGTTCGCGAAACCGAACGTGTGACCGGAAGCAGGCCCACGCCTGCACTGGCTCAGCCGGGGTTGCTGTTGTATGTGGATTCCGAGACCGTGACAGCGATCGATTCGGCCGCATTGCGCGCAACCGGCACGCAGGTATGCCGGCCACCACAGCTCGCCGGGTGCCCAGGCAATGGCGCGGTTACGTTTCTCCGCCTGTGGGGACCGCGCCGGACCACCGTAGACACCGCGTTCTATCGAGTTGATGACTTGGTGGCCGATCCTGCCGCTTGCCGCCGCGGGAACGGCTTCGTGGGCTCATCGCGCAGCGTCGCTATTGTAGCGCGTGGCAGTGACGGCTGGAAGGTCGTCGAATCCCGTCCGAGCTTGAGTGCATCCGGTAGCTGCGGCCCGCGCCGGCGCGCGGCGCGCTAGCCGCCTAATCACTGCATGCAGCCGACAAAGCGGCCGGGTTTTCTCTCTGCATGCCCGAAGTACCTGATGGCCGCTTTGCAGCTGATGCGAAGGCATTAGGCCGCTCCAGCGGTCCAGCAAGAACTGGTCGTGGGTTCCTTGATCGGCGCCGCTCCGATGCCGGAGCGGCAGCCCGGGTGCCCGCCCCCGCAGGTCGCGACGCTAGTCGCTGCGGAAGCGTTGCATTCGCTCAGCGGGCGCCCGCACCTGGCGCGCTGGCGGCGCGGGCCCAAAGCCATCGGCGCGTCGAGGCAGAACGATCGTGGCACCGCCAGCACGGCGATCTGGTTGGGCGCGCCGCGTCCCTCGATCCAGTGACATTCCGGTGCTGCGCCCGGCGGCCCCGGTTGGGAGCGTCGGCGCCCATCGTGTGACAGCGGCGCACGGTGCGCCGCGGAACAGCTGGTCTGCGTCGGGCGGCCGAGTGTGCCGGGTCCATCGAGGGCTAGCGTCCTAATTACTGCATGCAGCAGACAGGGCCACCCGAGTTCATGCCATTAGCATAGAATTGATTAGTGGCCCTGCAGCTGATGCGAGGGCATTAGACAGGCACGACTTCGGAGGGTCCAATCGAGGAACTTGTTCAGCGTGAGAACTTCACGGCCCGCGATCCGGCAGTTGAAGCCCGTGTCATGCGCGCGGTCATCGCGCTAATTGTCGTTCCGACCGCCGCGTTCTGCGTCGCGATCTACATGGACTGGAGCCTGCGCGGTCAGGCGTTCTGGCGGGGGCTGTTCCTCTCCGTCGGCATGAGCCTCTTCTTCAGCGTCGGCCTAACGGCGCTTGCCTTTTTGGTAACGGCGCCTTCCACGCTACGGCGATTGCGACAACGATTGGATATGATCTTCGCGAACGACCCGCGGGTTGTGCCGCTGGCTCCGCGTGACGCCACACACCGGCTGGTTTGCGCATGGGTACTCCCGCGCCGGCGCTTCTATGGCGGGAGCCTCTATGTCTGCGCGACAAGGCTGCGGTTCCAAGGCCACTATCCCGTTGCCCCTTGGTGGCGCCGCGCCCATGAAGAGACCCTGGCCCTCGACCTGGGGCCGCTGCGATCCATTGTCATCGAGTGTGGGACGTTGTCGCGAACTTGGTGGGAGCGTTGGTTGGCGGTACCCGCACTTATGGCAATGGTTCTCAGGTCAGAGGACATCGAACTGATACTACGCTGCGCAGCTGTCGAGGAGGCGGCTCGCGGCCTCGAGGCCTGCCTTGACCGGCTTCGGCACGAGGGCACAATGGCCCCGCCTGTCTAATCACTGCATGCAGCAGACAGGGCCACGAGAGTTCAAACCATTCTTAGGCATATGATTAGTGAGCCCTGCAGCTGATGCGAGGGCATTAGACCGCCACGGAGATCATGTATGCTTCGCTGGATCGGAGCCCTCGTCCTGCTTCTGGGCACCAGTCGGGCACTGCCCGCGCAGACCCCGGCGGCGCCACGTCCGAAGGGCGTTCCGGCGCCCACCGCCATCGCGGGACGTCCGGTATGGGACACCAGCTTCGTGCGCGTGCTCAACGCGCCTGAGCTGCTCGCGGAAGGCGCGGCCGGGCGCCCCCAGCTCCGGGTCCGCGTCACCGGAGTGCTCGGCGCGTGGGCCGAGCTCGACTGCGACTGCCTCCTGACCACGCTCTATATCGCGGTGAGCGATGGCGCCGAAGACGAGGCGACGCTGCGTGCCTTCCGGCTCCCGGGGCTGCTGGATCCCAAGATCGACAGCTTGGTGACGGAGGCGGACGTGCCCGTGCTCTACGTCAGCTATGGTCTCGCTTCGCAGCGGCGGATCGCGCGGCTGGCGGTCAGCCTTCAGGGGGTGCGCAGCACCGGAGCGCGAGCCCGTCAGTGAGTCGCGGTCTAATCACTGCATGCAGCAGACAGGGCCACCGAGCTACTCCGCATGTGCTGAGATATTGATAGTGGCCCTGCAGCTGATGCGAATGCATTAGACCGCAACAACGCTCAGCCGGAGAACCGATGATCTCCCAGTGTTCGCAGTGCAGCGGTGCGCTTGTTCGAGGCGATCTACGGTCAGGCGTGCTCAGCTTCGGCGACTTCTTCGTTGAGCACGCAGGCGATGAGCGGACATTCATGGGTGCGCCGAAGCCCCGCCCCGGCGTCCAGCGTGACAATCGCGTTATCTCATTTGCGTGCACGCAGTGCGGACTTGTGACGAGCTACTTGGAGCGTGCGCTCGCGCCGGGCTCGGACGGCTCCCAGGGGATTTCCGGACCGCCTGCGGTCTAATCACTGCATGCAGCAGACAGCGCCACCGGGCTACTCCGCATGTGTTGAAATATGATAAGTGGCCCTGCAGCTGATGCGAGGGCATTAGACAGCCAAGGAGGTTGCGATATGGCAGATCCATTTGCAGGCGTGAACCTTCCCAGTTTCTCCGTGCCGGAAATCCGCATGCCTAGTTACGGCGCGGTGTCGGCTGCGCAGATGGAGGAGATCTCGCGCAGCTTGGCCGAGGCCGCGGACGCGAAATCCGCCCGAGGCCTAGTCAAACGCCTCATGGCTGAGGTCCGCGAGTTTGAGGAGAGACTCGACGAAAGTCACGAGGTTGGCGTGAGGCTCGTCTCGTTCGGTCAGAGTTTGGTATTCCATGTTCACCAGATCGGCTATATCCAACCCAACCTGGTCACTTTCGCTGGGACTACTGACGATTCTCAGCCAGTGCGTCTCGTGCAGCATATGAGTCAACTGAGCTTCCTACTCATGCGTGTTCCGCGGCTCAACCCGGAGCAGCCGCGTCGCCCTATCGGCTTTAGGGAAAGTTCAGAGTAGCGGCTGTCTAATCACTGCATGCAGCAGACAGGGCCACGAGAGTTCAAGCCATTCTTAGGCATATGATTAGTGGGCCCTGCAGCTGATGCGAGGGCATTAGGCAGTTACACGAACTTGAGGCTCCATGCGACCAAGGATTGTTGGCAGCCATGACGGCGAACCAGTCTCGCCTGGGCTCCGCCCGCTGCTCAACGACGCCTACGACGAGATTGTTCGGCAGCCATCGAACCTTGGAGCGCTCAAAGGTGCACTCGATCGCATGCTAGCCTTCCTCTGCTCGGCTCAAGGCAGGACTGCCGCGAACTGCATAGAGGTCGATCGTTTCTTCTTCGCGCACATGCTGGACGGCGTGACCTGGGAGCATTTGCCCGAGTCGTACACGGACGTGATGGGCGACATAGGTGGCCAACTCCATAACACGTTTGCCGCACCAGAAATGGCGGAGAACTTCGACGGCACACCGGAGCAGCTCCTTGAACAGGTGCGCGCGTTGAAGATCGATCCGGGTACTGCCTAATCACTGCATGCAGCAGACGAAGCGGCCGGGCCTTGATGTGTGTCCCTTGAGAATCATTTGGCCGCTTCGCAGCTGATGCGAATGCATTAGGCGGCTCCGAACACCTGGGCCGCGCGCCGCGGGCTACTCATGGCGATGAATCAGCGCTCCGATCAGCGCACCACTGCCGGTGCCAACGACAACGAGGCCTACAGCGCGGCCCCAGCCAGGGCAGTCGGCGTTTGCGTCTGAATCGCACTGCGTAAGGCTGACAATTGCGAGTGCGGTTCCTGCGACAGCCCCAATGATGAGGCCGCGCTTCCACTGATTCGGCTGGTATGGCGCCGGCGCACGAACTGAGGCGGCGGTATGCGCGACGGACCATGAAACGATAACGGGGTTCGTGCGTGGGCCTTGGGCGATGGCGGCGGTCGCGAGACAGAGGCTAGCCAGAGCGCCCCCGACAGTGGTGAGTGCATGGCGCGCTCGCATTCGGGAACTCCGTGCGGAGGGATTGTCCAGCCTAACGCGATCAGTGTCAGGAAATCATGAGGTGCACGTGAGAGGCCCGGACTCTGTTCCGCGCGCTCGCGCACTCACTCAAGAACAGAATGAAGGGGAGCCGGCGGTTGTTGGGACAGCCGCCTAATCACTGCATGCAGCAGACAGGGCCACCGGCGCCCTCAGCAGTCTTTCGGCATTTGAATGGAGGCCCTGCAGCTGATGCGAGGGCATTAGGCGGCTGCACAGCCCGTCGTTAAAACCACGAGGTTCCATGCGCCGAACCGCACTCGTGCTTACGCTAGTCTTCATCGGCACCCGACACGCCCAGTCGCAAACGATCGGAGCCGTTTGTACGGCGGTGGATCGGCACGCGCTCGTGCGAACAATGACGGTACCCCACTTCCGGGACTATCAGCCCCAGTTAATCGCAGCGCTGACGGGGCGCGAAGCGAGCGAGCCGTCGCAAAATCAGGTGACCGCGCTTTGGGCGGCCGACTCGGTGAGCGTGCTTTGGAGTCTGTCGGCGATTGTCGCGCACCCGGAGCAGGTAGGCTCGGAAACGGCTCGCGCGGCCGCCATGATGTACAAGGCACATCATGGCCCGGCCGCCATCATGCTCGTCGGGCAACTCGAGGGTCAGGTGGCTAGTGAGGTCGCGGTGCCTGACGCCTTGGAGGCCGTGACGCCGCCGCTGCAGCCTCTGGAGGAGGAAGCGGTGTTTGCGCTGACGTGTGATGCAGTGTGGTTACTGAACGCGTTGGCGCAGGATACGGCCTACAGGGTGCCAAGGCAGCCGACATCGCGCATCCGTTGGGCCGGCCTTGCGGCGGCCACATTACGTGAGGGTGCGCGTCTCATAAGAGGCGGTCGCCGACCGATCTTGCTTGGGTGGATCGCCGACCTCAAGGCGCGTGGTGTGCTAACAGACCAGCATAGCGAGTTCGACGTCGCCCACTAGAATCACGCGAGCCCCGCCTAATCACTGCATGCAGCAGACAGGGCCACCGAGCCACTCCGCATGCCTTGAAATATGATGAGTGGGCCCTGCAGCTGATGCGAATGCATTAGGCAGCAACCATTCACGGAAGGCTTCATGATGACCGCCGCGATTCACGCGATCGGCTCCCCACCAAAACGGGATCGCACGGCTTCCGTCCTGCAAACGGCGCGCGTCGCGTTGGCCGTCGCAGGCGCCGCGGCGCTGTACCGCGTTGCCGTCGCGGTTCTGTCGACTCTCGTTGATGGACCGTCGAAGGTTCGATTTCTCCTTTTTTATGGCACAATCGCGCTGGTCGCAGTCGCGCTGCGGTGGGGCGTTGATCGGCGCGCGAGCGTTGCTCGCTGGGCCTGCGTGGTCGCCGGGCTCCCAATGGTGGCCGCCCTCATTCGTGGTCGCGGAGCGTTTGCCACCTTTTGGCACTACTTCCCGGTGCCAGTCGCCGACGTACTCCTTTTCCTCGTGTGGCCGCTGATGATCATCGGCTTCGTTGTGGCGGGAGCTTGTTGTGCGCTAGCGCAATCGGACTCCGCACGCTGGCGGTAACCCCAGCTGTTGTGGCGCGGCCGCCTAATCACTGCATGCAGCAGACAGGGCCACCGAAGCCCTCAGCATTAGCGTAGAATTGATTAGTGGCCCTGCAGCTGATGCGAATGCATTAGGCTGCTTCAAGGACCGCCAATGACTCAAGCTGCACGTCGTGTTCTATCGGATTGCGAAGCAGCGCTCACTGACTTCCGCGGCTCGACGGGCCTGGAGTGGCGCACACGGTGGGTTTCGGTCATCACCCTGCTACGGGCAGTCGGTCACGTCCTAAAAAAGATTGATAGTCATGCCAGCCCGGCAGCTGCAGCGGCGATTGACGCAGCTCACGGTCGTCTCTGTGCATCGAGGCCGGAGCCGAAGATCTTCTGGGAATTTATCGAGCAAGAGCGAAACAATCTGCTCAAAGAGTATGAGTTTGGCGCCCAGCAGAGTGTGACGGTACGGCCGGGTGGCGTTTGGATCAACATGAAAACAGGCGAGTCTGGCGCAAATCCAGCAGGGCTGACGAGCTACTCCCAACTTATGCGCGCTGGCCCCTTTGCAGGACAAGACCCATGCGATGTGGCGGCGCAGGCGATCGCATGGTGGAGATCGTATTTGGACAGCGTCACATTGTAGCACCCGTGGCAGCAGCCTAATCACTGCATGCAGCAGACAGGGCCACCGGCCTACTCCGCCTGTCTTGGGATATGATTAGTGGCCCTGCAGCTGATGCGAGGGCATTAGGCCACCACCGGTAAGCCTCACGCGTTTGTTATGATTTGCTCATCTTGCCGTCAGCGGCCGGTCAACCGACCAGCGTAATGTTTAAGGGACAGATCCCTCGACTGGAGGTCCCTAATGCGCGCCGCTTCCTCCCTCACTGCCCTGACGCTCCTGTGGTCATTCGGGGTTATCTGGCGCTTGACCCCCGATGGCCTGGTGAATCTGAGTTCAGCCACCGCACCTATGTCGGGATTTGTTTGTCCGGAGGGACCGCCGCCACCGCCACCACCTCCGCCCATTCCAGACCCCGTCCCGCTGGCGGTGGCCGTGCTGCAGCGGGCGAGCGAGGTCATCGTCCCTAACGACGGCGACGCGCCTGAGACGCTGGCCTGGCAAATGATCGAGGCGGATGCCCGGGCTGACAGCATCTGGATTGAGCTAGGCGGGGCGCAGTCGCCGGCGGCGCGGATCTACGCGTTGCGCGGGCTGGTCTGGACGGATCCGGTGCGGTCGGCGCGCTTGGCGCAGGAGCTTCGGCAGCAGCCGGACGTTGTCACGATCCGCCGCGGAGATGTCGTGCAAGTCCTGCCGATGGCCCGGGCCGTCGAGCGCGCAGGGAATCCCGAGTGGCCGCACCGCTGACGAGGTCGCTGTAAACCGCCGCTTCGTGCGCCGGTAGCCTAATCACTGCATGCAGCAGACAGGGCCACCCGGCTACTCCGCATGTCTTGGGATATGATTAGTGGGCCCTGCAGCTGATGCGAATGCATTAGGCCGCAACTGAGCTCCGTAGACCGCAACCAACTTCTCTTGGTATTCGTGCACCAGCCGATCGAGAAAGCCGAGCCGACCACGTCGTCCGAGGCGTTATTGGCGCGACTCGCGACCGGCGCCTTCCTGACACCCTGGAGCTACCCCCGTGTGCACCGGAACCAGCCTGCCCAGAGCGGAGCGGTCATTGGCAAGGAGCTTTGTGACCTTCTTGTCGTCTTCGGCAAACATGTCATCATCTTCTCAGACAAGGCGTGCGCGATCGGTCGCTCCAGCGACCTGCAGAAGGACTGGTCTCGGTGGTATCGGCGGGCAGTACAAGCCTCTGTGCGGCAGGTCCTAGGCGCAGAGCGCTGGCTGCGAGAGCATCCGGACCGGCTATTTCTGGATCCACGGTGCACGACGCCGTTCCCATACGCCCTGCCGCCTGCTAGTGAAGCGGTCTACCACCGTATCGTCGTCGCGCGCGGCGCAAGCGTGCGCTGCACTCGCGAACTCGGCGGTTCCGGGAGCATGATGGTGCAAAGCCACGTCACAGGCGAGCCAGATGCTACTCCCCCGCCTTTCACGGTTGGTAATCCCAGCCCGCAGCATGGGGTGATCCACGTACTCGACGATAGCACGCTGACGTACATCTTCGAGGCACTGGATACGATCGTGGACTTCACTGACTACCTCGACCGGAAAGAGCGGCTGTTCACTTCGGAGGTTGAAGTCTGGTCAGCAGGCGAGGAGGAGCTTCTAGCTCACTACCTCAAGAACGTGGGATCTGACGGTCACCACGATTTCGTAATCCCACCTGACACGAACGCAGTGGCGTTCGAGGAAGGAATCTGGGAGGACTTCCAGCGCAATCCCCAACGCATCGCTCAGCTCGAGGCAAACCGGATTAGCTATGCTTGGGATCGGCTCATCGAGGTGTTTAGTGAGCACGCCTTCGCCGGAACTTCCCAGTTTATATCTCACCCAGGCTTCGGCACTCACGAGCAGTTGCTCCGAGTGCTAGCGAGCGAGGGTCGAACGCAACGCCGAGGACTCGCGGAAGCACTCTTCGGCATTCTCAGGGACACTCCCTCCCATTTGCGCGGGACGCGGGTGGTGATACCAGAGCGTCCGGACCTCCCGTACTATGTGTTCTTGCTGTTGCCGTGGAGGGATGACAAGCCTGACGAAGTGAATCGCCTAGTCAGGCGCAACTTCCTCGAGGCATGCTGCCTGACCGTCAAGCTGATACGTCCCGAGGCGCAGACCGTCGTTGGACTTGCGACGGAGAGCGGTCGGACGAATGGAGGATCCGAGGACCTCCTGCTCCTCGACGCGCGCAAATGGACCCCGGAATTAGAAGCAGAGGCGCGAGAGCTACGCAGTAGGCTGCACCTATTTCCGGAAGTTACACTGCGACCGTATCATCTTAGAGAGTATCCTGAGGTCAGTGATGACAAGCCACGCCGGCATGGAACCCGACCGCCAAATAGACCCGCCGGAGGGCCGAGCCGGAACGGCCCCTGCCCGTGCGGCAGCGGGAAGCGCTTCAAACAGTGCCACGGCAAATAGGTCCAGTTATGCTTGCGGCCTAATCACTGCATGCAGCTGACAAGGGCACCAGGCCACGAGGCATTGGCGAACATATTGTAGGTGCCCTTGCAGCTGATGCGAGGGCATTAGACGTCTGCCGAGTTTGGCAGTAGCTTTCCAAAGCCCTTCTTCCCTGGAACCCTCTATGGTTATCACGATCGAACTGGAGCGCGAGACGGACGGCCGCTGGATCGCCGAGGTCCCGAGCCTGGCCGGGGTGGTGACCTACGGGGCCACACGCGACGAGGCCGTGGCCCGGGTCCAAGCCCTGGCGCTCCGGGTCTTCGCCGATCGCCTCGAGCACAGCGAAACCGCCCCCGAACTGCTGGATCTGCACTTCCAAGCCGCGTGAGCGACTGGCCGGCCACCAAGGCACGGCGGTCGAGCTAGGTGAGGGCGCGCGGCTAGTAGTGGTAGCGGGCTTGGAGGAATTCGATGCGGTCCGCGAACACCTCGTACACCAAGCGGTCCGCTTCGTTGATACGTCGCGACCAGACGTTGCCGCCAAGGTGTTTCAAGTGCTCGGGCTTGCCGAGGCCGGCGAAGGGTTCACGCAGCACGGCCTCCATCAGATCGAGCACGCGCAAGGCGGTCTTCCGGTTCGTGTCCACCCAGTAGTGGAGATCCTCGCGGAATTCGTCCTGGAGCGCCGCCACCCGCTTGGTCGAGGCCATGGCGGTGTCAGACACCCACTACGCGGGGTCCTCGAGGCCGAGCTCACGCCGCACGGCACTCAGATCCTGGGTTCGCGTCCGGCCGCGGCGGCCGCGCGTGAGGGCCGCCAGCAGCCGAGCGGCATTCTGCGGCGAGCGCAGCAAATAGGCGGTCTCGCGCAGACTGGCGAGCTCATCGGCTGGAATCAGGGCCATGTCTTCGTGGCCCCGGCGCTGGATGACAGCCACGTCGCGGCTATCCTCGACGGCGTTCCAGATGTCCGCAAGGTGTTCGCGGGCATGACTATAGCTGACTTTGATGCTCATGGCGCCTCCGTTTGACTTGTACAGAGACATTGTACAAGATAAGCGCTTTGCGGTCAAGGTCTGGCAGCGCCTGCCCAATCACTGCATGCAGCAGACAGGGCCACCCGAGTTCATGCCATTAGCATAGAATTGATTAGTGGGCCCTGCAGCTGATGCGAGGGCATTAGGCCACACGAGGAGGCCTCGAAGAATGCGCGTCTGGTACCCGGCGTCCCTTGCCCTGTTCATGACCGTTAGCGCATGCGGGGGCAGCTCCATCTGGCAGGGCCCGACCCCCCGCCTGAGGCAGCCCGGTCGCTCCCAGAGTGTGGTCGGTCGCTGGGCTCTGGTCTCGCTCGTGCGCAATGGGGAGGACTTGACCGACCGCATGAGGAGCGCCGGCGTTGTCAGCTACTACACGTTCGACGCTGACGGTACCTTCCGCATCATGCGGGGCGACTCCATCACGGAGACAGGCACGTGGTCAGAGGATACCACCGTGTCGCCAAAGCTCTTCGACCACATCCCGCACGTGAACGGGAAGACCGGCCCGTACGTGCCCGGCATCTTCACCATTACCGGGGACACTCTCACCATCTCTCTCATAGGACCGAATCCGGAGCGTCGGCACCCGACGCAATTCCGCTCGGTTCTGGCCGACAAATCGTGGCTGCTCGTATACCGCCGGACCCCGCAGTAGGGTGGCCGAACAAGCGTCCGCCTCCGCTTGAGGTGCAGACACAAGTTGTCAAGCTTGGCTCCTGATCCAGAACACGACCGTACGGCTTTCACCTCCTTCGAATGGACTAACATGAAATACATGATCAGCTGGACCGAACGCCCGCAGGGCTCGCCCATGGAGTACGAGAACGCCCAGAAGCGGATCCTCGAAGTCTTCGGCCAGTGGAAGGCGCCGGACAACTTCAGGATCGACTTCTTCGTGATCCGCGTCGGGGAGTGGGGCGGCAACATGCTGATGGAATGCGACGATCTGGTGACGATTCACAAGTTCTGTTCGATGCTCCCTGCGTTCGTCTTCGAGGTCCATCCCGTCATCCCCGTCGACCAGGCCGTCCGTGGCGAACTCGAGGTCATCGCCTGGCGCGACGGCCTGAAAGGCAAGTGACACTGGACCGCTCGCCGCGGCCGCGACGCTCCGACAGCACCATCAAGCCAATGGTCGTCGTGATGAGCATGGCGGACGCGCGCGCAGCTGCAGCCGAGGCCGGCGGTATCGTCAACGCTGAGCGTCACATCTGGCCCGGGTGCGTTGCAGACAGTATTCCCGTACCTCTGCTGGAGGCGACATGTCCCACGGCAAGATCTGCTATCTGGAAATACCGGCCACGACGGCGGAGGCATCAGCGGACTTTTACAGCTCGATTTTCGGATGGAAGGTGAGGCGACGGGCGGATGGCGCGCTGGCCTTCGACGACCCAGGCGGGGTGAGTGGGACCTGGGTGAAGGAGAGCGACCGGACACCGGACGAACACACGCGGACGTATATCATGGTCGATGGCATTACCGACACACTCGCACGCATTCACGCTGCAGGCGGGCGAACCCTGACGCCCCGTACTGCAATCGGCCAGGGCATGGGGGCGTTTGCCATTTTCGCCGACCCCGTCGGAAACGAATTCGGGCTCTACGAGGAACCGCAGCGCCGGCCCTCCCAGGCCACCGGGCGCTGATCGCGGGCTTCGGAGTCACCCACCTGCGCGACCGTTCACCAGGACATCCATGCGCCGGCTACGATCACTGATACTCGCAGGCATCGTCACTGCCGCCCTGGTTGGCATCAGTGCCTGCAAACCCGGGGTTCACCCAATGAATCAGGCGGAGCTGCATGACCTTGCGACCCGCTACGCAGCCGCGTGGAGCAGCCGGGATCCGGCCGCGTTTGCACGCTTTTACGCGGAGCGCGGGGTATTGAGAGTGAATGGCGGTCCTCCCTCGGTCGGCCGGGAAGCCGTCAAGGCGACCGCGCAGTCCTACATGACCGCGTTTCCCGACATGGTCGTCCGGCTGGATTCACTGACGCATGAAGCCGACCAGACGATTTTCCATTGGACGTGGACGGGGACGAATACCGGGCCGGGCGGGACAGGGAGATCCGTGCGTCTGAGCGGGTACGAACGGTGGAGCCTCGACGCCGACGGCCTCATCGCCGAATCGCAGGGCCACTTTGACGAGGCAGCGTACCGGCGACAGGTGAATGGCGGCTGAGGGTCGCGGTGGCGCCCGGCACCCGCCGAGTTAAGTGCCCGCCTCGAGCCTGGCGCGCTCATACCGCTCCCGGAACTCGGGATCGGCGCGGCGCCACGCTTTCTCGACGGCCCGCCAATGCACCACCGCGCTATCGCGCTGGCCGACCTGCTGGAACGCTTCGGTCATCAGGAACACGGCACCACCACTCGGAGCCGTCGAAGCCGCGCATGAAACCGGGCTGATCGCCCCTTGCGGCTGGCACTGGACGATGACGCCGACGCTGGTGAAGCAAGCGGTCGCGCGGGCGGTGGATGAGCATCTGGAGCAGGTCAGGACGGCAGGAAGGAGGTAGGTTTCACCATCCCTCCTTTCCATGGGGCAACATGTGGCGTCTCATCCTTCGAATCGCAGCCGTACTCGCGTTCGCCCATGTCGCGCTCACGTTCGTCGCGGCGGTGGTCATCGCGCACGGGCGGCCGGTCGATGAGCTCGCCTTCGCGCAGCATGGTTTCGGCTTCGGATTTCTGGCCCTGCTGAACCTCGCCGTGTGGGGTCGCGCTGCGCCCGCGGCGCTCCGCGTTGCCGTGCACGTCTGCAACGTTGCATTCCTCGCATTCCTCATCACATTCATCAGCGTCAAGCCGGAGCCGCCGCTTTACGCCGCCGCCGCTATCGTGCTGGTGCTCACGATCGCGGCGTTCGCGCTCGACCGACCGACCGCGCGGATGGCGGCTCGGGCATAGCCACGCCGCACGGCAACCTCCTTCCGTCTGAAGCGAGCGCTGCGTATTCTGGTTCAGCCCTGACTGGAGCAGCACACAGCGACATGCGTATCGCCGACATGAACTGGATGCAGGTTGAGGCATACCTCACCCGCGACGACCGCGCCGTGCTCCCCCTCGGCAGCACCGAGCAGCACAGTCACCTCCGGCTGACGGTGGATTGCATCCTTCCCGAGCGGGTCGCCGCGGACGCGGCCGAACCGCTCGGGATCCCGGTCTTTCCCGTCCTCGGCTACGGGGTCACCCCGTACTTCCGCGAATATCCGGGTTCGATATCCCTCCGCGTCGAGACGCACCTCGCCGTGGTGCGCGACATCCTCGACGGGATGGCGCACAGCGGCTTCCGGCGCATCATGATCTGCAACGGCCACGGCGGGAACGGCGCCGTCCAGCAGTTCGCCGGGGAGTGGGCGGCGGACCATCCCGGCTGCAAGGTGCTCTTCCATAACTGGTGGAACGCCCCGAAGACCTGGGCCAGGGTCCAGGCCATCGACCCGGTGGCCTCGCACGGCTCCTGGATGGAAAACTTTCCCTGGACGCGGCTCCCGGGCGTCGAGCTCCCCCAGACGCAGCGGGCGATGGTCGACATGGAGAAGGTGCGCATGCTCGATCCCGTCGCCATGCGCGCGTACATTCCCGACGGCAACTACGGTGGCCTCTACCAGCGGCCGGACGCCGACATGCTGTCCCTGTGGCAGGTCGCCGTCGAGGAAACCCGTGCGCTGCTGGACGGGTCGTGGGGTGGCCCATCGTAGCGGCGCCGAAGGGACGCTGCCTCGTCTGGGGGGCGGGGGCGATCGGCGGCACCATGGGGGCGTTCCTGTCGCGCGCCGGCCACGACGTGACCCTGGTCGACACGGTGGCCGAGCACGTCGCCGCCATCAATCGCTCCGGGCTCCGCATCACCGGTCCGATCGCCGAGTTCTCGACGCCGCTGCCCGCCTTCGCCCCCGACACGCTGCGCGGGACGTGGGATACGATCATCCTCGCCACCAAAGCGCATCACACCGCCGCCGCCGCACGGACGCTGCTCCCCCACCTTGGCCCCGCCGGCTGCGTGATCTCGGCGCAGAACGGCCTCAACGAGCTGGCCATCGCGGAGGCCGTCGGCGAGGAGCGGACGGTCGGCGCGTTCGTGAACTTCGGCGCCGATTACCTGGAGCCGGGGGTAGTGCTCTACGGCGGCCGGGGCACGGTGGCGGTCGGCGAGGCGTTCGGACCGGAGGACTCGCGCCTCTCCCCGCGGGCCATCCGGATTCGCGACACATGGCGGGACTTCGACGAGCGCGCCATCGCGACCGCCAACATTCTTGGCTACCTCTGGGCCAAGGAAGCGTACGGTGCGATGCTCTTCGCGACGGCGCTTACCAACGAGTCGATCGCCGATGCGCTGGCAGCGCCGGAGTATCGCGCGCTTTACATCGCGCTGGCCCGCGAAATTCTCGCCGTGGCGCTGGCGGAGGGGGTGCGACCGGAAGCGTTCGACGGTTTCGATCCCGCGGCATACCTGCCCGATGCCGCGGCCGGTGCCGCGTCACGATCGCTGGATGACCTCGTCGCCCACAATCGCAAGTCGGCCAAGACGCACAGCGGGATCTGGCGTGACCTGGCGGTCCGCAAGCGGCCCACCGAGGTAGACGCCCAGCTGGGCATCATCGTGACGCTCGGTACCGGCGCCGGTGTGCCGACGCCGCTGACGGCGCGGCTGGTGACCCTGATCCAGGAGATCGAGCGGGGCGTCCGCCCCCTCGCACGCGAGAATCTGGAGGCGCTCGCTTCTTGACGCTCGACTTCACCGGCCGGACCGCGATCGTCACCGGGGCCGCTCACGGATTCGGTCGCGCGATTTCCCTCGCGTTCGCCGAGCGTGGCGCGGCGGTGTGGGCCTGCGATGTGATCGAGGACGAGCTGGCCGAGACCGGTCGCCTCTGCCAGTGTACGGTGCGGACGGTGGACGTCCGCGACCGGGACGCCGTGGATCGCTTCGTGGCCGAGGCGTCGGCGGCGGCCGGGTTCGTGCACGTGCTCGTGAACAATGCCGGCGGCGTGCTGGGTCAGGTGGGCCGGCCCCTCGAGGAGGTCGCGCCGGCGGAGTGGCAGGCCATCTTCGACGTGAACGTGACCGGGGCGTTCCTCTGCTCGCAGGCCGTCGCTCCGGGGATGAAGGCGGCGAAATCCGGGCGCATCATCAACATCTCGAGCGGCGCCGGCCTGGGGATCAGCCTGACCGGCATCCAGGCCTACGCCGCTGCCAAGGCGGCGCAGATCGGGCTCACCCGGCAGCTGGCCCACGAGCTCGGTCCCTGGGGCATTACGGTCAACAATGTGGCGCCCGGGTTCGTGCGCTCGAATCCGACCACCGAGCGGCAGTGGCAGGCATACGGCGCCGAGAAGCAGCGGGCGCTGGTCGAAGGGATCGCGCTCAGGCGGCTGGGGGCGGTCGACGATATCGCCGCCGGCGTGCTGTTCTTCGCGTCGGAATCGGCGGGGTGGGTGACGGGGCAGGTGCTTGCCATCGACGGTGGCAAGTGACGGACCTGGCTGCCGTGCTCGCGCACCTCGAGGGACGGCACGACCGGATCCTCGGGGAACTGATCGAGTTCGCCGGGATCCCGAGCGTCAGCACCGATCCCGCCCACGCGGCCGACGTCGGCGCCGCGGCGGCATGGGTCGCGGCAAAACTCGAGTCCGCGGGGCCGTTCACGGTGCGGACGATCGCCACGCCCGGTGCGAGCGTCGTATATGCCGAATGGCTCGGCGCGCCGGGCGCACCGACGGTGCTCATCTACGGCCACTACGACGTGCAACCGGCGGACCCGCTCGAGCTGTGGGACAGCCCGCCGTTCGAACCCACGCTGCGCGATGGCCGGCTGTACGCGCGCGGCGCGTCGGACGACAAGGGACCGATGCTGATTCCCATCAAGGTCGCCGAGGCATTCTTCGCCGCACAGGGCGGCCTGCCGATCAACGTGAAGTTCATGATCGAGGGCGAGGAGGAAACCGGGAGCCCCAACCTCGAGCCGTTCGTCGCGGAGCACCGCGAGCTCCTCGCCGCCGACGTGGTGATCTCGGCCGACGGCGGGATGTGGCGCATCGACGAGCCGTCGCTCACCGTCGCGAACCGGGGGCTGGCGGGGCTGGAGCTCACGCTCCGCGGGCCGGCCAAGGACCTGCACTCGGGGCGGCATGGCGGCAGCGTCCCCAACCCGCTCCATGCGATGGCGAGCCTCATCGCGTCGCTGCACCAACCGGACGGCCGGGTGGCGGTCGCCGGCTTCTACGACCGGGTGCGCGAGCTGAGCCCGGCCGAGCGCGCCGAGCTCGCGGCGCTGCCGTTCGACGAGGCGGCGTATCTCCGGCAGGTGGGCGCGACCGCGCCCGTCGGCGAGGCGGGCTACACCACGCTCGAGCGCCAGTGGACCCGGCCCACGCTGGAAGTGAATGGGATGTGGGGCGGGTACCAGGGCCCGGGACAGAAGACGGTGGTTCCGTCGGTGGCGCACGCCAAGATCACCTGCCGCCTGGTGCCGGACCAGGAGCCGGACGAGATCGTGGCGCTGGTGGCGCGCCACCTCGAGAGTCACGTGCCGGAGGGCACCCGGCTCACCATCGCCCCCGGCGATCATGGGGCGCGGGCGTTTCATATCGGACGGGATAACCGCACGCTCAAGGCGGCGGAGGCGGCGCTCGAGGCGACCTACGGCGTCGCTCCGCTCATCGTCCGCATGGGCGGCACCGTGCCCGTCGCGGAGATCTTTCAACGTCTCATGGGGCTCGACACCGTGTACTTCTCGTTCTCGACCGGCGATGAGGACTTCCACGCACCGAACGAGTTCTTCCGGGTGCACCGCCTCCACGAGGGCCTCGCCGCGTGGGCCCGGCTGTGGGACGGGCTCGGCGCGGGCGCTGCGCGATGACGCTCGCCCAGGAGGAAGCCCGCATCGAGGCGCACAGCGCCGTGCTCAAGAAGGAGCTCGGCGTCCGCGACCTCGCCCTCACGCAGATCCTGTTCATCATCGGCCTTACCTGGATCGGCGTAGCCGGCAAGCTCGGGCCGTCGCACGTGGTGCTGTGGCTCCTCGCCATCGTGCTGTTCTATCTGCCGATGGCCGCGGTGGTGATCTATCTCAGCCAGCGGATGCCGCTCGAGGGCGGGCTCTACCAGTGGGCCAAGCTGGGGTTCAACCCGGTCGTCGGCTTCCTGCTGGCGTGGAACCTGTGGCTGTACGTGATCGTCTACACATCGGAGATCGGCATCCAGTGCGCCACGTACCTGGCGTACGCGCTCGGGCCCAGCGCCGCGTGGATGACGTCGAGCACCTGGTTCGTCGCGCTCTCCTCGGCGGTGATCCTGACGCTGATGGCCGTGGCCGCGACCGTCGGGCTGGCGGTCGGCAAGTGGGTGCACGGCATCGGCGGTGTGTTCATGCTCATCATCTTCGCCGTGCTGATGGCGCTGCCGTTCATCGGACTGGCGACCGGTCATCTTCGGGAATTCCATCCGTTCCGCACCACCATCCCCGCGTTCTCCCTCTTCAACCTCAACATTCTGGGAAAGATGGGGTTCGGGGCGCTGGGCGGCTTCGAGTACATCGCCATTCTCGCCGGCGAGACCCGCGCCCCCGCCAGCGCGGTGCGGCGCTCGGTGTACATCGCGGCGCCGGCGATCGCCGTCATGTTCATCATGGGCACCGCCACGGTGGTGGCCTACGTCCCGGCCGCCGACATCGACCTGGTCGGACCGATGCCGCAGGTGCTGCGGGTCGGCTTCGGGCCATTTGGCATCGCGGGCCCGCTGGTGACCATCGCGATCCTCATGACGCTGGCGATGCGGGTGGCCCAGGTGAGCGTGAGCTTCACGGCGGTCACGCGGTTGCCGATGGTGGCCGGCTGGGACCGTCTGCTGCCGGCCGCGTTCAGCAAGCTGCATCCGCGCTTTCGGACGCCGGTGAACTCGATCCTGCTGGTGGCGGTGTGCTCCTTTATCATTTCGCTGGTGAGCCTGATCGGCGTCGGCCAGGCGGAGGCATTCCAGCTGCTGTTCAACGCCGGGGGCACCTTCTACGCGCTGGCGTACGTGGTGATGTTCGCGATACCCTTGTTCGGGCTCCGGGGCGTGACGCCGCGGCCGTCGCCGTGGCTGCGTATCGCGTCGCTGTCCGGGCTGTTGATGACGCTGCTCTACATCGTGTTGTCGGTGTTCCCGATCATCAAGGTGGAGAATGTGACGGGATTCGCCCTGAAGATCGTGTCGATGATTGTGGTGATGAACCTGGTGGGTGTCGGAATTCTCCTCGCCGCGCGGCGGCGATCCCAATTGCCGGTAGAAATGGGGGCATGAGATGATGCATATGGGGTCCCGCACGCGCGGGCTGATCGTTTTCCTGGTGCTGGCGCTGGCGACGGGCGCTGGCGCGGCCCATCGCCCGGCCGCCACCCTTGCCGGCGAATGGGACGTCTACATCGCCCTCAGCGCGCGGCCGCATTCGGGCTTCGAGGGGTGGCGCCGGATGGGTTTCGCGCACTTCGCGGGAACTGATTCGGCCAATGTTGGCTGGCTGCGCCGCCGTACCGGCCAGCCGATGCTGACGGTCACCAGCGTCGCCGCCACCGGCGACTCGGTGCGGCTGACGCAGGACGCCCGCGTGATCATGCGCGCGGCCTGGCACGGCGACACGCTGGTCGGCGTGCAGTTCGTCAACGGCAAGGCGGCGGATCGGCGGTACCGCCTCGTCCGCCGGGCCACACCGGGCGTGGTCGAGCACGATTACCAGGTGTGGACGATGGCGGCCTCCGACTCGCAGTACGCCGTGACGATCGACTCCACGATCCTGATGCCGACGCGCGACGGGGCGAAGCTGGAGACGTACCTCGTCCGGCCGGTGGGGCCCGGACCGTTCGGGGTCGTCATGCAGCGCTCGCCCTATCGCGCCACCAACCCCGGCGGCGGAAGCTGGTGGGCCTCGCGCGGCTACATCTACATCGGGCAGTTGACGCGTGGTCGCGGGAAGTCGAGCGGTGACGTGGCGGACTTCGGGGACTACAGCACCGATATCCAGGATGGATACGACGCGGTCGAGTGGGCGGCCCGGCTCCCCGGGGCCAACGGCAAGGTCGGATTGATCGGGCATTCGGACGAGGGTCGCCTGGCCTGGTATGCGGCGGTCAGCGCGCCGCCCCATCTGGCCGCCATCGCCCCGTCAGCCGCGACCTCCGATCCGTGGCGGATCGTGCCGTACGCGGCCATGGCGTTCGGGCCGATCAACGTGGACTGGGCTTGCCTCATGCGCGGGCGGGACCTGGATCCGGCCACGGCGGAGCTGGACATCGGCGAGGCGATCACGCATCTGCCTATCGCCACTCTCCCTCAGCGGCTCGGCTGCGGCGACGTACCGCTCTGGGATCGCTGGATCGCGCATCCCACGCTGGACGCCTACTGGCGGGCGCGCGCCGTCACGACATACATCGACAAGGTCAACGTGCCGGCGATGTCGCTCGCGGGGTGGCACGATGATTCGCGCGGCCCGCTCGACTATACCGATGCGCTGCTCAAGGTGAAGAACCATCCCGCCTGGCATCTGGTGATGGGCACGCATGCGCACAAGGGCGTGGACTACGTGGCCGGCGACTTCGGCCCGCAGGCGCGCTACTCCTATCGCGACCTGCAGCTCCGCTGGTTCGACCACTACCTGCTCGGCCGCGCCAACGGCGTGGACCGGCTGCCGCCGGTGGACATCTTCGTCCAGGGCGACAACACCTGGCGCAAGGAGAACGAGTGGCCGCTGAAGCGGGCGCGGGCCACCAAATGGTACGTGTCGTCGGGTGGAGCGGCGCAGACCAGCGCGGGCAACGGTGTGCTCGATACGCTGCCGCCACGGGGTGCTGTCGCCGACACCTACACCTACGATCCCGCCGATCCGACGCCCTATCTCATCGATTCGCGCGAGCTCGAGGAATCGCTCAACGAGGACTACACGGCGCTGAACGCGAGCCGGCGTGACGCGCTGGTGTTCACCTCGCGGCCGCTCACCCGTCCGCTCGAGGTCACCGGCGAGATGTCGGCGACGCTCTGGGCCTCGAGCGACGCCCGCGATACCGACTGGGCCATCATGCTGCTCGACGTCTTTCCGGATGGCCACGCCGAGCGGGTGCAGGACGGCTTCGCCAGGGCGCGGTTTCGACAGGGGATGGACCGCGAGGTGCCGCTGGTGCCGGGGCGGGTCGAGCGTTACGACATCGACCTGTGGTTCACGTCGAAGGTCTTCCAGCCCGGCCATCGGCTCCGGGTCAGCATCTCGTCGGCGCTGTTTCCCAAGTATGACCGGAACCTGAACACCGGCGGGAACAACGAGCGGGACTCGACGTTCGTGGTCGCGCACCAGCGGCTACTCCACGACGCGGCGCACCCGACGCACGTGGTGCTGCCGGTCGTACCGCGGTAGGGAGGAGCCCGATTAATGGCGAGTGCCGTCCGCGGGGCGCTCACGCTGACGCTGTTCCTGGGCCTTCCCCGCGCGGGCGCAGCACCCCGTCCATGAGCTCCATTGACCTGCAGCCCGTCCTGAAGGGCGAGCTGCTCGAGCTCAGGCCGCTTCGGGCCGAGGATTTCGACGCGCTGTTCGCGGTGGCGGCGGATCCATTCATCTGGGAGCAGCATCCGGCCGCCGATCGGTATCGGGAAGACGTGTTCCGTGCATTTTTCCGTGAGGCGATGGAGTCAGGCGGTGGGCTGCTCGTCACCGATGCCCGGGACGGCACCGTCATCGGGTCGTCCCGTTATCACGGGCACGACGCGGCGAGACGGGAGCTCGAAATCGGCTGGACCTTTCTGGCCCGGCAGTACTGGGGCGGCCGCTACAACGGCGAGATGAAGCGGCTCATGCTGGACCACGCCTTTGGCTTCGTCGACCGCGTGCTCTTCCTGGTCGGCCCGCACAATCTGCGCTCGCAGCGCGCCGTGGAAAAGCTCGGCGCGCGCCGCGCCGGATCGAGGTTCGCCCCGGACGGGCGGGAGAGCGTGGTCTTCGAGATTACCGAAGCCGATCGGATCCAGGCCACCCCGGCGCATGGGCACTGAGATCCGCCTGTTGCGGCCGGAAGATGCCCACGTGCTCGAGCGCGTCGCGCCGGAGGTCTTCGACCGGCCGGTCGATCTTCTCTGGAGCACCGAGTTCCTGGCCGATGCACGCCATCACCTCGCCGTGGCGATCGACGACGGCCTCGTGGTCGGCATGGCTACTGGCGTCCACTACGTCAATCCTGACAAGGCGCCCGAGCTCTGGATCAACGAGGTCGGGGTCGCAGCCAGCCACCGCCGACTCGGCATCGGTGCAGGGCTGCTCGACGCGCTGTTCTGCCGGGGCCGGGAACTCGGCTGCCGGCAGGCGTGGGTGCTTGCCGACCAGTCGAACACCGTCGCGCACAGGCTGTACGCCGGCAGCGGAGGCCGTGCGTCGGCGGAGCCAGCCATCATGTTCGAGTTCGGACTGCAGGACGCCTGCTGAGGTGAGCGCCGGGAGTGACTGATGGAACCCGAAGCGAGCTGACGAATGCACACACCGTTCCGCTCCAGCTGCGAAATTGCGATCGAGGTGGCCGACCTCGACCGGGCGGAGGCGTTCTATACGTCGGCCTTCGGCTTCCGGCTTGTCGCCCGGACGGACGAATATCTGGAGTTCGACACCGGGGTCCTGCGGTTGTTCGTCAAGCCGGCGCCCGTCCCCCTGGCCGCGGTGGTGCCGTCGTTCGACGTTGCCGATGCGGCTGCGGCGCGATCCCGGCTCGAGGCGGCGGGTTGCACCGTCGAGCGGGTGTCGCCGGATGGACGGGGCTTTTACGTCCGCGACCCGTTCGGGCTGACATACGACATCATCGAGCGAACGTAGAGAATTCCTGTGATACGTGGCGAACGCCGAATGACTCCTTTACGCGTGGTAATCGCGTCGCTGACCTGTTCGATCGCCTGCAACGGCGGCCCTGATCCGCTGGCCGTGGTGACGCCGCCGGCCGGGCTCACCTACGCCTATGCGGCGCCGAGCTGTGCGCCGTGGGATGGCTATGCGGTGAGCCTGGTGCTCCGCGTCGACTCACTCGCCGATTCGGTGAGCGCGATCGAGGGCGGGACGGGCGCCGCGCTGCAGCTGGCGATCTATCCTCGCGCGGCCGGTGGACTGGTGCCGGGAACCTACGAGTGGCCGGCCAATCCCGATGTGGCCGGCGGGGCGCGATGCGAAAGCGGAAGTTGCACAGCGCTCCCGCGCGGCGCGATCACGATTCGGCGGATAGGCGGCGATCAATCGCTCGAGGGATCGATCGTCATCTGGCCGGCCAGCGGCGCGCCGGTGCACGGCGGATTCCGCGCGGCGTGGCGGCCGCGCCAGGCGTTGTGCGGCTAGTGCGGGAGCTCTCGTCTCGGCAGACCTTTCTGGTCAAATGGATCGTTCCGCCGGCCTGGATCGGGGCCTTCGGGAGCGCGACCATCGCGTTGTGGTACGGTGCGACCGCGGTGCCGCTCACCGACACCAGGCTCAGATGGCTGTTCCCGGTGGTCTGGCTCCTGGGCTCCCTGTTCATCTACCTCAACTGCGTGCGCCTCAAGCGGGTTCGGCTGGACGGGTCCACGCTGCTGGTCTCCGATTACCGGCGCGAGATCCGCATTCCGCTGCGCGATGTCGAAGCCGTGACCGAGCTCCGCTGGGTCAACATTCATCCGGTGACACTGCACCTGCGGCGGCCATCGGACTTCGGCGAGCGGATCGTCTTCATGCCGCCGACGCGCTGGTTCATGGGCTGGCTGCCGCATCCGCTCGTGCAGGAGCTGCGGGACCTGGTGCACCAGGAACGTCTCGAAGCCATCCATCCGTCGGCACCTCCGCCTCAGCGGCCGCTCGGCGCCGGCTGACCGAACGGATCGCCAAAGAGATCGTCCTCGGACACCACGTAGCGGGTCAGCGGGTGCAACCGGAGCCGCCGCACGAATCTGGGCGGCAGGCCGTACAGCCGTATCCGACCGGTACCCCGCCGCTCGGCGTCGCGGCACAGGTCCCACAGGCACGCCGCGGCCGCGGGATCGACAGCCGACACCGCCTCACACCGCAGGATGATGAACTGGGCGTCGGCGCCGACGCGGTCGAGCACGTAGCGAACGTGCTCGACCGCGCTCACGTCGAGCGGGCCGGCGATGCGGAGGGGAAAGGTGTGGTCCAGGCGGCGTCGGGCCAGCGAAAGCGCGGCGGGTTCTGACATGCCGCGAAGATGGGCGGGCTCGGTCACGGCTGGCCCCGCGTCATGTAACGCGAGCGCAACGACTCAGGCCGACGGGAACCAGCAGCTGACGGTGGTGCCGCGGCCGCGCTCGCTCGCGGCGGAGACGCGGCCGCCGTGCCCCTCGACGAGGTGCTTCACGATGGCGAGGCCGAGGCCGGTCCCGCCTTCTTCGCGGGACCGGGACGGGTCCGCGCGGTAGAAGCGCTCGAAGATCCGCGGGAGGTGGTCGCGGCTGATGCCCTGACCGTCGTCCCGCACGCTCAAAGCCACGCCGCCCGCCTCGGCGGCGGCACGGCAGACGATCCGCCCGCCGTCCGGCGAGTAGCGGAGCGAGTTGTCGAGCAGGTTGGTGAGGATCTGGCGGACGGCGTCGCCGTCGGCGGCCAGGGTGACGGCTGTCGGCGCGATCTCGAGCTCGAGGCTGATGCGGCGCGCCGACGCGCGCTCGGCAAGGGCGCTCCATACCTCGCGCGCAGCGGTGGCAAGGTCGACCGGCTCCCGCTCCGGCTGCCAGCGGCCCGATTCGATGCGCGAGAGGTCGAGCAGGTCGTCCACCAGCCGCTGCATCCGCCGGGCGTTGTTGAGGATGATGCCCAGAAACCGCTGCGTCGTCTCGGCGTCCGGGTGGTCGGTGAGGAGCGTCTCCGCGTACCCCGACACCGACGTGAGCGGTGTCTTCAGCTCATGTGACACGTTGGCGACAAAGTCGCGCCGCACCGTTTCGAGCCGGCGCATCTCGGTGAGCTCGTGCAGCACCAGCACCGCACCGCCGTCCGGCAGCGGACGGGCGTTCAACAGTGCCACCCGGCCGTCGAGCTCGACCTGCTGGTCCTGGACCGGCTGGCCGGCGAGCACGGCCGTCACGGCCTCGCGGGCCGCTCGAGCGCGGAAGAGCGCGGGGAGCGCGGGGAGCGGCGCATCCGGCGCGTAGCCCAGCAGCCGGCGCGCCGCGCCGTTGAGGGTGACGATGTTGCCGCGGCGGTCGGCGGCGATCACGCTTTCGACCATCGCCTCGACCACGGCGCCGGATTCGGCGCGTTCCCGCCGCAGCAGCTCGAATCGTTCGCCGAGCTGGGCGTGCATGTCCCTGAGCGCGGCGCCCACGGCATCGATGTCGGTGATGCCCGACCGGGGAATCCGGGGCGCCTCGCCGATGGCGATCGCGTGGGCGGCGGTGCCGATGGCGGCCAGCGGCCGCGCGAATGACCGGGCGGCAACAAGGGCGACCAGGATGCCGACAAGCAGGGCGATTGCCGCCGCGCCGATGACCGCCCCCTGCGCCTGCCGCACCGTTGCGTTCACGCGGGAGAGATCGCCCGCCACCCGGATGACACCGGGCCCGCCCGGCACCGCGACGTACATCAGATCGCGGCCCACGGTTGCGCTGCGGCGGACGGCGGGCTCGCTCCGGCCGGCCAGCGCGGCCCGCACCTCCGGCCGGTGGGCGTGGTTTTCGATGGTGGGGGGAAGCGGTCCGGGCGGGAAGTCGCTGTCGGCGCGGACCCGGCCATCGCGGTCCACGACCGTGACCCGGTCACCGCTCTCGCTGCCGAGCCGCCGCACGGCGGCCTGCCAGTCGAGTGAATCGGCGGGGAGCGCTGCGCGTACCAGCCGCGCCTCCTGCTCGAGCGACCGGGCGATGTCGTGCTCGAGGTCGAGACGGAGCGAACGTTCGGCAGCCCAGACCAGCGTGGCGACGGTGATGAAAACGACGAGGGCGATGCCGGCGATGAGCCGCCGTGCGAAGGTCACGGCCGCCCGTCGCGCTCGCCGGCCCGGAAGCGATAGCCGAAGCCGCGGACCGTCTCGATCATGTGGCCTTCGGTGCCGAGCTTGGTGCGGAGCCGCTGCACGTGCATGTCCACCGTTCGCGTCTGGATGTCGGGCTGCGCCTCCCAGACGGTCTCCAGGAGCTGCGGGCGGCTCTGGACCCGGCCACGCCGCTCGACGAGGGTGAGGAGCAGCTTGTATTCCGTCGCGGTCAGCGGCAGCTCGTGGCCGTCCATCGCGGCCCGGTGGGCGGCGCGGTCGATGGTGATCGGGCCGGCACTGAGCGTGGACCCGGCCGACACGGCCGGCGCGGCCAGCCGCCGGAGGATGGCGGCGACGCGGAGCGCCAGCTCGGCCGGAGAAAAGGGCTTGGTGAGGTAGTCGTCGGCGCCGAGGGAGAGGCCGCGGATGCGGTCGGCCTCCTCGCGGCGGGAGGTGAGGAGGATGACGCCGACGTCCCGGGTTTCCTCCATGCGACGGAGCTCCGCCAGGACGTCGTAGCCCGACGTGCCCGGGAGCATGAGGTCGAGGATGACGACGTCCGGCCGCTCGGTCCGGGCGGCGCGGAGCGCCTCGGGGCCCGTGGCCGCGGTGGAGACGCGATATCCGGCCTTGGCCAGATGATACGCGACGAGCGCGGTGATGTCGGGTTCGTCGTCCACTACCAGGATACGATGGCTCATAGGCGGCGAAACCAATATACCGCCATTATATTTTTTGCCATGCTTCCCTCCCTGATGCTGCTGGCCGCGCTGGCCGGCGCTCCGCAGGACACCGCCCATATCGTCATCGTCGCCACCACCGATGTCCACGGCCGTGCCACCGCGTGGGAATACGTCACCGGCAAGCCATTCGGCGGCGGGCTGGTGCGCGTGGCGACGATCGTGGACTCCCTCCGGAAGCGCTATCCCGGGCAGGTGATCGTCGCCGACGCCGGCGACCTGCTCCAGGGCGATCCGTTCGCCGCCTACTACGCGACCGTCGGCCCGCGGGATCCCAACCCGATCGTCGAGGCCATGAACCTGGTAGGCTACGATGTGGCCACGCTGGGCAATCACGACTTTAACTGGGGCCTCCCGTTCCTGCGGCGCTCGCTGGCCGGCGCCGCCTTTCCGTATGTGAGCGGCAACGTCTACGACCTGCCGGCCGACACGCTGCTCTATCCGGCCTACGTCGTGCTCCGGCGCCAGGGCGTCCGGGTCGGCGTCGCGGGGTTCACGACGCCGGGCGTGATGCTGTGGGACCGTGAGAACGTGAAGGGGAAGGTCCGGGTGGGCCGGGTGTCGGCGAGCGCCGGGGCGGTGCTGCGGAACCTCGCCCGCGACGCCGATCTTCGCATCGTGCTGATTCACAGCGGCATGGACGGGGCGGCGTCCTACGACACGACGGGTGTCGGCGACGAGAACGTCGCCGCGACGCTCGCCGCGCTGCCGTCGAAGCCCGACCTCGTGCTGGTGGGCCATTCCCACCGCGAGATGCGCGACTCGGTGATCAGCGGCGTGCACTTCATCCAGCCGAAGAACTGGGCGCAGCAAGTATCGGTCGCCCACGTGGACCTGATCCGTGACCGAGGCCGCTGGCGGGTCATGCGGATCACCGGTGAGCTGGTGCCGCTGGCCGATGTGCCGCCGGCTCCGCGCCTGGCCGCCCGGCTGGAAGCCGCCCAGCGTGACGTCCAGGCCTGGGTGGCCCAGCCGCTCGGCCAGGCGGCAGGGGCGATGCGCTCCACCTTCGGCCGCGCGGAGCCGACGGCGATCGCCAACTTCGTGAATGACTTCCAGCGGAAGCACACCGGCGCCCAGCTGTCCACCACCTCGATCTTCAACACGGCGTCGGGGTTCAGCGCCGGACCGATCCGGCTGGCCGACGTCGCCGGCGTCTATCCCTACGAGAACACCCTGCGGGCCGTGCGCATCAGCGGCGACGCGCTCAAGGCGTTCCTGGAGCAGAGCGCCCGCTACTACCGGAGCGATCCGTCGGGCCACGTCTCGATCAACGACAGCATCGCCGGGTACAACTTCGACATCGTCGGCGGCGCGACGTACGACATGGACCTCCGGCTTCCGGTGGGCAGCCGCATCCGGAACCTCGCGGTCGGCGGACGGCCGGTCGCGTCCACCGACACCTTCACCTTCGCCGTCAACAGCTACCGGCAGGCGGGCGGCGGCGGATACGACATGCTGCGCGGCGCGCCCGTCGTCTATGACCGGGGCGAGAACATCCGGGACCTGCTGGTGGACGAGATCCGCGCCCGCGGCACGATCGACCCGGCCGCCTACACCCGCTCGGAGTGGCGGATCCTAGGCGATGAGGCCGCGGGCGAGGCGCACGCGCTCGCGGGCGGGGCACCCCCGGTCCGGGCCAGCACACCCCGCACGCCGGCCGACAGCATCATCCTCCGCGTGCTGGCGATCAGCGACTTCCACGGCGCGCTCCTGCCCAGGGTGCAGAGCTGGTCCAAGGGCCGGCTGGCCGGCGGCGCCGCCGCGCTCAAGGCACGGATGGATACCGCCGCCGCGCATTGCGGCGGCTGCCCGGTGCTCCGGGTCGATGCCGGAGACGAGATGCAGGGCACCCTCGAATCCAATCTGTTCTACGGGCGCTCGACGATCGAGGTGTTCAACCGCATGGGGATCCAGGCCGCCGCGGTCGGGAACCACGACTTCGACTGGTCGGTGGATACCCTCCGCCAGCGGATGGCGCAGTCGCGATATCCCTGGCTGGCGTCGAATATCTTCGACTCGACCACCGGCCGCCGGCCGGTCTGGGCGGTGCCGTACCGGATCCTGACTGCGGGCAAGCTGCGGGTGGCGGTGATCGGATGGATCACGCCGGAGACGAAGACGATCGTGAAGGCGGAATTCGTGCGCGGGCTCCGCTTCGCGGCCGGCGCGGCCGCCATCCGCGACGTGATCGCCGACGTGCAGGCGCAGAAGCCCGACGTGACCATCCTGGTGGCGCATTCCGGGGCGGTGTGCGACTCGCTCGGCTGTTCCGGCGAGATTCTCGACCTTGCCCGGGAACTGGGGCCGGCGGTGGACATGATCGTCGCGGGGCACACGCACCGGCTGGTGAACGTAGCCGTCGGGGGCGTGCGGGTCGTCGAGGCGCGGAGCAGCGGCACCGCGCTCGGCGTGCTCGACCTGCTCCGGACGCCGGTGGGAAGCCGGCTGGAGCAGAGCCGGGTCGAGTCGGTGTACGACGATGAGGTCACCCCGGACACCGCCGTCGCCCGCATCGTGGCCGCGTACGCGGCGCGCACCGATACGCTGGCCCGGCGCGTCGTGGCGCAGATCAAGCTCCCGCTCCCCAAGACGGGGGACCAGGGGCAGTATCCGCTCGGCAATCTGATCGCGGACGCGCAGCGCAACGTCGCCCGCGCCGACCTCGCGCTGATGAACAACGGCGGCATCCGGGGAACGGGACTGGCGGCCGGCCCGCTCACCTACGGCCAGCTCTTCCAGTTGAGCCCGTTCCAGAACAACGTCGTGCGCGTGACTACCACCGGCGCGGTGATTCGGCAGGTGATGGAACATGCGCTCGAGTCCGGCCGACCGGATGCGCATATCTCGGGCTTTACGGTGCGCTACGATACGATGAAGCTGGCCGGGCATCGGGTGATGGAGATGCGACTGGCCTCCGGGCGGCGCATGACCGACAAGGCGACCTATACCCTCGCGACGCTCGATTTCCTCCAGACCGGCGGCAGCGGGTACGCGATGCTGATCAACCAGCCCACCCAGCGGGGCTTCGGCACCGATATCGACGCGCTGCTGACCTACCTGCGCCGCCTGCCCCAGCCGGTCGAGGCGCCGGAGGCGCCGCGCATCGTGCCGGTGGGCCGGTGAGCGACGCCATCAGGGTGTTCGTGAACGAGCGGCCGGTGGAAGTGCCGGCCGGGAGCACCGTGCTGCGCGCCGTTCGTGTCTTCGATTCGACGCTGGCGAGCCGGCTCGAATCCGGCCAGGCGTACGTGACCGATGGACGAGGGATTTCGATTCCACCCGACGTGCTGCTCTCGCCAGGCGCGATTCTTCGCGTGGTGGTATCGGCCCGGCGCGCGGAAGAAAGTCCGGATGCTGACGCGTGAGCTGCTCCGCCGGCTCCCGAAGGCCGAACTGCACAACCACCTCGACGGCTCCCTCCGGCCGGCGACGATGGTGGACCTGGCGCGGGCGCAGAAGGTCGAACTCCCGACCTCCGATCCCGACGCCCTCGCCCGGCACATGCTGGCGAGCGACGCGCGAAACCTCGAGGACTATCTCGCCCGCTTCGATCTGACGATCGCGCTGCTGCAGACGCCCGAGGCGATCGAGCGGGTAGCGTACGAGATGTGCGAGGACGCGGCGCGGGACGGCGTGCGCTACATCGAGGTCCGCTACTGCCCCCATCTCAGCAACCGGCAGGGGCTGTCCCTCGATCAGGTGGTGGAGGCGGAGCTCCGGGGTTTCGCCCGGGGGCGAGCCGATTTCGGCATCATCCCGCAGGTGATCAACTGCTCGCTCCGGCATTATGATCCCGGGCTGTCGGCCGCCATCGCCCGTCACTCGGTGGAGTTCCGGGACCGGGGCGTAGTCGCGTTCGATCTGGCCGGGGGCGAGGCAGGCCGTCCGCCGTCGGTGCACCGGCACGCATTCGACATCGCCGCCGAGGGGAATCTGGGAATCACGGTCCATGCGGGGGAGGCCGCCGGGGCGGAATCGATCGCGGAAGCGGTGCATCAGTGCCACGCCAACCGGATCGGGCACGGCACCCGCCTGTACGAAGACCCCGTCCTGCGCGATTATATACGGGACCGCCGTATCCTTCTCGAGTGCAACGTCACCAGCAATCTGCAGACCCGGGTCGTCACGCGGGCGGGCGAGCATCCGGTGCGGATGTACTTCGATGCCGGGCTCAACGTCACGCTCTGTACCGACAGCTGGCTGATGAGCGGCGTGATGCTGAGTGACGAGTACTGGCTGGCGCATGCCGAGCTGGGCTTCGACCGCGCGGGGATCGACCGGATGATCCTCAACGCCTTCGAGAGTGCGTTCTATCCGTGGCCGGAGCGGCAGGC
Source organism: Gemmatimonadales bacterium (assembly GCA_038321865.1). Lineage (GTDB taxonomy): Bacteria > Gemmatimonadota > Gemmatimonadetes > Gemmatimonadales > GWC2-71-9 > JAICUF01. The sequence continues at coordinate 83,600 of JBBQFH010000003.1, forward strand.
GCTCGTGGCCCAGGTGCGCGAGGAGCTGGCCGACCTCCGCTAGGCGTTTGTTCGCCCTTCTTCCCACCGTCGAATCCAGGGGACGTCCGCCGCATGCCTACGATCCGTTGGTCGCCGCCCGCGGGACTTCGGAAGTTCGCGCTTGCCGTCATCCTGGTGACCGCGGGCATCGCCGCCTCGCTGTTTCTTCCGGCCGCGGCCGGCCGCGCGGCGACGACCCTCGCCGCGCAGCCGGTGCAGACTCCGGCCGCCGGCGCGGATCAGCGCCCCGCCGTGGATTCCCAGCTGGCGCACCCGACGCCCCCGGCGCCCGACGTGACCCAGCCGGCGCCGCCGGCGGCGGCGCCGGTCACGCTGCTCACGCGGCTCAGCGGCCTGTTCGGGATCGCGCTGATCCTGCTGATCGGCATCGCGATGTCCCACAACCGCCGGGCGATCAAGTGGAAGATCGTCGCCTGGGGGCTGGGGCTGCAGTTCGCCTTCGCCGTCTTCGTCCTGCGGGTGCCCTTCGGCCAGCGGCTCTTCCGCGCGCTCGGCGACTTCGTGACGACCATCCTGCACTACTCCTACGCCGGGTCCTCGTTCGTCTTCGGCGAGATCGGGAAGCCGAACTCGAGTCTCGGCGTCATCTTCGCCTTCCAGATCCTGCCGGCGATCATCTTCGTGTCGGCGCTGTTCGCGATCATGTACTACCTGGGCATCATGCAGGTGATCGTGCGCGCCTTTGCCGTCGTGATGAGCCGGCTCCTCGGCGCCAGCGGGGCCGAGAGCCTCAACGTGGCGGCCTCGATCTTCATGGGGCAGACGGAGGCGCCGCTCACCATCCGGCCGTTCCTGCCGAGGATGACGCGCTCGGAGCTGATGACGGTGATGACGTCGGGCATGGCCCACGTCTCCGGCTCCATCATGGCCGCCTATATCGCCTTCGGGATCGAGGCGCGGCACCTGCTCACGGCGGTGATCATGACGGCGCCGGGCACCATCATGATGGCGAAGCTGTTCGAGCCGGAGACCGAAGTGCCCGAGACGTCGGGCAACGTGACGATCAACATCCCGAGGACCGACGTGAATCTGGTGGACGCGGCCGCGCGCGGGACGGGGGAGGGGCTGCACCTCATGCTGAACGTGATCGCGATGCTGATCTCGTTCATCGCATTGATCGCGCTCGTCAACGGTCTCTTCGGCGCGCTGCACGGATACGCCGGCTGGTTCCCCGCCGACATCCAGACGGTGCTCGGCTGGGTCTGCCGCCCGGTCGCGTTCGCGATGGGTGTGCCCTGGAAGGACAGCGAGACGATCGGCAGCCTGCTCGGCACCCGCGCCGTGCTGAACGAGTTCATCGCCTACTCGCAGCTCGGCCCGCTCAAGGCGACCCTCGACCCGCGCTCGTTCACCATCGCGTCGTTCGCGCTCGCGGGGTTCGCCAACTTCAGTTCCGTCGGCATCCAGATCGGCGGCATCGGCGCGCTGGCCCCCGAGCGGAAGGGCGATCTGGCCCGGCTCGGCTTCCGTGCCATGCTCGCCGGCACCCTCGCCAACTTTCTCTCGGCGACGATCGCCGGGATCCTCCTCTGATGGGCGGCCCGGCCGCGGACGAGCTGGCCCGGATGATCGCCGCCGCGAGCGCCGCCATCCGCGCCCGCCTGGATGGCCGGGCGCCGACCGTGGCGATCGTGCTCGGATCCGGCATGGGATTCCTGGCCGAGCAGGTGCATAACGCGGTCCGGATTCCCTACCGTGATATCCCAGGATTCCCGCTGCCCACGGTGCAGGGGCACGGTGGCGAGCTGGTGATCGGAGGGCTGGCCGGCAAGACCGTCATCGCGCAGAGCGGACGGTTCCACATGTACGAAGGCCCCTCGGCGCGGGTGAGCAGCCTGGCGGTGCGCGCCTTCGGCGAGCTGGGCGTGACGACACTGCTCCTGACGAATGCGGCCGGCGGCATCCGGCGCAGCTTCACGGCCGGGACGCTCATGCTGCTGTCGGATCACCTGAATCTGACGGGCCGCAATCCGCTCATCGGCGCGGTGCTCGCGGGCGAGGAGCGTTTCCCCGACATGTCGGATCCGTACGACGCGGGGCTTCGCGCGATCGCGCGCGAGGTGGCGCGCGAGCGGAAGGTCGCGCTGGCCGAAGGGGTGTATGCCGGCCTGCTGGGACCGACCTACGAGACGCCGTCCGAGGTGCGGATGCTCGAGCGCCTGGGGGCGGACGCGGTGGGGATGTCCACGGTCATCGAGGTCATTGCCGCGCGGGCGCGCGGCATGCGCTGCCTCGCGATCAGCACGGTCACCAATCTCGCCTCGGGCATCAGCCCGACGACGCTGTCACACGCGGAAGTGATGGAGACGGCGGAGCGGGTGAAGGGGGAGCTGGGTACGCTGATCGAGGGAATTGTCGAGCGGATCTAGCGATCGGCGGGCGAGTCGGGCCGCGCAGCGACGGTATGATCGAGCGGCCCGTGGCCCCTGCCAATGCCGGGCGCGGAGCGCATCGCCCGGCGGACGAAGTCGAGGGCGTCCGCCACGGCCGATTCCAGGTCCCGGCCCAGCGCGAGCCCGGCGGTGACGGCTGCGGAAAGGGTGCAGCCGGTCCCATGCGTCGAGGTCGTCGTGATGCGCGGATGATCGAAGCGCCGCACCCCGGCACGAGTGACGAGCACGTCGGTCACGAGCGCGCCGTCGAGATGTCCGCCCTTGACCAGTGCCGCACCGGCGCCGAGCTCGAGGAGTGCGCGGCCGGCCGTGGCCATCTGTTCCGCGTCCCGCACCTCGTGGCCCACCAGAAGCTCGGCCTCGTCGAGATTGGGCGTGACGAGCGTCGCCAGCGGCAGGAGCAGGGTGCGGATGAGCGAGACCGCATCGGCATCGAGGAGGCGGTCCCCCGATGTGGCGACCATCACCGGGTCGAGCACGTACGGGCGCCACTCCCGGTCGCGGAGAGCGCCGGCCACCTGTTCGACGAGCGCCGCGTCGGCCAGCATCCCGGTCTTCACGGCATCGGGAGGCAGATCGTCGGCCAGCGCGTCGAGCTGCGCGGCGACGATCGCGGCGGGAGCGGCATGCACCGCCCGGACACTGATCGTGTTCTGCGCCGTCAGGGCGACGATGACGGACGTGCCGAACACACCGAACTGCTGGAACGTCTTGAGGTCCGCCTGGATGCCGGCCCCGCCTCCCGAATCGGAGCCGGCGATGGTCAGCGCGATCTTCACGGCTGCTTGACTTCCTTGGGCGCAGGCGGCAGCGCCGCGAGGCGGCGCTTGAGGTCGGTGAAGGCCGCCAGATCGGTCTGGCCGTTGCGGACGGCCGCGGCCGCGCCAGGCGTCGTGGCGATGACCCGTTCGGTGTTGCCGATGCGCTCGACCGCCATCGGGTGTGACGCGAACCACTGCTCCACCTTGTTCGGCTCCGACTGCTCGAGGCTTTGCAGCAGCTGCAGCATGTGGGTGATGCCGGACGGATCGATGTGCGCGCGGGTCAGCCCGATCACCGCCATCGAGTCGGCCTGGCGCTCGTCGTCCCGGCTGAACTTGGCGAAGACCGCGCTGCCGGCCAGCCCCACGGCCGCCTGATCCACCTGGCCGGGCTGCCGTCCGAGCAGGATGTAGGCGAGAGTGACGCCGGCGTTGGCCACGTTCTGCTGGCCCATCTGTTGCGCCGAGTGGCGCAGATCCACATGGCCGATCTCGTGCATGACCGCGCCGGCGAATTCATCGTAATGCCGGGCCCGGGCGATCAGGCCGCGAAAGACGTAGATGTGCCCGCCCGGGACGGCAAAGGCGTTCACCTGGTCCGAATTGACGATGTGGAAGTCCCAGGCGAGGTCCTGGCGGACGGCCACGCGCCGGAGCGGGTTGACCGTCTGATTGAAGACCGAGGTGATCCCACCGTCGTTGATCAGCGGGAGCTTCTGGGCGATCTGGGCGGCGTAGTCGTTGCCCATCTGGACTTCCTGCTGGACCGACGGCGCGCAGGCCGCCAGCGCGAGCAGGCCCATTCCGGCGAGTGTACGATCAAAGGCTGACATGAGCGGCTCCTTGCAATCCATGATTCGGGATCTCGGCCGGCGGCGGGGCCGGGAACGGCGCGGGCTCGCGCTGGCCGAGGGCGTGCGACTGGTCGAGGAGGCGATTGCGGCGGGAATCGCATTTCGCGGCGCCGCGATCTCGCCCGTGCTGGAAGGTACCACGCGCGGGAGGGCACTTAAAGCGCGGCTGGTGGAGCTGGGGGTCGCGCTGGAAGAAGTGTCCGGGCCCGAGCTCGATGCGCTGGCCGACACGGAGCATCCGCAGGGCGTCGTCGCGGTGATCACGCCCCGGGAGTGGGCGCTGGCCGATATCGTGACCGAACCGGGCGCGGCGGTGCTCGTGCTCGACGCGGTGCAGGATCCGGGGAACGTGGGCACGATCGTGCGGACAGCGCACGCGCTGGGTGCGGCCGGCGTGATCGCGCTCCGGGGAACGGCCGAACTCACCAATCCCAAGGTGCTCCGCGGCAGCATGGGTGCGGCCTTTCGGCTTCCGTCCGTGTCGGCCGATGACGGCGAGCTGCTCGCGTGGGCCGCGGAGCGATCGGTCGAGCTCTGGGTGGCGGCGGCCGACGGCGCGCCGCTTCGCCGCGGCGAGTCGCGCCCGCAGTCGGTGGCGATCATCGTCGGGAACGAAGGGGCGGGGGTGCGGGCACGGCTGGCCGATGCGGCGTCCCGCCGCATCGCGATCCCCATCCGTGCCAACGCGGAATCGCTCAATGTCGCGATCGCGGCCGGCATTCTTCTCTACGAGGTCCTGCGTGACGATTGACCTTCCGGTTCCCATCCTGATCGGCTTCGCCGCGCTGCTGGGTGCCGTCATCGGCAGCTTCCTCAACGTCTGCATTCTGCGCTGGCCGGCCGAGCAGTCGGTCGTGCGGCCGCCGTCGCGGTGCCCGCGCTGCGGCGCGGGGCTCAAGCCGTGGGACAACATCCCGATCATCTCGTGGCTGCTCCTCCACGCCCGGTGCCGGAACTGCGGCGAGCCGATTTCGGCCATCTATCCGCTGATCGAGCTGGCGACGGCCGTCATCTGGGCCACGATGGTCTGGCAGCACGGCGCCACCCTCGAGGCGCTTCGGGCCTCCGTGTTCGGCACCATCCTGCTCGGCATCGCCATGACCGATCTTCGCGAATACATCATCCCGGACGAGTTCTCCCTCGGCGGGCTGGTGATCGGGCTGCTGTTCAGCCTGGCCGGCGGGCTGCCGACGATCGAGACCGCTGTGCTCGGGGCGGCTGTGGGATTCGCCGTGCTGTGGCTGGTGGGCGTGCTGGGCACGTGGGCGTTCAGGAAGGAAGCGATGGGCGGCGGCGACATCAAGATGATGGCGATGGTCGGTGCCTTCCTTGGCTGGCAGGGGGTGCTGCTGACGATCTTCCTCGGTGCGCTCCTCGGCACGCTGATCTTCGTCCCGATCACGCTGATCAAGAAAGACAAGCTGGTCCCCTTCGGCGTCTTCCTCGCACTCGGCGCGGCCGCGACGTACATCTTCGGTCCCCAGATGCTGGCGTGGTATCGCGTCTACCTGGAGAACGCATGAGGTGGCTCTCCGGCCTCGCCGCCCTGACGTCGCTGGCCGGCTGCCGCGGTGAGGCGCCGGGTGCGCCGTCGGCGCAGCAGCTGGTCGACAGCCTCCGTCCCGCGGTCGAGCGTGCGGCGGCCCTCCGGTTCCGCACGCCGCCCCGCGTCGCGATGCGGAGCCGGGAGCAGGTCCGCGCCTACCTCGCGGCCAAGCTCGACGCGGAGCTGCCCGAGTCGCGCGCGCGGGGCATGGAGGCGGCGTACCGGCTCTTCGGCCTGCTGCCGGACAGCGTGCGCCTGCGGCCGCTGCTGCTGGACCTGTTGAGCGAACAGGTCGTCGGGTACTACGACGCCGATTCGGCGATGCTGTTCGCCGTCAACGGGAGCCCGCGGGAACAGCTCCGCCTGGTCATGGCGCACGAGATGGTGCACGCGCTGCAGGGCCAGTACCTGCCGCTCGACTCGATCTTCCACGACCTCCACAGCAACGACCGTCTCACCGCCGCCCAGGCGATTCTCGAAGGGCAGGCGACCTACGCCTCCATCGGCATTTACGCGCCGCCGGGCAAGGACCTGTCGCACGACGACGACTTCTGGTCGCTGTACGGCGACCAGGTGCGCGAGCAGCAGGCGGCGATGCCGGTGTTCGCCCGGGCACCGCTGGTGGTGCGGGAGGGGCTGATCTTTCCCTATGTGGCCGGTGCGGAGTTCATGCACTGGTGGGTGTCGAAGTCGGGTCACGCCGACACGCTGCCCTACGGGCCGCGGATGCCGGCGTCCACCGAGCAGGTGCTCCACCCCGACCGCTACGCGCGCGGTGATCGCCCGGTCGAGATCGCCTTCGACTCGGCGGCGGCCGATTCCGTCCTGCACGATGACGTGTTGGGGGAAATGGAGTTGCGGGTGCTGGTGGCGCAGGACGCCGGCGTGGCGCAGCCCAGTGACCTGACGGCGCTGGGGTGGGGCGGAGACCGGTACCGCGTGGTCGCGACGCCGGCGGGGCCGGCGCTCGTCTGGTATCTCATCTTCGATGACGCAGCGAGCACCGATCGGTTTCTCCGTCAGGCGGGCGAGGAGCTCGCGACGACCCGGCGGCCCGGATACCTGGCGAAACTGGATCGCGTGACGCTCTCCGGCCGGGCCGCGCTGCGGTTCGTGCTTGCGCCCGCAGGATGGTCGCGCTGGTCCGCGTTGCCGGCCGCTACAATCCGATGAGCTTCCCCAGCCAGAAGGCGCCGAAGCCGAAGAGTCCCCCGAGCACATAGCCGATCCTGACGATCAGGTCGAGCTCCTTCTGGCTGACGTCGCGGATCAGCCGCTCGACCCGTTCGATCGGCAGATCGTTCACCTTCTGCTCGATGATTTCCTGCACCCTGATCTGCTGCACCAGCCGCGGGATCTGCGCCTGCACCCACCTCCATGCCTCGTCGATCACGCCTGACCGCAGCGACGCCGTCATCTCCGGGCCGATCCACTCGGCGGGGCGGCCGATCGGCTGCTCGAGCAGGCGATCCACCAGTCCGCGCACCACGGTCTCGACCATGCGTTGCCCCTGGTCGCTGGCCAGGACGCCGGACGCGAACATCGCCACCTTGTCGCCGCGGACGCCGGTGAGCAGGTCGCCCCAGGTCCGCCGCTCGAGCGCCTGCATCGCCCGGTCGGCGGCGGCGTCGACGACGCGCCGGGTCCCGGGCTCCCGCGCGATCCTGACGAGCCAGTCGCCAAGTGACTCGCTCACGCCGGTGCGGCGCTCGTCGCCCAGCCGGGCCAGCCGCTCGCTCGTCGGCACCAGCAGGAAGTTGATCACCGCTTCGCGCACCGCCCGGGCCAGCTGCTCCCGCATCTCGGGGGCGTCGAAGGCCGCCGCGAAGCGGTCGAAGCCCTCGTGCTCGAACCCGTCCACCAGCCGCTCGATCGTGCGGTCGGTGACCATCAGCTTGGCCAGCAGCCGCTCGTGCAGCATCATCTCTCGCACCGAGCTGTCGAACGCATCGCGGAGCGCCGCCTCGATCCGGCCGCGCGCTTCCGGATCGCTCAGCAGCGCGCCCAGACGGTCGAGTGCCACGGGGATGTAGTCGGTGATGGCCTGTTCGATCGCGCCGATGAACCCGGCGGGCAGGCGGCTCAGGAGGGGCCGGTCGTCACCGGCGAGCTGTTCCGACTGGGTGGCGACGAAGCGGCGGAGCGTGCTCTCGAGCTCGTCGCCTTCGACGAACTGGCCGACCAACTCGTCCACCTTGCGCCGGATCTTCTCGTGCCGCTCGGCGGTCAGGACCTCCGCGATGGGCCGGTCCGCCACCTCCTGCCGCACCCGTTCCAGCCACCCGGCCATCTGCTCGATCCCCTCGGCCGAGCGGAGATAGTCGGCCAGCCGCTCCGCCACCCGCGGGGCGACTGACGCCAGTGCCCGGTCGAACGCCTGACTGACGGTCGGACTCAGGTGCGAGCGCAGCGAGCCCCGGTCCTGATCCACGATCGCGTCGAACATCCGTCCGATCGCGTCGGCGAAGGTATCGCGGACGGCTGGCGCGTTGAGCCGCGCATGCAGGTCCTCGGACGTGAGCAACCGCTCACCCACGGTTTTCGCGATGCTGTGCGCCAGCCGGGCCTTGTTCTTGGGCAGGGCGCCCTGGATCTTGAACGGCCCCCAGCCGCGTCGTTCGTAGGGACGGAAGAGCAGAAAGATCGACGTGGTGTCGGTCATGCCGCCGGCGACCGAGGCAACGGCGGTGGTGAAGGCCATCTCCCAGAAGGTGTGCTGGTCCATGCGCGGAAAGTAAGGGGGGCGGTGTAGCGGCCGCATCGGTGATGGTACAGTTTGAATTCGCGGCCCCTAGCCGGAAGTGCTAACTTAGGGGTATGAGCAAGAAAGCCACGCCCGCCCGGCCCCGCGATACGAACCAGCTGGCCGCGTTCGTCGGCGGGATCGCCACGGAGCAGCGGGAGGAGCCAGAGGCGCCGGAGACGGCCCCAGGCGCCCGTAAGCGGGGCGAGGCGAGGGCGGCGAAGCTCAGCCCGGAGGAACGGAAGCGCATCGCCCAGAAGGCGGCGAGGGTCCGCTGGGCGAAGGAGTAACACAGCAACCGCGCCCCGATGGTCTGGGGCGCCGCGCTCGGGAACATCAGCAGTTAGCTAGTGTTTTTTCATCTACCACCTCGGCTGTGCCTCCTGGCACGGTTGGGGTCCAGAGCGGCCAGAGACGCCTTACTAGGGGCGTTGTCTCTGGCCGTTCGCCTTTCAAGCCTCAGGCGCGCTTCCGAGCAAGATGCGTTCGATGCGGTCATAGAGCCGCTCACTGGCCTCCGGGTCCTCCATCGCCTCCGCTCGCTTCATCAGGAACTCGACGTACCTGTTGCGAGCATCCTGCATCGCGTTCTCGGCGTCGCCACCTCCCGCGGCGCCGTCATCCTCTGTGCCGTTGTTGGCGCGTCGCGCGCCCCGCCGCGCGAAGCCAGTGGGGACCTTAAAGTTCTTACTGACAGCAACGCCCGCGAACTTCGCCGCGTGAAGGTAGAACGTCATGGCCTTGCGCAGCGTGTCCCCAGCTAGCCCCTTGAAAGTCTCTGCAAGCTGGTTCGTGGTGCCGTTGATAGTGCCCAGTCGAACCGCCTCGCCGTAGTGCGTTTCAAGTAGCCCCTTTATCACTCGCCCCCGGTCCTTCTCGTTGTTCACCAGCTCCTGAAAAATCGGCGTCACTTCGCCACCTGGCTTGATTAGGCCGAAGAACTTCAGCGCCGCCAATACCTGCGTCTTTTGGCCCTCCGAGCCCCCGAGGGCGCTCCGGTCAATCCGAGGTGGGACGGCGCCCTTGAACTTGTCCAAGACATTCAGGACGGTTCTAAACGAGGTGTACGGCCAAGTCACCGCGTTCGGCTCCTGCGTGCGCTCTTCAGCCATAACAAACCCTCCATCGGGCACGGGATACGGGCAGCATCGATAAGAGACAGGATAGCGATTGAATACCACGCCGTCAATGGTACGGACGAAATTTGGTGGTACGACGTAGGGGCGCTATTTTGGTACTCCACTGCTGCATTGGAGGTTTTTGTATGCGCGAAGTGAAGGCAGGACAATCAGTTACAGTGACAACAGCCGACAATCGGGCAGTCAAGCGGAGAGCCATTAGCGGCGTCGTCAACGGCGACGATTTCCCAGTGATCTGGGTTTGCGACGACACGGAATACGCTGTCGCGAAGCGGGAAGGCCGCTTACCGATAGGTGTTCCGTGGCCTTCGGATTGCGTTCGGTCGAATGATACCACTTGACAGACGGGCAGTAGTCAAGCATATTCGTTCAGTTAGAGTTTACCATAGTAAACCGCTGAGCGAGCCAAATGAACCGCCTGAGCACCGAACGTCGCACCCAGATTCTTGCCGCCCTCTGCGAAGGTGCATCGGTGAGCGCCGCCGCGCGCCAGAGCGGCGCGTCCAAGGTGACGGTCCTCAAGTTGTTGGCCGAGGTCGGGCAGGTGTGCCTAGATTACCAACGCGCGACGCTGGTTGATCTGCCGTGCAAGACGATTCAGGCCGACGAAATTTGGTCGTTTATCGCCTGTAAGGAGCGCAACGTTCCCCGTGATGAAAAGGGCCGTGGTCGCGGGGACTGCTGGACCTGGACGGCGCTGTGCGCCGATACGAAGCTGGTTCCCTGCTGGCACCTCGGCACGCGCGATGCCGATGCCGCCAAGCTATTCATGGAGGATTTGGCATCGCGTCTCGCGACCCGCGTTCAACTCACGACAGATGGCCACCGCGCCTATCTGTCCGCCGTGGAAAAGGCGTTTGGGTGGAACGGTGTGGACTACGCGATGCTAGTCAAACTCTACGGTGCACCGGAGGGGTCAGGCGTACGTCGGTACAGCCCGCCCGAAATTCTCGGCATTGAGCGGCATTGGGTGATGGGGCAGCCAGAGGAGAAGCTCGTTTCGACGAGCTACGCCGAACGACAGAACCTGACCATGCGCATGAACGTGCGACGGCTGACGCGGCTGACCAACGGCTTCTCCAAGAAGATCGAGAACCATGGGCACGCGATGGCGCTGTATTTCATGCACTACAATTTTTGCCGGAAGCACGAGACGCTGACCAAGGCGAAGGGTGGCGTCCACACGACCCCGGCGATGGCCGCTGGCGTCGCGGATCGCGTCTGGAAGATCGCCGATATTGTTGCCCTGCTGGAAGCCAAGGAGACCGCATGACGCGTCGCCCGTCGTCCGTGGTTGATACGCGCGTTATCTACTGCGGGGACTGCTTGGAGCGGCTACGGACGCTGCCGGATGCGTGCGTGGACCTGATCTACATCGACCCGCCGTTTAACTCCAATCGCAATTACGAGGTGTTTTGGGGCGAGACAAAGGAGAAGCGCGCGTTTGACGACCGTCACGCGAGCACCCAGGCGTACATCGACTACATGCGCCCTAGGTGCGTCGAGATGGCCCGCGTGCTGAAACAGACCGGCAGCTTCTATTACCACTGTGACTGGCACGCTTCGCACTACGTGAAGGTCATGCTCGACCAGATTCTCGGCGAGGACAACTTTCTAAACGAGATCATCTGGCAACGCTCCGATACTCACAACGACGCTAAGAATCAATTTCCGGTTGTGAGTGATTCCATCTTCCTGTACGGCGGGGGCGGCAATCACTTCTTTCAACCGCAGTACACCGACTATCCCGAAAAGACGTTGCGCGAGTGGTACTTATGGCTAGACCTGCCCGACGGCACAACGCGGCGCATGACTGAGATAGAGTGCAAGACGCAGGAAATACCTCCAGGCGCGCGACGATTCAACACGGGTGACATGACCAGTCCTAACCCGCGTCCGAATCTCATGTACGAGTACAAGGGATATTCGTACCCGGCGAAGGGCTGGCGATACTCGCGTGAGACGATGGCAGAGCTTGACGCGAAAGGCTTGTTGTTGTTTCCGGCCGAGAAAACAGGTCGGATCATGCGCAAGCGGTATCTCGATGAACAAAAGGGGCCGATGCTGGGGAATGTGTGGACCGACATTGACCAGTTGCGTGCGAACGACGCCGAGCGGCTCGGATATCCCACTCAGAAGCCGCTAGCTCTGCTCGACCGAATCATTCAGGCGAGCAGCAAGCCGAACGATATCGTGATTGACGCCTTCTGCGGCTGCGGGACGGCGCTAGTCTCGGCCCAACTGCTCAAGCGTCAATGGATCGGCATAGACATCTCTCCAACCGCGTGCCGCGTCATGGCCAAGCGCTTGCGGGATGTATGCGAGTTGCGCGAGGATGAATCCCTGTGGCGAGCTGGGCGGGGGCTTGTTGTCCGTGACCTGCCGTGGAGCGAGGACCAGCTGCGGAAGCTGCCGCCTTTTGAGTTTGAGAATTGGGCCGTGATCGCGCTCGGCGGGATTCCAAACAAGGCGCAGGTCGGCGACATGGGGATTGACGGGCGGATTTATCCGGTTTCAGCGGTCCCGGCCAAGGCCGACACGAAAGACCCGGCTTTCGATTTCATGGATATTTGGTACCCGATCCAGGTCAAGCAGCGCGACAAGGTGGGACGGCCCGACATCGACTCCTTTGAAGCTGTCATGACGCGCACCGACCGGACCAAGGGCTTCTTTGTGTCCTTCGCCTTTTCACGGGATGCGCTGGCCGAGATCGACGCCTTTTTTCGCAAGTCTGGAAAGGTCATTATCCCCCTGACCGTCCGCGAAATCCTAGACGAGCAACTGGCCGCGAAACTCGCCTAGCTCAAACTGTACCAGTACGGCCGCATCCCATCGCTTGCTCTCGATGTCCAACCCGTTTAACATTCAGGGCTTATGTTTGACGAGCTGTCCGGAAAACTCAACGCCGCGCTCCAGAAGCTCACGGGGCGGGGCGTTCTCACGGAAGACGCCGTAAAAGAGGGGCTGCGCGAGATCCGGCGCGTGCTGCTCGAGGCGGACGTCAGCTTCGAGCTCACCCGCGAGTTTCTCGAGCGAGTCCAGGCCCGGGCCGTCGGCCTCGCCGCACTGAAGGAAGTCCGGCCCGGGCAGCAGCTGGTCAAGATCGTCTACGACGAGCTCGTGACGCTGCTCGGCGAAAAGCAGGCACCGCTCGCCTTTGCGTCGGTGCCGCCGACGATCATCCTGATGGTGGGGCTGCAGGGATCCGGCAAGACGACCACGGCCGGCAAGCTCGCCCGCCGGCTCAAGGCCGAGCAGAAGGCGCCCTACCTCATCGCGGCCGACGTGTACCGTCCGGCGGCCGCCGACCAGCTGGCGACGCTGGGTGAGCAGACCGGTGTCGGCGTCTACACCGAGCCCGGCACCACGGACGTCGTGAAGCTGGTCCGGAACGGCATCGTGGCCGCGGGGAAGGAACGGGCGCGGACGGTCATCGTCGATACCGCCGGCCGGCTGCAGATCGACGAGCAGATGATGGACGAGCTCAAGCGGCTCAAGTCGGCGGTCCGGCCGCATGAGATCCTGCTCGTCGCCGACGGCATGACGGGCCAGGACGCGGTCCGGATCGCGCAGGGGTTTCACGAGGCCCTCGGCGTGACCGGCGTGATCCTCACCAAGATGGACGGCGACGCCCGCGGCGGCGCGGCGCTCTCGATCTATGGCGTGACGAAGGCGCCGATCAAGTACATCGGCGTGGGCGAGCGGCTCGACGCGCTGGAGCCGTTCCACCCCGACCGTCTGGCCGGGCGCATTCTCCAGCAGGGAGACGTCCTCTCGCTGGTGGAGAAGGCGCAGGGCGCGGTCGATGAGAAGGAAGCCGAGCGGCTGGCCAAGAAGGTGCAGTCGAAGAAGTCGCTGGATCTCCAGGACTTCCTCGGCGCCATGAAGCAGATGCAGAAGATGGGGCCGCTGAAGAACGTGCTGGGGATGCTGCCGGGGATGAATCCCGCGATGCTCAGCGCCGCCAAGGTGGACGACAAGAAGCTCAAGCACGTCGAGGCCATCGTGCTGTCGATGACGCCGAAGGAGCGCTCGGATCCCGATCTGATCGACGGCAAGCGCCGGATCAGGATCGCGCGGGGATCGGGGCGCACGGTGCAGGAAGTGAATCAGTTGCTGGCGCAGTTCAAGCAGATGCAGAAGTTCATGAAGATCGCGGGGAAGACCGGAGGGATGGGCATGAAGATGCCCTTCGGCCGAGGGTTCCCCGGGTAACCCCGCACACACCAGGAACGGACATGGCAACCCGCATTCGTCTGCGTCGCGAAGGTCGCAAGAAGCTCCCGATGTACCGCATCGTCATCGCGGACCGGGAAGCGCCGCGCGACGGCCGCTTCATCGAAGTGATCGGCACGTACAATCCGAAGGCCGCCGACGGGAAGCAGGTCACCGTGGACGCTGAAAAGGCGCGCGAGTGGATCGGCAAGGGCGCGACGGCGACGGAAACCGTGCAGTCGCTGCTGAAGAAGGCCGGCGTCTTCCAGCCCGTCGCCGCCTCGTAACCATGGCGGGTGCCCGCCACCTGGTGGTGGGTCGGCTGCGGAAGCCGCACGGATTGAAGGGCGAGATCAACGTCTTTCCGCTGACCAGTGAGCCCGAGGCGGTGCTCGCGGTCGGACGAGAGGTGTGGATCGTCGGGCTGGACGCGGAGGAGGTCGGCGGACCGTTTGCGATCGAGCGCTCGCGCGGGTATCACCGCGAGTGGCTGGTAAAGTTTCGCGGGATCGAGCACCGGGATGCGTGGGAGCCCTGGCGGGGACTCTTTCTGGGTGCGCCGGCGGAGACGCTCAAGCCGCCGGACGGCGACGAGGTCTACCTCCACGAGCTCGAGGGGTTCTCGGTCCGCCACGAGGACGGCACCGCGCTGGGCCTGGTGAGCGCGGTCTACGAGCTGCCGTCGGGGATCATGATCGAGGTCCAGGGGCCGAAGCGCGAGTTTCTGCTGCCGTACAAGAAGGAGTTCGTCGTCGCCGTGGACCGCGACGCCAGGCGGCTGACGGTGGCGCCGCCCAACGGACTGCTCGACTGATGATCACGATCGACGTCGTCACGCTGTTTCCCGAGGTGTTCGCGCCGTTCGTCGCCGCGAGCATTCCCGGGCGGGCGGTTGAGGCGGGGCTGGTGAGCTTCCGGCTGGTCCAGCTGCGAGACTTCACCCACGACCGCCACAATACGGTGGACGACTACGCCTATGGCGGCGGGGCGGGGATGGTGCTCAAGCCCGAGCCGTTCTTCGAGGCGGTCGAATCGCTGAAGCCGGTCGGGCCGGTGGTGCTGCTGTCGGCGCGGGGCCGGCGCTTCACCCACGACGACGCGGTGCGGCTCTCGCTGGGCGACCGGATGACGCTGCTCTGCGGGCACTACAAGGACGTGGACCAGCGGGTGGCGGAGGGGTTGGCGACCGAGGAGCTCTCGATCGGCGACTTCGTGCTCTCGGGTGGTGAGCCGGCGGCGCTCTGTGTGCTCGACGCCGTGGTGCGGCTCCTTCCCGGCGCCCTGGGCGATCACGAGTCCGCCAGTGGCGATTCGCATTACGACGGGCTGCTGAGCCCGCCAAGCTACACCCGGCCGGCGGAGTATCGCGGCCGAAGCGTACCCGACGTGCTGCGGTCGGGCAACCATGCCGGGATCGAGGCGTGGCGTCAGGCGGAGTCGGAGCGCCTGACTCGCGAGCGGCGGCCCGATCTGTGGGCACGGCACGAGTCCTTGCACCAGCCCTGAACGGGCATTCTCACTGTAGGGGGTTTGCGATGGAGCGGTTGGCGGAAGTGGCCCGGGAGGGCCTGCGCACGGACATGCCGGCGTTCGATCCGGGCGATACGATCCGTGTGATGGTGCGGGTGAAGGAAGGCGAGAAGGAGCGGCTCCAGGCGTTCGAAGGCCTGGTCATCGCCAAGCGCGGCGGCGGCATCAGCGAGAACTTCACGGTGCGCAAGGTCTCCGCCGGCGTCGGCGTCGAGCGCATCTTCCCCATCCACAGCCCGATCATCTCGTCGGTGGACGTCGTGCGGCGCGGCAAGGTGCGCCGGGCCAAGCTCTACTATCTCCGTGCGCTCAGCGGCAAGGCCGCGCGCATCAAGGAACGCCGCGAGAGATAGGCGATGATCCGCCCCACGCTGGCGCGCGAGCGCGAAGCCTGGGCGGAGGCGCACCTGCTCGTCGGAGTGGACGAGGTCGGCCGCGGCCCGCTGGCAGGTCCAGTGGTAGCCGCGGCCGTCGTGTTTCCCGCCAGCTGCCGGAGCGTTCCCGGCGTCCGCGACAGCAAGACCCTGCCGATCGAAGCCCGCACCCGACTCGCCCTGTTGATCCGCCGCCGGGCGCTCGGAGTCGCCCTCGGCGCCGCGTCGGTGCGGGAGATCGACCGGCTCAACATCCGCGTCGCCACCGCGCTCGCCATGCGGCGCGCCCTCGTGCGCCTGATCCGCCGCACCCTGTCCGACGGCCGGCCCTACCGGATCATCATCGACGGGCTGCCGCTGCCGGAGGTGGGCTACACCCACCGTGCGCTGGTGGATGGCGACGCCCTCTGCATGTCCATCGCCGCGGCGGGCATCGTGGCGAAAACCGTGCGCGACCGGCTCATGCACCGGCTGGCGGCGCGGCATCCGCTCTACGGCTGGCACACCAACGTGGGCTACGGGACGCTGGCGCATCAGGAAGGCATCCGCGCCCACGGGCCGACCCGGCACCATCGCCTGACGTTCGCTCCGCTGGCGCAGCTGCCGCTGGATCTGGAATCGTTCATCGCGAACTGAGCGCCACTTTCCCGCTCCTTCAGACTGGACCGTCATGTCACTCCGCCTGGCCCCGTTCATCGGGCTCCTTTTCGCCGGCACCGTCGCCGCACAGACGCCGGTCCCAGCTCCGGTTCTCGTCTCGAACGCCGAGCGGATGGCGAACGACCGCTACACCCGCTCCCACGACTACGATCTCGTGCATCAGCGGATCGAGCTGAGCCGGTTCGACTGGGACTCACTGGGATTCGACGGACGGGTGGCGACGACACTGATCGCCCTCCGGCCCGGACTCGATTCCGTAGTGCTGGATGCCGGGAAGCTGCTCCAGCTGCGGCGGGTCACCGCCGGCACGCGGGCGCTCACCTATGCCCAGCGTGGCGATACCCTTGTGATCCGGCTGGCACGCCCCGCCACCTTCCGCGATACGGTCCGCTTCACGATCGACTACCACGCCCGCATCGAGAATGGCCAGGGGCTGACCTTCAAGAAGGCCGAAGCGGGCCGCGCGCACTACCCGCAGCAGATCTGGAGCCAGGGCGAGGATCACAACAATCACTTCTGGTTTCCGACCTACGACTTCCCCAACGACAAGATGACCTGGGAGCTCGTCGCCACGTTGCCGTCGGTGTATACCGCCGTCTCCAATGGCCGCCTGGTGAGCGACACACGCGCCGGCGGGATGCGGACGATGACGTGGTCCCAGGAGAAGCCGTCCGCGACGTACCTGGTATCGCTCGTCGTGGCGCCCCTGGCCAAGATCGCCGACAGCTGGCGCGGCATGCCGGTCGATTACTACGTCTACCACGAGGACAGTGCGCTGGCGCGCCCGCTGTTCCGCGTGACACCCGACATGATCGAGGTCTACTCCCGCCTGACCGGCATACGGTATCCGTGGGCCAAGTACGCCCAGACCACCGTGGCCGACTTTTTCGGCGGCATGGAAAACGTCAGTGCCACGACACTGGTGGACTGGCTTCCGGATGCCCGCGCCTATCAGGATCGTCCCTGGTACCAGTACATCCTGATTCCGCACGAGCTGGCGCACCAGTGGTTCGGTGACTACGTGACGACCGAGAACTGGGCCAACATGTGGCTTAACGAGGGCTTTGCGGAGTTCATGCCTGGGCAGTACTGGAACGCGAAGCTCGGCCGTCACGCGGAGGACGATTACTACCTCGACGAGTACCGCCAGTTCCTGCGGATCGATGCGCGGCGGCGGATGCCGCTCGCCGCGCTCGAATCGAACAACATCTATCCCCGCGGCGCGCTGGTGCTCCGCATGCTGCAGCGCCAGCTCGGCGAGCAGCCCTTCTGGGCCTCGATCAATCATTTCCTGACGACCCACGCGTTCGACAACGCGGTCACCGACGACCTCCGGCAGTCGGTGCTGGCTGCGACTGGGCGCAATCTCGACTGGTTCTGGGATGAATGGGTGTATCAGGCGGGGTATCCGGAGTTCACCGTCACGCAGAGCTACGATGCCGGCGCGCGTCGGCTCACCCTCCTGATTCGGCAGACCCAGGCCGATACCGCTACGGCGGATACCACGGGGCTTCGCTACTCGACGCCGAGGGCCTTCCGGATGCCGGTCACCATTCGCGTGGGCACCGCGCAGGGTGACGTGATCGGCCACGGCGAGCTGCGCACCCGCGAGGATCCGATCACCGTGAACGGCGTCCAGTCCGAGCCGACGATGGTGGTGTTCGACGACGGCAACACGATCCTGAAGCGTCTCACCTTCGACCAGCCCACGGCCTCGCTCGCGATGCAGCTCAGCCGGGACCCGGATCTGTGGAACCGTACATGGGTGATCACTGAGCTCGGCAAGCGGACGGCGGACTCGGCGGCCGCAACCGCCCTGGCCGGCGCGGTCCGCGGCGCCGACTACTACGGCACGCGCGCGGAAGCGGCGTCGGCGCTGATGGGTTTTCCGTCGGCAGTCGCGCTGCCCGTGCTGGACGCCGCCCTGCGCGACACCTCTGCGCTGGTTCGGCGCGCCGCGGTCGCGGCGATCGGCGGGCTGTCCGGCGGCGATCCGGCCGCCCTCGCGGCCGTGCGGAATGCCTGGGACCATGACGCGAGCTATGACGTGCGCGCGGCGGCGCTCGGCGCGATCGCGCGACGCGATACGGCGGGTCGCGCGGCGATCATCCGCACCGGTCTCACCACCCCGTCCTATCAGGATGCGATCCAGAATGCCGCGCTAGGCGCCGCGGGGTTTTTCGCCGGCGCGGTACCCGCGTCGGAGCTGGAGCCGCTGCTCGGTACCACGCTGAATGCCGCCTTCGTGCTCGCCGGCATGGCGTCGAGGGGGGACACCGCCGCGATGCAGATCCTGGTGCGGCACCTTGATGAGGATCGCGCCTGGGTGCGCGACTGGTCGCTCCAGGCGATCCGGCAGGGGATGCCTGCGGCGCTCGCGCTCGCCCAGCTCGATGCGGCAACCACCAGTCTCCGGCACGCCGACACGAAATCCGCCGTGGCGCGAGCGATCGCCGAGCTGAGGAAGCCGGCGGCCCCATGAGCCGTCTCGGCATCATGGTGCTGGTGGCGGCCGGACTCTGCGGTCCGGCCCGCGCCACCGGGCAGGTGCCGTCCGACACTGCCCTGGTTAGGTCGGTCGACTCGATGGCTCGCGCCATGCTCGCGTCGGGTCCGGTCGCCGGGATGTCGATTCTGGTCCGCCGAGGCAGCCATACGATCGTGGACAAGGGGTACGGACTCGCCGATGTGGAGAACGGCGTGGCCGCCACGCCGCAGAGCGTCTACCGCATCGGCTCGATCACGAAGCAGTTCACCGCAGCGGCGGTGATGCAGCTGGCGGAGCAGGGGAAGCTGTCGCTTGACGATGACATCACGAAGTATCTGCCGACTCTCCCGGTGCAGGGACGCCACGTGCTCATCCGGCAGCTCCTCAATCACACCTCGGGCATCAAGAGCTACACCGGACTCGGCCCAAGGTGGTTCCGGCTCCTGCCGCTGGAGCTGTCGCCGGACAGCATCGTGGGGCTGGTCGCGCATGAGCCCTTCGACTTCGAGCCCGGTACCAACTGGCGATACGACAATACCGGGTACGTCATCCTGGGCATGCTGATCGAGAAGGCATCGGGGCAGAAGTACGCTGACTACCTGCGCGATCACGTGACCGGGCCTCTCGGGCTGAGCGCCACGGTGTATTGCGACGAGCGGCCGATCATCCCGCACCGCGCCACCGGCTACGAGGTCGAGAGTGGAAAGCTGGTGAACGACACACCGATCCATATGTCACAGCCGTTCGCGGCCGGCGCGCTTTGCTCGACCACCGGTGATCTCGCCAGCTGGTCGCGGGCGCTCGCCGGTGGCCGGGTCGTCAGCGCCGCATCATACGCGCGGATGTCGACGCCCGACACGCTGACGACCGGACGGCGCCTCGCCTACGGCTTCGGCCTGGGCGCCGGCGAGCTCGAGGGTCATCATGTGGTGTCCCACGGAGGCGGGATTCCGGGGTTCGTGTCGATGCTGGCCACCTATCCGGCGGACAGTCTCACCGTTGTGGTGTTGGTCACTACGGAGGGTCCTGCGGCTGATCTGCTGGCAGGGCGAATTGCCCGGCGCGCGCTGGGCATCCGCGCGCCCGTCGTGCGGGCGGCGCCGCTGACCCCGGGCGAACGCGCGGCCGTCGTCGGAACCTATCGGCAGGGCGCGGATTCGGTGCGGGTGTATGAGGCAGGCGGGAAGTTGATGATGGCCGAGCCCCACGAATCGCCAGTGGAGCTGATTCCGATCGCGGGCGGGAGGCTGATGGCCGCTGGCCGGCCCGACGACAGGCTGACGTTCGAGGTCACCGCCGGGCGAATGACGCTCCGCATCGACTACGCGTCGGAAGCGCCGTTTCGCGGGGAGCGCGTCGGGCGGCCGCGCTAACGGCTGGCGAGCAGCTCGGTTGCCAGCGACTGGAGCGCTGCCGCGGCTGACTTCTCGTCTCGGCCGTGCGGCATCAGATGGATAGCAGTGGTTCCGGACAGGCGCTCGATCGCCGCGGCGTTGCCGCCGGTCGAACCGTCGGGTTGCTCGGGCGCATTGAGCACGATGCCCGCCACCGGCACACCGCCGATTTCGAGTGCGCTCAGCGTAAGCAGTGCATGGCTGATGGTGCCGAGCCGATCAAGTCCCACCACGAGGGCCCGGGCCTCAAGCGCCTGCGCCAGATCTACGAGGTTCCAGTCCCACCCAATCGGCGCCAGCAGCCCGCCGGATCCCTCGACGATGGCCACATCGACCCCCGCCGCGTAGCCTTCGATCCACATCAAAATGTCATCGAAATCCAGCGTGATTCCCTCCCGCTCGGCCGCCACGGCGGGCGCCACCTGCGCCGCGAAGCGCAGGAGAGCTGTGGCAGGCTCCCGCTGGCCGGTCGCGCGGGCGAGCAGCACCCCGTCCTCGCCGCCCGGCGCCGACTCGTAGCCGGTCTCGACTACCTTCATCGCGACGACGCGGTGCCCGGCCGCGATGAGCGCGCGCGCCAGCGCCGCGGCGATCCAGGTCTTGCCGACTCCGGTGTCGGTGCCGGTGACGACGAGCACGTTCGAACGTGCTCGATTCGGTGAGACGGCGACAGTCACAATTCACTCCCACACAGAGGCTCGGGGATCCGGAGGGAGACTATCCCGCACAGCGGACCCGGGCAAGGCGGCGCACGTCTTGAGTTTGGCCGTGCGGCGTGCGACGTTTGAGCGTCCGCGCTCAGCGGGCGGGGGCGTAGCTCAGCTGGTAGAGCAAGGGACTTTTAATCCCTAGGTCGTGGGTTCGAGTCCCACCGCCCTCATGAGTGTTCCTCCTGCTGACCGCGTCAGCAGCTCTCAATCGCTCCAACTCAATCCGATGGTATAGGTTTGGGTGGATCCAATTATGGTCACGACCGTGGCGAGGCCCAGGAATACGAGCCCGGCCGTTCCCAGCACATTCGTCCGGCGGGTCGCCAGCAGTCGTATATCAGCCAGCGGAAGCCGAACCGCCCCGCGAGGCGAGTCGCCGATGAGCGTGTCCCCGCTGATCCGGGGTTGCGACACGACGATCTCGCGTGCATCCGCCAGCGTGACGCGAACAAGCACCGGTGGCGTCGTGTCCAATAGCTCCCGGGGGGTCGCTGCTTGTACTCGCCAATTGACGCACCCGGCAACCTGCATGACGAGAAGTACGCCGGATGCCGACTTCCGCAGTCCAACCATCGTCGAGTGAGGCATCGTGTTCTCCCGGAAAGGGGTGCTCGATCCTACCGGTGCCGCGTCAAGCGTCAGTCAAGCACATGCCTTCACTGGGTCGATGGCTCCATAACAGCCTCTGTCAGTCCCTTTTTCGGCGCCTCTCATTCAGCGAGCGAATCAAGTCATGACCCACACAGCCGTACACTCGCACGCCCTCTCCGCCGGCACCCCGGCACCCGACTTCACGCTCCACGCCACTCCCGATCAGCGCACCTCGCTCGACGAGTTCCGGGGACACCCTGTGATCCTGGCGTTCTACCCCGCCGACTGGAGCCCAGTGTGCGGCGATCAGATGGCGCTGTACAACGAGCTGCGCTCGGAGTTCCGCCGTTTTCACGCGGAAGTCATCGGCATCTCCGTCGACGGTGCCTGGTGTCACGCGGCGTTCAAGGAGGCGCGGCACCTGCATTTGCCACTGCTCAGCGACTTCGAGCCGAAGGGGGCCGTGGCGCGTCAGTACGGCGTCTATCGCCCGGACGACGGCACGACGGAGCGCGCCCTGTTCGTCATTGATGGGGACGGAATCATTCGCTGGAGCTTCGTGTCTCCGGTCGGGGTAAACCCCGGCGCCGATGGCATCCTCGAGGCGCTGGAAGCGCTGGGCGATGCCGACCCCGTCGTCCCCGCACGGGCCCAATGAGCCCGGGTGGCCTGGCGCCGCCGGTCGGCCAGCCGGATCACGTTCAGGGAGCGGAGGACGCCGCCATCACCCTTGTCGAGTATGGGGACTACGAGTGTCCGCACTGCGGCCGCGCCTACCCGATCATCAAGCTTGTGCAGCGGCGCCTTGCCGCCGATCTGCGATTCGTCTTCCGCAACTTCCCGCTGGGCGACGCCCATCCGCACGCCCAGCACGCCGCTGAAGCGGCCGAATCGGTGGCCGCGCACGCCGGCGATCAAGCCTTCTGGGCGATGCATGATCTGATCTACCAGCATCAGCAGGACGGTCCCGATGCCCTGGACGACGCGTCGCTGGTTGCGCTGGCGCGCCGCGCCGGCGCTGATGCGCATGCGGTCGCGGATGATCTGCGGTTTGGGCGTTATGCGGCGCGAGTGCGGGAGGACTTCATGAGCGGCGTGCGCAGCGGGGTGAACGGCACGCCGACCTTCTTCATCAATGGCATTCGGCACGATGGTCCGTGGGACGAGGAGAGCTTGGTTGCGGCGCTCCAGGCAGCGGCCGAGCGCTAGAGGTCCGCTAGACGCCCGCTTCCTGGTGGCCCGGCTTCCGGTTGGTCCGGTGACCGCGCCCGCCCTTCTTGGCCCGGCTGCGGGACAGCAGGTCCTCGAAGTCGGTGCGCAGCCCTTCGACCATCCAGTCCAGCACGCGCAGCAGTTCCTTCACGTTATCGCCCTTGGCCAGCTCGGACAGCTGCCAGCTTGCCTTGTCGCCCGATTTCGCCGGATCAAACCCGCCCTTCGGCAGCACCGAGAGCTTGTGAGCAAGCTCGCCGAGGAACGCCTGCTTCGCCTCGGGCTCGCCGGCCGGCAAGCGGCTCGACAGCTGACGAAAGAGGATGGACACCAGCCCGTTGGTCTGGCAGGTGAGCAGCTTCTGCTCCTGCACGCCGATCTTGACGTAGCCGACCATCGAATCGCTGGTCGGACTGCTGCTCCAGCGCAGGATCACGCCGTGGGCACGTGCCCATGAGCTGATCCGCTCAGCCACGTCGGTCTCGGCCGGGTGCTCGAGCTTGAGTCGCTCGGTGAATGCGGCGCGGCTGCCAGTAGATTTCGTTGCCATATTGAAAGTCACCGGTTCGAGGCGGTCCAACGGTGGCGGCGTCGCAGCCCCCACCAGAGGTGAAAGATACCCCCGCGGACGCCGCGGCGCCTCCCCGCGATCTCGTACCATCACCCCTGGGAGTGTTACCGTGACGGCAGCCGCTGTGATGATGCGCCATGAGAAGGATGCCGTTTCGGCCTTTCGCGCGGCGGGAGCCCTGACGGCCGACCGCGCCCGGTCCCTGGAATCGCTGGGTCTCCGCCACGATCACGCGATCCGCCGGCTCGAGACTCGTGCGGTGCTCCGTGCCGGTACTCAGCCTGGTACCCTCTATCTCGATGAACCAAGCTGGGTTGCGCTCCGCGGCATCCGGCGTCGGTTCCTGCTGGTCCTCATCATCATCGCGCTGGGGCTGGCCTTCACAACCTGGTACGCCGCCGCCCACAGCCGCGGAGTCTGATCCGGGGAAGGCCACTCTGCAACCCGCGGGGCGGCCCATGCGTATAGGGCAGGGTTGTCCCGCCGAAGTCCGACGCCGGCCCGATCGCCGGCCCACATGGAGCCCATTCGCGCCTTATGACACGTTTCCTGCTCGTTGCGGCCGCTTCGCTCGTCCCCGCCATCGCCGCGGCACAGACGGCCGGTCCCTCGGCGCCTCCGCCGGTCACCATCGTTGCCGCGCCGGCCACGACGCTTCCGCTCAAGCACGCGCCGGAGCCGACCTCGACGGATATTTCGGCCAAGGACCTGATGACCCGGCTGTACATCTACGCCGATGACTCATTGCAGGGCCGCGAAGCCGGCACCATCGGCAACCTCAAGGCGACCGACTACATCGCCGGCGAAGCCCGGCGCATCGGCCTGATTCCCGCCGGTGAGAACGGCACCTACTTCCAGACACTGCCGTTCAAGACCCGCGCGCTCGACCCGGCGTCGACGTTCTCCGTCGGCGGCGCGCCGCTCACACTCGGCACCGACTGGGCCGCGACCGGGGCGGGCTCGCTGACCAATTCTGCCCTCGCAGTGGTCTACGGCGGCATGCTCGGCGATACGTCGGTCGCGCTCACGCCTGAGCAGATGGCCGGGAAGGTGGTGGTCTACAGCTTTCCGCTGAATACGCGCCGGATCCGCGGTGGGCGTGCACCGCTGGGCGCCGCCGCCGCCGTGATCATCGGTCCCGACCAGCTGCTGGGCAATTTCCGCCGGCCGGCGACGTTCGTGGATGATCCGTCGCGCGCGCCAGCCGCAGCCCCAGCCGCAGCGCCGGCGCCGGTGCCGACGATCTTTGTCAATCAGGCTGCCGGGGCCCGGCTCTTCGCGACACCGCTGGATCAGCTCAAGCCCGGTGACGCGGGCAACACCGTTGCCATGGACGTCCGGATGAAGATCGAGCCCGTGCCCTTCGCGGCGCGGAACGTGGTCGGGATCGTCCGGGGGAGTGATCCGAAGCTCCGCGGCCAGTACGTCGCCGTCGGGGGCCACAACGATCACATCGGCATGACCGCCCGGCCGGTGGACCACGACTCGATGCGGATCTTCCTGCATCTGGTGCGCCCGGGTGGCGCCGAGGACGGCGGCAGGCAGGCCACTCCCGAGCAGCAGGCCGAGGTCAACAGGCAGCTGGCCGACTGGCGCACCGCGCATCCCAACACCATGCGCGCCGATTCGATCTCGAACGGTGCCGATGATGACGGGTCCGGCACCGTCAGCGTGCTCGAGATTGCGGAGAAGATGGCATCGCTCAAGGGCCGCAATGCGCCGAAGCGCTCGATCATTTTCGTCTGGCACGTGGGTGAGGAGAAGGGCCTGCTGGGCTCGGCCTACTTCACCGATCACCCGACGGTCCCGCGCGACTCCATCGTCGCGCAGCTCAACATCGACATGGTCGGCCGCGGCGATGCCTGGGATGTCACCGGCCAGTCGAAGGATGGGGCGGTGCTCCGGGGCGGCCCGAATTATCTGCAGCTGGTAGGTTCGCGCCGTCTCTCGAAGGAGCTGGGTGACGTCGTCGAGCAGGTGAACACCGACGGCAAGCATGGCTTTACCTTCGATTACGGCATGGACGCGAACGGGCATCCCCAGAACATCTATTGCCGGAGCGACCATTACGAATACGCCCGCTACGGAATTCCGATCACCTTCTTCACGACCGGCGGGCACTCCGATTACCACCAGGTGACCGACGAGCCGCAGTACATCGACTACGAGCACATGGCCCGGGTCGACGAGCTGATCGAAGACGTAGCGATGCACGTGGCGAACCTGGACCACCGGATCGTCGTGGATCAGCCCAAGCCGGATCCGACCGGGCGCTGCGTCCAGTAGAGAAACCGGGTTCCCAACAGCACGAACGGCGGCAACCGTGAGGTTGCCGCCGTTTCCTGTTGCGAGTGCTACGTCAGCGATTTCAGATCAATGACGAAGCGGTAGCGCACATCGCCCTTGATCGTGCGCTCATACGCCGCACCGAGATCTCCGATGTCGATCAGCTCGATGTCGGACGTGATGTTGTGCTCGGCGCAGAAGTCGAGCATTTCCTGCGTCTCGCGGATTCCGCCAATCAGCGAGCCTGCGAGGCTGCGCCGCTTCATGATCAGGGTGAACGCGTGCACTTCGGCCGGCTTTGCCGGAACGCCGACGACGACCAGCACACCGTCTCGGCGGAGCAGGTTCATGTAGGACGCGACGTCATGGTCGGCGGAGATCGTGTCGAGGATCAAGTCAAAATGATTCGCGAGGCGCGCCATAGTGGCCGGGTCCTTCGTGACGGCGAACTCGTGGGCGCCGAGTCTCCGCGCGTCCTTCTCCTTCGAGGCCGACGTGCTGAGCACCGTCACCGTGGCGCCCATTGCGGCAGCGATCTTCACGCCCATATGTCCGAGCCCGCCAAGGCCGGCAATGGCGACGCGCGAGCCCGGGCCGACCTTGAAGTGCCGGAGCGGGGAATACGTCGTGATGCCGGCGCAGAGGAGCGGAGCTGCGTTCGCCGGCGGCAGGTTCGCCGGAATGCGGAGCGTGTAATTCTCGTCGACTACGATCGAGCTCGAGTAGCCACCGTAGGTCGGCGTCTTGCCATCCATTTCGGTACCGTTGTATGTCACGGCCATGTGATTCTCGCAGTACGAATCCTCGCCCTCCCGGCAGCTGTCGCAGGTGCGGCAGCTGTCGACGAAGCAGCCGACACCAGCCAGGTCGCCCACCTTGAACTTCTTCACGTCACCGCCGATCCGCGTCACGCGGCCCACGATCTCGTGCCCCGGGACCATGGGATATGTCGAATTGCCCCACTCGCCGCGCGCCTGGTGGATGTCGGAGTGGCAGATGCCGCAGTAGAGAATGTCGATTTGCACATCGTGCGGACCGGGCTCACGCCGCTCAAATGCGAACGGCTCGAACTTGCTGGTCGAACTGTGCACGGCGTATCCACGGGTGGGAAGCATCAGAAGTTCATCCTCGTTGAGAGTGTCTCGGCCAAGTGCATCCGCTTGGGGCTCATCGCCCGATCGCCTGCATGCCGCCGGGCTGATAGCGCTCGCCGGCCGCGGCGCCGAGCGGCGCCGCGTCGTCGATTCGGCGAAGGTCTGCGTCGGTGAGCTCGATTTCGAACGCGCCGATGTTCTCCTCGAGCCGCGCGCGGTGGCGGGTACCGGGAATCGGCACGATGTCCGGTCCCTGCTCCAGCAGCCACGCGAGCGCGAGCTGCGCCGGCGTACACCGATGCTCGCGGGCGATTTGCTCGATGCGCTCAACTAGGTCCAGGTTGCGCTGGAAATTCCCGGGCTGGAAGCGGGGGTTGTTGCGACGGAAATCGTCGGCAGCGAAATCGTCGAAGCGGCGAATCTGCCCCGTCAGAAAGCCTCGGCCGAGCGGGCTGTAGGGAACGAACCCGATGCCCAGCTCGCGGCACAGCTTCAGCGTACCTTCCTCGGGGTCGCGAGTCCAGAGCGAGTATTCGCTCTGCAGCGCCGAGATCGGATGGACGGCGTGAGCCCGCCGGATCGTCTCCAGTCCCGCCTCGGAGAGGCCCAGGTAGCGCACCTTGCCCGCGCGCACCAGGTCGGCCATGGCGCCGACGGTCTCCTCGATGGCGACCGACGGGTCTACCCTGTGCTGATAGTAGAGGTCGATCTGCTCCACGCCCAGACGCCGGAGCGATGCATCGCAGGCCTCGCGGACATATTCAGGCCGGCCGTTGATCCCCCGGCGGGTCGGGTCATTCGGATCGCGCACGTTGCCGAACTTCGTCGCCAGCGCGACCTCCCCGCGCCGCCCCCGGATCGCACGCCCGACGAGCTCCTCGTTTCGGCCCATTCCATACATGTCGGCGGTATCGAGAAAGCTGACCCCGAGTTCGAGCGCCCGGTGAATGGTCGCCTCGGATTCGACGTCGTCCGAGGGTCCGTAGAACTCGGACATTCCCATGCAGCCAAGGCCCAGCGCCGGCACCACCAGCCCCTGCCGACCCAGCTCGCGTGATCTGATCATCCTGCGCTCCTGTGTGTCGATTGTGCTTCGCGCCGGTGTCAGCGGCGCTCTGAAACATACCCCGGGCCGCCGGCGAGGGTCCGGCGCGGAAACGCGGCGCCGCCGCGCGCTTGTCCGCGCGCGTCCTGCGCGTGCACATTTCCTCGACTCCGCGAGCGAGCGGGGTCACGGCGACCCTCACAGACCGGAGATGGCGTGGCGACGATCTGGCTCGACGGCAACTGGCATGACCGCACCACCGCAATGGTCTCCGTGTACGACCACGGGCTGCTGTACGGTGACGGAGTGTTCGAAGGGATTCGAGTGTACGGCGGCAGGATCTTCCGGCTGGCCGACCACATCGACCGCCTCTATGACTCGGCCCACGCCATCTGGCTGACGGTGCCGATGCCGAAAGAGGAGATGATCGCCGTCACCGAGGAAGCCGTGCGCCGTTCGGAGCTGGCGGAGGCCTACATCCGGCACGTGATCACCCGGGGCGTGGGCGATCTCGGGCTCGATCCACGCAAGTGCTCCAGGCCCTCGGTCATCATCATCGTGGACTCGATCCGGATGTGGCCGGCCGAGCTGTACGATCGCGGCCTCCGCGTCGTCACGGCGGCGACGCCGATCCCGCAGCGAGAGTCGCTCTCCCCGCGGGTCAAGTCACTCAACTATCTGCCGCACATCCTCGCCCGCCTCGAAGGGATTCAGGCCGGCGCGGATGAAGTGCTGATGCTGGACAGCGCCGGGCACGTGGCCGAGGGCTCCGGCGAGAACGTGTTCGTCGTCAAGGACGGAATTATCCGCACTCCTCCCGCCTACGCCGGGATCCTCAAGGGCGTCACCCGGGACGTAGTCATCGAGCTCGCGCGCGCCGCGGGCTACGACGTGCGTGAGGAAATCTTCAATCGGTATGACGTGTACACGGCGGACGAGGCATTCTTCACCGGGACGGCAGCGGAGGTGGTGGGAATTCGCGAGCTCGACGGCCGGGCCATCGGCGCCGGCGGCCGCGGCCCGGTGACCAGGGACCTTGCCGAGCGCTTTCACGCTCTCGTACGGGCTTGATCCGTCGGCCGGCCGTCGCGGTCTTCCTCGATCCTCCGCGCCTCGGTGACGTGAAGCAGGCGCTCGCCGAGGAGATCGGGCCGCGTCAGGCACTGCGGCTCTACCGTGTGCTCGTCGCCCGGACGCTCGCTGCGGTGCGCGCGCTGGATCTTCCAGCGGTGATCTGGTTCGCGCCGGCCGGGGCCCAGGGCGAGATGCGGCGCTGGCTCGGCCCCGACTGGGTGTTGCGAGCCCAGGTATCCGGCCGGCTCGGCGCGCGGGTGGCTGCCGCGGCACACGGAGTCGAACCAGGTACGCCGTGGCTGGTGGTGCTGTCCGAGTGCGTCGGTCTGGCCCCTGAAGTCATGGGGCGGGCCCGCGATGCGCTCCTCGATCATCCGGCCGTGATGGGCGCCACGCAGTCGGGTGGCTGCTACCTCCTCGGCGCCCGCGGCCCCCTGCCGGGGCTGGGTGCCGGACTCGATGACGAGGCCGGGTCGGCGGCCTCGCAGCTGAGAAGCACGCTCGACCGTCTTGCCCCGCAGTGGCACGAGCTGCCGACCCTGGGCGCGATCATGACCGGGGCCGATGCCCGCGCGGCGGGGCTCCTGACGTAGGGGCGATCCGGGGTGGCGTCGGGTTTGCATATGACGCATGGCCCGCGTGGGGGTGCAACGCGTGATAGATTCGCAGGTCCGAAGCGCGCCCGTACCGTCACGGCTACACGAGGAGCGTCATGTCCGTGCCCTTCCCGCAGGACCGCCTGCGGTTCGCGCAGTTCATGCTCGAGCGGCTGCCGAACGGGCGCTGCCGGGTCCGCGTCGAGCTGACCTGGCGCGAATCCGAGCGCTTCACCGGCGACGACGAGGGGCTGGCCTCACAGGCGGGCGAGCTGCGCTGCGCCGCGGAAGCCACGGTGAAGGCGCTGGGGCAGGCGGTGCAGGGCGAAGTCGGATTTGACCTGCTCGGGGTGAAGGCGGTACGGGCCTTCGATGCGACGGTCGTGATCGTTTCGCTCGCGGTGCGCAACGAAGGGCACACCCATCGTGTCGTCGGTTCCTATCTGAGCGACGCGGAACCCGCCCGCGGCGCGGCGCTCGCGGTGCTCAACGCGACCAATCGCATCCTCGGCAACCGACTCTTCATGCGGTGAGGGTGGAGCTTGGAGCGACCTATCGGGCGCTCCGTACATCCTGCTAGTTACCTCGTTTCGCTTCGAGGGGTCGCAATTCGCAGGACGGCCCGATCTGCCGAACTGGCGGAGGAAGGGGTCAGCCGGCCGCCGGTCGGCGCATGGGCGCCGCACCGCCGGCGGGCGCGCGTATTTCCTGTCGGAGTTCGTTCGGGGCGGGAGCGGCATGGAACTGGCCCGTAACGGTGTTTTTCTGCCCGCTCCCGGTGGTCACCGGCGCGGACGACGGGCCGTTTTTGTGCCGTCGGGGTGTCCTCGACCGATGGAGGAAAAGATGAAGCGATTCGCGAGCGTGGTGAGCCTCGTGTTGGCCGCGGCATGTGCCGGCCAGCGGCACGCACCCGCCACAACGGCGGCTCCGGTCGCCCTGCCGAGCACCGACGCGGCTCCTCCTGCTTCTGCCTCCGCGCGCACCAGCCCGCAACAGAATCAGCACCCTGATACCACGGCGATGCCCCCCGCGCCGGCGGTGGATACCCGTATTGACGCGGAGATCGCAGCCGAGCTCAAGGTCGCGGCCGACTCCGCCGCCGACGCCGAGATGCTCGAGCGGCTTGCCACCTCCCGTCCGACGGACCGTTCGGACGATGGGTCACCGGCGGATGCAACCATCAAGTCGCCGGGCGGCGGCGTCACCTGGGACATCGACGTGGCGAGCTTCAACAGCCACGACCGCGTGCAATACTACCTCGATCTCTTCCAGGGTCCGGGGCGCGAGCGAATGGGGATCTGGCTCAACCGGATGCCGCGGTATGAGGCGATGATCCGCCAGCGCATGCAGGAGCAGGGGTTGCCCGGCGACATGGTCTATCTCGCCTTGATCGAAAGCGGCTTCTCGAACGTCGCCACGAGCTCGGCACGGGCGGTCGGGATGTGGCAGTTCATGCGCGGAACCGGGCGCGGCTATGGCCTCCGGGTGGATGGGTGGGTGGACGAACGGCGCGATCCGGTGAAGTCCACCATCGCGGCCACTCGCTTCCTGCACGATCTCCGCGAGCGCTTCGGCTCCCTGTATCTGGCCGCTGCGGCGTACAATGCCGGTGCGGGCAAGGTCGGGCGCGGACTGAACCGCATGACCGATGACGAGGAGGACGATGCGGACTCGGTCTACAGCGATTCCACCTTCTTTCGCCTGTACGACACCGATTTCATCCGGCGCGAGACCAAGGATTACGTACCGAAGCTGATCGCCGCCGCGCTCATCGCCAAGGAACCGGTTCGCTACGGTTTCCACGTGAAGCCGGACGAGGTGCTCCAGACCGATTCGATCGTCGTGCCCGACATGACCGGTCTCGACGTGGTCGCGCGGCTCGCGGACACGACGCTCACGGCGATCGCCGAGCTGAATCCGCAGTATCTCCGCCTCGCGACACCCCCGCATGTTCGCTCGGTCGTGCGTGTGCCGGACGGCCGCGGGCCCAGCACGGCCGCCGCCTATGAAGATCTTCCCGCGAGCAAGCGGGTGAGCTTCCTGGAACATGTGGCGACCCGCGGACAGTCCACCCGCGCGATCGCGCAGCGGTACGGGGTTTCCGCCAGCGCCCTCATCGAAGCCAATCCACGGCTCCGCCAGCATGCTCCGAGGGCCGGCCAGCGCGTGATCATTCCGCTTGCCGGGCCGATGTCGACCGTCGTGGCGCGCCGGATCGCCGCTCCGGAGCCGACGGCGGCCGAATTCCATCGCGTCCGTCGCGGCGAGAGCGTCTCACGCATCGCTTCGCGCTACGGCATCTCGCAGCGCCAGCTCCGCCAGTGGAACCGCCTGGGGGCCAGGAGTCATGTGCGGGTGGGCCAGCGCGTCAGGATTGCGCCGCCGCCGGCGCAGCGCGCACGCCAGGCCGAGCTGAAGAAGAGCCGCGCGAAGCCCGCGCGCGGCACGACCGTGACGCGCATGGCGGCCACCACGGCGCACACCCACACGGTGAAGCGGGGGGAAACGCTGATGGGCCTGGCCCGACGGTACGGCATGTCGGTCCAGGCCCTCGCATCAGCGAACGGTTTGTCCTCGCGGTCCCGGGTCAATGCCGGAACCAGCCTGCGCATTCCCTAGTTGGCTGCTCCGCGGACCGGTGCCGTCGGCTTGTAGCCCTTCAGCACGGCCGACGAGTATCCGTTCCGCGGGTTCCCACCCTCGGCAAGAATCGCTTCGACGCGTCCCGGGCCACGGTTGTACGCGAGGAGCGCCAGGTGTGAGTCATGATCGAACTGCACCATCAGATCCTTCAGGTACCGAAACCCGAGCCGAAGATTGACATCCCGATCCATCAGCTTTGCCTCGGTGATCTGCCGGTTATAGTGCCGGGCCGTGCCGAGCTGAATCTGGGTCAGTCCGAGCGCCCCGGCCGAGCTCCGCGCGGTGCGCTTGAAGTTGCTCTCCACCTGCACCAGCCGGTACGCGACGGGCGGGTCAATCCCCTCGGAGACCGCTACATCATAAATCGCGGCCGAAAGATCGGCCGGGATCTGATACCGGCCGGAGTACGCCAGCACGGACTTGGCACGCTTGAGCTGAAGCTTCACCGCTTCGACTTCTCCCCTGGCGGCGGCGAGCTGATCGCCAGCGGGCAGCACGGCAGCCACGGTGGCTTCCGCATTGGCAGAACGGACGCGCTGACTCCATGCGCCCAGCGCGCTGACCACCAGCGCGCCGGTGACGACCAGCCCGCTGCGGACGAGCAATCGCTCGACCCAGGCTCGTCGCGGATTCGCCGATCCGTTCGTCGGTGGTGTCATCTGCGTACCTCCTCGCTATAGAGAACCGCGGGCTTAAACGCCGGCGCGGGACCAGTCACCCCGGGTGCCCCCGGTCTTACTCAACAATCGCACGTTCTCGATAACCATCTCCCGGTCCACGGCCTTGACCATGTCGTAGACGGTCAGGCAGGCGACCGCAATCGCGGTCAGCGCCTCCATCTCGACTCCCGTCCGTCCGGCGGACCGAACCGTTGCCATGAGGCGAACGCCGGGGAGCGACCCATCGGTGCGTGCCTCGACCTCGACCGCGTCGAGCCCCAGCGGGTGACACAGCGGGATGAGCTCGCCCGTGCGCTTCGCCGCCATGGTGCCGGCGATCTCCGCCACCGCCAGTACGTCTCCCTTTGCGACTGCCTGCGCTGCCACCAGCGCGTAGGCTTCGGCCGACATCCGGACCGCCCCTTCAGCTACGGCGGTCCGCTCGCTGACCGACTTGCCGCTGACGTCGACCATTCGGGCCCGGCCGCGCTCGTCTACGTGACTCAGCTTCACAGGAGCGCCGCCAGCTCGTCCGTCAGCACCGCGAGCAGGAGCTGCGGATTCACGTTGCCATGGGCCGATTCGCGGGCGTCACTCACGCGATCCAGCGCCCGGAACAGCGCCTGTGGCTCGCACCCCAGTAGTCCGCCGGGCACGGGCCTCCGCACCTGCTCGCCCATTGCTCCTCGGGCCGCCTCGCCGAGGGTATCGGCGACTGCGTCGAGCACGGCGGTGAATTCCCCGCGAGCGGACCAGGGCTGCTGCCGAAGCGATCGCTCCAGGCGAGGGCCCGGACCAGCCAGCACCGCCTCCAGGATTGCATGAGCCGCCTGCCGCGCCTTTGCCCCTTCGTCTCCGCCGGCCGCCATGCCGATCGCGCCGGCCGCCGCGTGCACCCGGGCCGTGAGCGCGTCGCCTGTCAACGGCGGCTTGAGGGCGGCGCCGAGGAAGGCGCGAACCACCTCATCGGGCAGTCGGCCCAGACGGAGCGGCACGACCCGGGACCGGATAGTGGGCAGCAACTGCCGCGCGTCCACGGTCGTCAACACGAACACACTGTCGGCCGGCGGCTCCTCGAGCAGCTTGAGGAGCGCATTGGCCGCCTCCGGGCTCGACTCCTGCGGCACCAGCCGCTCCGCCTCGCCCAGTATGAATACCTTCCGGCGGCCCTGTACCGACGTGAGGCACGCCACCCGCTGCAGGAATCGTACACTCGCCACGCTGTGGCTGGCCATGCCGTCGGACGGGCCATACAGCGGCTCCGCTCGCCGCTCGTCGATTACCGCGGCGATGGCCTCGGCGGCCTCCTCGACCTGCCGGTCGGCATCGCCGGCCTTCGGGCGCGGGATCGGCATCAGCCAGTGCACGTCCGGGTGCTGGAGCGCAAGCACCTGCCGGCAGGGCCCGCACGCTCCGCAGGGCTCCGCGGCCGGCTGGTCGCACTGGAGCAGCTGGGCGAGCCACAGTCCCAGCCGCTGTTTGCCGATTCCCTGCGGCCCTGTGAACAGCAGCGCCTGCGGGAGCCTTCCGTTTGCGACCGCCTCGGCCAGGCGGCTTCTCGCGTCCTCATGGCCGACCAGCGGAAGCAGACTCATGGTAAGGAAGGTATGAAGATGGGAGGAAATTGGAAACCCGAAGAGTCTGTAACAGCATTTTCAACAAGCACTTATGTGACGTAAGGCCGCGATTTTCTGCGCCATTCCGGCACGCAGAATTCTGCATCCGTACCTGCGAGCGGTTGCTCTCCGTTTCGGCATAGCGAGCAACTGCTCACATCGCCTCGTAAGAGCATGCTGTGGCGACCATTAGCAACGGGTGCAAACTGGCACCGCAGCGGCCGACACGCCCCGGCGATGATTGACCGGCTCCGCCTGTCCCGTTATCCTCCTGTCGCAATTCCGATCCCGAGTAGCTCAGTTGGTAGAGCAGGTGACTGTTAATCACCGGGTCGGGGGTTCGAGTCCCTCCTCGGGAGCTGCTGCAGGGCTGAATCCACGCGTCAGGGCCTGGCCAGTCGTCGCAGGCCTTGTCTTTTATGCCCCAGTTTCGTTACGCCCGTCCTCCACCCGGCCCGAATTCCATCTCGGTGGCGCGCCACATGTACCAGCTGGCGACGCTCCGGAACGGCCGCCATCGTTCGGCGTGTGCGGTCAGCTCCCGCGGCGTCGGCATCGCGTCGAGGCCGTAGGCGAGGGCGAAGCCCTTCCGGACGCCCAGGTCTCCCACCGGCAACACGTCGGGCCGCCCCAGCCGGAACATCAGCAGCATTTCGACCGTCCACACGCCGATGCCTCGCACCGTGGTCAACCGCTCGATGATTTCCGCGTCCGGCATCCGCCGCACGCGCGCCAGCGTCGGTACGGTGCCATCCACGGTATGCCGAGCGAGGTCCTTGAGCGCCGCGGTCTTCGCGCCCGAGAGTCCGGCCGAGCGGAGCGACGACTCCGGTGCGGCGAGAATATCCTGGGGGGTAGGGAATCGCTTGGGGAGGAACAGGCGGCGGGTCCGTTCGAGGATGGTCGCGGCCGCCTTTCCCGAGAGCTGCTGGTAGACGATCGATTCCATCAGCGCTGCGAACAGGCTCTGCGTCGGTCGCGTCCGGAGCTCGAATGGAACCGACCGCTTCATGACGTCGCGCAGCACGGGGTCGGCGCGCCGGAGGTGGCGCGCCGCGGTGGCGGGATCGAACGTGAGGATGGCTGCTGGCGGCACGACGTTCTCCAGGCGGACGAGGCGGATATCTTCCTGCGCATGACTCCCGAACAATTTCGCCGGCATGCGCACGAGCTGGTAGACTGGATGGCCGACTATCTGGCCGATGTCGGCGACCGGCGCATCGTGCCCGAGCTCGCGCCCGGAAACGTGCGCAGCGCGCTTCCTCCGGCGCCGCCGGAACGTGGCGAACCCTTCGACCGGATCGCGAAAGACTTCCGCGAGCTGATCGTGCCGGGCATGACTCACTGGAATCATCCAGGGTGGTTCGGCTATTTCCCCGCGAATAACAGCCCGCCGTCCATCCTCGCCGAGATGCTGACGGCGACGCTCGGTGCCCAGTGCATGTCATGGCAGACCTCGCCCGCGGCGACTGAGCTCGAGCAGCTGGTGATGGAGTGGCTGCGCCAGCTGCTCGAGCTGCCGGAGGGATTTACCGGTGTCATCCAGGATACGTCCTCGACCGCCACGCTCGTGGCCCTGCTGTCAGCGCGCGAGCGGGCGACGGCACACCAGGCCGGCAGCGCCGGACTGGGTGCCATGGGTGGCCCCGCGCTCACGGTCTACGCCTCGGCCGAAGCGCATTCGTCGGTGGCCAAGGGCGTGAAGCTGGCCGGATACGGGCTCGACCAGCTGCGGCTGATCCCGGTGGACGAGCACTTCGCGATGCGTCCGGAGGTGCTGGCGGAGGCGATCGCGGCCGATGTGGCGGCCGGCCGGCGGCCGGCCTGCGTCGTCGCCACGGTCGGCACTACGCCGTCCACTGCGATCGATCCGCTCCGCGCGATCGGGGAGATCTGCCGGGGGTTCGGGGTGTGGCTCCACGTGGATGCGTCTTACGCGGGCGCGGCCGCGATGCTGCCCGAGCGCCGCGCGACCATCGACGGCGTCGAGCTGGCCGACAGCTTCGTCTTCAACCCGCACAAGTGGCTGCTTACGAACTTCGACTGCTCGGCCTACTTCGTGCGCGACGTGGACACCCTGCTGCGCACCTTCCAGACGACACCGGAGTATCTCAGGACGCCGTGCGATCCTGACGTGGCGAACTTTCGCGACTGGGGGATCCCGCTCGGGCGCCGCTTCCGCGCGCTGAAGCTCTGGTTCGTCATCCGAAGCTACGGCGCGGAGGGCCTCCGCGCGATGCTGCGGCGCCACATCGCGCTGGCGGCCGAGTTTCGCTCGTGGGTCGAGGTGGAACCGGGGTTCCGGGTGCTGGCACCATCGCCGTTCGGACTGGTCTGCTTCCGGGCGGAGCCGCCCGGGCTCGCCGGGCGGGAGCCGGAGCTGGATGAGTGGAACCGATCTCTCCTCGCCAGAGTGAACGCCGACGGACGGGTATTCCTGACCCACACGGTGCTGGGTGGCCGATTCGCCATTCGGCTGGCGGTGGGCCAGTGGCAGACGGGTGCTGACGACGTGGCCAGGGCGTGGGCGCTGATCCGGGGGGCAAACGTGCGTGGCTCAGCGTGACACACCTGCGTGAAATCCACGGTGCCGCCCCTGCCTAGCGTGCGGCAGTGGCGACGTCGGTCAGCAGCGGAGCGAGATAGCGCCCTGTGTGGGACTCGCCCAGCTCCACGATCTGTTCCGGCGTGCCTTGGCCGACCACGCGTCCCCCGTCGTTTCCCGCCTCGGGTCCCATGTCGATCACCCAGTCCGCCCGCTTGATGACATCGAGATGGTGTTCGATGACGACGACCGTGTGCCCGGCGTCTACCAGGCGGTCGAGCACCTGGATGAGCACGCGCACGTCGTCGAGATGGAGGCCGGTGGTCGGCTCATCGAGGATGTAGAGCTTCCGGCCGGCCTTCCGGCCCGCGCTTGCCAGCTCGCGAGCAATCTTCAGGCGCTGGGCCTCCCCTCCGGAGAGCGTGGTCGCGGGCTGGCCGAGGCGCAGGTATCCGAGGCCGACCTGCTGCAGGTGCCAGAGCGCGGTGCCCAGCCGGGGCTGGTGGCGGAAGCGTGAGATCGCCTCCTCAACGGTCCACTGCAGCACGTCGTGAATCGAGCAGCCGTGGATCCGGACCTCGAGCACTTCGCGCCGGTAGCGTGTGCCGCCGCAGACCTCGCACGGCACGAAGACGTCGGCGAGAAACACCATCTCGACCTGCACGTGCCCGGCCCCCTCGCAGGCATCGCAACGGCCGCCGGGGAGGTTGAACGAGAAGGTCGCCGCACTGTACTTCCGCTGCCGGGCCAGCGGCTGCTCCGCGAACAGCTCGCGGATCTCGTCGAACGCCTTGATGTACGTCACCGGGTTGGAACGTGGGGACCGTCCGATCGGCGACTGATCCACCATCAGCACATCCTGCAAAAACTCCCACCCCGTGATCGACCTGACCGCGCCCACCGGCTCGCCCAGGTGCGACTTGGCCGAATGGCCGCCGTGGATGCGCGCTTCCAGGTTCCGGTAGA
The DNA here is from genome assembly GCA_038321865.1 of Gemmatimonadales bacterium. GTDB lineage: Bacteria > Gemmatimonadota > Gemmatimonadetes > Gemmatimonadales > GWC2-71-9 > JAICUF01. Next base: position 121,350 of record JBBQFH010000003.1, read on the forward strand.
TCACGTCGTAGATCAGGCTGCTCTTTCCGGAGCCGGAGACGCCGGTGATCGCCGTCAGTGTGCCGAGCGGAATATCAACGTCGACATCGCGGAGGTTGTGCAGCGTCGCGCCGCGCACGCGCAGCCACTGGGGCCCCGCCGCCCGCCGCTCGGCCGGCACGCCGATGCGCTTCTCGCCGCTGAGGTACTGGCCGGTGAGCGAACCGCCGGCGGTCTCGAGCGGGCCTGCGTGCACGACCTGGCCGCCGTGCTCGCCGGAGCCGGGGCCGAGCTCGAGCATGAAATCGGCCTGCTGGATGGCCGCGAGGTCGTGCTCCACCACGATGACGGTGTTGCCCGCGTCGCGCAGGCGGCGCAGCAGCGCGAGCAGGCGCCCGGTGTCGCGCGGGTGAAGGCCGATGGACGGTTCGTCGAGCACGTACAGCGTGTCCACCAGGCGCGATCCCAGGGCGTTGGCGAGGGCGATGCGCTGCGCCTCGCCGCCGGAGAGGGTGCGGGTCTGACGGTCGAGTGAGAGGTAGCCGAGCCCCACGTCCCGGAGGTAGGTGAGCCGCGCGTCGAGCTGCTCGACGATGAGCTGGGCGATCCGCCGCTCGGTATCGCTCAATTCGAGCGCATCCATCCACGCCCGTATTCCGTCCACCGGCCGGGCGGCGACGTCGGCGATTCGATCGGCGCCGATCCGGACCGCCAGCGCGCTCCCATTCAGCCGGGTGCCGCCGCAGGCGTCGCACGTGTGCGCCAGCTGATACTGACGGAGAAAGACCCTGATGTACTGCTTGTAGCGCTTTTCCTCGAGATCCGTGAGAAACGGGAAGATGCCGATGTAGCGGCCCTTGCGGCCGTGCAGCAGCTCGTGGCGCACGGACGCTTTGAGTTTGGTCCAGGGCTTGTCGGGGTCCGCACCCAGGGCGCGGGCCGTGTCGAGCAGCAGGCGCCGCCGCGTCTCATAGCGCGGCTTGGTCCAGGGGTCAATCGCCCCCTCGGCGAGACTTCGAGCGGGGTCGGGAACGATGAGCGACTCGTCGTACTCGAGCGTCGCACCGAAGCCGTTGCAGGCGGGGCAGGCCCCGCGCGGATTGTTGAATGAAAAAAGCGCCGGCGTCACGAGCGGGGCCGGCGTGTCGCAGGCGCTGCAGGCGGGAAATTCGGTAAAGCGCAGCCGGCCGCCCTCATGCACCGCCAGCGCCACGCCTTCACCCTCCTGAAATGCGGTCGAGACCGATTCGGCGATGCGGCCGGCCGACGCCGCGTCGGCCGTCAGCCGGTCGACCACGACGATCAGGTCGGCCGACTGGGTCAGATCGATGTCCGGCGGCAGCTCGTCGAGATGGTATGGGACACCGTCGGCGAGCAGGCGGACGAAGCCCATCGCGCGCAGGTTTTCGACGATGGCGGCGTGACTGTGCCGGGCCGAGGGCGGGAGCGGGAAGGCGATCTGCAGCCGGCCACTGGCAGCCGACAGGATATCGTCCGTAGCCGACTGCGGCGTGTCGCGCCGGACCGGAGCGCCGCAGACCCGGCAGTAGCTCCGGCCGAGGCGGGCCCAGAGCAGGCGCAGATAGTCGTAGATCTCCGTGGCCGTGCCGACGGTGGACCGGCTGGACATCGTCGGGTTGCGCTGCTCGATGGCCACCGCAGGCGCCAGCCCCTCGAGCCGGTCCACCAGCGGCTTCGGCATGCGCTCGAGGAACTGCTTGGCGTAGGTCGAGAGCGACTCGATATAGCGACGCTGCCCCTCAGCGTAGATCGTATCGAAGGCGAGCGTGCTCTTGCCCGAGCCGGAGGGCCCGGTGATGACGATGAGCGACCGGTGCGGGAGGTCGACGGTGACGCCCTTCAGATTGTTCTGATGGGCGTTGACGATGCGGATGACGGACACGGTCCAAAGATAGCGGTTCGGGATGCTTTCGGGAGTGATCCGTGGGCGTAATGCCCTACCGCCCCCATGGGCGGAGGGCGTACCTTTAGCGCCTTAATGGCCAAACTCCTCACGCCGAAACTCGTCTTGCGCGGCTTCGAGATTTTCGTCGTCGCATCGCTGGTCGGATTCGTCCTCACGCTCGTCTATGGCAACAATCTCCCGGCGTTCCTGGCGGCTCTCGGGCGGCTGCACTGGGCCTGGCTGCTCGTCGGGCTGGGCCTGGCGTCCATGGACTGGATCGGCGGCGGGCTTCGGCTCTGGGTGGTGGCGCGCGAGGCGTACCCCGACCCGCCGCTGAAGGGCATGATCCTCGCCGGCGGGATGAGTGCATGGGCCGCCTACGTCACCCCGCTGCAGTCGGGGGCGGGGCCCATGATGATGTACACCATGCGGCGCTATGGCGTACCATTGCCGGTGGCGGTCACCTCCACGCTCATGACCTTCATCGCGACCGTGGCCTTCTTCGCCATCGCCGGGCCGCTGGCGATCGTCTTCGGCGCCGGGAAGTCACTCGGCGAGCGCGGGCACGTGCTGGGGCTCTCGCTGTACGATCTCTTCCTCGGCAGCCTCGGCATCTTCGGCGGGCTCGGCCTCCTGCTCGTCACGGTCATCGTCTTTCCCAAGCTGGTGCGAGACCTCATCCAGCGGCTGGCCGAGCGGCTCAGCCGCCGAAGCGAACGGCTGTCCTCGCGCCTGGCTCGGCTCAGCCACGGGCTGGATGAGGCGCATGCGAGCGTCGTCGCCTTCAACACGCCCCGCGGCTGGCTGGCGCTCTTCTGGGCGGTTCTCCTGTCGGCGCCCTCCCACGCCAACAAGCTGCTCGCCGGCTACGTGACTCTCCGGGTGCTCGGTATCGAGGTGCAGTTCGTAGACGTGTTGCTGCTGCAGACGCTCATCACCTTTCTCCTGTATTTTGCGCCGACGCCGGGCGCCTCCGGAATCGCGGAGCTCATGTCCGCGGCGGTCATGTCGGTGTATGTGCCGCGCGAACTGACGCCGATCTACACCCTGATCTGGCGCATGATCCTCAGCTACTTCACCATCGCCTTCGGCTTCTTCGTCTTTTCCGGCTGGGTGCGGAAGGGGCTCAAGGGCATCGACGACGGAGCGGCCGTCTAGGTGGACGGCCAGACCGACGAGGTCCCCGCCCGGGGATACGATCCGCTGCTGCTCCGACGGCTGCTCCGGTATCTGCGGCCGCATGGCTGGCTCACCGCGGCCGCGATCGTGCTCCTGCTGGGCAGCGCGTCGCTGGCGCTGGTGGGGCCGGAGCTGACGCGACGCGCCATCGATGTCGCCATTCCCGCGCGCGACACGGGGCTCCTCGCCACGCTCGCGGCACTCTTCTTCGCCTCCCTTCTGCTCGAGTTCCTGACCGACTACGGCCAGGCGCTGTTGACGACGATCATCGGCCAGCGGGTGATGTACGACCTCCGGCTCGCCATCTTCGCTCACCTGCAGCGGCTGAGCATTCGCTACTTCGACACCCATCCGGTCGGCCGGCTGATGACGCGCGTGACCAGCGACGTCGAGACGCTGAACGAGCTCTTTTCATCCGGGCTCGTCACCGTTTTCGGCGATCTCTTCACGCTGCTGGCGATCATGACCCTGATGCTGCTGACCGACTGGCGGCTCGCCCTGGTCGCCTTTGCGGTCATTCCCTTTGTCTGGCTCACCGCCACGGTGTTCCGGCACCAGGTGCGCGAGGCATTTCGCGACATCCGGACCCGGCTGGCGCGGCTCAACAGCTTTCTCCAGGAACACCTGTCGGGCATGCGCGTGGTCCAGCTGTTCGGCCGCGAAGGCGCCGAAGCGGAGCGGTTCGACGTGCTCAACCGGGACCACCTCGACGCCCATCTCCGGTCGATCACGGTGTATGCCGTGTTCTTCCCCGTCATCGAGGCGCTCTCGGCGGTGGCGCTGGCCCTCCTGCTGTTCTACGGCGGGGGCCGCGCACTCGACGGGACGCTGACCGTGGGCGTGCTGGCGGCGTTCATCCAGCTCACGCGACGGTTTTTCCAGCCGCTGCAGGACCTGTCGGAGAAGGTGAACCTGCTGCAGAGCGCCATGGCATCGTCGGAACGGGTCTTCCAGCTGCTGGACGAGCCGATCGACGTGGCGGAGCCGGTCGCGGCGGTCGCGCTGCCGGGTCCCGCCCGCGGCGAGCTCCGGTTCGAAGGCGTCTGGTTTCGCTACAGCGACACCGGGCCGTGGGTCCTGAAGGACGTGTCGTTCGTGGCGGCGCCGGGGACGACGGTCGCGCTGGTGGGGCACACCGGGGCAGGGAAATCCACGATCATCAACCTGCTGCTCCGCTTCTACGATCCGGTGCAAGGCCGGATCACGGTGGACGGCGTGGACATTCGCGCCCTCTCCACCGACGTACTGCGGGGGTTGATCGGGTTCGTCCAGCAGGACCTGTTCCTGTTCGCGGGCGATATCCTGCACAACCTCGTCCTCGATGCCCCGATCTCACCGGAGGCCGCGGCGGAGTCGGCCCGACGGGTCGGGGCCGACCGGTTCATCGCCCGCCTCCCGGCCGGATACCACCATATACTTGGCGAGCGTGGCCGCAGCCTGAGCGTGGGCGAGCGCCAGCTGCTCAGTTTTGCCCGGGCCCTGGCGCGCGATCCCACGATTCTCGTCCTCGACGAGGCGACGAGCTCGGTGGACGCGGAAGCGGAGGCCCAGATCCAGTCGGCGCTCGCCGAGCTGATGGCCGGACGCACCAGCCTGATCGTCGCGCACCGGCTGAGCACCGTGCTTCACGCCGATGAAATTCTGGTGTTGCACCATGGTGAGATCAGGGAGCGGGGCGCCCACCGGGCATTGCTGGCACACCGGGGCCTCTACGAACGGCTCTACCGGTTGCAGCAGTATGGTGGGGCGGAACGCCGGAGCGCCTGAATTGGTCGCTTGCGGAGGTCGGATTGGACCGGGTACGTTTGACCGAAATCGATCATTCCCTCGACGCGATCGCCCATGATGCACCTTGAAGCGGGTGGACGGACCTACCCGATCGCCGTTGGTGAGCTTGTGATCGGGTCCGGCGCGGGTGCCTCGGTCCTGCTCCCCGGCGACGGCGTGGCCGAGCGTCACGCGCTCGTCCAGGGCTCGGCCGACGGGGGAGCGGCCGTTCGCGCCTGTCCGGGCGCCGAGGTGCTGGTCAACGGCGTGCGCCTGGGGGGTGATCCGACGCCCCTGCTGCACGGCGACAAGCTCAGGATCGGCGGTACGGAGCTGCTCGTCGTGGATGCCCGGCGAGCGGGGCGGACGCAGATCATGAATGCCGCGGCCCTGGCCGATGCCACGGCCGTCGTGCTGCCGAAGGGGAACCGGCGTCCGAGCGGCGGGCGGGTGGTCTGCCTGACCGACGGGCGGGAATACCCCGTGGGGGAGGGCCCCCTGGTGTTCGGGCGGGAGGCGGGTGCCGACGTGGTGGTGCCGAGTGATGACGTGTCCCGTCAGCACGCCGAGATCAAGGCCACGGATGCGGGCTACGTGCTGATGGACCTGAGTGCGAACGGCACCTTCGTGAACGGTGGGCGGGTCGAGGGGGCGCGACCGCTGGTGCGGGCCGACATCATTCGCGTCGGCCCGGACGAGTTCCGCTTTCACGCCGATCCCGACGGCCCGCCCCCGGGGGCCGAGCAGCAGCTCAACGATACGCTCCACGGCGTCCGCTCCACGCCGTTGCCGGGTATCCCGGTCGCACCGCCGCTGCTGGCGTCGCTGCTGGGTCGTTCCGGAGCGCTCAAGGGGACCCGGTTCGCGATACGCGCGACGGTGGCGAGTGTCGGACGGGGCGAATACAACGATGTCGTGCTCCCCGATCCGAGCGTGAGCACGATGCACGCCAAGCTGCAGCGTCGCGATGACGTCTGGGTGGTGGTCGATCTGGGATCCACCAACGGGACGTTCGTGGACGATGAGATGGCCAATGAGGACATGGCGCTGTCACCCGGAACCTCACTGAGGTTCGGCGAGGTGCTGCTGCTGTTCGAACCATTCGATGACGTGGCGGAGTCCGCGGCGCGTGACACCCAGGCAGTGGCGAGCCTGGATTCCGCCGACCCGGCCGCCGGTGCGCCGTCCGACCCGGGCGTTGCGAAGCCGACGAGACGCCGCCAGACTTCCCGACCCGCCAAGCGCGGGGACCGGACTTCGGTAATCGTGGCCGTGGCGGTGGTGCTGCTCGCGGCGATGGCGGTCGCCTTCATGATGCTGACATAGCGGAGCCACGTGCACTTCACCTGTGCGGCCCGAACCGACGTCGGCATCGTCCGGTCGGGTAACGAAGACAACTACCTGATGCTCGCCGAGCGCGGGATCTTCATCGTCGCCGACGGCATGGGGGGCCACGCCGCCGGCGAAGTCGCGAGCGAGATGGCCGTGCGCACGATCTCCCGCGAGATCGGCTCGTTGCGCGGGCTCGGCGATCAGGAAGCCGGTGAGCGGATCGGGAACGCGATCCGGAGCGCGAACGACGCCATCTTCTCCCGCACGCTTTCCGAGCACGACAAGCGCGGCATGGGCACCACGGCGACCGTCCTGGTCCTCCAGCCCAAGCGCTACCTGATCGGCCAGGTCGGCGACAGCCGCGCCTACCTGCTGCGAAACGGCGAGATGCTGCAGCTGACCAAGGACCACTCGTACGTGCAGGAGCAGGTCGATGCCGGGCTGCTCACCCCGGACCAGGCACGGGTCCATCCCTACAGCAACGTGATCACTCGCTGCGTCGGCGCCGGCGTCGATGTGACGCCCGACGTCTATGCCGGAACGCTCGAGGAGGGGGACATCGTCCTGCTCGCCTCCGATGGGCTGACCGGCATGCTGGAAGACGAGCAGCTGACCCGCATCCTTCAGTCCGAGGGCGGCCCGCAACGCTGGGTGGACCGGCTCATCACCGAAGCGAACCGCCGCGGCGGGCTCGACAACATCTCGGCGATCGTCGTGCGCATCGACAACATCGAGACCAAGACCGGCGAACACAGTCTCGCCAGCACCCCCAGCCAAAACCCCTAGCCCACCCGGCCAGTCGATCGGCGCCCGACTCAGCCGAGCAGGCGCGCCTGTGCCAGAAGGCGGGCCCGAACGTCGTCGCCGCTCAGCCGCATCAGGTCCCGTGCACCGTCCAGCGGGCGGGTGGGAGGCCGCGCCGTGAAGATGCGCAGGCGACGGGCGCTCTCGTACAGCAGATTCGCGATGCGCGGCAGGCCCAGGTGCCCGGCTCGGCCTTCGTCGGTGAGGCGCTCGACCTCGCCGGCGCGGGTGCGGAGCGGGAGATCGACGCCGAGCATGGAGGACCGCGTCGGGAAGTCCAGCAGCAGCTCGCCCGGCGCCAGGCCGGCTTCGACGGCGAGCGCGTCCTCCACCTGCTCAGCCAGGTCGGGATCGTCCGCCACCCACGCATCCCCCGACTCCGCCACCTCGCTCGCCGGCAGATCGAGCACCCGCTTGTAGAGCCGCCGGGCGCGGACTGCACCCGCCAGCTCGCTCCCGCCTCGCGTGACCAGGACCTCCATCAGCCCCTCGTCGGTCAGATCGCGGATCGCCTCCACGGTCATGACGCCGGTCCGCACGGCATCGCGCGCGGCGCGCTTGAACATGCACGTGGCGGAGCGGACCGCGTGATGCCAGTACACGTTGCGATACATCTGATACTTCGCGAACAGCAGCGACTCGAGCGCGCTGACGCCCTTCTCCTGCACGCCGACCTCGCGGCCCCGGGGTCCCGCGTCCACCAGCGTGAGCGAGGAGATCAGCCGGTCGACGTCCACCGTGCCGTAGGGCACGCCGCACATCCGGGCGTCACGGCTGAGGTAGTCGATCTTGTCCAGGTCGAGCGAGCCGGAGATCAGGCCCTGGAGCGGGCTCTCGCTGGTGCCCCGAATCAGCGCGCCGATCTCCGGGCCGAGGGAGGCACCGCCGATGTCATGAAGCCGTTCGCTCAGCTCGCCCTCGGCGAGCTTGGTCACGCCCTGCGCTTCGTGCGAGGGGAAGCCCGCCTCCTCGAGCGCGTGCGAGAACGGATAGTGTCCGATATCGTGCAGCAGCGCGGCCAGGCGGACGGCGAGGCAGTCCTCTTCGCTGACCGCGGCCAGCTCGCCGCGCTCGGCAAGCGCGGCGAGGGCCCGGCGCGTCAGGTGGTAGGCGCCGAGGGCGTGCTCGAACCGGGTATGGGTGGCGCCGGGATAGACGAGAAAGGCGTGGCCGAGCTGGCGGATGTAGCGGAGCCGCTGCACGGCCGGCGTATCCAGCGCGAGCAGCGCCGGCCCGTCGAGTCGAATGTTGTCCCAGAGCGGGTCGCGGATGACCTCGAGCTCGTGGTTCAGAGCACCGGCCCGGCCGCGGTGACGGTATCCGGCACCTGGGCCCTGAACTGCTCGAAGTTCTCCCGGAACATCCCCGCGAGCTTCTGCGCCTGGACGTCGTATGCCGCGCCATCGGCCCAGGTGCCACGCGGCGAGAGGAGTTCCGTCGGCACGCCCGGCACGGCCGTGGGCACGTCGAAGCCGAAGACCGGGTCCTTGGCAAAGGTTCCCTTGTCGAGCTGTCCGGACAGCGCGGCGCTCACCATCGCCCGCGTGAAGGACAGCTTCATCCGTGACCCGGTGCCGTACGGCCCGCCGGTCCAGCCGGTGTTCACCAGCCAGACGCGTGCCCCGTGCCCGGCGATCTTGTCGCCGAGCATTTTGGCGTAGACGCCGGGATGGAGGGGGAGGAACGGGGCGCCGAAACAGCTGGAGAAGGTGGCGGTGGGCTCGGTGACGCCGCGCTCGGTGCCGGCCACCTTGGCGGTGTAGCCGGACAGGAACTGGTACATCGCCTGGTCGGGGGTAAGTCGCGCGATCGGCGGCATGACGCCATAGGCATCGGCCGTCAGCAGCACGATGTTCTTCGGGATGCCGCCCATGCCGCTGGCCACGTGATTGGGAATGAACGGCAGCGGGTAGCAGGCCCGCGTATTCTCGGTGATGGATTGCGCATCGTAGTCCACCGCGCGGGTAGCGGGGTCGATCACGCAGTTCTCGAGCACGGTGCCGAACATCCGGGTTGCCGCAAAGATCTCGGGCTCGGTGTCGGGCCGGAGCTTGATGACCTTGGCGTAGCAGCCGCCCTCGAAGTTGAAGACGCCGCGGTCGGTCCAGCCGTGTTCGTCGTCGCCGATGAGACCGCGGGCCGGATCGGCCGACAGCGTGGTCTTGCCGGTGCCGGAGAGGCCGAAGAAGATCGCCGTGTCGCCATCGGGGCCGATGTTGGCGGAGCAATGCATCGGCAGGACGCCCTGCTGCGGCAGCAGGTAGTTGAGGACGGTGAAGATCGACTTCTTCATCTCGCCGGCGTACCGGGTCCCGGCGATGATCACCGTCCGCCGGGCGAAGTTGAGTGCGATGACCGTGGACGTGCGCGTGCCGTGCTTCGCCGGATCGGCCTCGAACTCGGGGGCGTGCAGCACGGTGAAGTCGGGAGTGAAGCCCGCCAGGTCGGCCGGCTCGGGGCGGATGAACATGTTGCGCACGAACAGCGCGTGCCACGCGTTCGGCGTCACGAACCGGACTGGCAGGCGGTACGCCGGGTCGGCGCCGCCGAACAGGTCCTGGACGAACAGCTCCTGCGGGTTCAGGTGGCCCAGCACGTCAGCATGCAGCCGGTCGAATGCGGCCGGGTCCATGCGGGCATTCTTGTCCCACCAGATCTGTCCGCTGGACCCGGGCTCGTCCACCACGAACTTGTCCTTCGGCGAGCGACCGGTGTGTGGCGTCGTCACCGAGACGAACGCGCCGAAGTCGGTGACGCGCCCTTCCCCACGCCGAATGGCCGCCTCGATCAGCTCGGGTGCGATGAGATTGCGGTGGGCGGCTTTCGGGGTCAGCCCGTCAGCCACCGACTCGGAGGCTTCGCGGTGGGCGGGGGAAATCTTGGTCGCCATGGGATCCCGGACGCGCTCGAGCGCGGAAGCTGGAGTTGTGGTCAGCCCGGACGCCGGCCCTTGTGCCGGGCGCGCTCCTGCGCGTCCACCGCCGCGATGACCGCCATGTTCACGATATCGTCCACGCCCGAGTCCCGCTCCAGGACGTGAATCGGCGCCGCCATGCCCACCAGGATCGGACCGATGGCCTGGGCGCCGCCGAGCCGGCCAAGCAGCTTGTAACTGATGTTGGCCGCATTCAGATCGGGAAAGATCAGCACGTTCGCCGGTCCGTGCAACCGGCTGAAGGGGTACCGCCCGGTGAGGATGGATTCGACGACGGCGGTGTCGGCCTGCATTTCGCCGTCGACCTGCAGGTCCGGGTGCGTGTCATGGAGCCGGACTACGGCATCGGCCACCTTCGTCTGCATCGGGTGCCGCACCGAGCCGAAATTGGAGAACGACAGCATCGCGATGTGGGGCTCGATGCCGAGCTGCTCGACGAACGTCGCCGTCGCGACTGCGATCTGCGCCAGGCGGGTGGCATCAGGATTGATGTTGACGGTGCAGTCCGCAAAAAAATAGGTATCGGTCTGGGTCACCATCATGTAGATGCCGGCGACCGCGGCATCGTCATCGCTGCCGGCGGCTTCGAGCGCGGGCCGGATGGCCCGTGGGTAGTGCAGATTCTCGCCGACGACGACGGCGTCGGCGTCGCCCTGGGCCACCATCATCGCGCCGAAATACTCGGGCTGCAGCAATCGCCGCCGCGCTTCCGCAACCGTCACGCCGCGGCGCTGCCGGCGCGCCCAGAACACATCCGCGTACCGCTCGCGCCCGGGATCGCCGGCCGGATCCACGATGCGCAGGTCGGCGATGGGCACCCCCGCGTGCCCGGCCGCCGCGGCGATCGCCAGCGGGTCGCCGATCAGGATCGGGATGGCGATCTCGTCATCGGCGAGGATCCGGGCGGCGCGGAGCACGCGGGCATCGTCTGCATCGGTGAGGGCGAGGCGCTGGGGATTGGCCGCCGCCCGGTTGCTGAAGCCCCGCATCACCGCACGTCCGCGCCCGAGCCGCGACTCGAGCCCGGAGCGATAGTCGTCCATGTCGATCAGCTGTGTCGCCACGCCGCTGTGAATCGCGGCCCACGCGACGGCGGGCGCCACCCAGAGCAGCACGCGGGGGTCGAACGGCTTCGGGATGAGGTAGTCTCGCCCGAAGCGAAGCGACTCGACGTTGTAGGCCCGGAGCACCACGTCGGGGACGTCCTCCTTCGCCAGCGCGGCCAGGGCGCGGGTCGCGGCCATCTTCATCTCTTCGTTGATGGCGCGAGCCCGGACATCGAGGGCTCCGCGAAAAATAAAGGGAAACCCGAGGACGTTGTTGACCTGATTCGGATAGTCGGTGCGGCCGGTGGCGATGACGGCGTCCGGCCGGGCCGCCCTGGCCTGGTCCGGGTCGATTTCGGGGACCGGGTTGGCGAGGGCGAAGATGATCGGCTCCGGCGCCATCCGTTGCAGCATCTCGACCGTGACGGCGCCCGCAGCCGACAGCCCGACGAACACGTCGGCGCCATCGAATGCGTCGGCGGCCGTCCGGGCCCCGTCCTGCCGGGCGAAGCGCGCCTGATAGGGGTCCAGCGGCTCCCGCCCCGGGCAAACGACGCCGTGCAGGTCGCAGAGCGTGACATGCTCCCGACGCACGCCCAGCCGCACGTAATGTTCCGCCGTGGCGATCGCCGCCGCCCCCGCCCCCATGAAGACGACGCGAACGCGATCGATGTCCTTGCCCGTCACCTCGAGCGCGTTGAGCAGCGCGGCCCCCGATATGATGGCGGTGCCGTGCTGGTCGTCGTGAAAGACCGGAATGGAGAGCACCTCGCGCAGCTGCTCCTCGATGTAGAAGCAGTCGGGCGACCTGATATCCTCGAGGTTGATGCCGCCCACGGTGGGCTCGAGCATGCGGCAGAAGCGTACGACGTCGTCGGGGTCCGGCGCGTTGATCTCGAGATCGAATACGTCCAGGTCGGCGAACGTCTTGAAGAGTACGGCCTTGCCCTCCATCACCGGCTTCGCGGCCAGGGCCCCGATGTTGCCCAGGCCCAGCACCGCCGTACCGTTGGAGACGACGGCGATCAGATTCCCCTTCGCGGTGTAGCGATAGGCGTCTTCCGGACGCGCCTGGATGGCCAGGCACGGCTCGGCGACGCCGGGAGTGTAGGCGAGCGAGAGATCGCGCTGGTTCTGGGTGGGCTTGGTGGCGACGACCTGGATCTTCCCGGGACGCCCTTCTTCGTGGTAGCGCAGCGCGTCGGCGCGCCGGTCGGACGACGGTGGTGGATTCGTGGGTCAGGGCTCCCCGACCGGCACGACGGTCGCCGACGTATGGTACAGCACCTCGGCGGTGTTGCGGTCACGCTCGCTCGGCGCCGTCACCACCGGATTGCTGTACATGAGATCCTCGGGATGGGGCGAGTGCTTGAAGATCCCGATCGTGTGTCCCAGTTCGTGCGTGAGCGTCAGCGCCAGGCAGGCCTGTGTGGCCGGCAGATCGGGCGAAAATCTCGCCGAGATGTAGACGTCCATCGGCAGGTGCACCTGGCGGACGGCGTCCACATGCGGCAGCGTGGCCGCCTGGCACTCGGGCGCCAGCGATTCAAGCGAGATCCTGTCCAGCAGGACGTCATCACCGGCCGGAGGAGGGCCGTCGTGAATGCGCACGTCTGCGATGGTCGAGTCGTCGACGCGCACCGCATCGTACTCGCCATAGACGAAGACGCGCCGCCACGCGGCGATGCCCGAGTCGGCGTAGGTCGGCAGGTTGCCGACGGGCTGGGCCCAGATCTTCACCGGCAGGAAAGACTGCGGCCAGTGAAAATTGACGGTGTCGCCTCCCTGGATGATGCGCCATTCGTAAATGTCCGTGCGCAGCGGCGCGCCGATATCGGAGCAGCCGGCCAGGGCGGTGAGCAGGGCGGCCGCCACGAGCCGCTTCACCGGAGCCTCCGGGCTAGCCCGACGGACACCGACACCCGGTGCACGCCTTGCGCGCCGGAAAAGGCGTGGGATTGCAGCGCCGGTGAGTTGAACCGGTGAAAGTCGTACCCGGCGCCCATCGTCAGGTCGAAGGTCCGGGTCATCGGCTGGCGAACGTCGATGCCGGCGCCGACCAGCAGCCGCGTCGTTCCACTCGCCAGCAGGCTCGCGGCGTTGCCCGCGAAGTAGTGCAGGAATCCGAGGCCCGCGCGCCAGCGCATCCGTGCCACGATTCCGCCGTTCAATGTCGCGAGCCCGGACATTGTGCGCATGGAGCCGAGATCGCTGCGGATGTTGCCGTAGTCCGCGTGCAGGCTGGCCGTGCCAAGGGTGAATTCGACCCCGGCGCCGTACCGCGCCGCGATCGGGCGCCCGAGGCCGAGGACGACGATCGGTCCCAGCGACTGCCGCGCCGTCACGTCCTGGACGATGAAGTCACGGACCAGCGGGCCCGATCCGTTGAGGCCGGCGCGCAGGTAGTAGTCCGTCTGCGCGTGCAGCGACGGCGCCGCGGCGCCGGCGAGCAGCATGATCAGTATCCGCGTGTGCATCGGTGGAAGATCGCCCTGTCGCGAAGGGTGGTCAACGCGTGCCGGCGCGATATCCGCGCAGGCGGGCGAGCATCGCGCGGTCGTTGGTCACGAGGTCATCATCGCCTTTTGGCGTCTCCAGTATCTTCGGCACGGCGGCGAAGCGGGGATCGGTCATGAGCCGCACGAACGGAGCCGGGCCCAGGGAGCCCTCACCGATGAGCGCGTGCCGGTCGCGGCGCGATGCGAACGGCGTCTTCGAGTCGTTGAGGTGCAGGCAGTGCAGTTGCTCCAGTCCGATGATACGGTCCCAGGCATCCCAGACGCCGTCGAAGTCGGCGACGAGGTCGTAGCCCGCGGAATAGAGGTGGCAGGTGTCGGCGCAGAAGCCGATCCGCCGGCGATAGCGCTTCGGCAACCGGTCGCGCAGTGCGGCGAGCTCCTCGAACGTGCTGCCCAGTGCGGTTCCGCAGCCGGCGGTGGTCTCGAGAAACACCATCGTGTTTCCGGGCACCGCCTTCAGCGCCAGCAGGATCCCCGCCGCATTCCGGTCCAGGCCGAGCGCCCGGTCCTCAATGTAGTTGCCGGGATGCGACACTACGCCGGGGATGCCGAGCCAGGCGCATCGGGTCAGCTCGAGGGTGAAAGACTCGACGGAGCGCGCGTTTAGGACGGGATCCGGCGAGGCGAGGTTGATTAGGTACGAGTCGTGCGCCACTATATACCGGAGACCGCTCCGGCCGTATGCGTCCCGGAAGGCATCCCGGACCTCGTCGCCGATCCGCGGCTCGCGCCACTGGTTCGGCGTCTTGGTGAAGACCTGAGCGGCGGTGGCTCCGATATCGGTTGCGCGGCCGGGTGCCGTGTGGACACCGCCCTGAGCCGAAACGTGTGCGCCGAGGCGCTCCTCAACCGGTGAACGATGCATCCGCTCCTCGCGCTTGACTGAAAACTCGCCGACCGACGGCGCCTCCCGCCCCCGCGTGCTGCTGCTGGGGGACGCCTTGGCGCGCCCGGATGGGCTCGAACGGGCGCTCGCCCGGGCAGGATTTGCCGTGGCCGAAGGCGGGCCTGGCCCGGACGAAGGGGGTCCCGCCGCCGTCGTGATCGCCGCCGCGCACGCGGATGAAGCGCTGGCCGCCATCCTCGATACCGTCGACTGTGCCTATGGCCGGTCGACGCCGCGGCTGGTGGTCCTGTCCGGCGGGTCGCCGGATGGCCCGGCACGCGCGCTCGCGCTGGGGGCCGATGACGTCGTCGCTCCGCCCGTTCACCTCGGCGAGCTGGCGACACGGATCGGGCTCAGGATCCGGCACCGCGCCGGCAGCCTGAGCCAGCCGGGCGGCGAGCTGCACGCGGCGATGCGCGACCTGGTAGAGGACATCGCTCCCTCGCTCCGGGCCGAGGAGCTGCTCCACAGCCTGGTCGAGCGGGTGGGAAGGGCGCTCGATCTGTCGCACTGCTCGTTCGTCCTCACCCCCTCAGGTGCCGATCACGGGCGGGTGCTCGCGGAGTATCGCGAGCCGACCACGCGCGATTTCCGGCTGGAGCTGGCGCGCTATCCCGAGATCGTGGAGGCGATCCGGACGGGCCGGCCGGTCGTCATTCCCGACGTGCACTCCGATCCCCTGTTCGAAGATATCCGCCGGCGCTGGGCCAAGGAGGAGCTGCAAGTCGCGGTGCAGAGCGTCGTCGCGTTGCCGGTGAGCGTGGCCGGCGCCGTCGTCGGCGTCTTTCTGCTCCGCCCTCGCGATCCGGGGGCGACGCTCACGGCGGCGCAGGTTTCCTTCGCCGACGCCCTGGCCCAGGCCGCGGCGAAAATGCTCGAGCTCTCACGGGGGGCTCCGTCCCTGCCGCGCGACGCGAAGGCCGTCGACCCGCTGACCGGATGCGGCACCCCCGGGGCGCTGGAGAGCCGGCTGCACGAGGAGTTCGAGCGGGCGCGACGCTATGCGCTGAGCTTCAGCCTCGTGCTGCTCGACGTCGACCGGGTGCGCGAGCTCGGCGAGCAGCTCAGCGCCGACGTCGGTGACCGGATTCTCGCCGGTGTCGGCGGAATCCTCCGCAGCGGGGTCCGCGCATCCGATTTCGTCTGTCGCTACAGCGGCGACGAGTTCGCGATGCTGCTGCCCGAAACCGATGCCGGCGGTGCGCGCCAGTCGGTCTACCGGGTGCGGGACCGCCTCGGAGCGCAGCCGTTCGACGGCGTGGACCAAGCCGCCCAGCCCCGGCTCACGGCGGGGATCGTCACCTTCCCCCACCCGGCGGCGGGCGGCATCGGCGATCTCTTTGCGCTGGCCGAAGCGGCCCTGCTCAGGGCCAGAGGTCAGACCGGCGAGCGCATCGGCACCGCTGAGGCCGTCGCAACGTAGTCAGCGCCGCCGCAGCCAGTCGGCCGGATCGAGCGCGATCTGGTTTTCGCCGCGTATCTCGAAATGCAGGTGCGGCCCGTAGTCGGAATTCTGCCCGCCCACCGTCCCGATGGTCTCCGCCTTCACGACCGCCGTCCCCAGCTTGACCGCCGCAGAGTTCAGGTGGGAATAGATCGAGTAGTAGCCGTTGCCGTGCTCCAGGACGATCGTGAGCCCGTAGGTTCCGAACTGACCGACCAGGCGTACGCGCCCCGCTTCTACCGCCCGCACCGGCGTCCCCACCGCCGCCGCGATCCCGATCCCGTTCCACCGAATGACGCCCCCGCTCGGCAGCGTGTCCCGGCCGAAGCGGTACACGATCCGTCCGTCCACCGGCCAGTTGAGCTTGCCGAGGTCGCTGGTGGTGATGCTGCCCGGGACCGGCGTGGCGGGCGTGCCGCCGCGCGGTGTACGGGCGGCGTCTTCGCGCCGCGTCCGCTCCAGGCTCGCCAGGACGGTGTTCAGTCGTGCCTGGTCCTTCTCGAGCTCGCTGAGACGCCGCTCGGTCGACCGGGCGGAGCGCTGGAGGGCGGCGAGCCGGTCTTCCTGCTCCTTGGCGATCTGCCCGTACCGGTTGAGCTCGGCCTCACGCTCCTCCCGCGTGTGGTCGAGGAGATTCTTCACCGAGACGATCTGGCCACGCTGGGCCAGCACGCGGGTGCGGAGCCGCTCCACATCGGCCACGAGCGACCGGTCCTGGCGGCTGGTCAGGTAGAGGTACTTGTAGCGGCTCAGGAGGTCGCCGAACGACTCGGCGGTGAGGAGTACCTGGAAGGTGTACAGCGGCCCGCGCTTGTAGATGTCGACCAGCCGCCGCTGCAGCACCGCCCGACGCTCAGCGAGGTTGTCCTGCGCCAGGATCAGCTCGGCGCTCGAGCGGTCGAGCTGCCCGGTGAGCCCTCCGATCTGACGCTCGATTTCGTTCACGATCCGTCCGGTCGACTCCCGTTGCCGCTCGATGTTGTCGAGCTCGTCTGACACGTCGTGGACCTGGCCCTTCAGCCGCTCGCGCTGGCGCTCCAGCCGCTCCCGCTCGCTCTTGATCTCCTCCAGCCGGCGCCGGCTCTCCTCGAGCTCGCGTGCACTGGTCCCCTGCGCGTGCACGGGGGCGAGCGGAACCGCCGGGAGGACAAAGAGGAGGAGCGCGATCCGGAGGGCGCTGCGCCGGCCCGGCCAGCGCCTAGGCGGCACGACGGTCGGCCTTGCCACCCATGTGCCGAAGGTGCCGCCCCACACTGACCAGGCTGCCGCCCAGACCCATCAGCATGCCGAAGCTGACGATAAGCACCGCCTGAACCGGGCGGAAAAAGATGAGTCCGGCGAATGACGCCGTGTTGTTGCGAAACACGATGAAGCCGCCGTAACAGAGCGCCACCGCGAGGAGCCCGCCCAGCAGTCCCTTGAGCGCCCCTTCGAGCAGGAACGGTCCGCGAATGAACCAGTTGGTCGCGCCGACCAGCCGCATGATATGGATCTCGCGGCCGCGCTGGAGCAGCGTGAGCCGGATCGTGACGCCGATGATCACCATCGCGACGGCGGCGAACACGAGCCCGATGACGAGGCCGAGAATACCGGTGAGGTTTCGCAGATGATCGAGGCGCTGGATCCATTCCCGTCCGTAGCGCACGTCCTCCACGAAGGCGAAGCCCTTCAGCCGGTCGGCCACGGCGGCGACGTGGTCCGCGTCGCGATACCCGTCCCGGAGCCGGAGCTCGAGCGAGGGCGGGAGCGGATTGACCTGGAGATCACGATAGGCGTCGCGGAACTCGACCAGCTCGCGCCGGGCGCGTGCCAGCGCCTGATCCTCGCTGACGTACACGACGTCCTGCACTTCGGGGAAGGCCGCGATATCCTGGGAGGCCTGCGCGATCGACTCCTCGGGTGTGCCGCGGAGCACGAACGCGACCACCTCGACCCGCTCTTCCAGGCCGCGCAACGCCTGGCGGAGGTTGATCGCCACGATCCCGAAGAGGCCGACCGTGAAGAGGGAGAAGGCGATCGTGGTGACCGACAGCGCCGACAGCAGCGGGGCGCGGCGGAACGAGAGCAGCGCCTCGCGCAGGAGCAGCCTCACTGGGCGGCCGCGCCCGGCGTCTCGTCCACGGCGCTGTCGTACACGACGGCGCCCTCCCGCATCTCGATCGTCCGAAAGGTGGACTGGCGAACGAGGTCGAGATCATGCGTGGCCATCACCACCACCGTGCCACCGGCATTGATGTCGCGCAGGAGCTGGAAGATGCCGCGTGTGGCCCGCTCGTCGAGATTGCCCGTCGGCTCGTCCGCCAGGAGCACGGCCGGATCGTTGACCAGCGCCCGCGCGATCGCCACCCGCTGCTGCTCGCCGCCGGAAAGCTCCCGGGGATAGGCCCGTCCCTTGGCGGCCAGGCCGACCTGCGCCAGCACCCGGCTGGCCCGCGCGGCGATCGTATCACGCCGGGCACCGGTGACCTCGAGCGCGAAGGCGACGTTCTCCGCCGCGCTGCGGTCCTCCAGGAGGCGGAAATCCTGGAAGATGATGCCCAGCCGGCGGCGGAGCCGCGCGACCGCATCGCCCCGGAGCCCGCTCACGACGTGGCCCGACACGCGTGCCTCGCCCGACGTCGGCCGCTGTTCGGCGTAGAGCAGCTTGAGCAGCGTGGATTTGCCGGCGCCGGAATGCCCGGTGAGAAAGACGAACTCGCCGCGGGCGACGTGAAACGACACGTCCTTCAGCGCGACCGCTCCGTTGGCGTACGACTTGTGCACGTGCGACAGGCGAATCATGTCAACCCAACCCCTCGGCCAGGTCGGCGATGATGTCCTCCGCATCCTCGATGCCGCAGCTGAGGCGCAGGAATCCGTCAGGGATGCCGATGGCCGCGCGGCCCTTGACGCCCAGCGCCTTGTGCGAGGTGAGCCGAGGCTCCGACACCAGACTCTCGACACCGGCGAGGCTGGGGGCGTGCGTCACCAGGCGAAGGCGGCGGAGCATGCGCTCGGCGGCGCGGGTGCCGCCGCGCAGCTCGAGCCCGACCATGCCTCCGAACCCATCGAGGACTGCCGCGGCGCGCGCATGGTCGGGATGACTCGGCAGGCCGGGGTAGTGCACGCGGGCGAAGGCCTCCTGGGTCGAGGCCCAGCGCGCCACCGCGAGGCCATTGGCGTTGTGCCGCTCCATGCGAACCGCGAGCGTCCGCATGCCCCGGTCGAGCAGCCAGGCCGCGTGCGGATCGATCGCCTGGCCCCACAACCGCATCAGCCGCACGACCTCATCCACGAGGGACGCCGTCCCGGCCACCGCGCCGGCAATCACGTCGCTGTGCCCGTTGAGATACTTGGTGGCGCTGGTGATGACGACGTCGGCGCCGTGCTCCAGCGGCCGAAAGTTGATCGGGCTCGCGAAGGTGCCGTCGACCAGCAGGGCGAGCCCAAACTCCTTGGCCGTCTGCGCCACCGGCACCAGATCGACGACGCGCATCAGCGGGTTCGTCGGCGTCTCGACGAACAGGGCGCGCGTTTCCTTCCGGACCGACTTCTTCCACATCCTCGGCTGTTCGGGGTTCACGTAGGTCACCGAGATGCCGAACCGCCCGAGCTCCTGGTCGAAGAGCGCCTGGGTGCCGCCGTAGATCCAGGCGCTGGAGATCAGGTGATCGCCCGGGCGGAGCACGGCGAGGTGCGCCAGCGCCGTCGCTCCCATGCCGCTCGCCACGAACACCGCTTTTTCGGCGCCCTCGAGCAGGGCGTACTTGCCGGCGAGCGCGAGTTGCGTCGGATTGTTGCCGTAGCGGCTGTACAGCACTTCCTCTTCCGAGCCGACCGGATTCACGAACGTGGTGCTCTGTACCAGCGCCGGCGCCACCGGGCTCCAGTCGGGCCGCCGCTGGGGCGACCCGTGGATCGCGGTGGTGCTGAGACCGAAGCGCCGGCGGGTCACGAGGCGAGCAGCGGGTGGAAGGCGTCGCCCGCGGCGCGCACCAGCCGGCGGTCGGCGAGCCAGGCCAGCGTGGTCCGGGCGCGCGGCTCCGTCCAGCCCAGCGCGGCGGCGAGCGCGGGGGCGCCGGCGGGCCCGAGACTCGAAATCATGCCGAATGCGTCGCGTGCGTCAGGGTCCGCTTCCCCCAGCAGGACGAGCACGGCAGCGCCCGACAGCAGCGCGGCCACCGAGAGCCGCTGGTGGTGCAGCACATGATCAATCGCTTCGACCTGGTTCTCGCTGAGCCCCCACAGCACGACGTAGTGCTCGGCCCGGGGCACCGAGAGCAGCAGCAGCTTGGCGACGATCTCGTCCGCGCAGCTCAGATCCAGGAGCTCGACTTCCGAGAAGTCGAGCAGCGCCGTCGCGCAGTCCGACTCGGCTATGGCGCGCTCGATCCGGCCGCGCACGGCGGCACCGGTCGGGCGGGTGACCAGATTGCGGTACGGCGTGGCGACCGACTCCCGCAGGACGTGATCCAGCCGGATCGTCTGGATCACCGGGGCGCCTGCGCCGGCAGAATGATCTGAACCTGGGCCCCCGGGAAGTCGGGCAGGTGTTCGCTCATCGGCACATCCTCGCGGTCCCACTGGGGAACGTTGGCCAATCGTGCGGTGCCGCTCCGGATGGTAATCTTGCCGTCCCACCGGCTCAGGTAGCGCTTGATACCTGCCAGCCCCTGGCCCCGCCCGGGATCGCGAAACCGGCTGACGTTCTGGATCCAGGCGGCCTCGAGCGCCGTCGCGTCGCTCCAGCGGTCACCGAAGCGCTTGGCCTGCGTCGGCTCCAGCGAGCGGCGGAACCCGATCCCCGAGTCGCTGACCGCGATCACGACGACGCGGGTGCCGATCCGCCGGCGCCAGTCATAGGCCTGCACCGCGACCCAGCCACCGGTCCCGGCATGCTCCACAATATTCTGGCATGCTTCCGAGAGCGCCATGGCGAAGCCCATGGTCGCCTTGGCCTCGAGCCCGAGCTCGCCCAGGATGCGGGAGGCACCTTCCTGAATTTCGCCGACGACCCGGTGCACATCGTCGCTCCCGCGGACCGGCGTGACGTCGAGCAGCGTGTCGGTCGGGCCGGCCGCGCTCCGGGGGATCTTGCCGTGCAGCTCGAACAGGTCGGCGGCATGCCGAAAGAAGCCGACCCGGGCCCAGTACCGTCGCACGTCCTCGGACGTCGGCACGTAGAGAATCGGCCGCTCCCCCTTCGCCTCCGCCACCGCCTGCGCTGCCGTCAGCATGGCCACGAATGCGTACGGCGATGCCCACTGGGCCGGACGCGCGTCGAACAGGAGTCGCTCGGTCGGCGGCCAGGCCCCGAACGCGGCGGCAAACTGATCCATGGCGCGATCGTCGAAGCTGGTGGGGATCTCGATGATGCGGGTCATGGCATCACCAGCTCCCCTCGCAGGTGGCGCGGCAGGCCGCTGGCGCCGCGGAATCCCACGTTGCGTGCCGCGAGCCGCGTGGCTTCCTCGAGCGCCGCCTCGACGCCGTCGCCGGCGACCAGCCGGGCGAACAGGGCGGCACCGAATACGTCGCCGCACCCGGTCGGGTCCAGGGCGTCGGTCGCAGGGGCGGGGACGAGTGCGGTCCGCACGGCGGCCGCGCTCCGGGGCGCCGGGCCGCGGGGCGTGGCGGGCGACCCGCC